>JAFRYE010000034.1 GCA_017441265.1 Lachnospiraceae bacterium | reverse complement strand
GATCAGCGTGACTGCCCAAAGCGGGATACTCTCCCAAAAACCGCAGTCCTCTATCGCGTCGACGATCCCCTTCGGGAGTGTTGTCGAGCTTCCTGCAGCGATACCGGACGCCGACATAATATTTGAAATCACGCCCTGCATGATCGCTATTAGTTTCAGCAATAGTTCAAGTCCGTGCGTGATCACGATCTTGGCAATGGCAAAGCGGATAAAAAGCTTCAGTGCGTGTTCGGGTTTCTTTACCTCCGCAAAGCTGCCGCATGTCTTCACCACGCCGATGACGAAAAACAGGACAAGCAGGGCGTAGCCTATCGCCTGCAATGCGCCGTGAATGTTGACGATGACGTTCCATATCGCGCCGCCTTTGAAGTTCTCCGGCGACTGCGTGAGAAGCCGCCATAGTTCAGCGAACTTCTCATTCCATGTTTCGAGTGCTCGTTGGAGATTCTGTACTACCCAGTTATCGGACAATATGAATACCTCCCTTCGTTAGATTCGGGCGAAGCGCATTTACGGCGCTCCGCCCTCAGTCTTTCGTTAGCCCGTAATCAGGGTGAGAATCTCTTTTGCGAAGGTGATGATGATACCGCCCGCGACGGTCAGAAAACCGTTGGCTCGCTGAGACGGATCGTGGCTCTTGAGGGACAGACCGACCTGCACGATACCGAAACCGAGCAGAATCAGACCGACGGCGCGGATGAGCCCGAACATAAAGTCCGAGAGATTATTGACGACCGTCAGCGGGTCACCTCCGGCGGCAAACGCCGTCATGGTCGTACCCATGAGTACCGTCATCGTAATTACGAGCGCGCACCAGAGCATAAATCCTTTTTTGACCCTGCCTGTCATCGGCAGCTTCACCGTTTTACCGTCATTTTTCTTTTTGATAGACAAATCCTTCATTTTCTCTTTCCTCCTCAATTTTTATAGGTTGGCTGATTGGTTTTCTTTTGCCGTACATGATTTCGTAGATTTCCTCTTCTGTCAGGATCACAAATTCGTCTTCCTCAATATCCTCCGGATCGGTCTTCGGCGCTTTCATCAAAGACTCGTCGAATACAAGCGTTGCGAGATTGTAGTTCTTCTTCTCGTGGCTGTACGGCTTCGCCCCTCCGTCCGTCGTCATGGCGATATTTGGATGCTTTTTGAGATCGTACTTGAAGTCCTTGACCGGCATCTCGCCGCGTATAAAGAGCAGCGCATATTTGTTGTCGAGCCGTCGCACCTCGTCCGGCGTCATCAGTTCACGTCCGGTGATCTGCCAGTTGGTCGAATAGTTTCCGTTACGCCCCTTGCTTTGACCGTATGTGTTCATGTCGATGGTCTCCTTGCCGAGCAGCTTCGTGATGTACTCATGCGTGGATAACTCGTTGCCGCCGAGATAGAGGAAGCTGTCGCAGTTGCCGATAATATTCTCCCATTGCTTTTCATACAGCGCCTTTAACTGCGCGAGGTTCTGGAGAATGATCGACGCTGAGATGTTCCGGCTTCTCATCGTGGCGAGCTCGATCTCAAAGTTGTCGGGCAGTGCGATGTTCGCAAACTCATCCATCACCAAATGCACGGGAACCTTGAGCCCACCTTTGTACACCACATCGGCTTTATAATCGAGCTGTTGAAACAGTTGGGTGTAAAGCATACCGACAAGGAAATTGAAGCTCGTGTCGTTGTTCGGAATTACGGCAAAGAGCGCGGTCTTTCGGTCGCCCATAAGCCCGAGCTCCATTTCATCGTAACTTGTAATTCTCGTTATACTGTCCAGATTGAATTTGGACAGGTGGGACAAAAGCGTGATCTGAATGGATTTCAGCGTCTTGCCCGCGCCTCGGCGGTAATCGGTATAGTGCTTGTAGGCGATATGCGTCGGCTCTCTTTTTCCGAGCTTTTCAAAGAGCTGATCAAGCGGAGACAACATGGACGAATCCTCCTCGCTCACGTCGCCCTCGCGGATCATCTCCATGATCATCTGGAAGTTCTGCTCCTCCTTCGGGGCTTCGTGGTAGAGATAGAACATCAGAGCAAGAAGCATCATCTGCGCCGCGTTATCCCAGAACGGGTCCTGCGGCTGTGCGTTCTTCGGCGTGGTGTTCTTAAAGAGGTTCGTTACGAGCTTCAGAATATCGTCGTCCGAGCGGATATATTCAAACGGGTTATAGCAGTCGCTGTTGTCCGTATTGATCAAGTCCAGCACCTTGATGACGTACCCCTTTTCCTCCAGCAGCTTTCCAGTGTCACGCAAAATCTCACCCTTAGGATCAAGCACCACAAAGGAAGTGTTTCCCTGCATGACGTTCGGCTTGGCGTAAAAGCGCGTTTTACCTGCGCCGGAACCTCCGCAGACGAGCACGTTCAGATTTCTCATGTGCTTCCGTCCGTTCAACCCAATCTCCACGCTCTTTGTGAGTATCTTGTTTTTCTCCGGCTCCGGGTCTCTGTACTTCTTGTTCACGGTTCCGGCGTTTCCCCATTTCGCGGAACCGTGTTCCTCGCGTCTTCGGTAGTTCCTTGCGGTGGATAAGTAAATGCCGATTCCCATACCGTAGGCGGCGATAAAAATGAGGACAGTTTTCAGGCTGTCCTCGCACCACACAATATGAAACGGCTCTTTGAATATCTCCGCAAGGTTTCCGATCAGAGACGGAAGTCCGCCGCCGAAGGCCGGCGCTGTGAGAAGCGCCAGCCATACGACGGGGATCAGTCCGATGCCGTACAGAAGAACGTTTGTCTTTGAGAACTTATCTTGCCGCACGTTCCGGGACCCGTATTTCTCTTTCGGGCGGGGAATCTATGATCTTGATCATCAGATCACATACCCGATCTGTCGGCTTACCCTCCTCGATACGGAGATTGCGGGCTTCCATCAGATATTCGACCAGCTCCGAACACTCTCTGTCCCTGAGCGTGATCACACGTTTCGGATCTGCCATGAGACCACCTCCTTATCTGACCGGTTCGTCCCTTTTGCGAGCGCTCTTTTCGAGCGCTTCAAACTGACGGGTCATTTCCTGTAAAATATCGTTGGCTGCGTCACGGACGGTTGACAGTTCGGTACGGATCGCCTTGCCGTCCATTTCCTTGAAACGTTCGGGAACGCGGTCAAAGTTAAAGTCGCCTGTGTCGAAGCCGTTGCGCTCGCAAAGGACGTAGGAGACGCAGTAGGCGTAGAAGCCGCAATCCTTTCTGCCCATATCCTTTGCGGCGAATTTGGCCACCGCAATTTCCTGTGCGAGAGCGCGGAAGATATCGTCTCCGTTCATACCCTGACGGATATAGATCGTATCCTTATCGGGAGAATAGAACGCCGTCACGTTCTTCGTCGCCTCGTTGTTCATCTCGATTCCGCAGGG
>JAFRYE010000033.1 GCA_017441265.1 Lachnospiraceae bacterium | reverse complement strand
CATGGTACATTTGTTTGTGTCATTTTAAGAAATACCGTGATCTTCATCACGGCACGGGAGGTTGTTTCATGAAACTCTGGGGAGGTCGTTTTACCAAAGAGGAAAATACTCTTGTCAACGAATTCAATGCGTCGCTTCGTTTCGACCGGCGCTTTTTTATCCAGGATATCCGCGGCAGCATCGCCCATGTAACGATGCTCGGCAAGCAGGGAATTCTCACGGAGGAAGAGGCGGAAAAGATCCGCACGACACTGATGCAGATCCGCATCGAGTTAGAGCGCGGCGAGCTCGCCTTCGATGAGGATGCAGAGGACATCCACAGTTTTATCGAGGCCACTCTCACGGAGCGTATCGGCGAGGCCGGCAAGAAGCTTCACACGGGCAGATCCCGCAACGACCAGGTTGCGCTCGACATGAAGCTCTACGTCCGCGATGAGATCGATGAGACGATGCACCGCATCGCCGAACTCCTGAAGACGATCCATCGCCTGATGAAGGCTCACATCAACACGATCATGCCCGGTTTCACGCATCTGCAGAAAGCACAGCCGGTAACGCTCGCCCATCACCTCGGCGCATACATGGAGATGTTCAAGCGCGACTATACACGTTTTTCGGATGTACGCGCCCGCATGAACTACTGCCCTCTCGGCGCCGGCGCTTTGGCAGGCACGACCTACGACCTGGACCGCGAGTACGTCGCAAAGCTGCTGCAATTCGACGGTCCCACGGCGAACAGCATGGATTCCGTATCCGATCGTGATTACGTCATCGAGTTTCTTGACGCCTGCGCGATCCTCATGATGCATCTGAGCCGATTCTGCGAAGAATACATCGTCTGGAACACCGACGAATACCGCTTCATCTCCGTGGATGACGCATACTCCACCGGCAGTTCCATCATGCCGCAGAAGAAAAATCCCGATATCGCCGAACTCATCCGCGGCAAGACCGGCCGTGTCTACGGCGCTCTCACCTCGATGCTCACAACGATGAAGGGACTTCCGCTCGCCTACAACAAGGATATGCAGGAGGACAAGGAGTTCACCTTCGACGCGATCGATACCGTCAAAGGCTGCCTCACACTCTTCAACAATATGCTGGCCACGACGAAATTCCGCAAGGATGTTATGGAGCGCAGTGCAGCCGGAGGCTTTACCAACGCAACCGACGCTGCCGATTACCTCGTAAAGCACGGCGTCCCGTTCCGTGACGCCCACGGCATCATCGGCCAGCTGGTTCTCGCCTGCGAGAAAAAGAAATGCACTCTCGACTCTCTTCCTCTCAAGGATTACAAGGCGATCTGCCCTGTCTTTGAGGAAGACATTTATGAAGCCATCAGCCTCGCGACCTGCGTTTCCAAGCGAAACACCGTCGGCGCTCCCGGTCCTGCAGCTCTGCAGGCTGAGATTGAGGCCGATAAGAAGTTTCTTCGCAAAATAAAGGCCAACGTACAATATTGATTTTCCGGAATTTAATTACGGGGATGTGCAACGAGTGTCGCACATCCCCTTGTCTTTATTTCTTCTTCCAAACCGCGTACAGTACGGTATTGTCCTTTAGAGTGATCGCATTGCCGCTCTTGTACTTGACTTCGCCGCCGCGAGCCGTCGACCAGCCGAGGAACCAGTAGCCTTCCCTGGAAATTGAGCACTTCTCGATCGTCACGACACTGCCGTACGTTGTCGTAACCTTAGACGGAGCGTTGCCCGAACCGCCGTTGCGATCAAACGAAAGTGTGACGGTCTTAGCTTTCCAGACCGCGTAAAGCACCGTATCCTTGGTGAGCGTAAGTGTATCGCCGCTCTTGTATGCGACAGCTCCGCCGCGGGTCGTCGACCAGCCCATGAAGTAATGACCTTCGCGGTCGACCGAGCACTTCGGGATCGTCACGGTGCTTCCCGCCGCTGTCGTGATCTTTGCAGGCGCGTTGCCCGAGCCGCCGTTGCGGTCGAAGGAGAGCGTGTACGTCACAGGAGTCGCATTCTTCCAAACGGCAAACAATGTCAGATTGCCGCTCAGCGTTATCTTCGAACCGCTCTTATATGCAGCGGTTGTCGCAGTGTTGGATGTAGCCCAGCCCATGAAGTAATAGCCGGTTCTCGTCAGCGAGCACTTCGGAACCGTCGCCGTGCCTCCTCCGTTTACCGTGATAGTTGAAGGCGCCGTTCCGCCGGTCGCCCCGTTGCCGTCAAATGTCAGTTTGTACGTCGCCGCTTTCCAAACCGCATACAGCTTTACGCTTGCATTTAACGTGATCTTGTCGCCGCTTTTGTACGTTGCAGCGGAAGCTGTCTTCGACGTCGACCATCCGAGGAAGTAATAACCGTTGCGAACAGGACTCGACTTCGGAATGGTAACCGATGCGCCTGCGGTCGCAGTGATAGCCGCGGGTGCTCCGGACAAACCACCGTTTAGGTCAAACGACAGCACCTTCGAAGCATTCGGATCCTCGATCGGCAGAGGCGCACTCGCGTAGTCGGTTACATACGAATTGTTCACATTTTCCGCGACAAGATACAGATAATACTGAGTGCCCCAGTATTCCGGATGAAGCTTAATCATCGAGGGCAGCTCAAATGTTACATTTCCCTCCTGCGCGGGATTGGAACCGGTCGTATTCAGCTTTTCGTAACTTACGATGCCGGCGTTGTTGGTATTGCCGGGAGTGTACTCTTTGTCGAGAACCAAAAGCGAGATCCGGCTGTAAGCATAACTGTTACCGCCAAGCGTATACGGAACCGTTACCGTGTTATAGTTATCCGTTGTGATTTTCTTGCCGGACGTGACTTCGATCGACTTGGTGTCGTCAATGATCGTCAATTTGTATTCCGTGCCGGCAGCACCTGCATTTCCCTTGACTGCGGACGAGAACAGGACCTTGTTAAGGTCGAGATTCATCGCAGGGCTGACGCCGAACTCATAATCGACCATGAATGATTTAACGCGATTTCCGTTTGCGACAACCATAGCACACCAATCCACTTCTGTGCATTGGCTTCTCAGCCACCAATAGCTCGAGGAGCCGTTCGATTTGTCGCGGGAAGCGACCTGATCATTGTTCAGATGCGATATATCGCCGCCGTAATATCCGTACACAGGATTGGTCACATCCTCGGCATCGAGAAGGAATACCTTCTCTCCGGTAAGCGGGACGTAATTTTCTGCGAGTTCTGCAACAATAGCTCGTTCATCCTGCTCTCCCCAGGTTGCATTGGTCGCAAGCATATGAGATGCAACCGCACTCTTCGCGATCACGTCACGCTCCTGATCGGTGAAACCGAAATCGTGATACAGAAAGCCCGTCGAGTTAAGGCTTTCACGGATATCACTGTCTTTCCAATGATTGACCAAAACGCCTTCGGTGTAAGGCCTCACATTCGATCGGAAATTGGATGTGTACAAACTGGACGCACAATCCAAAAAAACGGTATTTCCGCCGAATTTGTTCGTCTGCGGTGCAAGCACGCGGAATTTGATCGGACGCTTGTTGTAATGTCCGAACCAGATATAACTTCCTTCCCATTCATCGTCCCAGTAATCCGGCGCCGTAGGCGCCTTGATCCCGGTTGTACCGAGGAAATCGACCGTCTTCTCCCACTCATCTTCGGAAGCATTTGCCGAGCCGCCCCAATCATAAACCGGCAAAATTGCAACCGCACACAATACAGCCAGAACCCATGCAGCTATTCGTCTGACGACAGTATTCCGCCCCATTCTGTAAACCTCACTTTCGTATAATTGATTCTTCGGAACCGTCGAAGAGTACTCAACCAGTCTATCATATCGATTCCATCGGAGCAACCACTTTTATGAGAGTATTTGAATTTTATATGTTATGCAAATTAACAGTGCCGGAGACGCTACTGTCCCCGGCACCGAATTACACATTATTTACTTTTTCTTCCAGACAGCGTACAAGACGGTGTCCGCATATACTTTGAACGTGCTGCCGCTCTTGTAAGCAACTGCTCCGCCGCGGGTTGTCGACCATCCGAGGAAGTAATATCCATCCCTGGTTACGGAGCACTGCGGTACCGTGACGGTCGAGGCGCACAAAACCGTCATTGCAACAGGCGCCTTTCCAGTACCGCCGTTGCGGTCGAAGGAGACCCGATACTCCTTGATCTTCTCCCACACGGCGTACAGAACCGTATCAGCCGAAACCGAAACGGAAGAACCGCTCTTGTACGTCGCCGTCGTTGCGGTCTTCGACGTTGACCACCCGAGGAACCAATAGCCGCTTCGGCTTACGGACCCGCTTCCTATGGTTCCGGTCTTGCCTGTCAAAACTTTGATCGCCGCGGGAAGCGTTCCGCTTCCGCCGTTAGCGTCAAATGTTACCGTGTTCGTGCGAGGTTTCCATACCGCGTACAGAACAATGCTTTCATTCACCTTAATCGTGCTGCCTGCCTTGTACACGGCGTCGCCGCCTCTTTTTGTCGACCAGCCGAGGAAATAGTACCCCTGTCTGCTCACGGACGAGGACGGCACCGTGACTGTTGAGCCCTTCAGCACGACCGAAGGCGCGGGTGCAGCTCCGGTTCCGCCGTTTCGGTCATAAGAGACGCGGTATGTCATTGCCGAGGCTTTCTGCCAAACCGCGTACAAAGTTACGCTGCCGCCTGCCAGAGTAATGGCCGAGTTGCTCTTGTATGCGGGCGTGGTTGCTTTGTCGGAAAGCGCCCAACCGGCAAACCAATAGCCGGCGCGATACGGTGCGCACTTGGGAACAATCGCTGTCTCACCGACATTTTTCGTGATCGTCGCCGGAGCTCCGATCGAACCGCCGTTTAATTTGAAAATGAGCTTGACTTTACCGTTGACAGGCGCATTTTTCGCGTTTTCCAAAGCCTTCGTAACCGTCGAAGTGACCGTCATCTTATTGACTTCATACAACCGGCTGAACGCGGTAACCAGCTCCGCGTACGACACCCGCCCGTAGGGATCGATCAGCTGCTCACTTTTGGGAGACTCATCCTCGCCTTTGCCTTCAAGGATGATCCACGTTGCGCACCAGCAGACGGCTTCCCAATGATCGTAATCGACCGAGTAATAATCGATATACTCATCGCTTCGCCCGAAGTCGATTGAGCGCTTAAGCTTTTTGACTTCCGAATAGCGCATCAGCATGTACATCAGATCCTGACGCGTGATGTATTTGCCGATTCCGAAAGTTTCGGCGGCAGTGTACGGATAACCGACGCAAATGCTGTTTTTCTCGCCCCAGAGCAGAGCCTTTTCGTACCACTCGCCCTTCTTTACGTCCGTAAAGCGGGAAGTAAGCCCGCTGACATCCGGACTTCCGGCAAGTTTATAAAGTGCAGACACGACCGCTTCACGAGTGATCAGATCGTCAACGCTCACGCCGGGATCAAGCGGCGAATACTGTTCTTTCGGAAGCGCCACGCTGCCGGTTTGCTTCGTGCTCAGAGTAATGCCTTCGTTGATCCACATGTAGAACATCGTGTCACCGCCGGTCGAATCGTCCCCGCCGTAGTCGATCGTCCAGGAACGACCGTACCACTCCTTCACAAACGTGCCTTCCTTGTACGTCTTCAGAAGGAACGGATTGTTGCCGATGTCCAGCTTCGTGAACGGATTGATCGCCGCCTGAAGATACCGCAGCTGCGGGTTATGGGAAATATCAAGAGACGTAAGAGAATTGTCCTCGCAGTTGAGGCTGGCAAGTTTGGGGTTATTCGAAATATCCAGTTTCGTGAGTTCGTTATAGCTGCAGATCAGCCTATACAATTCGGGATTATGGCTTACATCGACCTTCGTCGCGCCGTTGTATGCGCAGTTATAATACTGAAGGCCCGGATTTTTCGAGATGTCGATGCTCCCCAGTCCCGCGTTATCCCAGATATCCAGGCGTTTCATCTTCGGGTTTTTCGTCACATCAAGCTTCTTTAAGTGATTACTGAAAGCATCCAGATGAGCAAGTTCCGGATTGTGCGAAATATCCAGAGTCGTCAACTCGCACGAGCCGCACGTGAGATGCTCAAGCTCCGGATTGTGGGAAACGTCCAGTTTCGTGATCGGATTGGTATTGCACTCGATAAATGCCATCTTCGGATTGTGCGAAACATCCAGCTCCGTGAGCATATTGTCGTAGCAATAAACCCAGACCAGCCGCTCATTTTGCGTAATATCCAGTTTCTTCAGTTTGTTGTTGGAGCACCAAAGGCCGCGCAGATCCTTGAGTTTGCGGATGTCCATGGACTCGATCGCGTTGTCCTTGCACCACAAGCCCTGCAGATCGGTGAAAAACTCAACGCCCTTTATGGATTTAATGCCCATGCCCTCGCAATAGATGTTGAGCGTCAGGCCTATCTCCGTAGCGTCAAGCACACCGTTCCCGTCCCGATCGTAATCGCGGCTTGCGATCACCGATCGGAAAATGGGATCCGGGAAATTCGTCGCATTGATCTTAACGGACGTAGTCGCGGCCGACGCAGTATTCCCGCATTCTACCAAATGAACTGCCGCAAGGCAGGTCGTCATGATCACTGCCAAACCAACGGCAATGCATCGTGACAACATTTTGACAATTCTCCTCATTACGTTACACTTCCTTTCCGTCCTTTTCTATTACGCGCTTATAACACTATCCGTTTATTTCTTCTTCCAAACCGCATACAGCACGGTGTCCTTATTCACGCTGATCTCGCTGCCAGTCTTATAGGTTGCGGTGGTCGCAGTCTTGCTTTCGGACCAGCCGAGGAACCAGTAACCGTTGCGGCTCATCGTGGATTTGCTGACGGTTGCGGTCTTGCCCGTAAGAACCTTGATGGTCGCAGGCAAAGAGCCTGAACCGCCGTTTACGTTAAAAGTGACGATGTTTGTCTTCGGCTTCCAGGAAGCATACAGCACAATACTCGCCGTCACTTTGATCGTATCGCCGCTCTTGTATGCTACCGCTCCGCCTCTGGTCGTCGACCAGCCCATAAAGTAGTAACCTTCCCGGTTGATTGATGAGCACTTCGGTACCGTAACCGTCGTTCCGGTTGTAACCGTCATCGGCGAAGGAGCCGTTCCGCTACCGCCGTTCCGGTCAAAGGAGACGCGATAGGTCATAGCGGCTGCTTTCTTCCAAACGCAATACAGCGTTACATTCTTCGCAAGCAGGATCTCGGACTCACTCTTGTACGTTGCTGTCGTCGCGGTCTTGCTCGTCGACCAGCCCATGAACCAGTAGCCGCCGCGATACGGTGACGACTTCGGAATCTTCACCGTGGTCCCGACCGGTTTCGAAATCTCCGCCGGAGCACCGACGGAACCGCCATTTAGATCAAAGGTCAGTTTTACTGTACCGGAAGTTCCCGGAGCCGGAAGGAGTTTCGGCGTGCTTGCGTAATCCGTCTCGCACATGCCGTTGACATCTTCCGCCAAAAGGTACACATAATATGCATCGCCCCATCCGCTCAATGCAAGATTCGAAGGCAATGTGAACATTCCGCTTCCGGTTCGGCCAAACGAACTTCCGGTATTGATCTTGGAGTAATACAGGATACTTGCTCCATTCGAATTGCCGACCGTGAACGGCTTATCAAGGATCACCACGGAAACCTGAGTGACTTTGGATGCGTTTGCGCCGCCGACTACGTACGGAACCGTGATCGTTTTCCCGGATGCACTGATCATTTTCCCGGATTGCAACGCCACCGTCGTGTTTTTATCAAGCAAAGTAAGTTTTCGTTCCGTATAACCGAGGTCGGAAGGTCCGGCTACAACAGAGTTAAACAGCACTGCATCCGGATCGATAAAGAATGCGGGGCTGACGCCGGCTTCCTCATATGCCGATTTCATGTAAATTGATCCGTTATCCGTAACAATTCCGACAATATCACTTGTCTCCCCCGCCGTACGCATCCACCAAGGTTCTTTTTTGTCTAACATCCATCTTCCGGGATCGACTTCTGTATATTGCGTTTCACCGATCAATCCTTTATGTCGACTGAAAATCGACCAAGAAGGGTATGTATTAAAGCTATTGAACGGACTGGGAATATTGGTCCCGTAAGAAGCCTTAAATCCATATTCCGCATTTACCAATTCAGATTGTTCAAGAAAGAAAACCTTGGATCCGGAAAGCCCTGTGTATTCCGGAAAACGATAACTGGGATAAACCTTTTCGGCATCATAATTCTCGTTCGCATAACTATCCGATTTCACCGATGGGATTGCTTCCTTCTCCACCGAAGAAAAACAATTGCTCTTCTCGAGAAAACTGCTTCCGTTCAAGCCCTGTTCAATATCGCTTCCCATCCATGCATTGGCCGGCTGATCATCACCATCTTTTAGAGAATTAAACGAAGCTTTATACAGGATACTGTCGCAATCCAGTAGCATATAGTCGCCCTGTGCAAGGACAGAAAGAATACTATATCTGACCGGAGTCCCATCATAATGACCGTACCACAGGTGATCTCCCGTCCAATTGTCATACTGCTCGTCTGTTACACGAGGATTCTTTAATCCCTCAAGTCCAAGTCCGTCAACGGTTTTATTCCACGTTTTTTTCTTCCACACGGCATATAAAACCATTTTTGAAGTGACGAACACTTCGGATCCGCTCTTGTATGTCGCCACTGTAGCATTCTTATCTTCCGACCATCCCTGGAACCAGTATCCTGTTCTGGTAACAGTCATTTTCGGAATTGTATAGTAATCCCCTGTGAAAACTGAAGCGTGGTCCGGCATTTCGGACTGTCCGGAATTGAATCGAAACCATACTGATTCTAGGGATAAATAGCATGGTTCCCCGATGTGATCGGTCTCGGATGAACAGTCTGCATCTTGCGCAAACAGATAAAGATAATCGCTAAAGAGATCTATATCGGCACCATTTATTGTTACAGTGCCTTCAAGCGTAAACGGTTCCGATGTTTGCACAACGCCGGAATAATACACATGGTTCGATTCGTTCGGCTTATATTCCCACGCATAAGTCACAAGTATAAGTTTCGTAACCCGCGACGCATCTTTTCCGGTTATCTTATACGGGATTGTAAGGGTACCATCGGAATAATGAACATGCTTACCTTCCTGAATTCCCACAGTGACATCATACTGCTCTTCCTCAGCATTAGCGCGAACGCCGGAAAAGCTTCGAACGACCCCGAAACAGACAAATGCAGCAACAAGAACCAACACTACTCTTCTTAAAACAGTTCGTTTCATTTCCGACTCCTTTCCGCGTTACGCCGAAAAACGGTTTACTCTTTCTTACAAAAACAAACAGGCATCGCCGAAACTGAAGAAGCGGTACTTCTCTTTCACAGCCTCCTCATAGGCATGCATCACATGCTCCTTGCCGGCAAATGCAGAAACAAGCATGATCAGCGTCGACTCCGGCAGATGAAAGTTCGTGATCAGACCGTCCATGCATTTGAAGCGGTAGCCGGGATAAATGAAGATGGACGTATCACCTTCGCACGCTTTCATCGTTCCGTCCTCCGCAGCGACAGTCTCAACGGTACGGCAACTGGTGGTGCCGACACAGATTACACGATGGCCGGCGCGGTGTGCCTCGTTGATGAGGTCCGCGTCCTTTTGCAGGATCCGATACGTCTCCGTATGCATCTTGTGATCGAGGATATTCTCCTCTTTCACCGGCCGGAACGTACCTAATCCCACATGGAGCGTCACATGCGCGATCTTCACGCCCTTTTGCTCGATCTCCGCAAGCAGTTCCTTCGTAAAATGAAGCCCCGCCGTAGGTGCCGCAGCCGACCCCTCGTACTTGGCATACACGGTCTGATAGCGGTTCTTGTCCTGCAGCTTGTGGGTGATATACGGCGGAAGCGGCATTTGTCCGAGTCGGTCTAAGATCTCCTCAAAGATTCCTTCAAAATCGAACCGGACGATCCGGTTTCCGTCCTCTTTGACTTCGATGATCGTAGCCGTCAAAGCCCCATCGCCGAAGGAGATCCGGTCGCCCTCTTTGGCGCGCTTGCCGGGTTTTGCAAGAGTCTCCCACGTGCGGTCACCAAGCCTCTTCAAAAGCAGAAGTTCCATGTGCGCACGAGGCTGCTGGGAAGCATCGGGATCATTTTTCGAATTCACACCTCCAGCGACCTCTCGAGGAAGCCGCTCTCCGATCAGCCGCGCCGGGATCACTTTCGTGTCGTTGATCACCAGGCAATCACCGGCTTCGAGGTAATCAATGACATGGGAAAATACCGTGTGAGTGAGTTCTCCCGTCTCCCTGTCCATCACTAAAAGCCGCGAGGACGAACGATCCTCCAGAGGATCCTGCGCGATCAGTTCCTTCGGCAGATCATAATAAAAATCACTTGTTTTCAAATCATTTTCCATAGTCTTACAACGAAATCCTAACTTTATACTCCGTACTCCGCATAGTACGCCTTGATCTTCTCCATCATGGCATCATCAATGACGACTTTGCCGTTTACTTCACGGTTATACAGGTACTCCGTAACTTCCTTCATGGATACGATCGCCGCTGTCGGCATTCCGTATTCCTCGCGGATCTCATCGAGAGCCCCCTGCGTTCCTTTGCCGCGCTCGCAACGATTCAGAGAAACCATCAGGCCGACAAGTTTCACATCGGCCGCAGCACGCACGATCGGAATCGTCTCGTCCATGGATTTGCCGGACGTGGTCACATCTTCGATCATCACCACGCGGTCTCCGTCTTTTAATTTGCTTCCGAGCAAAATGCCGACATCGCCGTGGTCCTTGATCTCCTTGCGATTCGAGCAGTACCGGATTTCTTTCCCGTAAAGTTTGGAAAATGCGACCGCAGTAACGACCGCCAACGGGATTCCCTTATATGCCGGTCCGAACAAAACATCGAAATCATCTCCGTAGGTACCGTGAATTGCCTTCGCATAGTACTCTCCGAGGCGCATCAGCTGCGAACCGGTGACATAAGCACCCGCATTCATGAAGAACGGGGATTTTCTTCCGCTCTTAAGCGTGAAATCGCCGAATTTCAGCACTTCACACTCCACCATAAACTCGATGAATTCCTTCTTGTAACTTTCCATAGTTTCCTTTCGGCGCGATCGATGCCATTGCACACGCCGAGTCCTTTCTGAAATTTTTCTATGATCAACTGTCTTTCGACAGCATCCCATCATACGTACTCGATCTAGTCCACGATAATTGAAAGGATGACCAGTTTTCGCCTTGCCTTAGCCTAAATAACCGATCAATCCCGATCATCGACGTTATACATAATCCTTCCGGTCTGTACATCGATCACCCAACTCTGCGTACTGAGAAAATACTTGGACGAGCAGCATAACTCCGGAATACCGTCACCGGTATAATCCTTGAAAACCACACTTTCAAAACGGCTAAAATCGTACGATATACTCTGTTTCATATCAAACAATATTTTCGGTTGGTTTTGCCCGTCCCACCGGACAATCGTCCAGTAATAATCGGGATCAATGAAGAAGGTGTATTCCGGCAATTCCCGCAATCGTACCGCTTCGTTAACATTGGTGTTGGCAGCAGCCAGACGATGGACGGTATTCCAGTCGTCCGCGCTTTCCATACACACAAAGACGTTGAGCAATGGATCGACACCACCGTTGATAAAAGCCGACGACCACCAATCAACCTGCTCGCTGTCAAGAGCGAACAACCGGCATTTGATCTCAGGATTCTCTCTGTCCGTGACCCGTATCCCGTCGCTGATGTCGATATCGCCGCTTCCCACAGGGATCACCTGCGCCTTTTGAGAAAAATACATATGATCACCGAAGGACAGAACATACACTTCCCAGATGTCGAGCAACGATGTTACGGCGCCGTTGCCGAAGACTTTTTCATCCCGAAGGAACAACCCGACGAACTCTCGCTTTCCGTCTTTGTTCAGGTCCGTAAAATAAGCATTCTGCAGGATCATCGAACCGGTATTGAACTGCCACGAATCCACCAGTTTGCCGTAATTGTCCTTAAAACGGACTGTGATACCGGTGTTGTTCAGCGAAAAAATATAATCCGGGTATTCACCCAAACGAAGAGTCTTCGTCGTATGCTCATATCGGTCTGCCTGCTCAAATAAGACGTCAACGGTATCCGATCCGAGGGCCAAAACCGGAATCTCATCTCCCTTCTGATAGGGATTTGATGAGAACAGTTTCAGATCTCCTTCACCGGTCCACAGTTTTAAGTGCCAAAACTCTCCGAGCGAATTCCATCCGGTGGCCACTCGTTTCATCCCGATCGCCGCAACCTGTTCCGACTCTTCCACAACATTGATCTCCGAGTAATCCTCATAGAGACATTTACAGATCTGGTACTGCTTTCTGTTCTTGATATCATAAACCACGATTAAACTGTCTGCGAGGTTTCCGTATTCCGCGGCAGGGATATGATCGATGATGCATTCCAAAGCATCATCCCCGTTGGTATCCGCGAGAAAAACGTTCACATTCTCCGACGAGTTGCGCACCACATCGTAGCGAACCAGCGTCTTACCTTCGCTTTGCAGTGTTATCGAGGCGTTGTCAACATTTCGGTACAGGCCGGAACTGTCGGCCACCGCTGCATCGAAATCCCATGTGATGGTCACATCCGGCATTGTGGGATCCGTCAATTCGATCGTCCGAAGTTCCAGTGAAGTTCGCTGCGAATCCTTGGTGAGGAAATCATGCAATGCCTCATTCAGCTCAAGAGCCCCCCAGACGTCGGTGCCGTATTTTCCGGAAAATGTCTCCCCGTCAACGGAAGTCATTCGAACCGTAAACCGTCCGTCTCCGTGTGCCGGCTTGTTCTTTTTATCATTTTTCCCGCTGAACAGGAAAACATACATACAGTATAACAACGCAACTCCGAGCACCGCAAAGATCGGCAGGAGTTTCCGCCCGTTTTCCCGGAAAAAAGCCCTGAAGCGAGCAGCAAAACCGGTATTCTTCTCCATAATTCTCTGTTCCCCCACAAAAAAAACTTATCGCACACAACCGATCAATTCATTGATGTCCTCTACATGATTCCGCATCATGTATGCCTCGATCCCCGCAACGATCTCCTCCGTCACACGGGGATTATGGAAGTTCGCCGTGCCGACGCTGACTGCCGTGGCTCCGGCCATCAAAAATTCGATGGCGTCCTCCGCACAGGCAATACCGCCCATTCCGAGAATCGGAACGGATACCTTCTGCGCCACCTGGTAAACCATGCGCACCGCAACAGGCTTGATCGCAGGCCCCGAAAGCCCGCCGGTCTTGTTGGCTAAGGCAAATGTCCTGCGGTTTATGTCGATCTTCATGCCCGTGATCGTATTGATCAGGCTGACGGCATCCGCGCCGCCGTCCTGAGCCGCAAGGGCCATCTCCGTAATGTCCGTTACGTTCGGGCTAAGCTTCATGATGATCGGCTGTTTCGCCGCCGATTTCACCGCTTTGGTGATCTCGAAGATCTTCGAAGCATTCGTTCCGAAGGCGATCCCGCCCTCCCGGACATTCGGGCAGCTGATGTTGATCTCCAGCAGATCGACGTTCGTATCGGCAAGTCTCGCGACTGCCTCGACATACTCCTCCTTCGAATGGCCGCAGACATTGACAACAACCTTCGTATCGTATTTTGCGAGGAACGGCAGGTCCCTCGACAAAAAGACATCGAGCCCGGGGTTTTGCAGTCCGATGGCATTGAGCATTCCGCCCGTCGTCTCCGCGACGCGCGGCGTTGGATTGCCCTCCCAGGGAGTGACCGCCACTCCTTTCGTAACGACACCGCCGAGGCGGTTCAGATCGACAAATTCACTGTATTCCATTCCGGATCCGAAGGTGCCCGACGCGGTCAGCACGGGATTTTTCAAAGTGATTCCGGCAAAATTCACACTGGTATTCATAGGTGTCCTCACACACTGTTTATTCATTTTCCGAAGCCGTCACCAGCAAAGATCGCTCACCGGGAACACCGGTCCCTCTGTGCAGATCCGTTTGTTGTGAACGTGGGAATGTCCGTCAACCTCACGGCTCTTGACGATGCACCCGAGGCATGCGCCGACACCGCAGGCCATTCGCTCCTCAAGCGATACATACGCCGGGATTCCCTGTTTCATCGCTTCCGCTGCTACTCCGCGAAGCATGGGCATCGGTCCGCAGGCCGCGATCAACGCTTTCCTGTCCGCACCGCCGTCGAGAAGGCCATCCGCAGCAATGGCATCCAGCACCGTTCCGTGGGTTCCGACGCTTCCGTCGTCCGTTGCGATATGACATGTCGCATACGGCTTGAAGTCCTCCAAGAGGAACAGGTCCGCATTGCGGTATCCGAGCACCGCATGAACCTCATATCCGGCCGCGTTCCAGTTTTTTGCCAACAAAAGCATCGGCGGAATTCCGATACCGCCGCCGATCAGAATCCGAAGCGGTTTGTCTTTGCCTTCACGCACACTCTCATACCCGGTTCCGATCGGTCCGAGAAGTCGCACCGTATCCCCGACGCCCTTTTTCGAAAGCTCATCGGTTCCGAAGCCGACGACACGGTATACCAGTCGAAGCGTCCCGGCATCCGCATCGATATCGCAAATGCTGATCGGTCTCGGCAAAAGATGCGCTCCATCGTCGCTGTAGACACAGACGAACTGCCCCGGAAGCGAATCCTTCACAATGCTTTTCGCACACAGTTCCGTGGAAAAAATGCCGTCCGCCAATCGATTTGTCGAGACAATAACCGCATTTTCATACTGTTTCATAAGAAACCTCCGCCGCATGTAATTTCCCTTTCATGCCGTTTCATTCTACCACAGCACGGCGCCTCACGCAAGCGTCGCCGGGGAAATAAACAGTTGCCATTTTCCGTAAAATAAAGTATACTTATGTGGTGTGTGCGCACAAGTTCACATGATATCGATTACCGCTATGTGTAGTTTTCCATACAATGTGTGATTTGCGCGTCCGCCAGACAAATTGTGTGAGGTATTCCTAACAAATGAGCGAAATTCTCAGCATGGGCGTGGACATCGGTTCCACTACCGTGAAAATTGCAATACGTAACGATGCGGGAGAGATTCTCTTCTCCGATTATGAGCGGCATTTTGCGAACATTCAGCAGACGTTGGCGCTGTTGATCGGCCGTGCCGTCGAGAAGATCGGCGACTGCGAAGTCTGCCCCGTGATCACCGGTTCCGGCGGTTTGACGATCTCCAAGCATCTGGACGTTCCGTTCCTGCAGGAGGTAGTCGCCGTTTCCAACGCGCTCGAATACTACTCTCCGAAGACCGACGTTGCGATTGAGCTGGGCGGTGAGGACGCAAAGATCATTTATTTTACGAACGGCATTGACCAGCGCATGAACGGTATCTGTGCCGGCGGTACCGGTTCGTTCATCGACCAGATGGCGAGCCTTTTGAAGACCGACGCCTCCGGACTCAATGAATATGCGAAATCCTATCAGGCGATCTACCCGATCGCGGCTCGCTGCGGCGTGTTCGCAAAATCCGATATTCAGCCCCTGATCAACGAGGGGGCTACCAAGCCCGACCTTGCGGCCTCCATCTTCCAGGCCGTTGTCAACCAGACCATCAGCGGTCTCGCCTGCGGCAAGCCCATTCGCGGCAATGTTGCCTTCTTAGGCGGACCGCTTCATTTCCTGACCGAACTCCGTCAGGCTTTCATTCGCACGCTCAAATTGACGGACGATCAGGTCTATGCCCCCGACCATTCGCACCTGTTCGCGGCGATCGGCTCCGCGATGTCCTCGCAAAAGGACAATCCGGTTCTTCTCTCCGCGATGCACGACCGGTTGGAAAACGGTATCGCCATGGCCTTTGAGGTCAACCGTATGGAGCCCCTCTTCTCGTCCGAGGAGGAGTATGAGGCGTTCCGCAAGCGCCACAGCGTTCACACGGTCGGCAAGGGCGACCTCGCCGGTTACGAGGGCGATTGTTTCCTTGGAATCGACGCCGGTTCCACGACCACCAAGCTCGCGCTTGTCGGTGAGGACGGCTCCCTTTTGTATTCCTTCTACAGCAACAATAACGGCAGCCTCTTAAAGACCACCATCAAGGCTCTCAAGGAGGTTTATTCGCTGTTGCCCGACAGCGCGCGGATCGTTCGCACCTGCTCCACCGGCTACGGCGAGCTCTTGGTCAAGGCCGCTCTCATGCTCGACGAGGGCGAGGTTGAGACGGTTGCCCACTACCATGCTGCGGCATTTTTCAATCCCGACGTCGACTGTATCCTCGACATCGGCGGTCAGGACATGAAGTGCATTCAGATCAAGAACGGCACCGTCGACAAAGTCCAGCTCAACGAGGCTTGCTCCTCGGGCTGCGGCTCCTTCATTGAGACCTTCGCAAAGAGCCTCGATTACGAGGTTGCAGACTTCGCAAAGATTGCTCTCTTCGCGGAAAATCCCATCGATCTCGGTTCGCGGTGTACCGTCTTCATGAACAGTAAAGTTAAGCAGGCGCAGAAGGAAGGCGCGACCGTTGCCGACATCTCGGCCGGTCTTGCCTACTCCGTCATCAAGAACGCCCTGTATAAGGTTATCAAAGTCACGTCCGCCAAGGAACTCGGTTCCAAGATCGTCGTTCAGGGCGGTACGTTCTACAACGACGCCGTGCTCCGAAGCCTTGAGCGCATCGCGGACTGCGAAGTCATCCGCCCGGACATTGCCGGCATCATGGGCGCGTTCGGTGCTGCTTTGATCGCCCGTGATCACTATGAGGGCGTCGCAACGACGATGATCTCCCGCACCGAGCTCGAGGAACTCAAGTTTGAGACTTCCATGGCTCGTTGCAAAGGCTGCACCAATGCATGTCTTCTGACGATCAACCGCTTCTCCGGCGGCCGGCAGTTCATCTCCGGCAACCGTTGCGAGCGCGGTCTCGGCAAAGAGAAAAATAAAGATAACATTCCGAACCTGTTCGAATACAAATTAAAGCGTACGTTCCGTTACGAGCCGCTTGCCATCACCGAGGCCCCCCGAGGGATCGTCGGTATTCCGCGCGTGCTCAACATGTACGAAAACTACCCGTTCTGGTTCACATTTTTCACGAAGCTCGGCTATCGCGTCGTGGTTTCTCCGGCTTCCAACCGCAAGATCTACGAGCTCGGTATCGAGTCGATCCCCAGCGAGTCCGAGTGCTACCCGGCGAAACTCGCCCACGGCCACATCAGCTGGCTGATCAACCAGAAGGTTCCGTATATCTTCTACCCCTGCATTCCTTACGAGCATAAGGAAGACGACGGCGCCGGCAACCACTACAACTGCCCGATCGTCACGTCCTACGGGGAAAATATCAAAAACAACGTCGACGAGCTGAAGACTACGGACGTCATTTACGAGAATCCGTTCTTCTCCTTCGAAACGGAAGCGATCATCACCGACGGTCTGGTGCGTCATTTTACGGCAAAGGGTATCTCCAAGAAGGAGATCCGCGAGGCAGCGCACGCTGCCTGGGACGAGCAGATGGCCGTCAAGGCGGACATCCGCAGCAAGGGTGAGGAAACCCTCGCCTACCTCAAAGAAACCGGCCGCATGGGCATCGTTCTCGCGGGCCGTCCGTATCATATCGACCCGGAGATCCACCACGGTATCCCGGATATGATCTGCTCCTACGGTGTTGCCGTCCTCACGGAGGACTCCGTTTCCCACCTCGGAAGCGTCGATCGTCCCATGATCGTCGTCGATCAGTGGATGTACCACACCAGACTTTACAACGCCGCGGCATTTGTACGCACCCAGGACAACCTTGAGCTGATCCAGCTCAACTCCTTCGGTTGCGGTCTTGACGCCGTTACCACCGACGGCGTGAGCGATATTCTCACGACTGCCGGCAAGATTTACACGGTTCTCAAGATTGATGAGGTTAATAACCTCGGCGCTGCCAGAATCCGTGTGCGCTCCCTGCTCTCCGCAGTCCGCGAGCGCCGCAAAAAGCATGTGAAAGCGCCTGTGTACACGTCCGCGCACAACCGCGTGATCTTCACCGAGGACATGCGCAAGAACTATACCCTGCTCGCTCCGCAGATGTCGCCGATCCATTTCCGACTGATCGAGCCTGCGCTTCGCGCGCACGGGTACAACATCGAAGTACTCGATGCCAATGACAACCGCGACGCCATCGATGTCGGTCTGCAGTACGTCAACAACGACGCATGCTACCCGTCCCTGATCGTCGTAGGTCAGATCATGAGCGCCCTGCGCTCCGGCCGCTACGACTTAGACCGTGTCGCCGTCATGATCTCTCAGACCGGCGGCGGATGCCGTGCGACCAACTACATCGGTTTCATCCGTCGTGCCCTGCAGAAGGCCGGTCTCGGACATATCCCGGTCATCAGCATCAGTACCAGCGGAATTGAGAAAAACCCCGGTCTGGAGTATACTCCCAAGCTCATCATGAGCGCCCTTGAAGCCCTCATTTACGGAGATATCTTCATGCGTGTTCTCTACCGCACGCGCCCGTACGAGCTCATCCCCGGCTCTGCCAACGAACTCTACGAAAAATGGAACGCCGTCTGCATGAAGGATGTGGAAAAAGGACGTTTACACAAGTTTAAAAAGAACTGCCGCGACATCATCCGCGCATTTGACGAACTGCCGCTTCGCGAAGACATCAAAAAGCCGCGCGTCGGTGTCGTCGGCGAGATTTTGGTCAAGTTCCTTCCGACTGCCAACAACCACCTGGTGGAGCTTTTGGAGCAGGAAGGCGCCGAGGCGGTATGTCCCGACCTTCTGGACTTCTTCCTCTACTGCTGCTACGACTGCAATTTCAAGTCCGAATTCCTCGGCAAGAGCAAGAAGGAAGCTCGGCTTAACAACCTCGCGATCCGACTGATCGAATGGTTCCGTAAGCCCGCTAAAAAGGCTCTTCGCGCAAGCAAACGGTTCTCCGCTCCGTCGACGATCCGTGAACTCGCCGAGAAAGCCAGCCCGATCGTTTCGGTCGGCAATATGACCGGTGATGGATGGTTTTTGACCGCCGAGATGCTTGAGCTCATCGAGGAGGGCGCACCGAACATCGTCTGCACGCAGCCTTTCGCGTGTCTGCCGAACCATATCGTCGGCAAGGGCGTCATCAAAGAACTTCGCCTCCGTCATCCGGAGTCCAATATCGTTGCGGTCGACTACGATCCCGGCGCAAGCGAAGTCAACCAGTTAAACCGCATCAAACTCATGCTTTCGACCGCCAATAAGCGTCTTGCTACTGCGGATTCCGAAGGCAAATAACAGGAGGCTTTGCATGCGCCATCGGAAACTACTTTTGCTTTTCGGATGTATTCTCGCTCTCATCACTCTTGTGCGGTCGGTCGCCCCGACCCGTGCTGATGAAGAGCCGGTAATCGAGATCTATAAGGAATCCGAGTTTTTGACAGCGATACAGGAACATCCCGACGGAAACCTGCAGCTGCTGACCGATATTGATTTTTCGAATCTCCCGCAGCCCTGGCCGTCGCCGGATTTCTCCGGCACGCTGGACGGTAACGGTCATTGTCTGATCAACCTCGGCTCCTGTGTTCCTTCCGCTGTCACGCAGACCACCTACGACGGCAACCGAAAGACGTACGATACAAGCTTTATCGGTCTCTTCGGAAATCTGAATAACGCCGCCGTCCGTAATCTTCGTCTGATCGGCGTAAACATTTCGGAAACACTGGAGACCGATGCATTCATCGGCGGTATCGCAGGCTATGCGAACAACAGCGTGATCGAAAACTGTGAGGTCACCGGTTCCGTCCGTCTCGATGTCACCGGGAAAATGTTCGGTGTCGGCGGCGTTATCGGATACGGAAACGCCGTAGTCCGGAACTGCAACGTCGATGTGACTCTGATCAACATTGACAACGACGCTTCCACCCGCGACGAACAGTTCTTAGGCGCCATCTGCGCCGCCGGTTATCCCGACATCGAGTACTGCACCGTCAAGCTGGCTGGCTTCATCTCCGACCACGGCTATGTCCACAGCGGCGGACTCGTAGGTATGTATATCGTATATCCCAAGCGCTATTCCCGCGACGGTTTCGTGCGCGGCAACGTGCTCGAAGGTTTCATCACATTTTTCGAGGATAATACAAACCGGCGCGCCTACTGCGTAAAAGACTTCGGCGAAGTCATGGACCGCGAGTTCAAGACCTCAGGCAACGATTACGATTTCAAGCGCGACGAGCGAAAGGAATACAAAGTCAATCTTCTTCCTCACGGAGACTGCAAAACTCCGAAGATGAATGACGAGGTAATTCAGGGCACATGTAACGAGCCCGGATACACAAAGCATGTTTGCGAGACCTGCGGCTATACCTACAAAGATTCGTACACTTTAGTCGCGCACACGCCCGCCGAAACGGCTACGGTGATCACAGCACCGACACTGGACAATTCCGGTCTATCGGAATCGACCTGCACTGTATGCGGTACCAGGATTGTTTTCGATGTTGCGCCGCTCACTCCGACTCCGACGCTCACGCCGACACCGACGATGTCGCCTGTCACGGAAACTCCTTCCGCATCAACTCCGGGTACAAGCAACACGAGTGAAAACAAAGATCCGGATTCTTCGACGCCTCTTTGGAAACCTTTGTTGCTTGCGATCCTGACAGGTTCCGCAGCAGCCGTGATCCTCTCGTTGCTGCGCCACAGAAGATAATAAATCGTTAGTTCAAACATGAAACAAGGCCGGTGCACGAATTCGTGCACCGGCCATATTGTTATCTTCCGAAATGACGGTTACTTGATCTTAGAATTGAAATCTGCAAGTCCGGCATTCAGTTCCGGTTCCAGACTCTGCAACAGAGCCGTCGGAGTTGTTTCCACAGAATCGATATTGTAAAGCAACTTGCTTTGAATTACGCCGTAATTATTGTCCCACATGCCCGGAATCGGATAACTGCACTGCGTGGTACGTTTTGCCGAATGCATAAGCAGATCGATCGTCTCGAATGCTCGAGTTTCATTTTCACTGAAATAAGTAAGATACGAAGTTTTCCAGGCATCACTCGGAGTATTCGGAGTAGGCTCCGTGAAAGCATTGAATGCATATGCGATATCTTCCAGTCTTTCCCTGGTCGAAGTGCAATTCGGGATCACGTACGTATTCTCACGGCACGCTGCAATATACGAGTTAGCTTTCGGACCACGCGGGAAGCAAACAAAACCGAAATCAAAATTGCATCGTCTTTCGCCGGTGTCATAGTCCGTTCCGAGGAATTGACTTCCCATATATGCATCATCTACTAAAAGGACAGATTTCTGTTGCATGAAATCATCTCTGAAATAATCCCATTGCCAATCTTCCTCCAATTGTCTGCGAATATATCCCTTCGTGTACAAAGAGTATGCCCATTCACAATCCGCGATAATATCGGCGGAGGTGAACTTGCTTACATATCTGCCGTTGCTGTCTTTTTCAACAAACTGATGACCGTTGGTCACAGTGGCCATTTCAAAGAGATAACTCTGCTGAGCCGAAAGTCCGTAGACATCTTTCTTTCCGTCATTATCGGTATCTCTCGTCAGATCCGCAATGATCTCTTCGAACTTAGCCCAGGTCCAGTTGCCGGATGCCTGAAGGTCATACAGTTCGTTGATCTTATTGCTTCCTCTCAGAGTCGCATACAAATTCTTGTTATAGTAAATTCCGGTCTGCGGTTCGAAACCGACCGCGAATCCGTAAATCTTGTCACCGATCGTCATCGCATCGATCACGGCCTTGTTCCATTTTTCGTCGCTGAAATCAAAGGCTTCGCACTTTGAAACATCACAGAACAACGGCTCTTCCTGCGCGAAGAAATTACCGATGAAACGGTAATCAAACACCATAACATCTGCCAATGGCTCATCCATCATGATCGAAAGGATTCCTGCTTCGGCCTGATTAGCCCAGCCGCCAGGATAAACACTGCCACGAGTGATCGTGTAGTTGCCCTGGGTCATCAGGGATTGCTGATACTCTCTTGTCGCATCATCAACAGTGTCCCAATAAAGATCTGCGTCTCCTGACCACCAGTCACCGATCAGAACATGAATACCGCCAAGATCGACTTTGGACGATTTTTTCTTCCAAACAGCATACAAGGTCGTATTTTTCGTAAGAGTAATCGTCTTGCCGCTTGTATATGTTGCCTTCGTTGCCGTAGCTGTCGTCGCCCAGCCGAGGAAATAATAGCCTCTGCGGGAAACCGAAGTCTTAGGGATCGTTAACGAAACTCCGGCTTTCGCACTGAGTGCCGCTACTTCGCCCTTTCCGCCGTTCACATTGAACGTCAGAAGATATCCGGACGGCTTCCATACCGCGTACAAAACGGTGTTGGCATTTACCGTCATAGTCTTGCCGCTTGTGTACTGCGCTGTTTTCGCATTCTTATCCGTAGACCATCCCAGAAAATAGAAACCTGTTCTCGTAAGGTTCGCCTTCGGAATTGTCATCGTTCTTCCTTCGATCACCAGTTTGGAAGCCGGAACTGTTCCCGTGCCGCCATTCGCATCGAAGGAAATCGCATACTGCGTATAATTACACGTCCAAATTGCATACAGTGTAATATTCTCCTGTTGCATGGAAATCCCGCTACCGGTGTACAACTGAGCAATTGCGGCATCCTTGTCTGTCGACCATCCCGCAAATGTGTAATCGGTACGGCTGAGGCTGAATTCCGGAACAATAAACCAATGGTTTTGCTGCGCTTCGAGATAAGATGGAACGCTGCCGGTGCCGCCGTTTAAGTTGAAAAACACTTTTTTCGTCGGGAGCGCAGATTTCCAAACAGCATAAAACTTCAAATCCTTAGTGATCGTAATCTGGCTGCCCGTCTTGTACTCTGCAGTAGCAGCATACGGAACCGTCGCCCAACCAAGGAAATAATAATCATATCGGCCGATATAAGAAAACTTCGGAACCGTATATACCGTATCCTTCAAAAGCGGAATATTGTTTCCGTTCGGACATTCACCATAACCACCGTTAAAATCGTATGTCAGGTGATACTCCGGCTTCGAAGGCTTCCAAACTGCAAACAGCGTATAGCTTCTGTCAAGTTTGATGGTGCTTCCGGTCTTGTAATCCGCTGTTCCGTAAGGCCGCTTCGACCACCCCATAAAATAGTATCCTGGGCGAGAAACCGTAATCTTGGGGATGGTTACACTTGCATTCAACTGGCGCTTGATCGGCTCGACCTCATTACCGGTTCCGCGGTTAAAGTCGAAGTACAGATACCGATACTCAATCTGCTGCCAAACGGCATACAGCGTTGTATTGGTACTCAAAACCACTTTGTCGCCGCTCTTGTACACCGCCGTTGTCTCACCTGCCTGCAAAGACCATCCGAGGAAATAATATCCCGGTCTCGACAAGTTTGCACGGGGAACCGTGACTGCCGCACCTCCCGCCGCGGTAATCGCTGCCGGAAGTGTTCCGTTTCCGCCTGCCGCATCAAAGCTCAGCTTTCTCGTAGTTCCGGTCCCGTCCGTATATTTCGCATAAAACTTGCGATTTCCGGTCTGTCCGTACGCGATACCGCTTGTCTTCTTCGTAAGTGCTGCGTCCGTATACCAACCGCTGAAAATATATCCTTCCTTGCTGGGATTCTTCAGATAAATCGGTCCGTCGTACTTATTGTAATCAACAGGATTTAAAGGATTGTTTGTTCCGCCGTTCAACTCATAGGAAATCGAATAGCGTTTCGCCGATGAGACGATTTTCAAAGAACAAACCTCAAAGCCGGATATCGGCTGAATTCTAAGTTCGTCATATCCGTCCTTTAAGCGTGCCGTGTCAATCGTAAATGACAACGTGTCTCCGTACCTCATTTTTGAGATCGTACTCATCGAGTACGCAGTTTCAAACTGTCCATTTAACCGGCCGTAGATACCTCCGATATACACACCGGATTGTACTTCAAGGTCGGTTCCGACACACTCTACTACAAAGACCAACTTTGTTTCCGGCTGCGCGTCGTCAATGATGTCCTGTATGTAGTACTCATTGTAGTCGCCGCCGGCCACCGCCAGCCCCGCCATGAGGACTGCCGTCAAAACAATTGCAGCCAATACAGTGATAATTCTTTTCACCATATTCCTCCTTTCGAATGCAAAACAGTGCCTATTCCCATACTGATTTTCCGACGGATAATGTTTCCTCGGAAAATGTATAAATTCAGTATACAATAAACGATTTCTCATTACAATGACAACGAAGAAAAAAGTTCACAAAAAAGACACAAAAAGCGGTCACACCGAAATTCAGTATAACCGCTCAAAAAATTCTTTCATCATTGCAGCAATCCGTAGTACCACCCGGTCACGCCGTCCCGCTTGACAAGCGCGCCGCGAGACGTCTCCAGGATGACGGATAGTTCGTCTTCAAATGTCACTTTCAACTGGTAATCCGTATAGTCCTCGGTGACGGTACCGTTCTCGGTCTGCCGGATGAATACCTTCGGGATCCAGAAGTTCCGCTCGGTCTTCTCCTGCCGGCAATAGCACATATCCCCCGTCGTGTTCAAAACCTTCACGCGGTTGTCCGGATACTGGATCAAATGCCGCTCCATCCCGGCGTCCTGGCTGTTCTGCGCGATCTTCTTCGGAAAATCATCCACAAAAGCGTATGTGAATTGATCCGAATCGAGACTCGGGATCACCAATGCGTTCAGCTGACCGTCTCGAAGCTTCGTCATACCGCCGTCGATGCAGATGATATGTCGAGCGCGGTTGATGATCGGATTCGCGCACCGCTTTGCCTCCGGGTAACGCTGGTTCGGATAGTGTCCGACGACGACGTACCGGTCGAAGGAAAATCCCTTGTTCAAAAAGCCTTCCGCCTTGATGACATCCCCGGGCGTCATCTCCTCCGGATCTCCCGGCAGGATCTGCGCGTGTGCAAACACAAAGCCGGGAATCTCGATCACATGCGGAAGTTCCGAAAGATATCCGAGTTCCTCGGAAAATGCCTCGCGAAGCACCAGCTTGATCTGATGCATATTCGACTGCGGTGTCAGCGGGATGCCGATCTCCGCGCACATGTCGCGGATGACGGAATGATTCCGAAGCACATATTGCAACAGTTCGGCATTGCGGTCGGCCCGGAAGACCTCTTTACTGACCATGTCGTAGTCGCCGGCGAGGGCAAACACACGACGATTCTTGCCCGTCTCCATGAGGAACCGAAGCGTCGCAAGCCCCTGCGGACCGCGCTCCGTGATATTTCCCAGCACAAAGAGGTAGTCTTCCCTGCTGTAGCCTACTTTATCAAGCAACCGCCGCAGCGTATCATAATTACCGAAAACATCGCTCACAACAATGATGCGTCGATGGTTTTCGATTCTTGGTCGAAAAATGTTGATTGCCATAGTCTCCTACCGAATTCTCTTGGCGACCACGATCAAACGCCCGTTGTCGTCCGCCCTGTCGTGATAGCAGGTGGACAGCGTGATGAGCTCATCTCCCCAGACGGCAGTCGCATCGATGGAGTATCTCGCCATCTTCTTGACTTCCTTCACGTAAGTCTCGAATTCCGACTTGGTTAATTTTCCGCCGTAGATATGATAGCGGAACTTCTTCGAGGCTGCGCTGTAGATCCGCGTCTTGCAGACCGCGATGATCTCATAGACACCCTCGCTGACGGCCGTGTTGAAATAGATGTATTTGTGGTCCTCATAGTATTGACGGTCCAGATATTCGGGCAGCGTTCCGAAGGCGCTGCCGTCACGCATGTTGTGCGCATAAATGATATAATTCTGACTCTCCCCGAGCCTCGTCGCGATGTCCAGAAACGGCGTTCCGCGCGTCTCGTAACTGTCGCTGAAGTTTCGGTAGAGATAGTGTTCGTAATCCTGCGGTGTGAACATTACGGGCATCTTAATCTTGGTGTCCGGAATCTCAATGTACCCGAAGCAGTCGGGGTTGACCGAGGTGAGGTATTGATACTGCTCTTTCCAGCGGTCGGACACCTCCTGCGAGAATTTTCTGGACACATTGACGACTTCGTAATTTCCTTCGTCGGGAAATGTGATCTGCGGATCCTCGACCACCGACTCCGTCGGTCTCTCAAGGATGCCGGAATCCGCGATACCGCCCTTCATCATCACGGAAATCTCTTCCTGCTGCCTGGTGTATTGGTAGCCCTTGTAGTAGTACCATACGATCTCCAGAGCACAGACGACAAGCACGCAGTAAGAAATCGTCATGATCGCATTCAGAACGGCGTTCGTTTGTTTTCTGCGGAGGTTTTGCACTCGCGCGGTCTCCTCGGACTCATTTAAAACCGCCTCCCGCTCGGAGAGAACCCGGTTTCTCGTTTCTTCCGACCGCTCTTCCCGCAACCGCCGTGATTCGGCAAGCCGCTCTCGAAGTTTGGAAAACATACTGCGAGCCCCTCCTTTCCTGCGAGATTTCGTCATTTTCGGTCTTCGGTCGACTAATTCTATCACAGACACACGTCAATATCCACAATATTTTGGGTTTTTCACTTATTTTTCACTCTCGAAGGCTAAATTTTTATAGTTTTTTTTGTGCCCCTGTGATACAATACATGCGGTGTAATCTCTCTATCAAATGAAAGGAGTTTTTCATTCGTATGATTTATTCTCAAGAAGTCGAAAACATGTGCACCGTAGCACAGGGCGTTCATCACGGCTGTGCCCCTATTCCCGAGGAAGCAAAATGGGTTCAGGCGAAAGAAGTCAAAGACATCTCCGGTTTCACCCATGGTGTAGGCTGGTGTGCACCTCAGCAGGGCGCTTGCAAGCTCTCGCTCAACATTAAAGAAGGCATCATCCAGGAAGCATTGGTCGAGACCATCGGCTGCTCCGGTATGACGCACTCCGCTGCTATGGCATCCGAGATTCTTCCCGGCCTTACGGTTCTGGAAGCTCTCAACACCGACCTTGTATGCGACGCGATCAACACCGCTATGCGTGAGTTGTTCCTGCAGATCGTTTACGGTCGTTCCCAGAGCGCATTTTCCGAAGACGGACTTCCGGTAGGCGCTGGTCTTGAGGACCTCGGCAAGGGCCTTCGTTCTCAGGTTGGTACGATGTACGGTACTCTCAAGAAGGGTCCCCGCTATCTCGAGATGGCTGAGGGCTATGTTACCGGTATCGCACTCGACGCCGACAACCAGATCATCGGCTACAAGTTCGTATCTCTCGGCAAGATGACTGACTTCATCAAGAAGGGCGACGATCCTAACACCGCTTACGAGAAGGCTTGCGGTCAGT
>JAFRYE010000032.1 GCA_017441265.1 Lachnospiraceae bacterium | reverse complement strand
TTCCTACGTAGACTGTGCTATAATTCATTTGATGACCTCCATTTGTATGCGGTAATCCCTGTTACCATTGTCTTAGCCGACTTATAGTATACAGGTAAATCCACGAACCTACAAATCGGAGGTCATTACATATTGTCTAAAAATACCTACCAAAGATTATTCTTCTTTGATAGGTATTCTCCTTAGTCTGAACTCGAATCAAATTACTCGCAGTTTCTGGCACTCCCTACCGTTCCTCCCGGAAGTAGGACAAACCGAGGTGAGCCGGCGGTTGCGTTTCCTTTTTGCGCCGTGTGCTGATCAGGATCAGCACAAGCACGGTCACGACATAGGGCGTCATGACGAAGATTTCCTGCGTCGCCATCGTGAGGTGGAGTGTCTGGCCCAGATAGTTGTGGACGATAAGCAGACCACCGAAGAGGAACGAACCGAGGATTGACAGGCTCGGACGCCAAATGGCGAAAATTACGAGAGCGATGGCAAGCCAGCCGCGATCACCGAAACCGTCGTTGGACCAGACGCCGTTGGCGTAGTCCATGATGTAGTAGAGACCGCCGAGACCGGCGATGACACTTCCGAGGCAGGTGGAAATGTATTTGTAACGATTGACATTAATGCCCGCGGCATCCGCGGTTGCCGGATTCTCTCCGACGGCGCGAAGGTGAAGACCGATGCGGGTATACTTCAGCACGAAGGCCATGATCAGCGCGATGATGACTGCGGCGTAGGCCAGGATACTGAAGGACAGGATTTTCCGGCTGCAGAACGCCAGGCTGGTCTTCGAGACCGCGACGGAAGCAACTTCGGAGTTGGAAAGTTTGCGGATGGAACCGCCGAAGAAGTTGCCGAAGCCGACGCCGAAAGTGGTCAGCGCAAGACCGGTAACGTTTTGGTTTGCCCGGAGCGTGACCGTCAGGAAGCAATAGATGAGGCCCATCAGCAGAGAGCCGAGTATGGAACCCAGGAGGGCGACCAAAACCGCGAGAGCCGGAACAAAGTTCGAGGCGTTGTTCTCATAGAAAAATGCGCCCATGAAGCCGCCCATGGCACCGACGTACATGGTGCCGGGGATACCGAGGTTGAGGTGTCCGGATTTTTCGGTGAGGATCTCACCGGAGGAGCCGAACAGCAACGGAATGCCCTGAATGATCGCACGTTGAAAGAAACCGAAATTCATTGCTGCACCTCCTCTTTGGAATGTACTTTGTTTTTCCGTTTCCGGAACACAAGTCGATAGTTGATAAAGAATTCACTTCCGATAATGCAGAAAATGATAATGCCCACGAGGATGTCCGCAAACGACTCGTTCAGGCTCAGCGAGGAAGCCATCTCCTTGGCACCGCGGGACATGAACGCGATCAGAAGCGAAGTGACAAACATGTAGAACGGATTGAAATGAGCCAGCCACGAAACCATGATCGCGGTAAAGCCGCGGTTGCCGACAGTGTTGCTGGCGATCGTATGGCTGCGGCCGCCGACGAGCAGGAAGCCCATCAAACCGCAGATTGCACCGGAAAGGATCATGGTTCGCATGATGACCTTCTTTACGTTGACGCCGATGTATCTCGCCGTGTTCTCACTCTCGCCGACGACGGTGAGCTCATAGCCGTGCTTCGCGTAACGGAGGTAGACATACATGATGCCGGTGAGGACGAGGATGATCAGAATGTTGAGCAGATACTCATTTTCCGCGATCTCGGGAAGCCAGCCGGCCTTCGTCTTACTGTTGATGACACCGATGTGACCGGAGCCAGCGGGCACCGACCAGATATATACGAAATACGAAACGATCTGCATCGCGATGTAGTTCATCATGAGTGTGAAGAGCGTCTCGTTGGTGTTCCAGTACGCTTTGAAAACTGCCGGAAGGAAAGCCCAGATCATACCTGCCAGAACACTTGCAACGAGCATCACGAGGATCAGCAGTGCCGAAGGAATCTTGTCTCCGATCAGGATCATACATGCCGCACAGGCAAATCCGCCGATCAGCACCTGACCTTCACCACCGATATTCCAAAACCGCATCTTAAAGGCAGGCGTCAATGCCAGGGCTACACCAAGCAAAAGAACGGTCTCGTGGAGCAGGATCCAGATTCGGTTGGATGTTCCGAACGCACCGTCCAGCATCGAAAGATACAGGTCGATCGGCGACTCCCCGATAAACAATGTGAGCAACCCGCAAAGTGCGATTCCGACGATTACCGCAATGATGCGTACCGCCCAGTTGAACCTCCAACCGCGGGTCTCCCGTTTAACGATGTGGATCAACGGCTCATGCACATGATGAGAACCGGCTTTGGCATTGTCCGGGGTTGCGTTGTCCTGCTCGGAAGCACTGTCGCTCTCCGCGGACTTTGTCGCGGCGGACTCTTTCGCTGCGGAAGCCTCTGCAGGCTCGTCCTCTTTGGCTTCGACACCGTGCGTCATCGCAAGACCGATGCTCTCCTTGGTGGCGGTTCTCGCGTCGACGATCGCCGAAACCTCACCGGATGCGATAACAAGGATACGGTCGCAAAGCTCCAGCAAAACGTCGAGGTCTTCGCCGACAAAGATCACGGCCGTGCCGCGCTCTTTTTGTTCGTTCAAAAGATTGTAAATGGTGAAGGAGGAATTGATATCCAGGCCTCGAACCGGGTAAGCAGCCATCAGCACGGCAGGCGCGGATGCGATCTCGCGGCCCACCAAAACCTTCTGGACATTACCGCCGGAGAGCCGGCGCACCGGTGTCTTCGCATTGGGCGTCACGACTTCGAGGTCGTTGATGATCGTTTCCGCAAGAGCACGAGGCGAATTCCGGTTCAGCAGCATTCCGAAGCCTTCGGTGTAGCTTCGGAGCATCATGTTGTCGACGATATCCATATTGCCGACAAGGCCCATGCCGAGGCGGTCTTCCGGGACGAAGGAAAGACGCACTCCCATCTCCCGGATCTTCATCGGATCCTTGCCGATGAGTTCCTCCGATTTCTCCGCGCCGGGTGCAAAATACTGAATCTTACCGGTCTCCACATGCTGCAGACCCGCGATCGCTTCCAGCAATTCGCGCTGGCCGCTTCCGGCGATGCCGGCGATACCGAGGATCTCACCGCCGTATACGGAGAAATTGATGTTTTTAAGGACGTCCGCACCCTCACGGTTTTTGACGCACAGATTCTCGATTGTAAGGCGCTCCACCGGATTTTTGACTTCGCTTCTGTGGATGTTCAGGCTGATCTTTTTGCCGACCATCATTTCCGTGAGCTCCGAAATGCTGGTCTTCGCGGTTTCCACCGTGCCGACGTAACGGCCTTTGCACAGGACCGCCACTTTCTGCGAGAGCGCCATCACTTCATTCAGTTTGTGAGTGATGATAATGATGGATTTGCCGGCGTCGCGCATGCGTCTGAGGACGGCGAACAACTTCTCTGTCTCCTGCGGCGTCAGTACAGCGGTCGGCTCGTCGAGGATCAGGATTTCGGCTCCGCGGAAAAGAACTTTGATGATCTCAACCGTCTGCTTTTCCGACACGGACATGTCGTAGATCTTCTTGTTCGGGTCGATGTCAAAGCCGTACTGGTCGCTGATCTCCTTCACACGCTTAGCGTATTCCTTGATATTGAAGCGACCCTCGTCCTTAATGCCGAGCACGATATTTTCCGTCGCGGTAAAGATGTCAACCAACTTGAAATGCTGGTGAACCATACCGATGCCATGGGCAAATGCGTCGCGCGGCGAGCCGATGGACACTTCCTCGCCGTTCACGAAGATCTGTCCGCTGTCCGGATAGTAGATACCCGCGATCATGTTCATCAATGTCGTCTTACCGCTGCCGTTCTCGCCGAGGATGGACAGGATCTCACCCCGTTCCACCGTCAGGCTGACGTTATCATTGGCTACGACTTTTCCGAACGTTTTCGTGACTCCGTACAGTTCCAGCGCCGGCACATTCGACTGGATCGATTCCTTCGGTTCATTCGTTTGTAAGCTCACGGAATGCCTCCCAAAACCACTTCAGCGGGGCGCAAACGGCCCCGCCGAAGGAATTAACGTTTTATTGTTCTGTGGTTGATCGAAAAATTATGCCTCGTTCAGAAGCTCGATACCGTCAATCCGGATATCGAACGCAGGAGCGCTTCTCTTCTCGGACTCATGGAAGTAACCGTCGGAGATCGCCTCGGTCTCGTGTTCAAAAGCTTTATCCGAATCGATATCCGCAAGGTAGGAAGTCAGCTTCTGTCCGCCTACCGTGAACGTATCCGTCGAGAATACTTTGATCGTGCCGGCCTTGAGAGCGTCAACCGTTGCGTTGACCTTCTCTACCGTGCCTGCAGCTGCAGCCTTCTCGTTGACAGCGGAGAGCTCTACGGAGCCTTCCTTGAAGCCGCCGGTCCAGTCGTAAGGAATCGTCTTGCCTTCCTTGACACAGTTGATGGCAAACGCATAGTACTTCGACCAGTTGATTCTCGAGGAAACGATGAACGTGTTCGGGCATGCGGAAACCGTGCTGCCGTTGTAGGAAATGTTCGGAACGCCTGCGGACTCACAAGCCGTAGGAGCACCCATGGAGTCTGCATGCTGGCTGATCAATACGCAACCGAGGTTGATCAACGCTACTGCAGCTTCCTTCTCCTTCGCCTCATCATACCAGGAACCGGTAAACTGTACCTTCATGGTGACGGTCGGGCAAACAGACTTTGCACCGAGATAGAACGAGGTGTAACCGGAAACAACTTCGGCGTAAGTATATGCACCGACATAGCCCATAACAGCCTTGTCCGCGGTGATCTTGCCGGACTCGATCATCTCATTGAGCTTCAGACCGGCAGCAACGCCCGCTGCGTAACGTCCTTCGTAGATGTTCGCAAATGCGTTGTGGTAGTTATCAAGCTTCAACGTGTGAGCCTGCGTACCGGTAGCGTGGCAGAACTGCACGTCCTTATACTTCTGCGCAGCCTGGATCATGTAATCCTCATGGCCGAACGAGTCTGCGAAAATGATAGTGCAGCCACGGTCAACGAGATCCTTGCAAGCATCAAGGCAGGCATCGGACTCAGGGATGTTCGTCTTGATAATGATCTGAGAGTCGGAAAGCTTCAGTTCCTTCTGAACCTCTTTCATCGCGTCGATGAAGTTCTTGTCGTAGGTCGAATTCTCGTCATGCAGACAGATCAACCCGATCTTGATGTCCTTTTTGTCCTTGTCGTCCTTGCCGCAGGCGCAAAGCCCCAACATTGCAGCCACACAGAGGACCAACAACACAATTTTCTTCATAATTCGTGTGCTCCTTTATGAGAGATTTATAATCAAAACCGTAACGGTTTTGTGTACGACCATGCATAGATTATAGTCTTTCCGCCCTCGGAAAGTCAAGGCATTCTTGCAGGAAACAAAAGCTTCTTTCGGAACCGTTTTTCCGCCCTCGGATTCCTCAGATATTGACGTTCGGATCGTCCGTATTCGCGCGGGCTACCAGCTCGGACGCATCCTCATCGGAAGCGTCATCCTCCTGAGGTTCCCCATCGTCGCTGCTGCGGGAAGCCCCCGGCAGCGGACGGTTTCCGTGTTCGTCCCAGTCTTCCTCCGCCTCTTCGATCATGCGTCGGAAAATGCTCTTTTTCCCGGCTCCGCGCTTCGCGCTGCCTGCCTGGTGCGCCTCCTCCAGAGCGTCGGAGATGCCGTTGTCGTTGAGGTCCTCCTCGCCGCCGGACATCAGCCACTCGCGCTCAAGGCGCTTCTCCCTAGCGACGCCGGACTCCAGATCGTCGTATGCGGACAGATCGAGATCGGTGTTTTCCTCGCCGTCGAGTACGCTCTCACCGTTAAGCAGTGAACTGACGGCACCGGAGCGGTGGCGGCGTCTGCGACGGCGTCCCGTCACGGTGTTCACCGCGTTTTCCCGCTGCTCGTCCTGAGCAACCTTCTTGGCGTGCTCGGCATCCAGCGCATCGGATTCCGCGATCAGACGCTCCGTCACCATATCCACGCTCATGGAACGGTTTGCGATCACGGCGCTCGGTTGCGTCACATATTCGATCGTATCCACCGGCAGGTTCTTGCTCTCCAGTCGAAGTTCGAGATACGATTTCGTCAGATAATAGATCAAAGCGCAGGTGGGCGTCGCCACGATCAGTCCGGGGATACCGAACAGACCGCCGCAAAGCATACACGAGCACAGTACGTACAAAGGACGAAGGCCGACCTTCTTGCCTACGATATGCGGATCAAGGAAGTTTCCGTCAAACTGCTGCAGCGCCACAATGAAGAGGGCAAACAACAGTCCGTGCAGCGGCTTCATCGCGAAGATCAGGATGGAGCACGGGATGCCGCCGAGGAACGGCCCGAAGAAAGGGATCACGTTCGTCACGCCGACGATCACGCTCACCAGCACTTTGTATTCGCCGATTGCGGAGAACCAGATGCCGAGGATCGACGTTCCGACAAAGCAGATGCAGCCGATGATCATCGAGTCCACCAGTTTGCCGAGAATGGCTGCAGAGTAGATGATATTGGCTTTATGAAGCGTCTGGATCGCATTTTTCGAAACACGTTTCGGGAAAATGGCGAAGAACAGCTTCTTGCACAGACCGATATAATATTCTTTGCTTGCCAAAAGATACACGCTGACGATCGTGCCGACCAGCCAGATGTAGAGAATCCGCACCACGGTCCACGTGCTGCTCGCCACGAATTTAACCGCATCGCCGGCCATCTCCAGTTTGAAGTAGCCCATGATAGTATTGGCGATCTTGTTCGTGTCGGAAAACTGGTTGACCACCGGTTCCGCCACTTCCGCCACGCGCGGGTTATGTTGCAGATAGGAATCGATGACGTCCTTCAGCTGATTCAGGTATCCGGCCAGGTTGACCATCAGGTTTTCGATACTCTTCCACAATTCCGGAAGGATCGCGATCAAAAGCAGCGCAATCAACGTCAGAAGGCCGAATAGCGTGATCAGAATACTGATGCGCCGATATCGTTTCCGGATCTTCTTCATCCACTCTTCGTCATCGGGCTTCGCGTTTTTTCCCTTGCAGGCCCAGCGAATGAGGCGCGTCTCGAAAAATCTCACCAGCGGCGACATGATGAAGGCGAAGATAAATCCCGCCAACGCCGGAGCCAGCGCATGAAGCACTGACGCTATGAAAGCTCCGATCTTCGGAAGCTTCATGATCAGGAAGAGCAGAAGCATGAGTGCGGCCAAAACCAGAAAAGCAACGACGCCCTGAGGCGCGTAGTCTTTGACCCGGCTCAGGTGGCGTTTTGTCCGCATGTTACGTTTTGTGCGGTTTATCGCACGTTCATTGTTTTTTTCCATACGAAAAAAACCTCCCATTTTCGGGCATAGCCCGGGATCGGATCGCTCGGATCGACCAATAACGGTGCCTGAAACAGCCAGGGGTACCGCAGTCGGAGCACCTTCGCTCCCTCGGCATCCGAAATCGTCCCGCTCCCATATTGTGGGGGCAATACGCAGACAGCCGCTCAGCTGTCCGCCGGAACGGGCGAACATAGATGCGGGGCATCACGACGTGCCGCCGGACCGTGCGTCTCAACCTTCGGGGAGTCGCCATACGCGCCTGCAACCTTCGGGGAAATCGCATTTAAACAAACAGATCCGAAATAAAAAACGCTCCGTCATTTTCCATCTTACGACTTTTATCCGGCACAAGCAAGCAAAAAACATAAAGAAATCATAAAAAAAGTCCCGGGCAGCGGTCATCCGCCACCCGGGAGCATAATTCATCGATTTTTCGGTTGTTCGACGAAACCGTTTAGTTGATGCTGATGTCCGTTACGCTGTCGAAGATCCCTCGCGAGGTTTCCTCGTCAAACGTGGACATCAGAAGAACGAGTTCCCCGTCAATAACCTGATAAGCCATCGTATAACTGTTCCATTTGCATACATTCCAGTCGCCCTGGCTGTCAAGTTCGGTGTAGGCCGAAAGGACTGCCTTGATCATCGCCTCGGAGTATCCCGTAACATCCATGCACTGTACCCCTACAGTCTTGGAACCCTGCATAAGAGAAAGACCATCCGTGATCCCTGATGCCTGCTTGAAATCACCGGGAAGTTTGAACGTAAGCGTCTTGCCGTTGGAGAGTGCAATCGTTGCCTGTCCGTTTTCAAACTTGGTGCTTACCTGAGGAGCCTCAGTCGGTGCCTCGGTAGGAGTCTCGGTCGGTGCTTCCGTAGGAGTCTCGGTCGGAACTTCCGTAGGGGTTTCGGTCGGTGCTTCCGTAGGAGTCTCAGTCGGTGCCTCGGTAGGAGTCTCGGTCGGTGCTTCCGAAGGGGTCTCGGTCGGAACTTCCGTAGGAACCTCCGTCGGAACTTCAGTCGGAACCTCGGTAGGAACCTCGGTCGGAACTTCGGTAGGAACTTCGGTAGGAACCGGAGTCGGCTCTTCCGTCGGGATCGGAGTCAATTCCGGAGTCGGGCGATTGGTGAAGCCGCCGATAAACGGAGCAGCCATGTCGGCGATCGTCTTAAGCTCCATAACACCGTCAGGAACGGAGATCGAAACTGCGCAAGGCTTTACGGATGCCTTGAGGTTGATGCTTGCATTTTCCTTCTCGCTGGCCATCGTAACGCTGGTGCGGTACGTATCGTCGTCTGCCTGAACGCGGATCGTGCTGGCAGCCTCGATCTCGCCCTGGCCGTTCTTGAACGCCTCAACAGCCATGTCGATCTTCGCTACATAAGCATCGATCTGCTCCTGCGGGATGAGCGAGCTGATCGCCTCACCATTCTCGCCGGTCTTAGACTGAACCATCTTGTTGAGATCCTGCTGCAGAGCAGCGTCAACCATCTGGTCGAACTCCTGCTCTGAAATGCCGTAGTCCTTCACGATCGACTTAACGTCGTCCTTGTAGGTATCAACGATCTTCTTTGCATACTTGTTCAGGTCGATTTTCGTAATGCCCTTAAGGGACTCCACGGTGGAATCGAGCATACCCTTGAGATCATTCTTCGCAAAATCACGGAATGCCGTAAGAAGCTGCAGATACTCTTCGCGGGTCTTGAGGGTTGCCGTGAAATCACCCTTCTCGCCCTCGGGCTTTACAGCCTTGAGCGCATTCTCAGCAAACTCAACGAACGTGTTGATGTAGTTCTTGCGAAGTTTCTCGTCCAGCTTCGGGCAGTCGTCCGGAAGCGGAAGCTTGAACCAGCCGAGCTTCGAAGTATCCAGTTCGCCGAGCATCTCCGGCGACATGGTAGCTGCCAGGTTGGCAACACCCTTGATGTTGAGGTACAGGTTGGCGTCCTTGACAACCAACAGATCGTCGATGGTAGCCTTCACGGTCTTCTCGCCGGATCCGCCTTCAAACGAAAAGCCGAAGCTCATCGCCTGATTCGGCTGGTCGATCTTCATCTTGATGTACCCGGTACCGTTCTGCGACTTCGTCGGGTCTCCCTTAAAATCGAACGAGAATTCATACTCACCGCAGGTGGTGTTGGCCATAGCCTCAAGCATGTCGAACATGTCGTCGTCGACAAGCTTGGAAGTCGTCTCGTTCTTCTTGTCTCCGCAGCCGGCGAGAAGAGCCGCCGTCATGCAGAGAACGAGGATGATCGAAAGTACTTTCTTCATTCTGCTTTTCCTCCGTAAATCAAATTGAACTCTAAGTTTCTTCTTAGGAAGTATAATTTACTTTTCCCGCGTTATATTGTACTCTCTATCGTGTGAAAAATCAATAGTTTTTCTTTGACGATGTTCACAAGCCCTGTCGGCTCCTTCGGAAAATGAAGAATATCGGCTCATTTTCCGGATGCGATCCGGTTCGCGATCGCCGCGAATTGCTCCATCGTGAGTGTCTCACCGCGCACTCCCGCCGGCAGCCCCAACTCCTCGAGGACGGCCGTCGCCTCCTCTTTTGTACACGGAACCTCCGGGCTGTTTCCGAGCCCGTTCACCAGCGTTTTCCGGCGCTGGGCAAACGCCGCGCGGATGACCGCGAACAGCATGCTCTCGTCCGTCGCCTCCACGGGCGGCTTCTCCCGAAGCGTCAGACGGATGACCGCGGAACCGACGCCGGGTCTTGGCATGAAGCAGTTCGGCGGCACGTAAGCCGCGATGTAGCTGTCGGCATAATACTGAACCGCAAGGGAAAGCGCGCCGTAATCCTTGCTTCCCGGCCCCGCCTGCATGCGCTCGGCGACTTCCTTCTGCACCATCACGGTGACGGACTCCACCGGTGCCCGCTTCTCCAAAAGGCCCATGATGATCGGCGTGGTGATGTAATACGGAAGGTTGGCGACGACCTTGAGCGGCCGGCCGCCGTGTTCTCTCGCCACCTGCTCGATGTCAACCTTCAGAACATCTTCATTGATGATCGTGAGGTTCGTGTAATCCCTGCAGGTGTCCTCCGTCAAAATGGGGATCAGATTTCGGTCGATCTCCACGGCGACAACCTCTTTCGCCTGCTCGCACAGCGCCTGCGTCATCGTACCGATGCCCGGGCCGATCTCCAGCACGACGTCGTCGCCGGTCACGCCGGCTGCGTCGATGATCTTCGCAAGCACGTGCGGATCGATCAGAAAGTTCTGCCCGAACTTCTTTTGAAACATAAAACGGTACCTCTGCAGCACCGCGATCGTCTCTTTCGGATCGCTCAGATACGCCATCCTGCCCTCCTGTCAGTTTTTTCGGCTCAGCGGCCTTTTCCGTCGCTGAAATATTCCACGATCAGATAAACCACATCCGCGTACGAATTGTTCTCGATCAGCTCCGCCTGGGTCTCCCACCCGATGTCCGCGGCGTCGGACGCCACCTCGGAGTACTCCTGCAGCGGATGGTCGTCGGCGTTGTACGCCTCCTCGGCCGCCTCCACTGCCGCAACCGCATCCTCGACCGCGAGATCGCTCATCTTCGGCTGCGCGTTGTAGATTGCCAACGCCGTTTCTTCGTCATAGAGCTCATACAGCACACCGACGTAGTACTCGTCGATGTCGAAAAATGCGTAGTAACAGCCGGCACTGACCATCAGCGGATCGTCGGACGTGTAGCAGGCGAGGAATCCCAGGAACTCGGCCTCATTTTCCTTATAATAGCCTTTGTTGTGCGCGATCTCGTGCGCGATCAGCGTGTAGTAGTAAAAGTCCGATATATACTTGTTGTAGGTGGCTTCCATCGAGTACGGATAGGTGAAGCCGCCGATGTTCATCCAGTCGAGCACGTCGGAGCAGATCGCCGACTTCGGCTCCGCGATATATCCCTCAAAGCGCGGATAGTCCGCGGCAAGCCCTCGGAGCGCTTCCCGGATGACCGCAAATCTCTGCGAACTGTCGGGATACAGGATCTTGCCGTCCTCGCCTCTTGGCACCTTCGTGATCGTCTCGTTGAGGCGCTTCACGATATTGTTGCGAGCCGTCTGAATCTCCTCGAGCGTGAACGCTCTGCGGTGCTCCTTGACGCCGAGCACATAATCATGGTACGGGATCCACCAATGGAAGATAAACAGCCAAAGTCCGAGTACTACGATCGCCAGGAAGCATTTCATGTACACGCGCAGGAAGCGGGCGCCTCCGGTCATCGGTCCTTTTGCCCGCAGTTTGCGGTACAGCGCGATCCCGCCGAAGATCAGCAGCAGCACGGCCGTCACCGCCACGATCACGGCGGCAGCGTACATCAGGATCTCGCCGAGCGTGAACGAAAAGCAGTTGGTCACGGGGGCGATCACCCGGTAAAGCTTCGGGTAAACCTTCTCGGCGTACCGGTTGCCGAACCCCGGCACATACGCGAGCACCACGCCGATCACCATCACGATCCCGACGACCGCCAGAATTTTCCAATACAGTCCGATGCGGCGTTTCGATTGAACGGATGTCTTCTCCATAGAAAAATCACTCCCCGCTTGTCATACTCTTCTCTTCCGCGATCCCGAACAGGCACCGGGCATTGTCCGCGGTGATGCGGATGACATCCTCCTGCGGGATGCCCTTGATCTCCGCCAGTTTCTCAACGACATACGGCAGATAGCCGGAATCGTTGCGCTTCCCGCGAAACGGAACCGGCGCAAGGTAAGGCGAATCGGTCTCCAGCACCAGCTGCCGCATCGGCGCCTCGTCCACCACCTCGGGAAGGCGTTTGGCATTTTTGAAGGTCAGAACGCCGCCGATCCCCAGAAGATAGCCGAGTTTGCGGTATTCCGCCGCCGTCTCCGGCGAGCCGCTGAAGCAGTGGATGATCCCGCCCGGAAAATGCCCCTCCGTTTTGTTGAACCGCTCCGTGTACTCCCGCATGATCGCCAGCGTATCGCCCTCGGCGTACCTCGAGTGAATGATCACCGGCAGTGAGAGCTCCGCCGCCAGCGCAAGCTGCCGCCGGAACCAGTATTTCTGCTCTTCCCTCTTTACGTTTCGCTCCGCCTCCGTGAGTTCCTCTTCATGGCCGTAATCGAGTCCGATCTCACCGATGGCGACGACTTTGTCGCGCCCCGCAAGCTCGCGCAGTTCCCCGATATCCGCATCGCTCATCGCGGGCGCGTCATCCGGATGAACGCCTACGCTCGCATACACAAACGGATACTCCGAAGCGAGCGCAACCGACGCCCGAGAGCCCCGCATGGACGCTCCGACGTTGATCACGGTTCCCACTCCTCGCGAAGAAAGACCGCGAAGCAATGCTTCCCGGTCCTCGTCAAACCAATCATCATCATAATGTGCATGGGTATCAAAGATCATACCTCGGTACTCCCCTGACTGCGGCTCAACCCTTCAGGCCGTTCGACTGGCGGATCATATCCTCCACGACGATATCGTAGATCTCGCCTACGGAGTTACAGTACTCCAACACCTTCCAGGGCTCATTCGTATGAAAATGAATCTTGATCAGATCCTCATCCCCGACCGCGATCAACGAGTTTCCCTCGAAGTGCGTCGTGATATATTCCGCGATCTCATCCTCGTCGAGATCCTCGTCCCGGCGATCGATCAAAAGCTGTGTGTCATAACGGTATGCGAAAGGATCGTCCTCCGCATCGATGCTGTGAATCGGTTCCATCTTACTTAAGTTCCTTCCGTTTGAATTGGTTATCCCGCTCTCTGCGAACGGCATTGCCCAACCGGCGCGTGTGCTTAACCTCCGCTGCCCGGTCGTCCTCGGCAAGTATACCTCAAAGTCCACGCAAAATCAAGTTTCCGGTCAGCTCTGATTGTGGTAGTCGATGATCATAAACACAAACGACAGCAGGATTCCGGCAACCAGTCCGCCGACATGAGCCGCCACATCGACGCTCTCGGACGTGTCGAAGAGCACGCGCGCAACCATCAAAACGACGTAGCACAAATACAGCTCGATGACCGGTGCCCACGAGGATTCCGTATATCCGTCCATCGCGTCCGACCAGAAGATCTTCTTGAACAGATACGCTCCCAAAAGAGCCGCGATCGCGCCCGAAGAACCGATTGACAAAACCGCTCCGTTATAGAAGATGGACGCCGCGGAAGCGACGATACCGCCGACAAAGTACGTGATCAGCACGCGTCTTCTGGAGAATCTCTTCTCGACCGCGACGCCGCAGAACCACAGGAATACGGTGTTGCCGATGATGTGGTACCAGCTGCCGTGGATGAACGTGCTCAAAAACACCAGATACACGGCGGTTCCCCACCATGACTTGTTGGCCAGCGAATCAAACAGATCGACAAAGGTGCGCCCCGTCTCTGCGCTGATCAAAAGCTGCGCAAGGAACACCAGCACGTTGAGCGCGATCAGAGCCATGGTCACGTAGCACTCGCGCCACTCCGACGCCGAGCCGTTCAGAAAGCCGGTATCGGAGGATGAGGAGTACGCTGCCGCCCGTCCTCTCGGCTTCGCATTTTCCATTCGAAAAACCGGTATCTCCTTGTCGAGATCCGAAAGGTCGTCCTGCTCATAACCCCATTTTCCTGCCATGTCTCCGCCCCCTTTGCTGTCGGACCTGTCCGAACGACAAATCCCTTTGCAAAAAACGTAACACTGACTGACATTTTTGTCAATCATCTACGCGGAAAATCAACGTTTTTCCGATCGATCCGCCCGCTTTTCGCAGTCATTTTCCGAAAAATGAAAAGCGCCCGGCTGTGCAGCGTTTCACAGCGGCCGGGCGCACGTTTCTCACTCCAGTGAGTATTTCTTGTCAAAGCTGTCATAAATCTGGTTGAACTCGAGGTTGCCGAACTTGATGCCGCTTAAGTACTCGTGGGTATCGAAACCGCCTCGCTCGACCTCGATCACCGCCACGGCGATGTTGCTGCAGTGGTCGGAGATCCTCTCGTAGTTGTTCAGAAGGTCGGAGAGGATGAAGCCCATCTCGATGGAGCAGCCGCCCTTTTGCAATCTTGCGATGTGGTTGGTCTTGATCGTGCTCGTGAGTTTGTCGATGACCTGCTCGAGAGGCTCCACGCGGAACGCCAGATCGAGGTCCGTCTTCGTGTAGCACTCGGTGGTCATCGTCAGGATCTCGTCGATCGCGTTCGTGAGGACACGGAGTTCGGCGGATGCCACCGGCGTGAAGCTCAAACGCTTCTCGCGGATCTCCTCGGCCGCCTTGTAGAGGTTGACGGCATGGTCGCCCAGACGCTCGAAATCACCGATGGTGTGGAGCATCTTGGAGATGATGCGTCCGTCGTGATCCGAGAGTGTCTTCGAGGAGAGCGTCACAAGGAAACTGCCGAGCTTGTCCTCGTACATGTCGAGCTCATTTTCCTTCTTGAGAACTTCCGCGACCGCCTCCTCGGTGTAGTTGTCAAAGAGGCTCATGGCGTCGAAGAGGTTCTGACAGGCGAGTTCCGCCATCTTCTTCGTGAGGTTGTTGCACTCAGCCACGGCGACGGACGGTGCACGCAGGACACGCTCGTCGAGGAAGCTGAAGTTTTCCTGAAGCTCCGACTCTTCTCTCGGCTGCTTGACGATGCGCTCGGTGAGGCGCGTAAGCGGCGAGGAGAACGGCAGGAGCACCAGGGTTGTCAGCAGGTTGAATGCCGTATGTACGATCGCGATACCGACGCTGCCGATGGACCGCGTCAGAACCGCAGGCTGATAAATCGACTTCAAAACGATGAACACGGACAGCCAGATCGCCGTTCCCAAGATCTTGATCATCACGTGGACCGTCGCCACACGCTTCGCTTTATAGTTCGTGCCGATGCAGGAAATGAGCGACGTCGCGCAGGTACCGATGTTCAGACCCATGATGATCGGGACCGCCATGGCAAAGGTGAGGATCCCGCCCTCGGAGATCGCGATCAAAATACCGATGGTGGCAGCGGACGACTGGATCACCGCAGTGATCAGCAGACCGATCAGCACGCCGAAGAACGGATTGTTGAACTTCGTCATCAACTCCCGGAACTCGGGCACATCCCGCAGCGGACTCACCGCCGACGACATCATACTCATACCGTTCATCAGGATTGCAAATCCGACGAACACGGTTCCGATACTCTTGTTGCGGTCTCTCTTCGAGAACATGATCATGCCGATTCCGGCGAGGGCCAAAAACGGCGAAAAGAATTCCGGCTTGAGAAGGGTGAGCCACCACGTCCCCGACGAGATGGAGCCGAGCGTCAAAAGCCACCCGGTAAATGTCGTTCCGATATTCGCTCCGAAGATTACCGGAAGCGTCTGTCCGAACTGCATGATCCCCGAGTTGACGAGACCGACCAGCATGACGGTGGTCGCGGACGACGACTGCATCGCCACCGTGATCCCCATGCCGAGCAGGACGCTCACGATAGGGTTGGAGGACGTCTGCTTGAGCATTCGCTCGAGACGGCCGCCGGCCATCTTTTCAAGGGACTGCGACATGACTCTCATGCCGAACATGAAAAAAACAAGACCGCCGACGAGCTCGGCGATGTTCATCATACTCATCCCCGAGCCCGCGGCAGTCGTAGCTAACACTGTTAATCCGTGCATTCCGATCATTGTTCGTTTCTCCTTGTAAGCGCGTCATCCCCGGATGCGCATTGCCGCTTCGATCGAGCGGTTATTTCAAATTCCTGTGTTCCGAAACCAAGAATATCGGAAAAACGTGAAAAGACCGTTAGCGTTATGTAAAATCTATGTTAAATCCTGTAGTCAACCGATTGTTTTCATCGCATCTTTCATGGATTTGACGTATTCTCCGACATATGTGGGAGCGTCCTTACCATACTGTGCCAGAAGCTTAACGATCGCGGAACCGACGATCGCACCGTCGGAGACCGACGCCATGGCTCGCGCCTGCTCCGGCTTCGAAATTCCGAATCCCACCGCGCAGGGGATGTCCGTATTTTTCCGAACCTCCGCAACGATCGAGGCAATGTCCGTGCTGATCTCTCCTCTCGTTCCGGTCACGCCGAGGCTCGAGACGATGTACAGAAATCCCTCCGCCTCCTTCGCGATCATCGCGATGCGGTCGCTCGAGGTGGGCGCGATCAGCGAGATGAACTTGACGCCGCACTCGCGGCACACCGGCAGAAACTCCTCGCGCTCCTCGAACGGAACGTCCGGAAGGATCAGTCCGTCAATGCCGACTTCGCGGCAGCGCGCCAAGAACCGCTCGGATCCGTAGGAAAATACGACGTTTGCGTACGTCATGAACACCAGCGGGATCGTCACGTCGCGGCGCAGTTCGCGCACGAACTCGAAGACCTTGTCGGTCGTGACGCCGCCCGCGAGAGCCCGGACGTTGGCCTCCTGGATGACCGGCCCCTCAGCGGTCGGATCGGAGAACGGGATGCCCAGCTCGATCAGATCCGCCCCGTTGGCCGCCGCCTCGCGCACGGCCGCCGCCGTCGTCGCGAGATCCGGATCGCCGCAGGTGATAAATGCGATAAATGCTTTTCCGTGGTCAAATGCGTCAGCGATATTACTCATGGATGTCCTCCCCTCTGTACCGCGCGATCGCCGCACAGTCCTTATCGCCGCGGCCGGAAATGGTCACAACGATAGTCTGGTCCGGTGACATGGTCGGCGCCAGTTTGCGCGCGTACGCTACGGCATGCGCAGACTCGATCGCCGGGATAATTCCCTCCGTCTTCGCAAGGTACTCAAATGCGCACACGGCCTCCTCATCGGTGATCGCCACGTACTCGGCGCGGCCGATGTCGTGCAGGTACGCGTGCTCCGGTCCGACGCCGGGGTAGTCAAGCCCCGCGGAGATGGAGTACACCGGTGCGATCTGACCGTACTCGTCCTGGCAGAAATACGACTTCATTCCGTGGAAAATGCCGAGTTTTCCGGTGGAGATGGTTGCCGCCGTCTCCCAGGTGTCGATGCCTCTGCCGGCCGCCTCGCAGCCGATCAGACGAACGCCCTTGTCCTCAATGAAATTATAAAAGCTTCCGATGGCGTTCGAGCCGCCGCCCACGCACGCGATCACCGCGTCGGGAAGACGTCCCTCCTTCGCCAGCATCTGCTCCTTGATCTCCTTCGAAATGACCGCCTGGAAGTCGCGAACGATCGTCGGGAAAGGGTGCGGTCCCATGACGGATCCGAGGCAGTAATGTGTGTCCGCAATTCTCGACGTCCACTCGCGCATCGCCTCCGAGACGGCGTCCTTCAGCGTCGCCGTGCCGGTCTTCACCGGAACCACCGTAGCGCCCAGCAGTCTCATGCGGTACACGTTGAGAGCCTGGCGGATGGTGTCCTCCTCGCCCATGAACACGACGCACTCCATGCCGAACAGCGCCGCTGCCGTCGCCGTCGCAACGCCGTGCTGGCCCGCGCCGGTCTCCGCGATCAGACGGGTCTTACCCATCTTCTTCGCCAGCAGCGCCTGACCGAGCACGTTGTTGATCTTGTGGGCTCCCGTATGGTTGAGATCCTCGCGCTTCAAGTAGATCTTCGCGCCGCCGAGGTCCTTGCTCATCTTCTCCGCATAGTACAGCCGGGACGGTCTGCCCGCATACTCGTTGAACAGCTCGGACAGTTCCCGGTTGAACTCAGGATCGTTCTTGTAATGGTTGTATGCATTTTCCAACTCGATCACGGCGTTCATCAACGTCTCGGGGATGTACTGCCCGCCGTGAATTCCGAAACGCCCGTTAGGATTGCTCATAGTCCACTTCCTTTCTCACTTCACAGACAAAATCTCGCATCTTGCCCGCGTCCTTCACTCCGTCGCTCTCGATGCCGGAACTGACGTCCACCGCCGCCGGATGCAGCATGCGGATCGCCTCCGCCACATTGTCCGGGTTCAGCCCGCCGGCCAGAAAATACGGCCTCGGAAAATCCCGCAACAGTTCCCAGTTGAGCACCATTCCCGTGCCTGCCCCGGAATCGAGAAGCACCGCGTCCGCCGTGCTCGCAAGCGCCTTTTGAAGCACCTCCCGCACGTCCGCGGTCTCGCCCGTGCCGAGCCGGAACGCCTTGACGATCGGCCGGTCCGTCAATGCCCGGAGCTCTCGGATATACTCTTCGTCCTCCGCCCCGTGCAGCTGCGCGATGTCGATCACGCCTTCCCGCAGGAGGGCTGCTACCGACTCCGCCGGCTCGTCAACGAACACGCCGACTGCCCGTATGCCCTGCGCGAGATCCGCGCGAAGCGATCCGGCCGTCTCCGGCGTCACATACCGGCGGCTTTTCTTAGCGAACACAAAGCCGATGTACTCCGGCTTCAGCTCGTTGGCCGCCGCGATATCCTGCGGGCGGGAAAGCCCGCACAGTTTAATTCGTGTCATACATTCTCTCCGCGGAGTTCCGCCAGCTTCGCGCGAATGTCCGCCGCGCGCATCAGCGTCTCTCCGACAAGTACGGCGTCCGCTCCGATCCTTCGGATCGCCGCCACGTCCTCCGGTGTCCGAACACCGCTCTCCGAGACAAAGACCGTGCCCTCGGGAACGATGCCCCGAAGCCTTCCGGAGTTGTTCGTGTCCACCGTGAAATCCTTCAGATTGCGATTGTTCACCCCGACGATCTTCGCGCCGGCCGCGATCGCGATCTCCGCCTCCGTCTCGTCGTGGATCTCGGTGAGCGCATCGAGTCCCAGGGCGGCACATATGCTAAGATACTCCCGAAGTTTTCCTTCGTCAAGCAGCGATACGATCAACAGCACTGCGGAAGCCCCGAGCACCTTGGCCTCGTAGATCATGTACGGATCCACCGTAAAATCCTTCCGAAGGCACGGGACGCTCACTTCCGAAGCGATCTCCCGAAGATAGTCGTTGCTGCCCAGAAACCACTTCGGCTCCGTCAGGACCGATATGGCGTCCGCCCCCGCAGCGTCGTACTCCCTCGCGATGTGCAGATACGGAAAATGCTCCGCGATCACGCCCTTTGACGGCGACGCTTTCTTGCACTCGCAGATGAACGACAGCCCGGGCTTTCGGAGTGCCCTCTCAAAGCGTCCGCCGTTCACCGGCAGGGACTCCGCCGTCCGGCGAAGCTCCGTCTCCGGAAAATGCTCCTTCGCCTCAGCCACACGCACGGCTGCATATTCCGCAATCCGTTGCAGGATCGTCTCACTCATGCCTCTTCCTCCGGTCGGTTGCTGACCTCGATGATCTTCTCAAGCGTTTCCGTAGCCTTGCCGGAATCGATGAGTTCTGCCGCAAGTGCCACGCCGTCGCGGAAGCTCTCCGCCTTGCCGGCGATGTACAGCGATGCGCCTGCATTCAGCAGTACCGCATTTCTCTTCGGTCCCTTCTCGCCGCTGAGGATCGCACGGGTGATCGCCGCATTTTCCGCGGGAGTACCGCCCCTGAGCTCCTCCTTCGTGCATCGCTCGAAACCGAAATCCTCGGGTGTGATCGTCGTGCTCCGGAACCATCCGTCGCGGATCTCGCAGATCTTCGTCGGCGCGCTCATCGAAATCTCGTCGAGCTTGTCCATTCCGTATACGACCATGCCGCGCTTGATCCCCAGATTGACCAGAACCTGCGCAAGCGGCTCCACCAGATACTCGTCGTACACGCCCAGAAGCTGCATCGTCGGGTGTCCGGGGTTCGTGAGCGGTCCTAAGATATTGAACACCGTGCGGAAACCCAACTCCTTGCGGATCGGTCCCACGTATTTCATCGAGGTGTGATACTTCTGTGCGAAGAAGAAGCACATTCCAGCCTCGCGAAGCAACTCGACGCAGCGCTTGGGGCTCTGCTGAATGTTCACGCCGAGGGCCTCAAGGCAGTCGGCCGTTCCGCACAACGAGGATGCCGCACGGTTGCCGTGCTTCGCAACCTTCACTCCGCCGGCTGCGGCAACGATCGCCGCCGTCGTCGAAATGTTGAAGCTCTGCGCATTGTCTCCGCCGGTGCCGACGATCTCGAACACGTCCATTCCGGTCTCAACCTGCGTCGCGTGATCTCTCATCGCAGCCGCGCAGCCCGAGATCTCGTCCGTGGTCTCCGCGCGTGCACTCTTCGTGGACAGTGCCGCGAGAAATGCGGAGTTCTGCGTGGGCGTCGTCTCGCCGCTCATAATCTCGTTCATTACGGTGTACGCCTCATCGTAGGTGAGGTCTCCTTTGCTGACAATCTTGACAATCGCTTCTTTGATCATGGTTTCAATCTCCTTTTCCGATGTTTGATTATTCTAATGAAATGTCTGTAAAATTACAGTTCTACTGCTGTAGAAGAAGTTTCTGTTTTCAGGAAATTCCGAAGCATCTTGGCTCCGTCCGGCGTCAGGATGGATTCCGGGTGAAACTGCACGCCGTAGATGGGATAATCGCGGTGCTCCACGGCCATCACCTCGCCGTCCGCCGTCTCCGCGGTGACGATAAGCTCCTCGGGAACGGTCGCCGCATCCGCTGCCAGCGAATGGTATCTTGCCACCGGAGCCTCCGTCGGGCAACCGCGGAACAGTGTGCTCTTCGTGTCGAGTTTCGCAACCGACTGCTTTCCGTGCATCAGTTGCTTGGCGTATGTGACCGTCGCTCCGAACGCCGCGCAGATTGCCTGGTGGCCTAAGCACACGCCAAGGGTCGGGATCGTCTTGCCCAGCTCTCTCGCCGCCTCGACGATGATGCCGGCGTCCTCCGGGCGTCCGGGGCCCGGGGAGAGGATGATGTGGTCCGGAGCCAGTTCGCGGATCTCCTCAACCGTCATCTCGTCGTTTCGGATCACGCGGATATCCGGGTTAATCTCACCGACGAGCTGGTAAAGGTTGTAGGAAAAGCTGTCGTAGTTGTCGATCAGAAGTATCATAAATCCACCTCCTGTGCCTGCTGCAATGCCCTCAGGGATGCAATTGCCTTGTTGCGGCACTCCTCGTATTCCTTCTCCGGAACGGAATCCGCAACGATCCCCGCTCCGCTGCGAACGAACACGGTGCCGTTCTTCCTGTACGCGATGCGGATCGCGATGCAGGTGTCCATATTTCCCGTAAAATCAATGTATCCGATGGCGCCGCCGTAAATGCCTCGTTTGTTATTTTCCAGTTCCGCGATCCTCTGACATGCGCGGATCTTCGGCGCGCCCGAGAGCGTTCCCGCAGGAAGCACCGCCTCGATGGCGTCCAGGGCGTCACAGTCATCGCGGATCGTGCCGCGCACCGTGGAACCGATGTGCATCACATGGGAAAATCTCTCGATCTGGTGGTATTTTTCGACGCGCACCGTGCCGAAGCGGCTGATCTTGCCGAGGTCGTTTCTGCCGAGGTCCACAAGCATGTTGTGCTCCGCAAGCTCCTTCTCGTCGCGAAGGAGTTCCGACTCCAGCTCCGCGTCTTCCATCATCGTCTTTCCGCGCGGTCTCGTTCCCGCAAGCGGGAAGGTGTGAAGCACTCCGTCCGTAAGTTTCACCAGCGTCTCCGGCGAAGCGCCCGCCACCTCAACGTCCGTGCCGGAAAGGTAGAACATGTACGGCGAGGGATTGATCGTGCGAAGCACGCGGTAGGTGTTTAAGAGGCTTCCCTCGAAGGGCGCGCTCAGACGGTTCGAAAGAACGATCTGGAACATGTCTCCTTCGCGGATGTAGTCTTTCGCTTTCTCGACCATCCGGCAGTACTCTTCCTTGCTGAACAGCTGCGTGATCTCACCGGTCAGCCGTCCTGCGGGCTCCGGCTTCTTCTCGCCGAAGCGGAGGAGGTTCGCCATCCGCCGAAGCTCTTCCTCCGCCTCGCGGTAGCCGGCCTCAACGTCGTCGAGTCTCGCGCAGACGATCAATATGATCTTCTGCTTCACGTGGTCAAATGCGATCACTTTATCGAACAGCATCACATCCACGTCCCGGAACTCTTCCGTGTCCACGGTCTTGCAGCGGACCGACGGCTCCCGGTATCCGAGGTAGTCGTAGGACCAGTACCCCATCAAACCGCCCGCAAACGGCGGAAGTTCGGGGAAGCGCGGGCTGCGGAAATCGGCGAGGATCTTGCGGAGATAATCCGAAGGATTGTCCGTGTGGATCACGGTATCGCCGTCCGTAAGTTCACCGTTTAAGCAGCTGATCGACCGCTTCGGATCGTACCCTAAGAACGTGTAGCGTCCCCAGGTCTCGTCCGCCCTCGCGGACTCCAGCAAAAAGCAGTGGTCCGATACCGTCTTCAGCGCCCGAAGCGCCTCGATCGGCGTCGTGCAGTCCGAGAGCATCTCGCAGCTCACCGGCGCTACCGTGTAGCGGCCGTCGGCCGCAAGCTCCTTCATTTTCTCTAGACTCGGTGTGATGTTCATACTATGACCTCCGTGTTGTGATGCCGACTGATCGCCGGCGGGTTTTCCTGTTTCCGCGATCCGACATGTCGCCGGCGGAATTACCTTCCTTCGCAAACCGCACACCGTGCGGTTTGCTCATGTACGTGCGCTCGGCAATCCCGCCGCAGACTTCGTCAGCTCTCATCCGTCTCTCTGTCGTCTCGACGGAAACGTTGTTTCCGCGATCCGACATGTCGCCGGATGCCGGCCTCCGCCGGCGGGATTGCTCTCGCTTGCGAGCATAAAGAAAAGTCCTTGACAGAATTCTCTTCTGTCAAGGACGAATGATCTACTATTCGCGGTGCCACCTTGATTCGCAGCCTGGTGCTGCGCTCTCTGCAGGATACCATCATATCCCCGGCATGTTACGCCTGCCACACGTCGCAGAATACTCTGGGGTTACCATTTGACTGCGCCCTCAGCGGTCCATTTGACACTGTGTATCTTGCCTGACTCTCAGCAACGCAGGCTCTCTGTGAAGGCATCAATGCCGTTATCTCCGCTTCAACGGTTTAGCGATATTCATTTTTCTGAGCCCGATTATAACAGGACAGGGATTCTCTGTCAACCGTTTTTTTCGCGAAGTCGCAAAAGCCCGCCGATCAGGCGTTTCGCCCCCTCCTCGCACAGCGCGCGCGGGCAGGCGATATTCATGCGGAGATGATGCTCCCCGCCGGTACCGTACTGCAGGCCGTCACTCAGAAAGAGTCCGGCTTCCTTTCGAAGGAACCCCGAGATTTTTCCGCTGTCTTCGGAAAATGCACCGACATCAATCCACAACAGATACGTCGCTTCTCCCTTGACGACGGTCACCTCGGGAAGTGCCGCAGCGAGCATCTCCGTGACCGTTCTGCGGTTTTCGAAGACATACTCGCGCATGGCGTCAAGCCAAGCACCGCCCTTTGTAAACGCCGCGATCGCGGCTGCGGTCGCGAAAGAGTTCGGCTCGGCGACTTCGTCGGTATTTAACGCGCGCCAGATCTTATGGCGCAGAAAAGGATTCGGAATGTATACCGCCGCCGTCTGCAGTCCCGCAAGATTGAACGCCTTCGTGGGCGCGATGCAGGTGATGCTCACCTCGCGGCAGTCAGCGGACACCGAGGCAAACGGGACGTAGGATGTTCCGGGCGCCGTGATGTCACAATGAATCTCGTCGGCGATCACCGTCACCCCGTATCGTTTCGCCAGTTCTCCGACCTTCGCCAGAGCCTCGCGATCCCAGATCTTTCCCACCGGATTGTGCGGATTGCAAAGGATCATCAGAGTCGCCTGAGGGTCGGACATTTTCCGCTCGAGATCGTCGAAATCCATCGTATAAGCGTTGCCGTCGTACAAAAGCGGACTCTCCAGCTCGCGGCAACCGTTGTTGCGGATGCAGTTGTAAAAGGTGCCGTACACCGGTGTCTGGATGATCACCTTCTCATTGGGCGTCGTCAGTTTGCGGACCGTCGAGGAGATCGCGGGGATCACTCCCGAGCAAAAGACAAGATTGCCGGGATCCATCGCAAGGTCATGGCGCTCTCTCCACCAGTCAACATACGCTGTGCGCCAAGCCCCGGGGACGTTCGCATAGCCGAACACGTCTCGCGAGAGGCGCTCCGACAACGCCTCCGAAATCTCGGGCGCCGTCGCAAAGTCCATGTCCGCCACCCACATCGGAAGCTCCGAATCCGGAACGTCCCACTTGATGGCATCCGTACCGCGCCGGTTGATCACAGTGTCAAAATCGTATTTCATAAACTCCTTACCTCTTCCACTCCGGAAGGTCCGATCTCACGGCGATGTCGCTGCACACAATCTTCGTCTTCGAGGGATCGATCTCATCCTTCTCAAGGATCAGCTCGCCGATCCGCTCCGCGCGGATGGTGCCCGATCCCGGGTTGAATACGCTCTCGATGCCGGAGGCGATCTCCGCGTCCACCGAAGAGTACTCAAAGGCCAGCGTCGTGTTGATGAGCTTACAGTTTTTCATCACCAGGTTATCGATATAGCACATGCCCTGCAGACTCTCGATCGTGCAGTTCACAAGCGTCAGGTTTTTCGAATTCCAGCCGAGGTACTCGCCCGAGATGAAGGAGCCATACACGGTGATATCCTCGCTGTTCCAGAAGGCGTCCTTCGTGAGGAGCCGCGAATTGCGGATCACGGCGCGCTTTACACCGTCGAAGGAATAGTTACCGTCCAGAGTCAACCCGTCAATCTCAAGGTCCGAACAGTTCATCGCAAAATAATCCCCGTTCGCGACGGACACATTGTTAAGGCTTACCTCCGAACACGTCCAGAGCGTCTCTTTCGCATCGGTAAATGCAACGTCCGTAAGCTTGACGCCCCTGCTCCTGCGGAAGTTCTTCGGTGCCTGGATCACGGCGTTCGTCACCTCGATGTTCTCGGTGTACCACACGCCCGCACGGGCCATATCAAACCACGTGCAGCCGTCCGCCCGCACATTTTTACAATACCACAGCGGGTATTTCCAGCGGAACAAACACCCCGTTAGTTCAATGTCGGAGCTCTCCTTCAGCGGAGACTCCCCTTTATCAAAAACGCTGTCCGCAACCAACAGGTTCCGGCTTCCGAAGAGCGCCCGCTCCCCGGTCAACAATTGCTGGCGAATTTCGTTCATTTTCCGTACCTCCGATAGTATCAGTATAGAAGAATCCGCCGAAAAAGTCACGCGGTTTTGCTCCGAAAAATGAGAAAAAGAGGATATCACATCCCCACCAAAATGTCACATCACTGCGGAAAATGAACCGTCACCGAAAGCCGTCCGTCCTCGTACTGCGCCTCCGCGCTTCCCCCCATGCGCTCCGCCAACGTCCGCACGATGGAGAGCCCGAGCCCCACGCCGCGCGAACCGGTCTGCACCGTGAAGAACCGCTCGAAGAGCTGCGCGGTAAGGACGGGATCCAGATCCGGCGCCGCATTGGAAAATGTCACGTCGCCGGCTTCCGAGAGCGTCACCGCAAGGTCGCCGCCGCTGTATCGGACGGCGTTTGTCAGCAGGTTTGCGAACACCCGCGAGAGTTCCGTTTTGTTCAATCTTCGCATCACATGGTTTTTCGGGATCGATACCTCGGGCGTGATGCCTCGCTCCGAGAGCATCGGATATGCGCCGGCAACGCTCTCCGCCAGAGCCGTATTGAGCGAGAGTTCTTCCGTCTCCGCCGCATGATCCTCCGAAACGATCACCGAATACTGCAAGAGTTCCTCCGCGAGCCGGCGCATGACCTCGGTCCGCTCGCCGAGCACCTTCAGGTACTGCTCCCGCTCCGCCGGATCCTCCGTCTCCGCAAGCAGCGTCAGATACCCGCCGATCGCCGTGAGGGGCGTGCGAAGATCATGGGAGAGATTGGCCACCGCACGGTTTAATTCCGCCACGCTCCTGCCGCAGGTTCGCTCCGCGGTCCGCATCGTGTGGAGTTCCCGATTCAGAACCGACACCAGCCGGCACAGGTCCGCATCGCGGTCCGGCGACCCCACCGACGCGTCGGAATCATCGCGGATGCGTGCGCTGAATTCGTCCGCGATCTGCCGCATCGCGCGCTTCATCAGCAGGATTTTCACAAGCAGCCCCGCGCAGATCACGGCGAGGACGATCGATACGGCGATCCACATGGCATTTTCCTCCGCGAAAGGAGACGCTGCCGGACACAGCGCCTCCCAAAGTTTCTTTTCATCTTTTATGACAGGTCTTTCTTTTTAAAGGCACACACGCCGAGCACCGCGCAGAACAATCCGAAAACAACGGCACACAGCATTGTCAGCCCCGGTCGATCCGGCATACTGTCGACACTCAACCGCCCCATCTGTCCCTCGGGGAAGCATCGTGCCAGCAGGGAAATGATCTTATTATCCCCGGCGAACTCCTGCGTGATCACGAAGAAGACCAGCAATGCATACGTCAGGATGTAATTGATCAGCAGTGCTTTCGAACCCTGCATAAGAACCGAAAGCAGGACGCTCAAAAGGATTCTGGAGATCAACAGGCAGAAAAAGATCCCCGCCGCGGCGATCACATTTTTCGCGACCAGACCGCTTGTGTCTGCAAACATCGCAAGCGCAACAGAGACTAAGCCAAGCGGAATGACCGAAACGACGATCGCTTCCGCTATGCTGACCGCGCTCCAGGAAAGGAATACATTCGTTCTGCTGTGGCCGACGATCAGCTTGTTGCGGATCGCGTTTCCGTTGAACTCCGCGGCAATAAACGACATGACTGCGCCGGAGACGACGACCGGAACCATGAACATCGCTACCGAGCACAGAAGGTTGACAATGCCTAGCCCCGGCAACTCCGCATTGTCCGTGCCCTGTACACTGACGAGGAAAAACGTTCCTGCTGTCAGGCCGATCAGCGCTATGTAAAAGCTTTTGCTCCGCAGCATTCTGACGAAATCGGTTCTCAGGAGATTACGCATGGCTCTCACCTCCCACCAACGAGAGGAAGAAGCTCTCCAGATTTTCGTCCTGCTCACTGCAGCTCAGTATTTCGCATCGGTCTTTCCAAAGCGCCAGCGCAAGTTCCGTGATGTTGGGCTGTGCGTAAATGTCCACGCTGTCCTCGCCGGTAACCGCATATTCCTCGCCGCGGCGCTCCAGTTCACGCACTAAAACGCCAACGTCCGACACACGCACGCTCACGCATTTGCGGCAGGCGCTCTGAAGTTCTTCCGCGCTCATTTCCCGCACGATGTACCCGCCGTCGATAAAACCGTAGTGGGTGGCTATTCGGGACAGCTCGTCCAGAATGTGGCTGGAGATCAGGATGGTGATCCCGCGCTCGCGGTTCAGTTTGAGGATCAGCTCGCGAACGTCGACGATTCCCTGCGGATCCAGACCGTTGATCGGCTCATCGAGGATCAGAAAATCCGGATGGCCGCACAATGCGATCGCGATGCCGAGCCGCTGCCGCATACCAAGGGAAAATGCCCCCGCTTTCTTATCGCCGGTGTCCGCCAGGCCGACCAGCTCGAGGAGTTCCCCGATCCCGTCGAAGTCCGGAAGTCCGAGCACCCGGTATTGATGTTTCAGATTATCCTTCGCCGTCATCATCGGAAAGATCGACGGCGTCTCCACAACCGCGCCGACACGTTTGCGCGCCGCGTGGATCGCGCGGTCGCCGTGTTTTGCCCCGTACAGGAACAGATCTCCGTCCGTCGGGAACTGCAGTCCGCACGCCAGGCGGATCAATGTCGTCTTGCCTGCGCCGTTCCGGCCGACAAATCCGTAGATCGACCCCTTGGGCACATGCATCGACAGACCATTCAGAGCCGTAAAATTCTTGTAGCATTTATACAGCCCCTCTGTAGTCAGTACATATTCCATTGCAAAACCTCCTTCACACTATGAGCGGCGCCCCCGGCATCCGCTCTGAAAGAAGCATATCGACAAACGGTTAAGAAAACAGTTAACAAAACCGGTATCTTCCGGTTAAGATTTCTCATTTTTCAAAATATAGCCGATGCCCCAGACCGCCTCGATCCCGGCGTCTTCGGTCACGGCTCGAAGCTTCCGCCGCAAATGATAAATGTGGATCTTCAGCGAGTCCTCCGTGCAGTCCGGCGTATCGTGGCTGATGCAGTCGAGGATCGTGAGTTTCGCCACCACCTGCCCCGGGCGCTGCATCAAAAGTCTCAGGATCGCCGCCTCCGTCCGCGTCAGCTGCGCACTCGCTCCGTTCGCGGCGATGGTGCGCGTCTCGAAATGCAAGGCGACGTCGCCGAAACTGTACACTTCCGTTTCCGCGGCTCCGTTTCTCCCGCGGAGCTGCACCGTGATGCGCGCCAGCAGCTCATGGAGGTCGAAGGGCTTTGTGACGTAATCGACCGCCCCGCCCAAAAGCATCGCTACCTTGTCATCCGCGGACGCGCGGGCGCTTATGACGATCACGGGCACGGTTCCGAGTTTCGGCAGGACGTCCTCGCCGCTCAGGCCCGGAAGCCCGAGATCCAAAAGTACCAGATTCGGCTGCGTCTTGCCCAGTGCCAGCAAAGCCTCCGTTCCGGAAAATGCGCAGACAACGGAAAAGCCCCGTTTGGTCAGCGCCGCGCGGAGCATTTCGTTGATTGCAGCATCATCATCTATAATCAGGATCGTTGCCATTGTTTCACCGCCGTTACACAAGGTTTCAGGTAGTCTCCGGCTGTTCTGCAGTGACTTCCGCGGAATCCGCATTGTCCCCCGACGCCTTCTTGGGGAAGCGAAGCGTGATCTTCGTTCCCATGCCGAGTTCACTGTCAAGCTGCACGGTTGCGCCGTGGAACGCCGCTCCGTGCTTTACAATGGACAGACCAAGTCCCGTTCCGCCGATCTCCTTCGAGTGGCTCTTGTCCACGCGATAGAAGCGCTCGAACACGCGCGGCAGTTCGGCGCGCGGAATACCGATACCGTTGTCATGCACGATGAGGATCGCGCCGTCGCCGTCATTCTCCACCGTGACCTGCACACGGCCGTTCTCGTTGTTGTATTTGATCGCATTGTCAATCAGGTTGTAGACCATCTCGCCGATGATCTGCGGCGATCCCGGGACAACCTCGTGGGTTCCCGAGAGGAACACGTTCACATGCTTGGCAGCCGCCGCGTCGGAGAGAACGGACATCATCTCCTCGGACACGTGGTACAGATCCACCGGCTCGCTCGCAAGGATCGCCTCATCCTTATCGTCAAGCTGCGAGAGTTTGATGATATCGCCCACCAGCGTGATCAGGCGCTGCGCCTCGTCGTGGATCTTTCCGGCAAATCTCGTGACGTCCTTCTCCTCCACCATCCCCGCGCCGAGGATCTCGGCATACCCGGAGATCGACGTGAGGGGCGTCTTGAGCTCGTGCGACACGTTGGCTGTGAACTCGCGGCGCATCGTATCCTGCTTCTTGTGCTCTTCCTTGAGCTCGTTCATCTGCTCGTAAAGCTGGCGGTTCTGCGCCTGAATCCGGCGGATAAGCGGCTGCAATTCGGGATACGCGTCGCGCAGTTCCGGATTTGCGGGATCGATCGCATTAATGGGCTCCGTAACCTTGCGGCTGATCCTCGCCGCGATCACGCCGGAGAAGACCAGAACAAGAACAAGCATGATCGCCATCGGATACAAAAGGCGAATGGTCAGCTGCCATACCGTAAAGCACTCCTGGGACACACGAAGAACTCTTCCGTCCGCAAGTTTAACGGCATAGTTGTATGTTGTTCTCCCGAGAGTCTCCGAGTATCGCTTGCTCTCTCCCTTGCCGTCCTTAAACGCCTCCGCAACCTCCTCGTGGTCCGCATGGTTCGGCAGTTTCGCAGCATCTTCCTGGCTGTCGTACGCAACGGTTCCGTCCACGCTTACGACCGTCACACGAAGGCGGATATCCTCCGTTGAGCCGACCTTCTTCAGCACATCCGTACCGGATGCCGAGATCAGATCGCTCATGTACTCCGCCTGCTCCCGGAACTCCTTCTCCTGCTCCGAACTCACATAGCGGTACTCGATGAACAAAGCAACCATGGTAGTGATGACGAAGACCGCCACCGCCACGATAAACACGTTTTGCAACACTTTTACTTTCATATGTTCAACCCGCTCTTCCCCGTTATTCTAAGCTATGTCTTTTTCTCTTTCTTTGCACTGCCGACGGTTCTATTCCCCGGATTCATTTCTCCGGATCTCAATCCCGCTCCTCGCCAGCACCACCGCGATCGCCGCGATCACATCTTCCTTCTCCTGATCGAGCACAATGATGTCATGTCGGATGTGCAATGAGAACGCTTTCACATTGATCAGCGCCACGGCTTTACTTTTCGCATCCCGGATCGTGAATTCCGAACCCGCCGCCTGACCGTCGATCGTCCAGTCAAAGTGGGTAACATGGAACCCGTAATCGTCCCCGACAACTTCAAACACCGCTCCGTTGTTCATGTTAACCAGATAGCGCTTTCCGATCGTCGGTCCGACCTCGGTGATATGTGCCTGCTTCAGACCCTGCGCATCATAAATATACGTAGCGCCCCCCGATGTCATAAACAGATCCGAAGCCACCGTGTACACGACATCTTCGTTCTCGTCGGTGATCTCAGCACGATATCGGATCGACATAAGTTTAAACGACAGCTTGAGCCGTCTTGCCATCCGGTTCTCGTCGTATTCCCCGAACCCTTCGGCAAATTCACCCGTCTCCGGACGGTTGTCATAGTATTCGTTCACAGTCAAGTTCCCCCTGCCCTCTAGGATATCCGATAGCCCACGCCCCGCACCGTCTCGATGTGCGCACCGGCCTCGCCGAGCTTGCTCCGAAGCGTTCGGATATGCACATCCACCGTGCGGTTTTCGCCGTCGAAATCGTATCCCCAGATCGTGTTCAGCAGGCGGTCCCGCGACAGCACGATCCCCAGGTTTGACAGCAGCATGCACAGGATCTCAAATTCTTTCTTGGTGAGCGTCACCGGCTCCCCGGAGACCGTCACCGTATGTTTGGCCGGACACACATAGAGTGTGTCAAGCACGTATTCCGTATCCCCGACGACGCCCTCCGAACGACGAAGCAGCGCTTTTACGCGCGCCAGCAACTCCATCATTCCGAAGGGCTTCGGAAGATAATCGTCCGCCCCCTGGTCGAGTCCGACCACCTTGTCGTACTCGCTGCTCTTCGCCGTCAGCATCATCACCGGCAGTTTCTTGGTCACCGGGTTGGCCCGCAGCCTCCGAAGGATGGACAGCCCGTCCTCCTCCGGCAGCATGATGTCCAAAAGAACAAGCCGCGGCACATGCGCTGCGCACGCGCGGTCGAATTCGGACGGTCTCTCAAAGCCCTCGGCCTCGAGCCCCGATTGCCGCAGCGTGTAGATAACAAGCTCGCGAATGTTCGCGTCGTCTTCCACAAGGTAGATCATGCCGCGCCCCCTTTCCCGGTAGTTCTCTTTATTATCGCACAAGAACGCTCTATTTACAAGCCTGTAAGCATTTTCCTTGCACTTTCCCGGAAAAAAAAGTAATATTAGGAGTGCCCTGCCGTTGCATCATTTTTCGGAAAATGAAGCTTCCGTATCGGCGGCACTACTTCAATTCACCAAAAAAGGAAAGAATATGCGCAAACTACTTCGATATATGGACGGCTACCGGCTGCGCGCCGTGGCCGCTCCCATGTTCAAATTCTTCGAGGCGATCATGGAACTGCTGGTTCCGCTGATCGTCGCATCCATCATCGACGTCGGAATTGCCCAGGGAGACCGCGGCTACATCGTTCGCCGCGTTCTTCTGATGGTCCTGTTCGGCGTTGCCGGACTTGCCTTTGCCGTGACGGCGCAGTATTTCTCGGCAAAGGTTGCGGTCGCATACACCGGCCGGATCCGCCGTGACCTCTTCCGTCATCTCGGAACCCTCTCCTACACGGAGATCGACACCATCGGCACGGACACTCTCGTCACGCGCCTCACGGGCGACATGAACCAGATCCAGAACGGCGTGAACCTGACGCTTCGCCTTTTGATGCGCTCCCCGTTCATCGTCCTGGGTGCCACCGTCATGGCGTACACCGTCGATCACCGCGCGGCGCTGATCTTTGCGGGGTTGATCCCGATCCTCGCCGTCGTCATTTTCGCGATCATGCTTGTGAGCATTCCGCTGTACCGCCGCGTGCAGGAGCGTCTCGACCGCGTAGTCGGAGCTCTCCGCCGGAATCTCTCAGGCGTGCGAGTGCTTCGCGCGTTCAATAAGGAGGAGGCCGAGCGCAAAGATTTCCGAGAGCGCACGGACGACCTTGAGCACAACCAGCGAACCGTCGGCGGTGTCTCCGCTCTTCTCAATCCCCTCACGTACTGTCTGGTCAACCTCGCGATCCTGCTTTTGGTCTACACCGGCGCACTCCGTGTTGAGGCCGGGATTCTGACGCAGGGCGCCGTGATCGCGCTGTACAACTACATGAGCCAGATCCTTGTCGAGCTCGTCAAATTAGCCAATCTCATCATCAACATAACGCGCGCCGTGGCCTGCGGCAACCGCGTCCAGAGCATCTTCGAGATCACACCGTCCGTTGTCTCTCCGGAAAATGCGGCATCCGTCGACGAGACGGCTCTTCCCGCGGGCTCGCCGGTGGTTTCCTTCTCCGACGTATCGCTTCGGTATGCGAAGGCGTCCTCGGACATGCTGGAGCACGTCTCCTGTGACATTTTCCCCGGCGAGTATGTCGGCGTCATCGGAGGTACCGGCTCCGGAAAAACATCGCTCGTGCAACTGATCCCCCGCTTTTATGACATCACCGGCGGGTCGCTCTCGGTCTTCGGACGCGACGTCCGCGAATACGATCTGGATTCCCTGCGGCATGCCGTCCGCATCGTTCCGCAGAAAGCGGTCCTGTTCGCCGGCACGATCCGCAGCAACCTTCTCTTCGGCAACCCCGGAGCCACCGACGACATGCTCTGGGACGCCCTCGAGCGTGCCTGCGCCGCCGACTTTGTCCGCGCCGTTCCCGAAGGTCTTGACGCTCCCGTCTCCAAGGGCGGAAGCAACTTCTCCGGCGGACAGCGCCAGCGCCTCACCATCGCCCGTGCGTTTGTGACCGAAGCAAAGATCCTGATCCTCGACGATTCCGGCTCGGCGCTGGATTACGCGACGGAGCAGAAGCTTCGCCGCGCTCTGCGCGAGATGAAGGACCGCACCGTGCTCTACGTATCCCAGCGTGCAGGCGCTCTCACCGGCTGCGACCGCATTCTCGTTCTCGAAGACGGCGAGCTGGTCGGTAACGGAAAGCACGAAGACCTCCTGGCGAGCTGCCCTGTCTACCGCGAGATTGCCGCGGCGTCCGGGCTGACGGAAGGAGGTGCGAGATGAAAACGAAACAGATCCTGTCCCGTCTTCTTAAATACCTGCGTCGCTCCCTGCCGCTGCTGGCTCTCGCGCTGCTGCTTGCCGCGGGGTCCGTCATTTTACAGATCCTCGTGCCGAAGCGCATCGGCGATGCCATCGACACCATCGTCGGACCCGGCGAAGTCGCCTTCGACGAACTTTGGGGCTTCCTGCGCACGGCGGGCATTTTCGTGCTGATCTCCGCCGTCTGCTCCTGGCTCATGACGCTTCTTTTGAACCGCGTATCCTTCCGCACCGTTCGCGACATCCGCAACGATGCCATCGACCACATCACCCGCCTTCCTCTGTCCTACCTCGACAGCCGGAGCAACGGTGAGATCGTGAGCCGCGTCATCACCGATGTCGACCAGATTTCCGACGGACTTCTGCTCGGGTTCGCGCAGTTCTTCACCGGGATCCTCACAATTCTGGGAACGCTGACGCTCATGTTCCTCACGAACATCAAGATTGCGCTCGTGGTCATGCTGCTCACGCCGCTCTCGCTGTTCGTCGCGCGCTTTATTGCGTCGCGAACATTCCGCCTGTTCCGCGAGCAGAGCGTTGCGCGAAGCGCGCAAACGTCCCTGATCGACGAGCTTGTCGGCAACCAGAAGATCGTTCAGGCGTACTCCTATGAAAGTCGCGCCGCGGAAAGCTTCAACGCCTGCGACGAAAAGCTCTGCGACTGTGCTCTGAAGGCGACGTTCTTCTCGTCGCTGACCAACCCGTGCACGCGTTTCGTCAACTCCACCGTGTACGCGGCCTGCACGCTGGTCGGCTCCTTCGCCGTCATCGGCGGCGGTCTTTCGGTGGGTATGCTGACGACGATGCTCGCCTACGCCGGTCAGTATGCGAAGCCGTTCAACGAGATCTCCGGCGTTGTCACCGAGCTGCAAAATGCTCTCGCCTGCGCCGCGCGTGTTTTCGAGTTTCTCGACGAGCCGCTCCCGGCCGTGCAGCCGGAGGACGACTCCCTTCCGGAAGCGCTCCGCGGTGACATTGAATTCTCACATGTGGCATTTTCCTATGTCAAGGATCGCCCGCTCATCACGGACATGAACATCTCCGTGCGCGCCGGTTCCCGCATCGCCATCGTCGGTCCCACCGGCTGCGGCAAGACGACGCTCATCAACCTGCTGATGCGCTTCTACGAGATTGACGACGGCACCGTCACCTTCGACGGTCTCCCGCTTTCGGAAATTCCGAAGTCCTTCCTGCGCCGCAACATCGGCATGGTTCTTCAGGACACCTGGCTCTCGGACGGCACCATTCGCGACAACATCTCGATGGGGCGCCCGGACGCAACCGACGAAGAGATCACGGCGGCCGCCAAAGCCGCACATGCCCACAGCTTCATCCGACGCCTTCCGTACGGCTACAACACCGTCCTCGGCGAGCACGGCGGCGGACTGTCCGCCGGACAGCGCCAGCTTCTGTGCATCGCCCGCGTCATGCTCTGCCTGCCGCCGATCCTCATCCTCGACGAGGCAACGTCCTCCATCGACACCCGCACCGAGTGGAAGATTCAGGACGCTTTCCAGGTGATGATGAAGGGCCGCACCAGTTTCATCGTTGCCCACCGCCTCTCCACAATCAAAAATGCCGACCTCATCTTAGTGATGAAGGACGGCAATGTGATCGAGCAGGGCACCCACGACACGCTCATGGCCGGCGAGACATTCTACCGCTCGCTGTACTTAGCCGGAAGCCAAACGGAATAAAACGGACGAAACAGGGGGAGACCGCATTGTCTCCCCCTGTTGCTCTTATTCATTGGTTCGGTCGTAAACTGTAAAACATCGAATCCTGAATCCAGCTCCATGTAAACATTCCGTAATCGTAAAAGCTGTCGAAATAGCTGTCATTTTCCTTCTTCTGATCCTCCGAGATCACCTTCTCCTCATACACGTATTTCCTGCCTTCAAGATATTTTGTCTCCCCCTTTTGCGTTTGTGTTTTTTTGCAGGCGATCAGATTGTCGTTCTCATCGTATGTGTACTCATAGCGCACGCTCGCAGGGTTATTATTCATATAATCGCGCTCGTATTCCACACTGTCATACCGTTCATCCTCATAGTTGCTGTCTCCGTGAAGTCGATATGTCACTGTCTGAATCTTGGTTATGGTCTCCTTGTCGTTGCGAAATGATTTGGTAACAAGCTGCTTGATAAAGCAGCCATCCTCCTGCCGGCAGCTGGTGGTTTCTTCCTCTGTCGGCTCATCATCAATGTAAGCAGTGGTGACCTTGTCGTACTCGCCGCTGTAGATTGTTACCGTCTTACGTATACTTTCACCGTAGTCCGCTTGCGTGACTTTCTTCACCAGTTTCCCGGACGGATCGTATGTGTATACCCGGTACACATCATCTTCCCATTCCTGTTCCTCACGGCTGCCGTCTTCCGCATACGTCACGCTCAGCACCGGCAGATTTCGATCGCTTCTATAACTTGCCAAGAGTCTTCCCTGATCGTCATACTCCGCCTGCCTGTAGACCTCCGTTTTGCCTTTGATCAGATCATATTCCGCATAGCTGATCAAATGGCCGCAGGAATCGTATTCACTAAGTATTTTTCCTGCTTCACGGCCCTTGGTATCATACGAGATCCGCTCTACAACGTTTCCGGCCTTATCGAATATGTATCCGTCTCCGTCGCCGAGTGTTCCGTCCTTATTGATTGAACGGCTTTCCCGCTTCTTATTATTTCCGTCGGGATCGACGATCATCACTTCCTTATACGTCTCCGTAACAGTTGTCTCTACGGTACAGTGCGTTTCAGGATCATAATCGTAGCGAAGCTCTCCCGAATCGCCGTAAAATAAGCTGTACTCCGCACGGACACAGCGTCCTTTGTCATCGTATTGTCCTTTGAACAGCAGCTTTTCCTCGCCGTTCTCGTCGACTTCATACCCTTCCGTCAGGCACCAGATCCGCACGTTCCCGTCCGAAAGTTTCTTTTTTTCCTTTTTGTCGCCCAGAATGAACACCAGAAAAATGACCCACGCAACCAAAACGACGGCACAGACGGACAAAAGCAGTATTTTCATTTTCCGACTCTTCATAGCATATCCCCCTATACAAAAGAGAAAAATATAGTGATTCATTTTACCTCAAAAAATAAAAATATGCAAGTTTTTGTTAAATGCTATTGACATTTTCGAATTGATGTGGTAGAAATGGTTTCAAGATGATATCAAAACGATATCACCCGCAGTGGAGGGGTCGCTGCGCAATATCTTTTCGTTGATACATTATAAGGAGGGTTACATGGAAACCACTAACAAAAAGATTGCTTTCAACAATGATGTCTGTAAAGAAGTCACACTGACCGGCAAGAAGCACGGTATGCTCGCTTTACTGCTTGTGCTGCTCGTTTACGCCGGCGCCACCGCGTTGTTCGTCTACTCCGTCAGCAACGACCTGATCGTAGTGCCCTTCGTAATTTCGATGGTCATCTTCTGCCTCGGATGGTTCCCGCTTTTGGGACTTCGCGTCCTGAAGCCGCAGGAAGCTCTCGTGCTCACGCTGTTCGGCCGCTACTACGGAACGCTTCGCGGGGACGGTTTCTTCTGGGTAAATCCGTTCTGCACCTCGATCAACCCGGCTGCCAAGACGCAGCTGAACCAAAGCGGTGACGTGAAGACGGAAAATCCGATCTCCCTCGCATCCGTTTCCGGACTCGGCTTCACGAACACCAAGCTTTCCCTCAAGGTCATGACCTTGAACAACAACCGTCAGAAGATCAACGACTGCCTCGGAACACCCGTGGAGATCGGTATCGCCGTGACCTGGAGCATTGAGGACACCGCAAAGGCGGTCTTCAACGTTGAGAACTACAAGGAATATCTCTCGCTGCAGTGCGATGCTTCCCTTCGAAACATCGTCCGCATTTATCCTTATGACGTAGCGCCCGGCATCGACACGACCGGCGACGGCATCGCCGACGAAGGCAGCCTTCGCGGTTCCAGCGAGATTGTTGCCGACCGCATTCGTCAGGAGATCCAGAACCGTGTGGCGATCGCCGGCCTGAAGATATACGAAGCCCGCATCACCTACCTCGCATACGCTCCGGAGATCGCTGCGGCAATGCTTCAGCGCCAGCAGGCATCGGCCATCATCGATGCCCGTAAAATGATCGTCGACGGCGCCGTGGGCATGGTTGAGCTCGCTTTGGACCGTCTTGCGGAAAATAACACCGTCAACCTCGACGAAGAGCGCAAGGCAGCCATGGTTTCCAACCTGCTCGTCGTGCTCTGCGGCAACCACGATGCACAGCCGGTCGTCAACTCCGGCACGCTGTACTAAACCATCCGGCACATCCCCCGTGCCGTACCGATACCAGAATAAGCCATCGCTGCCGGGATCCCGGCAGCGATGAAGCTGATTCCCCCATTTCAGAAAGGAGGCTCCCATGGCAGAGAAGAAGCAGATACCGCTCCGTCTTTCGGAGCCCTTATACAACGCGATCGCCGCATGGGCAGAGGATGACTTCCGGTCGGTCAACGGCCAGATTGAATACCTTCTGACCGAGTGTGTGCGACAGCGCAAGAAAAACGGAAGCCCGCGTCCCAAGGAGCTGGACGTTCCGCCGGAGCTGGACATTTAATTCATCTTCATTTTTCGAGGTTACACTATGAGAGTACCCCTGCGCAAAATCGACTTTGCCGTGTACATCGTGTGCTTTTTGGCCATCTTCATGATGGTTTTGTACTGCATCGTCGCATGGAACAAGATTCCGGAACAGATCCCCAGTCACTATGATTTCTCCGGCAGCGTCCGCGGCTACGAGAGCCGCGCGGCAGTCCTGAGCGCGCCGATCACACTGATCGTGCTCGTTCCCGTGTTGATCATCGTCAGCTTCTTCCCTGCGGCCTGGAATTTTCCGCGGATGAAGGTCACGCAACGCAACGCCCCCGCCGTCTCCGCGTGCGTACGCAACATGCTCGACATCATGATGCTGCTTGTCACCGCCACCCTCGGAACCATCTTCGTCTGCCAGGTCACCGAAAAACTGGTTCCCGCCTTTTTCCTGCCGGTTCTGCTGGCGCTCTACCTGGTCAATATCGTCTTCTGGCTGATCCGGGTAAGCATCGTAAACCGCAGGATTATGGCTTCTGCGCCTGCGGAGGAGAATGGAGTGCAAGATTAATCGTCGTGCGTTTCGGCGACTAACCGATTGCTTCGTCTACACAGTCAGGAGCGCTTCTGCGGAACTCGCACGTCGCATTGAACTGAATAGAATGTTACTCGTTCGATGGCGACGTGCTCAAACAGTCCTCGAAGCGCTCCGTGTAGCCTTGCAATCGCTAAGGCGCCTTCGCAAGGGCACGCCCTTGCGAAACACATGCACTCCGATTAATTCTTGCACTCCGCCTTCCTCTCGCAGGTGCTGAAGCCCTGAAGCCGGGATTTCCGATGCTTCTTGGCTACCACAACAGCACAAAGGGACAATCATGACCACCAGCTGAGCTGGTGGTTTCCTCTGCGGCTATAAGCCGCTGTTCCCTGCTTGCCTCTAAAGAGGCTCTGAAGAATCGCCAACCGCACTGCGGTCACGGGCCGGCTCTAAAGAGCCTCTTTTATTAGCC
>JAFRYE010000031.1 GCA_017441265.1 Lachnospiraceae bacterium | reverse complement strand
TAGGTCGGTTCTGTCCAGGCATCGTCCGGATGGTACACAGTAAAGTTCTCCGCATACTTCACGCGGTTGCCCTGGTTATCGCGGACATAGATCTCATACTCGCCTTCCGCAAGGCCGTCGATCGTCGTCGGTCCGTCGATCGTCGTGTAATCCGTCTTGTCCAGCGTATCGGGATCGGTTCCTGCCGCGACGACCGCGAAGGAGTACACCGTCTTGTATACGCCGTTCTCCGGATCACTGATCGAAAGATCCGCGGTACCGCCGATCAGCTTCGTCGGGTCGATGGTCACCGAACCCTGCAGCTTCTCGTCAAGGTATTCGATCTTGGTCTCCACGGCCTCGTCCGGTACCGCAAGATCCACGGTCACCGTTACGGTCGCTTCCGCCGTATTGCCGGCGTCATCCGTTACGATCACGGTGTACTCGCCGGAGAGACCCGGATCGAACGTACCGCTGAGCGGGTTACCGGTGATCTCCATTGCAAATCCGTTGATCGTCAGGGATGCGATCTCGTTGTCATCCGACGCCGTGTAGTTCACAACGCCGTTTTCATTACTTACCGACAGCTGCGGTTCCGAAAGATCCAGTCCTTCGATCTTCACGATACCGCGTGCCCAGGAACCGTTCTCACGGTTCACCTGTACCATGTAGTATCCGTTGGATACCACTTTCCACTTCTCGTCTTCTGTATCCTTCGCCAGACCTGCCTCCGAGAACACACCGTCCACGAACAGGAATGCCTGACTGGATTCGGTCTCTCCGAGTTCGTAAGAACTCTTCAGCCAAGGAGCAACATTCAGAGCACTGATCGGATTGCCGTCGTCATCCACGAACGACAGATCGTCTCTCGTGAAGTCAGGTGCATCACCGATTGCATCCTGGGTCAGAACTGTATTGAACCAGTCACGACGCACATTACCCTTTAAGGTGTTACCTGCCGTATCGTATGTACGTACAACCGACACACCGTTATCAGTAAACTCAACATCAAAGTACCAGAGCTGATCATCCACTTTCACCAGTTTCGGAGTGGTTGCATCCGACAACTCAATGCCGTCAAAGATAACCTTGCTGATACCGCTGTTATCGATGATGTAGCAGCGCATCGGAACGCTCTCACCGGTCATTACCGAAGAGGTATCCGGGAAGCTTCGGCTCCATACGATCTGAGGTGCATTCAGGTCAGTCGGAACTACCGGGTTCTTCTGGTAGGTTGCCGTGTAGCGGTCAATCTGAGTACCTTCTGTCAGAGCCTTGATCGTGATTGTGTGGATCACACCTTCCGTGTTCTGGAAGTTCAGGCTCGCCGGTGCAGAAACCGCAGGATTTCCGGTCGGGTTCGTGAATACTTTCTTACCATCCTTCTCGCTGAGGACATCACTTGTAACCTCAATCGAGCCCTCATAGTAAATCTCAATGGTATCCGCAGTTGTCTCGAACGTAAGGTATGCACCCGCTTCGTTTGCCCAAGACAGATCCGCATTCATCGGAACTTCACTGTTGCTCATTCCGCCCTTCCAAGCATCGGACGGGACATTTTCCGAGAAGCACCAGCCCGGATGTTCGGACGCAGCTGCTTCCGTATCCGTTTTGGTACCGTCTGCATTATAGAATGTAAACGAATCATCATCCTTATAGATGTTGATACCGCTTCCCATCTCAGTGATCTTATATGCGATCACTTCGATGGAGTTTGTCGCCGTATCCTGAATCTGAAGGAATCCGGATGCCGACTCACCGGCAGCAATCAGTTGCTTAGCCTCTTCATTGGCCGCAATGACGATCGTCTTAGCGTCGGAATCGTAATATGCAATTCCGAGAAGCGGAACGCGTCGTTCGGAACCGTTACTGATCTCGGAAACCGTGATTTCAGGATTCGATGACGTCGAGTTGAACGTGACAGGCATTCTCAACGTGGTTCCCAATGCCATGGAAATTCTTCCCGGCACATTGAACATCGTTGCATGCTGAATCGTCTGTTCATACGCATTATTGCGCGAGTTATACTCCTCATGAACGGAGGAATAAATATGGTTCAGGCAATCGGATTCATCATCTCCGGAATAGATTTCCGCACGCAAATGCAATCCGTTGAAGTTATCTTCCGTGGCAAATGCAGTAATCGGCACACGAATCGTTCCTGTCACATGTCTCTGCCAACCGGGTTCAATATCACCCGTTCCATTTTCATCATTAAGCTTGTAAACACCGTATTTCAAATCTTCGGCAACAGTACCACGATTGATTTTCTCACTCACTGATGTCTTCAGCGAGTTAACCGTAATATCAACCGGTACATACGTCTGACCGAAGGAATCTTCCTTTCCGGTGTCATATGTAAACTGGATATAGACATCGCCGGCTTCCTTGTTACCGACATTCATGACTGTCGAATCGATATCGATGATTGCATAACCGTTTTCGATTGCTATCACTTTTGCGTTGAACTTACTAAACGCAAGTTCCGGTTTCTCCGCAACTTTCAAAAGATTGTCGAGTGATTCGCTGTAAGCATTTTGACCGAAATACTCATTTTCCGTTACCGTCACGAAAAATGTCGTGTCTTTCGGAAGGCTCGTTGAAAGTCTATCCGTGGTGAACGTCAAGCGAACCTTTCCGCCGGAAGGAATCGATTCCTCAAGCAACCACTTTGCAATCGTCTGATTAACACTGCTGTCGGTCTTATTGGCCACATTCAGCGTAATCGTCATCGGGTTCGCCTTGCTCGCACGAATTGCCGTTGTTCCGGTATTACGGAAGTTTACTTCTCCGATCAAAGAGCTTCCTGCGGAGAAATCATAATTGGAAAGTTCCAGAATTCCCTCTCCGAGGGCCTGAGAACCTTCACCGAAGGCGATGGCATAGAAATTCACCGACGGCGGAATCTCTTCACTGATAGTCTCACCGTTATACTCAACATTCCGTCTTTCAGGAACTACCGTTGTAACATTCTCGCCCTTGTAGTTCCGATATGTAGCGGTCTGCAACTTCACCATGCTTCCTTCCGTAAGCACAAGAAGCTTCTTGGATTCCTGAGCAGTTCCCGCATTTTCCGTATGCGTTGACATCTGAAGATTACGGAATACCAATCTGCTCATCGAGCCCTTGTTCTTTCCGGGGGTCTCAATTTCGCCGAGATATGCCTTTTCCGTATCTTCCTGGTTCATATCATATGCAATGCTGTCCTCGTAAATCTGGAGGTGGCGCATTGCCAGAACTTCGGACTGTCCCCAGCCACCGACGTTAGCATCCCACCATGCAACGAAGATTGCATTATTCGAGGTATTCTTCATCGGTGCCGTGTAAACAACCGCCAGTCTCGTTCCATCCGATCCGATAGTGACATCCGTTCCGCTCGTACTCTGGAAAATGGGCGTCATCGTAACACTCGGAGATGAGCCGAAAATCTTCGCAATATTGCGAACCATGTACGTATTTCCACCCATCTCAAACAGGAGGAACGTTTCCTGCTTCGCCGTTGCGGAAATTTCCATCTGAGCCGTCAGGAACTTCAGATTCGAATAGTACGGATCCGCCTGACCGCTGCCGCTCAGCGAGTTGTTAACATAAATACCGTCTTTCAATTTAGCAGATGTAATGTTGTCGCTGTTGCAGTCATCAAAATCAACGATGGTCTGCAACAGTTTCGCGGTTCCGAAGCCGTTCTTCGTAACCTCGCGAATGTAGAGGCTTCGGATATTGCCACAATCGGTATTCGCATTAAATTCGTCGCTGGAAACCGTCTCCGGTGCATCCGCTGCGCCATCAAAGTATGCCGTCTTCGTCGTGGTGTACGCAACGTACATCTTTCCGTCGATAGTGACTGCTTCAATGTTCTCGATGATCTCTCCGTCAACAACCGCAGTCTTCTCGGTCACTGTACCGTCAGCATCTGTCGTCGCCATAACAAGTTTCGACGAGGATCCCTGCTTATCGGCAAGTTCTGACTGCAATACATAGCGATATACCGCCGGCGCAAGAAGTGCATTGTCCGTTGCACCGGCATCCAAAACCTCAGCCGTCAAGGATTCTTCTTCCGCACTCTTGGCTTGATTCTTAGCAATCAGATAAGCCTTGAAATCATCCTTGATGTCCTGCGCCGAACCGGAGTTCTGAACATACACGGTGATGTCTCCGGTCTGATTAGGAAGATACCGATATGCATCGCCGGATGTCATTATATCAGGTTCCGCGAACTTATCATCCGTGCTGAGATCAATGCTTGCACGCTTTACGCAGACGCCGCCGTCAGCCGTAGCAGCAGTCCAAACCGCCGTAACCTTCTCACCTGCAACATCTACATCGAAGTCATAGTCGGCAAGTCCGTCCGTATCCAACAGGATATACGGATCCGAAGCCGTAGGTTCAATCGGGTTCTGAAGTCCGGTTCCCTGCGACACATCGCCAACCATGATAATCTTGCTCATCACAAGCTGAGGTACATCATCAATCATCATCGGATAAATGACGTAATTCTCGTTGCCTGCCTCAAACAACTTATAGGTGTAACCGGTAGTCAGACCCGATACCAGAAGTCTTGCTTCACCACTCGTGCCGTAACCGGAAAGTTCGAAATCTTTCGTTCCCTGAGGAGTGATCGCACGCGACTGCTCATTTGCTGCAATTATTTCGCGAAGTTTTTCCTCTGTCGTAGGAATCGAATTAACTTTCTGAGTCGAAGTAATATCCGTAGGAGCGCTTACACGGACCAGACTCTTCGCGGAGGAAACCACCTTAGCAGGCTGTGCTGTCTCTGCGCTGCCTCGTTTTCCGCGATTCGGATCATCAATAGTATGGCCCTTCGCATCTGTGTACGTTGTCTTCGTCCAAAGGGTCTTATTTCCTCCGACTGCCGATGCGGTAATATTCCAGGTGAAATTACCGCCGGTTCCATCCTGCTCTCCGTGCACGGAAAGAGCAATCAAATCCATCGAATAGTTGATAAAGAGAATTGTTACATTAAATCCGCATGAAACTGACCAGTCAAAGCTCGAAACATATGCCGGATCATACTCTTTATCAGTGCCTCGCAATTCCGGACGATACTGTCCGAATGTGATTGTGATGGCAATATTTGTCTTCAAATAGAACTCCAGCTTAAGGAGCTCAATACCGATACCGACACCTGCTTCAATGCCGATGCTCGGAGAGATGTTGACACCATCAAAATACACATCATTGATAGCATCAAACGGAGTAATCTCCGTTACTAACGTCTTGCGGCCGACAGCGGTAAGTCGGATGTAAAGTTTCTTGTTGTATTTAGCAAGCGAGACTTCTTTAATGCTTCCGTCGCCGTTAAGTGATCCTGACGCCAGAGCAGCTTCTCCAGCCTGCGGTTCATGATCGAAAACTTCCAGATAAACGCTGCCCTCAAGGCTCATATTGAAGCCATTGTACTTCTTATCAATTGTGAATTCCACAACGCCGCCGCGCGTCTTAAGGCTGTCAAGAGAGCCCTTGGTAAACTCGGTAATCGCTTTGCCCGGGTTTACTCTTCGGTCAACAGAAAGGCCGAGGGAAACTTCAACCGAAATCGACGTCTTTACATATACATAAAGAATCGGCGCCGGTGTAAACCGATACTGCAACGTAAATTCAAATCCTACGATTGCCGAGACGGCGCCGGACTTAAAATAGAAGCCGTCGTCAATCGTATTGTATTCAAACATGATTGCAAACTGCACGGAAAAGCTGAAAGAAACCTTCTGGCTCGTCGGTTTTCCGTCCTTTGCATTCTTGAACGAATCGTCTTCAAATGCTCCCTTGAAGAAATCCTTCACACTGCCGTTTTGTCCCTTGGCCTGTTTTACAATCGAAGAAATAAAACTGCCGAGGGTAACCATCTGCCCGTTTGCTTCCTTGAAGCCGTTTTCTTTTTCTTGCGGTGTTGCCGGAGGTGCAGGAGGTGCATTGGTATCAACCTCTTTTTTCAGCTCTAACTGTCTGCCGTTAACATCTTTATACGTGTAGGTGGTATTATTGTAAGTCTTTGTCCCATCCGGTTTCTCTGTTACGGTCGACTTTGTAACCTTGTAATGTCCATCGTTATCCGGATCGGTTCTGGTCTCCGTCGTTGTCTTTGTTATGCCGTTTTTGTCGACGGTCTTAGTTACGGGATTACCGTTATCATCTTTAAATTTCGAAATTGTGCTACCATTGGAATCTGTTGTCTCATCCGCAGAATAACTGGTATCTTCCTTCTTGTATAACGGAATACCGATAGTAAAACCAATCTGATTACCGTCCATGACGAACGTTGCATAATCTCCGAAGCCGAATTCCAACGAAGGCAGTTCGATTCCGAGGTTGGAGCCAAACTCATCAAAGCCGGTTCCTTCCGGCGACGTTCCTTCGGAATCACCGGTATCCGTCGAAGCACCGATATTGACAACGCTGTCAACATTCGGCATCGAGGAGACATCTGCTACCGCCGAGCATTCCGGCTCCACTTCATTCGGATCCGACAGCTTCGAAAGTGCTTTGTACTGTTCCTGAACCGTAACAACAATCGTCGATCGTCCGGACAATGCACCCAGATATTGATTCATCCGGGCAAGACCTTCCTTCGAGTACTGATATACTCCATTCACACATGCAGGAGACTCTCCGGCAAACGAAACGACCGTACCCGTAATATTGTCGTCATCACTGATCGGACTTGGGTTCTTGTAGTCAAAGAGGAGTGAACCGACATATTTCGGTTCCCAGGTATAAACATCCTTGCTCTCGGAATCGATTACTTTTTCGTATGAATTATCATACTTCAATTCGGCTACTGTCTTTCGCGTCACTTCGCCGATATCACCACCCAACGGAATATCGATAAAGGAAAGTGCTGTTGCGGCTTCGCCGTACATCAAATGATCATCCGTATTATTACCGCGTATGTATTTCAGGTCATTCTGTTCCTGCGTTAATCCCTGCTGTTCCGTTTCATCAGTAACAGCAGTCTTGAATGCCGGAATCACCTGTGCTCTGGAGTTCTCATCCGCACCGGCCGGTAACTTATATGCCCTCGGCCGCATCGTATACACAATCTTAGCGAAATACTGATGCACATTACCATCAGAATCAACCACCGGAGCAAACTCCTGCTCATAATGCTCACCGGTAAACTGTCCGATGAGAACATCTTTTCCGGCAGGTGTAAATATACCGTCTTTAAACTCACCACTGATTTTATTGTCTGCATCACCATCGTAGTACAACTCCACATGGTCGATGCTCGGCGTCATGATACTGATGGAATCCAGGTATTCGGAATCGTAGAAGAAGAATTCCTGCCCAGCTGATGCAAGATCGGCAGTCGTCAACGGAATACGCTCATTTCCCTTAAATGCGTGCCCCTTAAACAGGATTACGTCATCCGCATCCTGGTTAAAACAAATCCATTGAAGATTGGTAATCGCGTCATTTGTCGTATACTTTTCCGACGAACGCGTAAAACTGTTAACGCCAAGATTTTTCGTTGCCGTCGAGTATACTACTCTGTCACTGTTATTTGTCGTAACGGTCATTGTACCGTATCCAACCGTGATCACTCGACCGTTTTCAAACAGTTTTTTCCATGTAGGCTGAACCTGTTCAGGATCCGCAACCATATTGTCGGTCGACAGTCTCGGAACCGAACTGCCAATGTCAAGCGTGACTTTCTGTCTGCGGTCATAGCATACATGAATGCTATACGAGTCATTAAGATCTGCTTCCGTCATGTTGTCCCACAACATAGTAAGTTCAAAAACATTTTGATCCGTTGCTTTTCCGTATGCTTTGATCTCGCCATTACTGTTGATCAACATTACATTACTGGCAGTTGCAGTACTTCCGACTGTAAAGCCATAGGAATTGGTGCAATCGATTGTTATTGTACTTCCGACATACAGACAGTTGGACGAATTGACGCCACCCTTTCTTTGCGTTATCGAAATCTTCGGAGTCAAGGCCGTATAAAGATTCTTGTTCTTATTAGGATCCAAAGCTGCCCATCCATTGCTTCCGATTTCATCAGAATCGTTAGCAGTATAAATCCATACGGGGTATGTAGCGTTTGTGAATGCTCTACGGTGCATAGCATAACGATACATGTTAACAACCGTAACGTTTCCTAACACGGGCAAAGTTTTATCATAATCATCAAACGGAATAATATGAAGACTTGCTTCGTTCATCACGGAAAGGGAATTATTCGCAACTGCTGACTTTGACCATTTTGTACACTGCGTAAAGCTTACCGAGAAGTCCAGTTTTTCAGCGCTAAAGTTAATTGGAGTAAATTCTATACCTCTTATAAAAGTGTTCATGAAGGAATTCGCATTTCCATCAGTCGTTTTATAAGAGCTATGAAAATGCACCTTCGCGACCGTCCCTTGCGGTACCCAAAAGCAGTGGCGGCCGACTGGATTCCCCATGCCACTGGGGTCATATTCCGGATCGCAATTCAGTGAATTATCAACATCCGAATCAAAACTCCTAGTCTTATTCTCCGTAGAATTATCAGTAAACAGAATCTTAATCGATGGTCTTAAATACGTATTCCCATTGGTCGCGAGCTGATAAATATGGAAGCCCGTGGTGTATTTATCGAACATCTTTCCTACAGAATTAATAGAAAATTTAACCGTGGAATTGTAATTAGCCGAGAATTGCGTAGCGGCACTGTAATGAGTTGTTGTACTCCACTGAACGCGAGACGCAGTAACTGATGCATTATTCACATTCTTGGCCAGAGTACAGTTATCAGAACTGACATTCCACGTGTTCGCACCTTCGGTTATGTCATTGTAACGGCTATTCTGACCGAGCATATCCCAGTCAGCCCAGTAGTTATTCAGCCCATCATTAGCAACTGTCAAATAGTCACTACTGCGCGTGAAAGTGAAAGCTGCATGCGCCTGATAGCTTCGTGTTGCCGGCACTATCTCGCTGGTCGCCATTAATGCATTTTGACTCTGATCCCCGTTATAATTCCAGGTTGTTGTCGTAGTATCCGAAATCAACGGGTTCTTGTCAACCGAAACCTTGGACGACAAATCATCGCCGTCAGAACCGTTCAGAACCGTAGCCAGGGTCTTCCCGGATCCGTCGGTTTTCTTTTCCGGTTCCTGTCCGGTAATTACGACTGTAACTTCATCTGTTCCGACTTTACAGAGTTCGTCTTTGCCGCCGCCCTTGACATTCTTGAGTTTTACCGTAAAAGTTCTGTCTTCTGTGGTATCAACATCAATCAGTTCAATTGCGATCACAGCTTCATCAAGACTGCCGACAAGAGAAACCGTCCCCGATTTCTTTGCGTAATCAACACCCTCTTTTGCTGTTCCGTCAATTGTCTCGTAATCAAAGCTTACGTTATAGGTCTTTCCGCCTGTACGCAACACGGAAATATAGAGCGTGTTCACGCTGCGATCAACACGAACATCGCCAACCTCAAACGAAATCTCCGTCGCTTCCGGTTCGTCATTGTCGGAAATCATAAGTGTATGAGTGTTACAAGTATCACTCAATTCACCGCCTTCGCAACCGGCGATTGTGAAAAGACCAAACTCCGGAAGCTCAGCAATCGTATCATCTACCGACTCAACTTCGATATATTTTACAGTCTCACCGTCGCAGAACGTGAGATCGAACTCGTACGAATCGAACTCCTTGTCAAACGTAACCGTTGAATAAGTCGGTTCGTCTTTTTCCGTAAAGTCATCAGGAATCTGTTCCGGTGCTGCAATCGGGACATACTTCGCCCCAAACAGAGAGTCCGTGCAGTACCAAACACCATCCACCTTGTACAGGCAGCGGTAATCCACACCATTGGAGCAGTCTTTTTCGAAATCCCAAATGCCCTCCCACTTGGTGGTCAGGGTTTTATCAGCAGCATCCTTCACATCTTCCCATCCGAGAAGGCTCTTCGCCTGCCAGCGGAAAACGTCGGCTGTCACTTCACCCGAAAGCTTTAACACCAGCTCGTCTTCAGGTTTCGTCTCTCCTGAAGGCTCGTCAAATGTGACAGCAATGCCATCAGCTGCCTTCATGGAAAGGATTTCATCCGGAGCGCCCAATTGCTGGTATGCAGCGATTGCCATAGGGTCTTCGAAACGAAGAATCAGGTCGTTCCTGCCCGAAGCGGCATAATCGAAAATATATCCGGTGCCGTCCGCATTCAGCGTAACTGCCGGAGTATAAACGATCTTCGCCGTCACACGACCCTGCGTACCGCCGAGGCGATATACGGGGATCCGCACAATGGTCGGAATCTCTTTTCCGTCCTCCGTCAAAGCACCTTTCTCGGCAATATCCGACTGATAATTACCGAACGCAAAAGTACCGAAAGGATAGGTTTCAATCCAATCCTCTCCGGCTTCCACTTCTCCGTCGGCAGTCTGAATTACCGTCGTTGATGTTTTTGATTCTTTGGTCTCGCCCACTCCGTCCTCAGCGGCTACTGCCGACATAGGGATCAGCGAGAACACCATCATGATGGAGAGAAACACTGCACAAATTCTCTTCTTCAGCATACAAATTCCTCCTTCGCGCCTTTCGGCGGCTTCCTTAAAGGGTTCTTCCGACTGCTTCCGCTTCGGAAAATGCCCCCATTCTTTTCAGATATCCGCACCTGATAATCATCACCTGTTTCAGCCGAAAAAAGCCAAAGACAGAACGCGGCAACATAAAAGAAATCATTTTTATTATAGCACAAGTTCGAACATTTTGTGAATTCTTTCAAAAAAGTAAGCAGCTTTTCTGAAGAATGAAAAGCAGGGGGAAATCTCCAGGATCTCCCCCCGCAAAATGACGTATTTTCCGAAAGATTACATCTCAATCACGATCTCATTTTCCGCCTTAAGGATATCGTCGCGGATCAGAAGGCCGTCGACCTTGGTGCCGTTCACGGTCACGCCCTTCACGCCGTGCTCCGCGCCGTTCGGATTGTTGACGGTCACGTTCAGCACTTTGCCGCGGAAGACTTTGCGAAGCGTGTAGCTCTTCCACTCGGACGGGATGGACGGATTGATGACGATGCCGTCTGCCTCGGGATTGAGACCGAGGATACCTTCGGTGGTTCCGACCATGACGGTGGATGCGGTTCCGGTGAGCCAGTGCACATGCGCGCGGCCTGCGAACGGGCTGTCCTTGCCCTCCACGAACTGACCGAATACGTACGGCTCAAGCTCGCGGTGATCGGCGTCCTCGTTGTAGGTTGCCGGAGCAGCCTCCGTCCAGTATTGATATGCGCGGTTGCCGTGCCCGAGCTTCGCCTCGGCTAAGATCAGCCAGCCCTGCGGCTGCGAGAAGATTCCGGCATTTTCCTTGACACACTTGTTGAAGCATACCATCAACGCGCCGTCAAATGCATGATTCTCATAGGCGGGATACATGACCATCGCGCCGTACGGAGTGTTGAGTTCCCGTGCCACGGAATCCATGGCTTTCTCCTGCTGCTCCTTCGTGCCGAAGTCGGCGATGACCGACCAGGACTGCGGATTGAGCCACATGGAAGCCTCGGGGTCGGTGCGCTGACCGATAACCTCGCCGTCCTCCTTGTAGCCGCGGATGTAGCGATCCTCGTTCCAGCAATCCTTGAGGATTTCCTCCATCTTCGCGTTGATGCCGTCAAGGTACGCAATGTACGCGGTATCGTTCTTGATCACGGCGTATTTGCGCAGGATCTTCACGGCGTACACGAGCTGGAATGCTACGAACGTGGACTCGCCCTTCTTGCCGAGACGCACGCAGTCGTTCCAGTCCGCATGCAGACCGGCCGGCATTCCGTGATTGCCGAGATTATTCATCGAAAAATCAATCGCGCGCTTTAAGTGGTCGTAAACCGTGCCCTTCTGCATGTCGTTCGCGTAGTAGATCTCCTCGTCGAGGAAGGCGATGTTGCCGCTCTCGGAGATGTACTTATACACGGTCGGGAACAGCCACAGGGCATCGTCCGCGCGGTAGGACGGATGTCCGGTCTCCTTCACATAGGAAGCGTCGTCCGGAGTGTCCTCGTGCCCGGGGTTGTGGGTGTATTTGACGAGGGGCAGGCCCGCGCCGTTGGTCACCTGCGCGGAGAGCATGAAGCGGATCTGGTCCGCCGCCATCTCCGGAGCAAGGTGGATGATTCCCTGAATGTCCTGCACGGTATCGCGGTAGCCGAAACCGTTGCGGAGTCCGCAGTACTGGAAGGATGCCGCACGCGACCAGGTAAAGGTGATAAAGCAGTTGTACGCGTTCCAGACGTTCACCATATTGTTGAAGTTTTCGTCCGGCGTATGCACCTGCAGATTGTTGATCTTGTCATGCCAATACGTCTTGAGTTCCTCGAGTTCCTTCTCGCAGACCCCGTCCTCCTCGTAGCGGGCGATGATCTTCTCCGCCACGGCAGAGGGCTTCTGTCCGAGAAGATACGTGAATCTTCTGCTCTCGCCCGGCTGCAGAACGATCTCGCTCTCCAGAGCGCCGCAGGAGTTTCCGCAGTAGTTGAGCTCGCCCTTCAGGCCTTCCGCAACACCGAGAGGGTTCGCATAGCTTCTGTAGTTGCCCACAAAGCGGTCGCGGTCGCCGCAGAAGCGGTCCACCTTCGAACCGGCAAGGCCGAGGAAACGCTCCTTGTTCGGATCGTGGAAGTTCTCATTTTCCGTCTGAAGAACATAGTTACCCTTGAAGTAGGTCTGCGTGATGAACAGAGTGTACTGGAGGTTCACCTGGTCCTGCTCGTAGTTGTTGTCATTGACGAACTCGCAGTATCCGGTCACGGAAAGCTTGCGAGGCTTCGCGTCGCGGTTCGTGATCACACAGTTCCAGACTTCATAGGTGGCGTCCTTCGGAACATAGTATGCCGTCTCCGCCGTAATTCCGCGGTACTCCGAGGAAATGATCGTGTACGCCGTACCGTGGCGGCACTCGCTCTTGTAGCTCTCGAGCGGTTTGCACACCGGAGCCCACGACGCGGACCAGTAATCCCCGTCCTCAAGATCGCGGATATAGATGTAGCGACCCGGCTGGTCCATCGCCACGGAGTTGAAGCGATAGCGGATGACACGTCCGTTCGCGCCGGATTTTACGAAGCTGTAGCCGCCCGCATTGTTCGAAATGATGGCGCCGTACTCCGGCGATCCGAGGTAGTTCGCCCACGCCGACGGCGTGTCGGGTCTCGTGATCACATACTCTTTGGCCTTCTCGTTAAAATAGCCGTATTGCATAGTAAACCCCTTCCTGCATGTAGTATTCTCGTGTTTCGCTGCCCTCCGGCCGCACCCGCGCCGTCGACAGCACCAATCGAATTATACCCCACGGAAAATCCCCGCGTCAAGAACTCGGGCCCGACAAACATAACTTCTTCCATGCCGGCATGGAGTTTCGTACCGCCTGTCGCGTGGCGCGTCATTTTCCGCACTGCCCACGCAAAAAAACGGCTCCGTCTCCGAAGCCGCTTTCCTCAATTGCTTTTTCGTAAAATGCCGGTCGCCCTCGCCAAGCACGCAACCGTCTTACTTACTTTTTCTTCCAAACCACATACAGTGTCACATCGTCCTTCAGGACGACCTTGGAGCCGCTCTTGTAAGCGACCGCTCCGCCGCGCGTCGTCGACCAGCCCAGGAAGTAATAGCCTTCCCTCACGACCGAGCTCTTCGGAACCGTCACACTGCTGCCGTACGTCTGTGTGACCTTCGCGGGCGCGTTGCCCGAGCCGCCGTTGCGGTCAAACCGCAGGGTGACATTTTTCACTTTCCAGACAGCGTACAGTACGGTCTGCTTGGAGATCTTCACCTTGTCGCCGCTCTTGTATGCGACCGCTCCGCCTCGCGTCGTCGACCAGCCCATGAAGTAGTAGCCTTCCCGCGAGATCGAGCATTTCGGGATCGTTACGGTCGTGCCGGGATTCACATTTTGCGCGGCAGGCGCGTTGCCCGAACCGCCGTTTCGGTCGAACGACAGGCGGACCGCCGTGCTCGTGAATTTCGCGTAAAATGTGCGATCACCGATGGAGTTGGCCGCGATCCCGCTGGACTTCTTCGTCAGTGCGGCGTCCGTGTACCAGCCGTCGAACCGGTAGCCCGCCTTCGTCGGCGGCTTCAGGTAAACGGAATCACTCTCGACGGTGTACTGCGACGGGTTGGCCGCATTGTTCTTGCCGCCGTCCAGCTTGTATGTAACCTTGTAGGTTCTCGGCTTCCAAACCGCGTAGAAATACACGTTGCCGGTAACCGGTCCGAAGGTGTCTCCGGCCTTGAACTGCGCCGAGGACGCGTCGTTTTTCTCGCTCCATCCGAGGAACCAGTAGCCTCTCCTCGACACATCCGATGCGGAAAATGCGGGAATGACGGCCATGTCATTTTCAAACGCCTCGATCACATCGATCTGCGAATTGGTTCCGTCGCCGCGCATAAAGTACACGTTGTACAACGACGGCACATGCAGTGCGACCGTTCTCGAATAGATCGGTATCGCGTTCGCGCTTTTTCTCGCGCCGACGCGAATATTCACGGTCTCGCCGTAGGGAACTTCATCCTCAAACAGATAGCTGTACTGCCACGCCGTGGTAGCCTCAATGAGCGTCATCGAGTACCAGTCGCCGTTGTAATACGAATCGACCAGATACTCGATCGCACCGTCAACGGCCTCCCAGTGAACCGTAAAATTCATATTGTCAGGGTTATACACCACCCACACGGTAATCTCGTCGGTGGAGTCCGCCTCGGCCTTCCCGGTGAACGCAGCAAGGCACAGCACCGCCAGAAGACAGACAACCGCGGTAAGTAACAATCTCTTCCTTTGCATAGCAAACCTCTCCTTTTGCGCAATATAGAATGATTGTACCATAATCGGGCCGAAGGCACAACTGCCGGAGCCGACAATCCTTCGGAAAATGCCCGAAAAAACGAAACAAGACCGCCCCCCTTTGCGGTCTTGTTTCTATCCCCCATACAAGCTGTAGATTATCGTCTGTTCCATGTGCGGATCTGTCGCAATCCGCCGATAAATGTCTCGTCATACCGGATGGTCAGCGTGTCGCCCTCGCGGATCAGCACCAGACTCTCATCGTCGTTGAGCGTGCCCTTGTAGACGACGCCGTCCTGCGCCGTGATATACACGGTCGCCGCCTCCTCCAGCGTTACGATCCGAACCTCCGCGACAGTGATCTCAACCTCCGGGATCTCCTCTTCGAGTCCGGCATTTTCCACGCCGTTGCGAGCCAGTAGTTTACGGTACGCCGCGATCGCCTCAGACTGTGTCGCTCCGGTCGCCACGATACTGTACTGCTCAACATTGACGAGAGCGTAAAGCTTCACCAGACCGCCGGTGTCCTTGAGTACCATGATGTAGGTTGCCTGCCCGGCGATATTTACTAACGACGGGAAGGAAGCCTTGTAGCCTTTCTCCTGAACTTCGCCCTCGGCCGCGCCCATCGCGGAATACTCCTCGGCGCCGCCGACCTCATAGAACCGGTACTCTCCGGTCCGCGCATTGGTGATGATGAAGCCGATGTTGCTCTCGTCGCTCGTGACGCTCGTCACACCGGTGAAGTACCAAACGTCATCGTCGATCACAATGTAACCGTAATCGTCGGTGGTTGTCTTGCAATCCTTGTTGCCGAATACACTGTTCCAGAAACCGCCGGAGAGTTCGCCGTACCAGTTGTACTTCTCGCATGCCAGGTCACCGTCGTACACAATGTCAACCCAGGCCGGAACGTTGCTCACGTCGTAGATCTCCGAAGTTCCGTCGCAGGGATTGAAAATGATGACTTCCGCCACATCCATCGCCCCGAACAGCCCGGCGTTTGCCTCCATGCAGGAAACGATGTAATACGGATGTCCCGCATCGTCGATCTCGAAGTACGTTCCGCCGAAGATCTTCGTCGGATACGAGAACCGGAGTTTCCGCATGAGATCGTCGCCGAACCGGCCGCTCTCCGCGTAGCGCACGGGAGTCGCAAACTCCACATAGTTCGCGCTGTTTCCGACAGGGTCAACCATGACGAATCCGGGGATGCCGGCGTCGCGGTTTTTCGCCCATTTGAAGAAGTCCGCGTATTCGAGGATCGCCACCTTCTTCGGCGTGTTCTGATAATTGATCTGGCTGTAACTGTCATTCACATAATACTGCGATACGACCTGCGCCAGCGAGCCGAGTGTACGGTTGCCGATGACCCGTGCAGAGGCAGTGTCCATGAGCGCGATGTTGGTTACGCTCGTGGTCTCCGGCATGTCGTTCTTGAACTCCCCGTTCTCCACGGTGATGATGCTCGCGTACGTTTTCGCATGGAACAGTCTCGCCGAGCTGATCCCGCCGATGATCATCGCCAGCAGCGCCACGCCCGCAACGATGAATCCCGCGTAATCCTTGACCCTGCCCTTGCCTCCGACCACCTCGATCTTGTGTTTGCAGATCAGCTGGTCCGTCGCCGTGTACGTAAAACCGAAAACCAGCCCGAGCACGAGAATCATTCCCCAGAATCCGGTGCTGTGAATATTGATCGCCGGCAGCGCAAAATAATAGATCAGAAAGGCCGACAGCAACGTAACACCGCAGTTCACGATCCAGCTGATAACTCTCTCTTTTTTCCGAACTTTTTTTCCCTTAGATGCCATAATACTCTCTTTCTTACCGATGCATAACGCACTTTTGCATCGCTTTGTAAATCGCATTTTCCATATTAAAACACCGCCTTGTCGAAATGTCAATACTATTTACATTTATTTAACAATTTTCTTCCGGCACAATAAAGCGGCCCGCCTCGGCGAACCGCTCTCTCTTTGTAAAATGATGCCTACGGCGTCCCGACCGCTTCCCCGTCGCTCTCATTGTCCGTCGGGATCTCGGACGGCGTCGGCTCCGCGATCTTCGTCGGTTCCGCCGTCGGCTTCGCCTCTTCGGTCGGTGTCGGCTTCGCTTCTTCGGTCGGCGTCGGCTCTTCGGTCGGCTTTTGCTTCGGAGTCACTTTCTGCGTCGGCTCCTCGGTCGGCGTAAGGGTGGCTGTCGTACCGCCCTTCTTCGGAAGCTGCAGGAATTTGGCGATGCCTCGAGCATCGGCAGCCGCCAGATTCTTGATCTTCTGATCGGAATTCCAGAACTTCCGGTCGTCCGATTGGTCCATATGCAAATGCTCGATGATACAGTTCACGATCCCCTGTTCCGCCGCCAGACGGTTGATCAGATAGCCGTCCATGAATGACGTGTTCGGTTTATCATAAGAATAGTGGGAACGGCTGCTGAGCCGCGTGAAGCATCCCAGGTTCTTCAGATGCGAACCGTCGACCGAGATGGACGACAGCTCGTTGAGGATGAACGATCCGAGCGACTTGCTCTTGGTGTATGTCTTCTCATGCGGGATCAGCGCTTCGCAACCATGCATATTTGAGCCGGCGTCGAAGTGCATGCTCACAAGGATATCGGCCTTCTTGCCCATCGCATAGCGCACACGCCGCTCAAGGTCATCGGTGTCATTGTCCGGATCCAGAATGCTGTCGCCGGATCTCGTCAGATACACAACAACATTGTCGTAATTGCTCTCGAGGTATTTCTTACACTCCTGAGCGACCTTGAGATTCAGGTTCTTCTCGAGCGAGCCGTAATGGGATGCGCCGGAGTATGCCCCACCGTGGCCGGGATCCAACACGACGACATACACGCCGTCGCTTCTCCTTGCCTTGCCGTAGTGCGTACTTGCATCAGTATCGACGTTGACCAGACTGCTCTTGCTCTTCTTAAATTCAACTCCCTCAAGCTCAACAGCGGACGCCTGCAGATAGCCATGCTTCACGGTTCCGTCGAGAAGGATCGCTACTTTATACCAGATTTCGTTAAACTCCGACTTCTTCGTACTTTCCACAATGATCTTCGAGCCTTTGGCAAGCTCAAACTGGCGCGTCTTTGTCCGGCCCGGTTCGTTGCGGAAGAATTCATTTTCCGCCAGAACGCCCTTTGTGCCGCTCACATCCGGGTACTCCGTCGTCTGAACGCGGCCTGATTGTGTCTTCTTCGGCGTCGGCGTCACGGACTTTGACGGTGTCGGGGTCGGTGTGTTCGTCGGCGTCGGTTTCGGTGTGTTCGTCGGCGTCGGCGTATTCGACGGCTTTGGCGTGTTTGTCGGCGTCGGGATCGGCGTGTTTGTCGGCGTCGGCGTCGGTGTGTTCGTCGGCGTCAGCGTACTTGTCGGCTCCGGAGTCGGAGTGTTTGTCGGTTCCGGGCTCGGCTCTTCCGTGGGCGTCGGTTCCTCCGTAGGACTTGGTTCCTCTGTAGGGCTCGGAGCTTCGGTCGGGCTTGGCTCCTCGGTCGGCGTCGGCGTGTTCGTCGGCGTCGGCTCCTCCGTCGGTGTCGGTGTCTGCGTCGGCACCGGCGTCAGACTCAGTTCCGGCGTCGGCTCCTGCTGCGAAGCCGTGGGCGTGAGCTGCGTATAATTCACATTGCCTCCCACCTTCGTGCAGGCGCTCAACTGGAAAATGAGCACTGCCGTCATCACGCATATCACTGCGATGCTTTTCTTCGTTCTCTTCATCCGATTTCCTCCGTAACCATACCGCGCACAAGATTGAAATCCATATGGAAATTTTATCATACCGCCCAGCGGATTGCAACCGACGGCGCGCGAAAAACCAAGGCGGACGAGATTCTGCAAGACACAAAAAAAGCCCGAATCCGCAAATCGGATCCGGGTCATTCCAAGACTGGGCTACAAGGATTCGAACCTTGAAAATGACGGAGTCAGAGTCCGTTGCCTTACCATTTGGCGATAGCCCAAAAATGCTGATTTCGCATCAACAGACGCTATTATATACTAACCTCCGAAAGTTTGCAAGTATTTTACGGGAAATTTTGCAAAAATTTTCCGGGCCTGATTTTTTCGCATTTTCCGACGCGTTTTCTCTTTCCTTTTTTCGAAAAGTTCGTTATAATGACAGCATAAAGACCGGCCCATTAGGGGTGGTGGGGCGCGCAACGGCGCACCGGAAAGGAGAACTTATAATGAAAGCGTTTACAAAATTGGCGTTACTGGCCGCAGCTGTAGCAGGCGGTTGCTATCTCTACAAAGAGGTTACGAAGCAGAAACAGCTCGCTGAGGGCGATTACTTCGAGGACGACGAAGACATCTTCGAAGACGAGCCGATTGAAGGCGTTGAGAGAACCTGCGCTGACGGTGAAGAGACCGAAGAAGCTGAGGAAGAGGCTTCCGCAAGCCGCTATGAGAGCATCAAGAACAAGGCTTCGGACGTAGCTCACAAGGCAAAGGACAAAGCAAAGGACATCGCTGCAGTTGTTTCCGAGAAGGCTACCAGCCTCGCTCAGGCAACGAAGGAGAAGGCCGTTGAGTTGAAGGAGCGTTTCGCGAGCAAGGAAGAGTCCGCTGAGGAAGCGGTCGAGGAAGTTGCCGAGGACGCTGCTGAGGCTGCTGACGACTGGACCGGCTCCCTTGAGGATGCCGCAGAGAAGGTTGATGATATCGCCGTTGATATGGCTGATGCCGTAGATCCCGACTGATCAACCGTCATGTAAAGGATTTCACAGCCGTGGGAATCGCGATTGCGGTTCCCGCGGTTTTTTTTTTGCAATCGAGTAGGAGGGGAACTTGAAAAGTCCCCCGACCTCTCACACCACCGTGCGTACCGTTCGGTACACGGCGGTTCAATCAACTTAACAAGTGACACACCTTGCGGTGTAGTAGTCAAGCATGGAGATTAGCCCAAAG
>JAFRYE010000030.1 GCA_017441265.1 Lachnospiraceae bacterium | reverse complement strand
TTCAAGTTCCCCTCCTACTCGATTACCTTATTGTTTCTACATCAAGTTCACTCTACATCGTTTTTGTTTCGTTTGATGCTGATCTTGAAATCCCCCAAAAGTGTTAGGATTCCGTAGACGAAACTGACTACACACAAAATCAGGATTGCCCAGAAAATGTACCCGATAATCATCGGCCCCGAAGCTTCCGGATGAGACATTGCAACACAGAACATGATAACTGCTACAAGCCCACAACCTAATGAAATGCCGAAAGCGACCATTGATTTTTTGTTGTGGAATGTATGCCACATGCCGATGACAAACGGGATCACCGACACTGCAAACAGCGGCGCAACCGGATACACCAGCCAGTCAATGTCGGTATTTGCATTGTACGCTTCCAGCAAAATGATCCCGGCAAGGATACATGCAGCCGCAACGGCAAAACTGATCACAGCCTTTTTCTTCTCACTCATTGTAACTGCCTCCCCTCATTCCTGTTACCCCATATCGACATCATTCATCGCGCTTCGGAATGATCTTGCCCTGCTGCTTATAAATGCTGTTCGCCGGCACAACGCCGCGAACAGGGCTCAGCGGATAAATGTTGGAGTCATGACCGACGATCGTGCCTGGGTTCAAAACCGAACCGCAGCCGACTTCAACGCGGTCGCCGAGGATCGCTCCGACTTTCTTGCGGCCGGTCTCGATCAGTTCGCCCTCGTTGTTGATCACGACAAGCTTCTTGTCGGATTTTACGTTCGACGTGAGCGATGCGGCACCCATATGCGCCTTGAAACCAAGGATCGAATCGCCGACATAATTGTAATGCGGCACCTGAACCTTATCAAACAAAATGACATTCTTTAACTCCGTCGAATTGCCGACAACCGCACCGTCGCCCACAAGCGCGTTTCCGCGGATGAACGCACAATGGCGCACCTCCGTTCCTTTTCCGATGATGCAGGGTCCGGTGATCGACGCCGTAGGCGCTACAGTCGCATCCTTGGCAATCCAGATGTCATTTGCCGGATGATCATACTCATCCGCCGGGAGCGTTGCACCGATCGCGAGGATCGTGTCCTTGATCTTCTCAAGCGCCTCCCACGGATATGTGCAGTCCTCGAGCATCTCGCGCGCAAGCGTCGGGTAAGGAGCCTCAAACAAAGCTTTGATCGTGATATCCATATTCTTGTTTCTCCGTAAAATGATTACTAAAAACGTGCGCCCCAGATGACCTGCGGCGCAACGTAACAATTGAAATTATTCGGTGATCTTCTCCTGTCCACCCATGTACGGCCGCAAAGCCTCAGGAATGCGGATGGAACCGTCCGCCTGAAGATTGTTCTCCAGGAAAGCGATCAACATACGCGGCGGTGCAACAACGGTGTTATTGAGCGTATGCGCAAAATACTTGTTACCGTTCTCTCCGACTACGCGGATCTTGAGACGTCTTGCCTGTGCGTCGCCTAAGTTCGAGCAACTTCCGACCTCGAAGTACTTCTTCTGACGAGGCGACCATGCCTCAACATCGCAGCTCTTCACCTTGAGATCGGCCAGGTCACCGGAGCAACACTCGAGCGTGCGGACCGGGATGTCCAGCGAGCGGAAGAAATCAACTGTGTTCTTCCACAATTTCTCATACCACATCATGCTGTCTTCGGGCTTGCAGACAACGATCATCTCCTGCTTCTCAAACTGATGAATGCGGTACACGCCGCGCTCCTCGATACCGTGAGCACCCTTCTCCTTGCGGAAGCAAGGGGAATAGCTCGTGAGCGTGAACGGAAGGTCAGACTCGTTCTGGATCGTGTCAATAAAGCTTCCGATCATGGAATGCTCGCTCGTACCGATCAGGTAGAGATCCTCGCCCTCGATCTTGTACATCATGTTCTCCATCTCGGCGAAGCTCATAACACCGGTCACGACTTCGCTGCGGATCATAAACGGCGGCACGTAGTACGTGAAGCCGCGGTTGATCATGAAATCACGTGCGTAGGAAAGCACTGCGCTGTGCAGGCGGGCGATATCACCCTTGAGGTAATAGAAACCGTTGCCGGCAACACGTCTCGCCGCATCAAGGTCAATACCGTGCAAGCGCTCCATAATGTCCGTGTGATACGGAATTTCGAAATCCGGAACAACCGGCTCGCCGAAGCGCTCATTTTCCACATTCTCGGAATCATCCTTGCCGATGGGAACCGAAGGATCGATGATGTTCGGAATGACAAGCATGCGCTTGCGGATCTCCTCCGCATATTCCGTCTCTTTCTCTTCGAGAGCAGCCAGATGCTCGGAAAATTCCGTCACCTGCTTCTTGAGAGCTTCCGCCTCCTCGCGCTGACCCTTCGCCATCAAGCCGCCGATCTGCTTGCTGATGGTGTTGCGCTTGTTGCGCAGGTCATCTGCCTCCTGTTTCGCGGCGCGGCTCTTCGCATCGAGCTCGATCACCTCATCCACCAACGGAAGTTTCTGATCCTGAAACTTGTTGCGGATGTTCTGCTTTACAATGTCCGGATTCTCACGGACAAACTTTAAATCCAGCATACAGCCTTCTTTCCGACGCCGTGGCGCCTATAATTTATTGCATCGGCGTGCCGCTAGGCACACCTTCGTATTTGCTCAGCAATTCGTCGATGTCCTCCTGCGTGTTCAGCACCTGGTTGAACGCGAAGGAATACTTCTTGCCCTTCGACTCCATATAGCGGTACGCAATCATGAACGTCGTCTCGTCGAAATTCGTGAGATACTTTTCGTTGATCTTGCGGATCGCCTGATCGATCGTCAGATTGGCCTCGTTGCAGACATCGGAAAATACGGTGTTGAACGCATCGTATACAATGCGTTCCTGCATTGCGAAATCAGAGGAAATCTCCTGCTGCTGAAACGCGTAGAGATATACTTTCAACCAAGGGTTCATCGACGCGTACCATGCGTACACGGTATCATACTTCTGGTTCATATAGCAAATCTCGCGCGCCCATCCGGACGAGAGATACGAGGCATCGACGATACGCTTGATCTCGCGGTCGGTGAGGAAAAGATCGTATTTGTCGCTGAATTTCTTGACAATCTTCGTACGCTTTTTCGCGGCCGAAGGCAAACCGTAGGAATTCGGTTTCTGATTGTTGTAAATGCCGGAATAGTTGATCGCATTGTTATATGCATTCGACATATTTCGCGCCTGGTCCTGGTAGGAACCGTATGTCGTTCCCGCCGCAGGCCGGGTTGTATATCCGGTGTAGTACGCCTGCTGACCGGGTACGTTCGCATTCGGTCTCGTCACGTAATTGTTCGGCGTCTGACCGGTCATGCCGCCGGTCCGGTAATTGTTCACCGAGACACCGTACGGCGCGCTTCCGTTCGGATTTCTGTTCCATTGATTCATATTTTGTGACCCGTTCTTTGTTCTGTTTAACTGGTTAATTTCATTGTTTCTCTGTGATTTCGAAGAATTCGTCAAAGCCCAGATGATCACGGCAAGAGGAAGCAGACCCGTGCAAAGCCGGAAAATCCCGAACGCAATCTTGCGCAGTCCCGCTCCGCCGGCCCTTCTTCGCACTCCGTTCCTTGACAAGTACGAAATAAAAAGAATCAGAAAAATGATACCTATTACGCTCATTGTTATCTCTGCACCTAAACTGTCCTAAGTAAGAATACGTCAATCAATTATACAATACTTTCGTCAGAAGTTCAACCGACGACACGGTTTTTCTCGACCAGATCGCGGTACGACAGTTTTCCCCCGAAGAGGTCCAAAGCACTTCCCACGGTGTAATCGAGTCTCCCCCGGCTTGCCTCTTCAAATCTCGCGATCGCCTTCTCGCTGTGAATACCTCCGGCGTACGTTACCGGAATTCCGTCGTAATCCGCAAGCAGTGAAACGAGATCCGCTTCCATACCGTTGCGCTTTCCCTCGGAATCCACGCCGTGAATCAAAAACTCCGAACAGAACGGCTCCAGCATCTTGAGCAGTTCCGCGTTCACCACAAGGTTCGTGAAATGCTGCCAGCGATCCGTCACGACCACATAGTTGTCAAGCCGCCGTCTGCAGCTTAAGTCGATGACGATCCGATCACGGCCGATGGCGTCCACAAGCCGGAACAGCCGTTCCACATTGAATTCGCCGTCGCGGAACAAAAACGTCGTGACGATGACTGCGGAAGCACCGTTATCGAGAAACATGGGGGCATTTTTCGCATTCACACCGCCGCCGATCTGAAGACCGCCGGGATATGCGCGAAGCGCCGACAGACCCTGCTGCAGGGATTCTTCGTAGAAAGGACTGTCCTTCTTGTTCAGCAGGATCACATGTCCGCCGGTCAAACCGTCGTTTTTGTACAATTCGGCATAGTATGAAGCCGGCTTGCCCGATACGAAATTCTCCTCCGCGGAGTTGCCCGCATCGCGAAGACTCCCGCCGACAATCTGCTTCACGCTTCCGTTGTGAATGTCAATGCACGGTCTGAATTTCATATACCCTCCTGTGTTTCGCCCCGTATGCAGCGCTGTCCTCTCTCATTTGTGGTACGGTTCGCCGCTGCGAATGCGAAACGCACGATAAATCTGCTCCGCCAAGATCACCCTCATCAATTGATGGGGAAACGTCATCGCCGAAAAGCTCAACTTGTAATCACAGGCCTTCAGAACCTCCGGCGCAAGGCCGAGCGTCCCGCCGATCACGAACTGAACATGACTGACACCGCCGAGTGCAAGTGCCTCCATCTTCTCCGCAAACCCCACCGAAGAAAGGCTTTTCCCGTCGATGGCCAGCGCAATCGTGTATGCGTCCGGCTTCTTCGCCTTCAGCAACCGCTCGCCCTCCGTCGCGAGGATCTTCGCTTCCTCCGCCTCCGAAGCCCGCTCCGGAGTCTTCTCGTCGGGAACTTCCACGATCTGAAACTCCGCGTATCGGGAAAGCCGTTTCGCGTACTCCGCCACAGCGTCACGGTAAAAAGCTTCTTTGATCTTGCCGACACACAAAATCGTTATCTTCACTCTCGCTCCGCCCGTCCTTCCGACGCTTTCTCCTCCGAGTCCGCCTGTTCCGCGGGGATTTTCCGGATCGCTACCTTCGCGATCCGACGGTTCTCGCAGGACAGGATCCGAAACAGCCAGTCGCCGTAGCGGATCTCGCCGCTCTCGTCATCCTCGGGGATATGTCCGAGTCTTGCAACCAGAATTCCGTTCAGCGTCTCGAAATTGTCTTCGTCCTCCTCGGAAAATGAGATGTCCGCCAGTTCCTTCAACTCCTCCACGGGAATACTTCCGGAGACGATCAGCTCGTCCCCCGATCGCTTCGCCTCCTCGTTGTCCTCGTCAAATTCGTCCAAGATGTCGCCGACGATCTCCTCGAGGATGTCCTCCATCGCCACGATTCCCGAGGTCTGCCCGTACTCGTCGATGACGATCGCCATGTGAATCTTCTTCGACTGCATCTCTCCGAACAAAGCGTCGATCGGCATCGTCTCGGGCACATTGAACGGCTCGCGCGCAACTTTCTGCAGCGGGCTGTTTTTGTCCCCCTCGAGGTACTCCAAGATCACGTCTTTTAAATACAGAATGCCCACGATATTGTCGAGATTTTCCTCGTACAGAGGATACCGTGAATAGTTGGAATGAAGCATGCAATGAAGCACGTGCTCTAACGTGTCCTCCGTGGAAAATGCCTCGATCTTCGTCCGGTTGGTCATGATATTTTTCGCCTGTGTCTCGGAAAACTCCATGATGTTGGAGATCATCTCCGCCTCATCTTCCTCGATGGCACCCTGGTCCTTGTAATCGTTGACCAGCGACAATATCTCCTCGTCGTAATCCTCCTCGTGGCGTTTCCTCCACCAGTTCCGAAGCAATCCGACGAGGCCGCGTTTCTCGGGGTCTCCCATGATCAGTCATCCGTTCCTTTCTCAACAGCCGAAGGCGCTCCGAACGCCCTCGGAAGATATCGCACGAGATCTCCTGCCATCAGGCTCGTGCGACCGATTTCCGCAGCAGCAAAGTCTCCTGCGGTTCCGTGCAACGCAACTGCCGCGGCCGCGCATTCCGCCGTCGTCCGGGTTCCCCGGTACGCCTGCCACGTCACAGCTGCAGTGATTCCGGCCAGTACGTCACCGCTTCCCGCGGTTCCCATGCCGTCATTTCCCGTTTCGTTAAACCATATCGTACCGTCGCCGACGACCATCGTGGCGGCGTCTTTCATCACCAAAACCTGTTCCCTTCCGTTCACCGCGGAAAGCCATTCGTTCGCGATCTCCAAGCGGTTTTCTGCAATCTCCGAAACACTCCTTCGAAGCAACCTCGACAGTTCCGCCGGATGCGGTGTCAACACGGCTCTCGTCGGAAGCATCTCCGCGAGCTCCTTCATGCGCTCCGCAGCCGTAGTACCGTTGAGGCGCTTCGCCAGAAGATTGAGAGCGTCCGCGTCGAAAACCGTAACACTTCTTTCATCATCCGTATCATGCATCACGCAGTCAAGCAATTTTTCCGCTTCGGGATCCGTCCCGAGCCCGGGGCCGATCAGCCTTACGCCGAAACCGTTCCCCTCGCCGGCGGGATCGGCAGTAAATTTCTCTCGTGTACAGACGACAGCTTCGGGGATCTTTCCGATCTCCGCAAACACCGTCGGCACGGACACCAGCTTGCAAAGCCCCGCGCCGCTTCGGTAGCAGGATCTCGTCGCAAGGATTGCCGCGCCGGGCGCGCCGTCGCTTCCGCAAACCAAAAGGATACGTCCAAATGTCCCCTTGTGTCCGGCAGGGTCTCTCTTGGGCAATTCCGGAACTTTCGAAAGCAACCGGTATCCGTTCTGCGAGATCTCCTCCGCAGGAACTCCCGCATCCGCAAGGATACACTCTCCCGCGTAAGCCCGCCCCGGATACAGAACAATTCCCGTCTTCTTCGCCGTAAATGTCACCGTCACATCCGCTTTGACCGCTACCCCCAGGACCGCGCCGTCTAAGGCGTCAATTCCCGAAGGCACGTCTACGGAAAATACCTTCGGCCGAGTGTTCGCATTCTCCAAGGAACGCACGACATCAGCAGCGATCCCGCGCAGCTCACGGTTTAATCCGATGCCGAACATCGCATCGACGACAAATCCGTATTCTCCCCACGGAATGTCCGCAGTCATCGGCAGAAAACGAACATTTTCCGCAGCCTCGCGCTGCTCCGAAAAGCCCTCAGAACAACGATCACCGGGCATCTCATACACATCGACGGAATACCCGCGGCCGGACAAAAAGCGCGCCGTCGCGACTCCGTCCGCACCGTTGTTGCCACGTCCTGCCAAAACGGCTCCCCGCATCGGCTTCGGGACTCTATTGCAGATCACATCGGCGACAGCCTGTGCCGCCGTTTCGATCAACCGTCGTTCGGCGATGCCGCCCCCGTTCATCGCCCATTCTTCCGCCTCGCGAATCATCGTCGGTGTCGCGCAGCGGTCCATTGCGATTGTCATCGTTCGCTCCTTCTTGTACAGGCGTTGCCGACTGCATACAAACTCATTGTTGATTATATCCAAAGATACTCTCGCTGTCAATGTAAACCCGCTTGTTTGCTTGCATTTTCGGGGCAAACATAGTATAGTGAATCGAGCATTATTTTTCTTATTGAGGTTCACATGATACTATCGGTTTCCAACATAGATAAAGCCTTCGGCGACAACGTTGTCCTCTCCGGTGTCTCCTTTCTCGTCAACGAACACGAGAAGGTTGCGCTCATCGGAAGAAACGGCGCCGGAAAATCAACCCTTTTCAAGATCATCATGGGCGAACTCCCCGCCGACGCAGGCACCGTAACGCTCGCCAAGGACGCGGGAATCGGGTATCTCTCGCAGCATCAGGATCTGACCGGACATCTCACGGTCTTCGAGGAAGTCAACTCCGTCAAGGACCGGATCTGGGCGATGGAAGCGCGCATGCGCGACCTCGAAGAAGCCATGAAACACGCGGAAGGCGAAGCTCTCGACACCATGTACAAGGAGTACTCTTCCGTCTCCCACGCCTACGAGCAGGCAAACGGTTATGCCGCACACTCGGAAGTTCAGGGCGTTCTCCGGGGACTCGGATTTGACGAGACCACGTGGGATAAAGAAACCTCGATCCTCTCCGGAGGTCAGAAGACCCGTGTAGCACTCGCCAAGCTTCTGCTCGAAGCGCCGGATATCATTCTCCTCGACGAGCCTACCAACCACCTCGACCTCGCCAGCGTCGCGTGGCTTGAGACGTTTCTCTCCAACTACAAGGGAGCCGTTCTCATCGTCTCCCATGACCGTTATTTTCTGAATAAGATCGTCACCAAAGTGGTGGAGATCGAGCACGGGAAATCCATGGATTTCCCCGGAAATTACGATGATTTTGCCGCCAAGAAAGCGATGGTCCGCGAGGCGGAACGGAAAGCCTACGAGAAGCAGCAGGCGGAAATCCGTCATCAGGAGGAAGTGATCGCGAAGCTTCGCTCCTTCGGCCGCGAAAAGCAGATCAAACGCGCGGAAAGCCGCGAAAAACTGTTGGAGCGCATGGACGTTTTAGATCGTCCCGCCGGCGAAGAGCGCGGCATGACGCTTCGTCTCACGCCGCATATGCAAAGCGGCAACGACGTTCTGATCCTGCACGACCTCGCCAAATCCTACAGCGGCAACACGCTCTTTGAAAACCTTGATCTTCTGATCCGCAAGGGTGAAAAAGTCGCCCTCCTCGGCGACAACGGCACCGGAAAGACGACTCTCTTAAAGATCGTGCAGGGCCTTGTTACACCGGACCGCGGCTCGGTTCGGTTCGGCGCCAAAGTCTGTGTCGGTTACTACGATCAGGAGCAGCAGAATTTTACGGAGAGCAACACCTTGTTCGATGAGATCTCCGACGCCTATCCCGGCATGACCAACACGGAAATCCGCAACACGCTTGCAGCATTTTGCTTCACCGGTGACGATGTCTACCAGCCCGTCTCCTCGTTAAGCGGCGGCGAGCGCGGCCGACTTTCCCTCGCCAAGCTCATGCTCAGCGAGGCGAATTTCCTTCTCCTCGACGAGCCCACCAACCATCTCGACATTCTCGGCCGGGAGATTCTCGAAGACGCCGTCCGCGCCTATGAAGGAACCGTCTTCTACGTCTCGCACGACCGTTATTTCGTCAACAAAACCGCCACCCGGGTGCTGGAGCTTACGCACAATCGCATCCTCTCCTACGACGGTAACTACGACGATTATCTCAATTTCAAGGAACGCAAAGAGGCAGTTGCCTTCGGCGATCCGAAACCGCAATCGACATCCGCTTCGACTGTCGAGACCGAGTCAAAACTCGACTGGAAGGAACAAAAGGAAGCTCAGGCTCAGCAACGGAAAATGAAAAACCGCATCGCGTCTTTGGAAAAGACGATCAGCGACTGTGAAGCCCGAATTTCGGACATTGATGCACTGATGGCAGACCCGTCCGTCTGCACGAACTCCCTTCGTCTCTCGGAGCTTTCGGCGGAGCGGGAAGCTGTCGAGGAAGAATTGCTCTCGGCCATGACCGAGTGGGAAGAACTTGCCTCAGAATAACTATCAAACCAAATGTACGGCGGCGTTCCCCGAAACGCGAAAGCGACGCTTTCACATCGGAAAACGTCGCCGTAATTTCTCGTTAGGTTTAGAACTCTTATACTAACTCGTGTTTGTTGATATTGTAAATGGTTTGAATGATGTGCTCGTGCGCCAATTTTTCCGCATTTTCCGCATCGCGGTTACGGATGGCCTCCAGGATCGCGCTGTGTTCCGCATTGGAGTTCTGCGCTCTGCTGGGATCCGAAAGCGTGATCTTGCGGATGCTGTGCACATATTGATGATAATCACGTAACAAATGCCCTAGGATCTTGCTGCCGCAGGATGCATACAGCAATTCGTGGAACTTCGTATCCAGCTCGACGATCTGCTCGAAATGCTGCTTCTTCACGTGGAATTCCGACAGATAAATGACTTCTTCGATCGCGTCAATCTGCTCCTGCGTGATATTCTCGCAAGCCCAGCGCGCGCACAAACCCTCGAGGTAAGAACGGATCATGTAAATGTCGTGCACATCCTTGTTGCTGATCCCGGCAACATACGCTCCCTTGTTCGGAATGATCTTCACAAGACCTTCCAATTCCAGCTGGCGAAGCGCCTCACGCACCGGAGTCCTCGACACACCGAGTTCCTGACCGATGGAAATCTCCTTCAGTTCTTCATTTTCCGCATACTTGCCGGACAAAATGTCCTCTCGTATCTTGGTGAACACCATCCCGCGCAGGGAATACTTGTCCGTGGAATCCTGCGCAAAAACCTTATCCTCCATGCCTTGCGGCTCCTCTCTGTGCGTTGTATACCATGCGGTCATCGAGCAAATCAAGCATCTCAATGACTGGGAAATCGCGCGTGTTTTATTGTATACAATCCGTCATAAAATGTCAAGAGCAACCGCCTCACCCGACGGAAACCCAGAGCATGGTACAGCAACCGGGTTAGGATTTCTCATCGGCGTCCCAGTACTCCCAATAGTATTCGTCGGCTCTCTCTTGCAAATCCTGAATCCTATTATACTCAGCACACTGTCTGCCTTTTTCATCATATTCATAAACATGGATCCGTCCTGAAGAAAGGCCGCTTTCCACAACTCTCAGTCGACCTTCCGAATCGAAAGTCCCCTGTGTAACAACTTCCAGTTGGTCCTCTTCCCGATGCGGATTATATTTCTCATACCGATACTCTGTCCACTTGGGGCTGCTTTCGCGTATATAGATTGCGTAATCCTGTCTGTTTGCCTCCATCTCCAGTTCATAGGTGGTTGTTTGTTCTGCGGTTTCGGATGAGAAAGCACTATATTGCGTTCGTGTGCCGACTCGGATTCTCCCACGAATCTCGGGATCTTCAATGATTTTTTTCGTCGACTCGTAATACAGGTTTCCAAGCGTGAGTTCGTCTTCACTGAACATCTGATAAAACACCAGATTGTCGTCAGCGTCGAAATATTCTGCCTGAACTAAAACTCCTTCACCGAAAGATTGTCCAAGCTTATTCTTTTCAACATACGTTTCCTCTTTTCTTCCGTTGTCATCATACTCATATTTCGTCACATAACGTTCCTCAAAAGTACTGTCCAACTTATCATTTTCGTCAGTGTATTCGCTGATTTCATCATCTTCTCTTCGAATCAATCGATTTCCGGAGTCATAGTATAATTTTGTTTTATCCGTATGATACACTTTTTTCCAACTCATTTCCATTGCCGAACCAAACTCATATGAGTACCATTTTGTCTCTGTAACCGTATACCCGGTATCGGAGTAATCCACTGCTATTTCGTGTTTGTTGTCCCCGTATTCAACGAGCGCATAAGCGAGCCGCCCGTTCTCATCGTAACGCTTCTCACCGTCGATCGTCAGGAGATCGGTGCTGTCGGAATTGCGGGTCTGCCACCGCAATAAGCCACATTTTGTATTCGCGTCGTATACTTCGTCAAATCTGGTATTGTCCGTAATATAAACCGCGTTCAAAATGATATCGCCGTCTCCTCGTTCCATATAGTAACTGTATTTTCCGCCGTTTGACACGGTAAAAACGGTCTTCGGCGTCTTTGAATCGTCCTGATAGGTGTAATCCGTGGTCAATTCCGTACAATTTCTGCATTGAAAAGTCTGTTCCGAATACTTGAATTCGTCTATCATTAACAGCATGCTAAAAATTTCAAAAGATACCTTGTAGCAATCAACCATCCAATCATACCAGTAATCATCGGACTCCAGGCTGAGAGCCGTTGTCTCGTCGGTCGATTTATCACCTTCAAGAACTCTTTTCGTCTCCGTTATCTTCCGCCCTTGATCATCGTACCTTGCTTCAAAGTAAAGCTCCGGTGTCTTCACGATCTCGTTTGACATAAATCCGGTCTTTGCATCGTAGGTAACCTCGTACGATTTCAGCCACACGCCCTCGGCATTATAAACACTGCACGTCCGGACATTCCCGTTGACCTCAAATTCTTCGCAAAGCACTCGGTCCTGACCGCTTCCGGCGTATTTTCGATAACCGTAATGCTTCTCTTTCTCCGTTGTGATCTTCCGACCGCAAGACGAAACTACGATCACCGCAACGCAGATCAATAAACACAGAATTCGCTTTTTCAAACCAACCCACCGCATTTTTTACTCCGTATGCACCTCCGATAAGAGGTCAGTTTTCGCAGATTTTTTCAAATACAACCTCAACCTTTTCAGCGCTCAGCTTCCCGGATGTTAACGCGTTGATCAACGCGAGATAGTCTTCCTGATCACAGATTTCGTCCAGCGCTCCGGAAAATGAGATTCGCTGTCGGAGTTGCCGTTACTGGTTCGGACGTTACCGTTACTGTCGGAGCTGCCGACGGCGTCGGATCTTTATCCTGCTCCTACAATAAGAGCATGGTGGTTTGTTCTTAACAGCCAGTTAAGACTAACATTACCATTGCTTAAGCTGTACAATGAGAAGGCATGGGTGTGACATTATCCTACTGGGACCTTTATGTGTCCGAAACTTAAGCCTGTCAGCCAGCCTTCCATTTGCAGCTGTTCGATTTAGCAGGTTGGACTGCCATGTGCATGTCCGTGTAACACCACAGGAGATGGAATAAGCAATGGAAAGCCACTGGTACCTATGCAATTCTCTCACGGAGGTATG
>JAFRYE010000029.1 GCA_017441265.1 Lachnospiraceae bacterium | reverse complement strand
TGTCCGGATTCAGGTGCAGGTCGGAGGCAACCGCGATCCGCAGCCCTGTTGGGGGTGGTATCTCCGGCAGCACCGGAACCTCCGTATGGGCGGCATGCGCGCAGCCCGGCAGGAAAACGGCAAAACACAGGAGCCAGGCGATCACCTGCAGGATTATCTTGTTTCTCATTAAATGCATCTTCATGTCATACCGTCCTGTTTTACGCACCCGCCGCGGGCTTTACGCCGCATCGCCGGATTCGGGATTATCCCGGTTTCCCGTGGTCGTCTCGTTGATATTGAGCGGCGGCATGGAGCGGACGACTTCCCTTGGCAAATCCAGGATTCCCGCGATTCCCTGAACCGCGAGCCGGTCATCCAGCGCATAGATCGACGAACCGTCAATTTCATAGTTGTAATTCCCGACAAGCGCCGCGGAATAACCGTGCTGCTGACGGTAGAGCTCCGCCAGGAGGCTGTACAGCATCTGGGATCGGCGCTGATGATAGGAAGAGGTGACGATGGTCATGTTCCGTATGTCATATTTCTGGAGAATTTCGAAGGTATAAATCGCGTTGTCCTCGCAGATCGGAACCTTCGGCGTTCTTTCCGCCCTGAGCGCGAAGTACGCGAATACCGCCGCGGCAACAAACACGAGAACGACCGCAAGGATCATCAAAATCGGATGTTTTTTCCCTTTCCGTTCCATCTCTTCACCGTCCTTTGCGTCGAACTCATGGCAAGATTTTATTATATATTATATACGCAGACGCGCCTCATTTCAATCGTTTCGACGTCGAAATGCCGATTTCTCCATCCGTATGAACAAGCCCTGCATGCGGCTTTTCACGCAGGGCTCGACGCCCGCTTTCGTGTCGGCTCCCACATTCTTTCGTTTTCCGCAGTAAACATGTGATCTTCTCTTTCATTGTACGGTCGGCAAGCAGACGGGAACCCGGGTGAAAGTTCCGGCCGCCGCGCGCTTTCTTTATTTCATAGTTGACAAATACCGGCGTCCTAAGTTAATATTTATTTGGCATCTTTGCCAAATTATAAACAAGGAGGAGACGTCATGGACAGCGGAAGCAGTACCGGCAGTACAGCAGGCCGAAGCGACGCGGAAGCCGTGCCCTTGCACGTCTCCGCCGAAAACTGAATCAGCTTGCTTTGGCTTGTGTGTCGGGCTTCCTGATCCGTAACGGGATCTGAAAGGAGCAGCACCGATGACAATGCACAGCGCCCCCATGGAGAAGACAATTCGCGCGCTTCTCGACGCAAAAAAGTATCAGACGCTCAAGGACGTCCTCGTCACATGGGAACCGGCGGATCTCGCCGCGGTCTTTGAGGAGATGGACGAAGAGCGCACGCCCCTGCTGTTCCGGCTTTTGCCGAAGGAAACAGCGGCCGAAACCTTTGCCGAGCTTCAGCCGGAGAGTCAGGAGCTTTTGATCCGGGGCTTTTCCGACCGTGAGCTGCACGAGCTCGTCAACGAGCTGTACGTCGACGACGCGGCCGATCTTGTGGAAGAGATGCCGGCCAACGTCGTCAAACGCATCCTCGCGCAGGCCGACCCGCAGATGCGCAAGGAGATCAACGAGATCCTGCGCTATCCCGAAAACTCCGCCGGTTCCATCATGACGACGGAGTATGTCTCCCTGCGCCCGGAAATGACCATTGCGGAGGCCATCCAGCGCATCCGCCGGACAGGTGTGGACAAGGAGACGATCTATACCTGCTACGTCACAAAAGAGCGTAAGCTGCTGGGCACCGTATCCGTCAAGGACATGCTGCTCGCCGCCGACGAAAACACCCGCGTCTCCGAGATCATGGATGAGAATGTGATCTCCGTCAGCACCCTGACCGACCAGGAGGAGGTCGCGAAGATGCTGTCGAAGTACAACTTTCTCGCCCTTCCCGTCGTGGTCGCGGACGGGCGCATGGTCGGTATCGTGACCTTCGACGATGCGATGGATGTCATGGTCGAAGAGACCACGGAGGATATCGAAAAGATGGCGGCCATTGTCCCCACGGAGAAGCCCTATCTGCGCTCCAACGCCTGGGATCTGTTCAAGCACCGCATCCCCTGGCTGATGCTGCTGATGGTGTCGGCCACCTTCACCGGCATGATCATTACAGGCTTTGAAAGCGCGCTGGCCTCTCAGGTGGTGCTCACCGCGTTCATTCCCATGCTGATGGACACCGGCGGCAACTCCGGCTCGCAATCCTCGGTGACGGTGATCCGCGCCCTCTCGCTC
>JAFRYE010000001.1 GCA_017441265.1 Lachnospiraceae bacterium | reverse complement strand
GTCCGCGAGGTTGCGCGGCGCACAATCGATATCACACCACTCAAAGGAGGATATATCTATGAAGATCTATGAAGAACTTCAGGCCCGCGGCCTCATCGCACAGGTCACGGACGAAGAAACGGTACGCAACCTCGTCAACGAAGGCAAGGCAACCTTCTACATCGGCTTCGACCCCACCGCAGACAGCCTGCATGTAGGCCACTTTATGGCTCTGTGCCTGATGAAGCGCCTGCAGATGGCCGGCAACAAGCCTATCGCCCTCTTGGGCGGCGGTACCGGCATGATCGGCGACCCTTCGGGCAAGACCGACATGCGGAAAATGCTCACCAAGGAGCAGATCGCACACAACATCGAATGCTTCAAAAAGCAGATGGCACGTTTCATCGACTTTTCCGACGGCAAGGCATTGATCGTCAACAACGCCGACTGGCTTTTGGACCTCAACTATGTCGAGCTGCTGCGTGAGGTGGGACCTCATTTTTCGGTGAACCGCATGCTGACGGCCGAGTGCTACAAGCAGCGCATGGAGCGCGGTCTCACGTTCCTTGAATTCAACTACATGATCATGCAGAGCTACGACTTCTACAAGCTCTTCCAGGATTACGGCTGCAACCTGCAGTTCGGCGGCGACGACCAGTGGAGCAACATGCTCGGCGGTACGGAGCTCATCCGTCGTAAGCTTGGTAAGGACGCATCCGCAATGACCATCACGCTTCTGCTCAACTCCGAGGGTAAGAAGATGGGCAAGACCGAGAAGGGCGCGGTATGGTTGGATCCCGAGAAGACGTCGCCGTACGAGTTCTACCAGTACTGGAGAAACGTGGCCGACGCCGATGTTCTTAAGTGCATCCGCATGCTCACGTTCCTGCCGATCGAGCAGATCGACGCGATGTCCGACTGGGAGGGAAGCAAGCTCAACGAGGCCAAGGAGATTCTCGCCTTCGAGCTCACGAAGCTCGTTCACGGTGAGGAGGAGGCAACCAAGGCTCAGGCCGCTGCCCGCGCACTGTTCGGTGCCGGCAATGCCGAGGAGGCTCCCGAGGCTCCCATCGGCGAGGACGCCTTCACGGACGGCGCCATCGACCTTGTTTCGATCCTCGTAGCCGCAGGCCTTGCACCGACCCGTTCGGAAGCTCGCCGCAACATCGAGCAGGGCGGCGTTTTGGTGGACGGCGAGAAGGTTACCGACTTCCGCGCGACCTACACGAAGGAGCAGATTGCCGCAGGCTTGGTTGTCAAGCGCGGCAAGAAGAATTTCAAGAAAGTCGTTCTCGGCTGATCGGGGACGTCTCTCTTGCGGATTCTTCGGAAAATGTAATACACTGTCAACGGTTTCAAGTGCCGCGGCCGATTCCAACCGGTCGCGGCGCTTTTTTAGGTCAAAAAATCCGACTCCAAAAAAGAGTCGGATTTTGCGCAATTCTATATCGGGACTGCAAGACCGATCGCCGGATCTGCTTTTCCGGGTAAGAATCGGCGGAAATCACCGATCATTCCTCCGGCTTGCTCACGTCGATCCCGCTCACGACCCCGTCATCGTACTCGAAGGACAGGGTGATCTCGCCGAGGCTGTAATTGTCCGCGGACGGCTTGGAGGACGTCGGTTCTCCGTAGAGCTCGCGGATATCGTCCTTCGTGGTCTTTCCGACCTTCACGCCTTTGACGGTCGTAAACGAACCGCCCGTGATGTAGATATCGTAAATGATCTGGCCGCCGTTCTTCGCCACCGTATACACCGAGAGCGAGTTGCCGTAGTAATAGTTCGTGTCAAAACCGCCGCCGATACAGGCCTGTCCCTGCTCGACGCGGGCTTTGCTTCCCATCTTCTCCACATAGGGCAGAAAATCATCGCCCACCGTCAGCCGGTTCCCGTTCAGAAGCAACGTAAAGTCGCTCTTGGAAAATGAGCCCTTGCCAACAGTCGAGGTCGGCGTCGGTATCGGAGTCGGCGTCGTATCGTCACCCGGATCCGGAGTCGGAGTGATCGTCGCTTCCGGCGTCGGAGTCGGCGTCACCGCAGTTCCGCCCTCGCCCGGCTTACCGCCGATTGAGAGGATCTCCGGCTGCTGCTCGCGCTCATACCCGGCGCCGGACGGCGTAACCGAACCGCCTGGCGTACCCTGTCCGTACGGATCGTCCGATCCCGCCCTGCTGGCGGTCTCCGTGCGCACGGCCACCGTTTGTTTCGGCATATCCTTCTGCCGCACAGCCGCGCCGCATCCGCCTAACAGCAGACACATTGCGGTGAGCACCACGCACAGACGGCTTCGATTGTAACCGCTTTTTCTCATCATCAATCCTCAAATCTCATAGTCAACGAAAATGTATGTCGTGATCTGCGGGAATACCGTTTCATTTCTCTCCATCTGGAAATGCCACCACTCCGCCTTGCTGGCCAGCGGCGTCAGATGTGTCCCCGTCATCATGATCTCGTACAGCAGATTTGCCGCGTCGTTGTTGTACAGCATGTTGCAGCGGAAATCCAGGGTGTGCATCTTCGTCTGCATTTTGAGCTCCTCGCCGAGGGTCTCCGCATCGTTGTATGCCATCAGCGTCAGATCCATCGCCGTTCCGCGGTTGTGGTTCGAGTCCCTGGCGATGTAGTTCTGCGGCCCGAAATTCGCCTTGGCAAAGCCCTTCGCCAGCGTCAGTCCGTTCTCCTCGGTCACCAGATATTTGTTGTTCACGACCGAGTTGTACACGGCGCGGGATGTAGAATTCGGGCGATATCCCTCATAGATCAGAAGGCACGTTCCCTTGGCCAGCGCATTGCGCTGACACTGCAGAAGTTCCAGCGCGACGTCCCACAAAAGAGGCATCTGGTTCGCATCGCCGTACTTCGGCAGACGCTCTCCGGTGATACTGTCGATGACATTGTATCCCGTATCGGTAAACGTCGTCTCCTCGTTCTGCAGGATCGCATACCGCGTCTCCGGCGCCGATGTCGAGTCCACTCTGTCGACAGCGCCTCCGGCGGTGAAGATCGATGCGGACGCATTGGTTCGGTTGATCTGAACTCCGTAAATATTCTGATGAGTAGCGAAGAGGTCGCACACATCGACGATCATCAGATCCGCGTCGACCCAGCCGTTGATCTCCGTTCCGTCCGCTGCCTTCCCGCTCACATGCAGGCTCCAGCGGTTTCCCGTGCGCAGGTAGCAATATCCGCCCTCCTCCGTCTCGGTGACGGTGAGCGGCGTTCCGCCCTTGAGATCGATGGCGAGTGACGGATTGCCCTCCTCGGCAAGAGCGCCGAGTTCCGGATCGATCGGATACCACTTACAGTCGTGCTGCGGCCAGATTTTCGCACCGAAACATCCCGACACTGCGGTCATCCGCACCGTCGTCGCCGTCTCGCCCAGCACCAGCTGTGCCGTCCGGCTCCGGAACGGGTCCCCGTAGCCCGTGACGTCCGTTTTGATGATTCCCGCATCCAGCCACACTTCCGCCGTTTCCGACGTATAATCCGCCGTTTCCGACATCTCCAGGATCTGTACCGCATACTCGGTTCCGGCGATAAGCTCCTCCAGCATGCACATCGCGCCGACTGCCGTGACGGTATTCCATCCGCCGCCGTCCGCACGATAGCGGACCACATAATCTCGGACGCTGTTACCGCTCCAGATCAGAAAGATCGAGTCGACTCCGACACTGCGGAACAGCACTTCCGGCTCGAACGGCTCGTACGTGATCGGTGTCGGTGTCACCTCCGGCGTCGGTGTCACTTCGGGCGTCGCCGTGATCTCCCCGGTGGGCGTCGGTTCTGTAGAAGGTTCCTGTCCCTTCGTGGGCTCCTCTGTCACCGTGGGCGTTGCCGTCTCCGGTGTGACGCTTGTCTTCCCGTCGATCTTTGTCGTCGGCGTGGGCGTTGCGGCTCCGGGTTTCGTCACCGTCTCTGTCGGCGTCTGATTTCCGCCGACCGGATCCCCCGCGACGCAGGCGGTCAGAAACAGCATTACCGCCAACGCAGCCAATATCATTTTCCAACGTTTCATCTGCATGAATCTCCGTTCTCTCTTTATTCCGCTGCCGGATAATCGCTCCTGTTCCACTGGTAGCGGACGCCGGAAAGCCCTGACTGGTCCCAGGCCTCAAGCTTCGCGTCGGTAACCAGGAACACCTTCAGTCCCTTGCGCTCGGTGTCGACATGGCGCCATACGCCGGGCGACGTCTCGACGATCACCCAGTTATGCTCGGAGGCGTAATAGCCCTTGCCTACCACGATCTTGCAGTTGTATCCGGCCGCTTTCATCATCAGGTACGTGACTGCCGCGAAATCCCAGCACGCGCCCTTGCCGGTGTTGAACATACGGCAGGCCATCTTGGTGAGCGTTGATTTGTCTTTGTACTGGTAGTCGTAATTCTTGCGGATGTAGTTATAGATCGACTCCAAACTCCGCCCGTTCTTGTCCAGAAGGTATTTGATATAATCGTCCAGATTGTCCTCGGTGATCTTCTCAAAGCGTCCGCGCGCAACGCCGTCCGAATCGATGACATACTCGCCGATCGTCGTACTCTTCGCCATCGCGCCGTTGTCCTTGAAATAATACCGCTTACCGTCGATCTTCTGCCAGCCGGTCTGCATCTCGCCCGACGACGAAAAATAATACGTCTCTCCGTCGATCTTGACCTTGCCGGTCGTGATACTGCCGTCGGAGTGCATGTAATACTTCTTCTTGCTGATCGTGTGCCAGCCGCCGCCGAGTTTGAAGCCCTCGGAATCGAAGTAGTACGTCTTGCCGCTGATCTCCGTCCAGCCGGTCGACATCTTGCCGTTGCTGCGGAAATAATATTCCTTGCCGTCGATGGTCTTAAGGCCGGTGTCCGCCTTGCCGTCGCTCTTAAAATGATACTTCGATCCGTCGATGGTCACCCATCCGCCCTTGAAGGGCGAACCGTCGTCGTTGAGGTAATAGTACGTGCCGTCGATCTTCGTGAGACCCTTCTTCACGTAGCCGTACTCATAGTATTTGCCGTCGTTCCAGCCGGACAGATACGTTCCGTCCGAGCGGAAATTGTAGCGCACGCCGTCGACCTTCGTCTCCGACGTCGCCATCCGGCCGTCGGAGGCAAGGTACACCTTCTTGCCGTCGCGCTTCTGCCAGCCGGTCTCCATTTTTCCGAGATCGGAAAAGCAGTACACGCCGTCGTCGATGGTCTGCCAGCCGGTCACCATCCGGCTGTCCGCAAAATAATACCTGCTGCCTTCAATGGTCTGCCAGCCGTCGACGCGGACTCCGTCCTTGCCGAAGTACCAATAGCCTTCCTTGGCCTCGATCCATCCCGTGAAGCGTCTTCCGTCGTCATCGTAATAGTAGTAGCGGCCGTCCTCCGCCGTGCGGAATCCCTGATATCGCAGGCCGTTTTCCGCGAGATAGTACACGCCGTCCTCAAGGCTCAGTTCTCCGGTCACCATGACGCCGTCCTCACCGAAATAGCGGATGCCGTCCTCACACTCCTGCCAACCGTGGCCGATGGTTCCGTCCGCCCGCACGAAATAGTTCTTTCCGTCGATCGTCGCCAGACCGTTGCCGATCAGGCCGTTCGCGTTCAGGAAATACTCCTCGCCGTCGATGGTGATGAACCCGGTCTGCATGACGCCGTTCTCATCGAAATAGCGCGTTCCGTCGGGGCACTCATACCAGCCGCGGGCCGCCTTTCCGTCCGTAAAATAATACTTGTTTCCGTCGATCGCGGTGAGCCCTTCCGCCCGCTTGCCGCTCGTGAGATCATAGTACGGCCCTTCTCCCGCGGTTCCGAGCCATCCGTAGAACACGGTGCCGTCGGAATTGATGTAATAGCGGTCGCCGTCCACCGTGATATCGCCGCTCACCGCGCCGCCGTTTTCGTCGCGGTAGAAGCGCTTTCCGTCATATTCGTAAAAGCCGCAGAAGAACCGTCCGTCCTCCTCAAAGCGGCAGAGGCGTCCGTCCACCGTCCGCTCGCCCTTGTACAGGCCGTTCGCGTCCTGGTAGTACGTCGCGCACTCATAGTCAAACCATCCCTGATAGAGCTCGCCTCCGGGCGCAAAGATATACTCGCTTCCGTCGATCTCATACCGCCCGACCAGCGTCTCTCCGCCGTTTTTGAAGCGCACTTTCCCGTCCTCCGTCTTCCAGCCGTTGCGCGCCGTGTAGACCGCGTTGATCATCACGCCGGTCAGCACCACGAGCACCATTGCCAGAAACGCAGCACGTAACGCCCTTCGGTTCCGATGGTGTCTTCTCTTCGTCATACTACTCCGTCAATCAAATAATACTCTCCGTCGCTCTCCACTAAGACAGCGATGTCCTTCCCTTTCGTATCCGCAGGAATATATGCGGAAAATCCGTTGTCTTTCTGTTCCGTTCCGCCCATCAACTCCGTCTCGTACACGGGAAATGCCTCGTAGCTGTCGCGGCCTCCCTTCCCGTCCGAAACCAGGATGTACACGCGGTACTCGTCCTTCAAAAGGCTTTCGTCAATCTCGCCGAAGACGTGCAAAAACTCCTCCGTCTCCTCGCTCTTTGCGGTCACCGACGCCGGGGAAACCGCCGTCGCCGTCACATCCAGATTCACGGCCGGTGCCGCCATCAAAGGCGCCTTTGCCGCGAGGTTCGCGAGGTTTCGCTCGACGATCTCAAGGATGACCAGGCTTCCTGCATACCGATTCGCCATGCTGATGTCATACGGCACAACTCGGGAAAATGTCGCTTCCGCGGCGCTTTCCGCCACCAGCCTGTGCAGCGTGTCGCCGAAGCTGTCGCGGTACATCACGACACTGCCCTGTCCTCCCTCCTTTGCGGTGCGGAGCAGCAGGGAGTCCGCCGCCTTCTCGTGGGAGGTGTATTCGTATGTCCAGTCTCCGACAGGATAGCTCTGCCAGTCGAGCTCCGCCGCCGTCGAGTAGAGCATGACTGCAAGATCGCCGCTCCAGTCCAGGCGGTCCTCAAAGGTCATCGTCTCAAACTCGTCGTGGGGATATCCCACCGCCGCCATGATCGTGCGGTACGCAAGCAGCGCGCCCTGGTACGTCCAGTGCGTGTCAGTCTTTTGATAGAGCTCTCTCCCGTCCTCGGAAAATGCCCTCTGCAGGTTCGCATAGCACACTTCGTGCTCCGCCAAGGCCTTCTGCAGGCTCTCCAGGTTGCCGTCCTGCGCGAGAGGCACATACCGCTCCGGCAGGTGCGGGTACAGGCTGCTCTTGTTCGGAACCGTCACAAACACAAAGGAATGCTCCTTCGCCGTCAGGCTCTGCTGAACCATCAGAAGCGTCCGCGCGACGTTGTTGATGTTCCGCTGCGAGAGCGTCGCCACATTCATGTAATCATTTAACTCGTCGGCGTAGTACAGCCAGCCGTCATCCCCGAGAATGACGCTCGAGACCGCCGACTGTCCGAACAGCCGGTCCATGATCGAGCTCTCCACGGACACCATCCGGCCGCGCAGACCGATATGGTCCGAGAGCCATGCGTCCAGCTGGGTGCCGTACTCCCGGTTGATCGAGCCGTCCTCGATCAGCGACGGCTTCTCCGCCAACGCGCGTTTCTCTGTATTTTCCGTTTCCCCGCCGAACAGCATCGCGCCTGAGGGGATCATCAGAAGGAGGAGAAACACGATGATATAACCGATATCAAGTTTCTTCATCCCATCCTCCTAGAACCGGAAATAAATAAACGGATTGTAACTGTTCGATGCCAGCTGCAAAAAGCACAGCACCAGGATCAAAAGTGATGCGGTCATCGCGGTAACCATCCCCGCGGTCCGCCGTCTGCGCATAAGAAGCGCCGCGATCTTGCCCGCGATGTCCGTGCTGCCCGCGACGGCAATCCCGAACACCAGCAGGTAGTACGGTGCAAGGAACGATACCGCCGTCGTGTAGGCCGTCCCCGCGAAGCCGCCGAAGCCGAACATCGCCTTGATCACGTTCCATGCCTGCCCGATGGTGTCGGCGCGGAACAGGACAAAGCCAAGCGTCACCTCCAGCAGCGTGTAAATGTGCCGGATCATTTTCCAAAGAAAGCTCTTCGTCGGCGCCATGCCGCGCCCTTCGATCACCAGAAACGTCCCGTGCCACAGGCCCCACAGCAGGAATGTCCAGTTCGCGCCGTGCCAGATACCCGTCAGGATGAAGACGATGTACCGGTTCAGGATCGTGCGAACCCGGCCCTTGCGGTTGCCGCCGAGGGGAATGTACACATACTCCTTGAACCACGACGACAGCGAGATATGCCAGCGCCGCCAGAAGTCCTTGACGCTCTCCGCGATGTACGGATGATCGAAGTTCTCCGGAAAATGAAACCCGAACATCCGTCCGAGTCCGAGCGCCATGTCGGAGTATCCCGAAAAGTCAAAATAAATCTGCAGAACGTATGCGATCGCGGCCACCCACGCCGCCAGAGCGCCCATCGACGCCCCGCTCACGGCAAACAGCGCGTCCGCCGCCTCCGCCATCACGTTCGCGATCAGGATCTTCTTGCCGAGGCCGAAGGAAAAGCGCAGCATGCCGGCCCGGAGGTCCTCCGCCGTGACTTCGCGGTCTTCGATCTGCTCGTCGACATCGTGGTATTTGATGATGGGGCCCGCGATGAGCTGCGGGAAGAACGAGACATAGAGCATCAGGCGGAACACGTTTCGCTGCGGCTCGCAGTCGCCGCGGAACACGTCGATGACGTACGAGAGCGCCTGGAATGTGTAAAATGAGATTCCGATGGGCAGCCGGATCCCCGGGATCGAGAACGGCAGCCCGCCGCCCGTGAGGGAGTCGATCGTGCCGAGCACGAAACCGAGATACTTAAAGACAAACAACAGCCCGATGTTGCACACGACGGCGATCGCAAGAATCGTCTTGCCCCGTTTTCGTGTGACCATCAGGCCGAAGAGATAGTTCATCAATATGGAAATGATCAGAAGGATTATGTAAACCGGTTCGCCGTAGGCATAGAAAAGCAGGCTTGCAACCAACAACAAGCCGTTTCGAAACCGTACGTTTCTCACTGCGATGTTCAAAATCAGAACTACCGGCAGCAGGAAACACAAAAATGCATACGAACTGAATACCATTCCGATTCACCTACGCTGTCCGACCGGTCTCCCCCGTCGACCGATCTTCGCTGTCCGCGCCTCACTGCTTCTCAATCACATTGGGCACGATGTCTTTCACATCCTCCGCGATGATTGTACACAGATCATCCGCGCTCGGGTTGGCGATCGAGACCACGCGCGTCGCATGGTTGGTGATCGCTTTCTCGAGGTAGTTTCGAACCTCGCGGGCATTCGCAAAATTCTCTGCCTGCGTCTTCAGGCAGTTGTCGAAATACTCGATTGCCGCCGCACGCGCGTCGGGCGAAAGCTTGTAATCCTTGCCGCTGCACATGCCTTCGAGGATTTTGATGAGCTGCTCCGGCGAGTAATCGTCGAAGCGGATATACTTGTTAAACCGGGACTTCAGGCCGGGGTTGGAATCGAGGAATTCGTCCATCGGCTCCTCGTAGCCCGCCACGATCACAATCAGGCGGTCACGGTTGTCCTCCATCGCCTTCAGAAGCGTGTCTACCGCCTCCTGACCGAAGTCATTTTCCCCTTTACCGACATTCAGTGTGTACGCTTCATCGATGAACAGCACGCCGTCCATCGCCTTGTCGATAACTTCCTGCGTCTTGATCGCCGTCTGGCCGACATAACCGCACACCAGACCGCCGCGGTCAACCTCCACAAGCTGTCCGCCCTTCAGGACGCCCAGTCCCTGGAATATCTTGCCGAGCAACCGCGCCACCGTCGTCTTGCCGGTACCGGGATTGCCGTAAAATACCATATGTTTGCTGATATCCGCAGTCTTCATGCCCTTGGCCTCGCGCATCTTCTGCACGCGGATGAGGTCCACGATGCCTGCGATATCCTTCTTCACGCGGTCTAGACCGATCAGCGAGTTCAGACTCTCCATCAATTTGTCGACGTTGGCCTGGTCGCTGGGATCCACCACCTTGCGCTCCACCAGCAGCGGCTTCGGTTTGACGATCTTGAAATTGCTGGTATAGAATACGCCGTACTCCTTCAGGAAGGTCTCCAGCATGGTCATGTACTGCGTCATGCGGTTGGCTTCCTTCTCGCCGGCGGACTCCTTCGTCGCCAGGATATGCTCCGCAAAGAGCTTGTACGTGTCCGCAAGGATCTGCGCGTTTTGATACTTGTTCGGATCGTTGCCGATCTTCTTGCCGGCGTCCGCGAGAATGAAGTACTTCATCGACTTCGGTCTCGTCGAGCCGTAGGAACCGCCCTGCATCGCAAGGTTTCTGCGGATCGTGTTCACCTCGTCGGCGCGCATCCGAAGCTGCAGAGTGTCCTTGATCAAATCCTGTTCTTCCTGCGTGATCACGCCGTCAGCATCCGCGAGATACAACGCGAACTCCAAAAGCTCCCTGTGAAGAAGCACTTTCAGCGGCATGCTCAGTGCGAGCACGCCGCCGATGTTTAAACGACTGATTGTCATGCAAATGGAATCGCAGATTGCCATCATCTCCTGCAATGTCTTTTCCATTCGTATTCCTCCGTTGCTGCCGGTTGCTGCCGGTTACTGAAGTACGCGAACCTTCAGAACGCCGTCGAGGGCCGAGAGCTTCGCTACGATCGCATCCTCGTCCACCTTACCGCACACATCCAGCACGCTGTAAGCAAAGTCACCTCTGCTCTTGTTGTACATATTTTCGATATTGATGCCCGCAACCGCAGTCGTGAACTGCGAGAGCATATTCGGAACATTTCTGTGAAGCACGCAGATACGGCTTGCCACACGGCATACGCCTGCGTCGAGCATCGGGAAGTTCACCGAGTTGATGATATTACCGTTCTCAACGTACTCACGCAGCTGGCGAACTGCCATAACCGCGCAGTTGTCCTCGGACTCCTGCGTCGATGCGCCGAGGTGAGGGATCGCGATCACGCCCTTCATGCCGGCCGTCTTTGCGTTCGGGAAATCTGTGATGTACTTCGCAACCTTGCCCGAAGCCAAAGCTGCTTCCATCGCATCGTCGTCAACCAGAAGGTCGCGAGCGAAGTTGAGGATGATAACGCCGTCCTTCATCATGGCGATGGTATCCGCGTTGATCATCTTCTTCGTGTCCTCCAAAAGCGGCACGTGAACGGTGATGTAATCGCACTGCTGGAAGATCTCCTCGCGGCTGTTTACATGAACAACGCTTCTCGAGAGCTTCCATGCGTTCTCAACCGAGATATACGGGTCGCAGCCGTATACGGTCATGCCGAGTGCGGAAGCTGCGTTGGCAACCAAAACGCCGATGGCGCCGAGACCGATAACACCGAGCTTCTTGCCCTGGATCTCCTTGCCCGCGAACTGACCCTTGCCTTTCTCGATGAGCTTCGCAACGTTCTCATCATCCTTGATCGTCTGTACCCAGTTGATACCGCCGAGGATATCGCGGGACGTCAGCAGAAGACCTGCCATCACGAGCTCCTTCACGCCGTTTGCGTTCGCGCCGGGCGTGTTGAATACTACGACACCTTTCTCAGCCAGCTTGTCAAGCGGGATATTGTTAACGCCGGCGCCTGCTCTTGCAACGGCAAGAAGCTTGTCGCCGAACTCCATCTCATGCATCGCGGCGCTGCGCACCAAAGCTACGTCCGCATCCGCAAAATTGTCGGTCTGCTCGTAAGCACCGCCGAACTCATCCAAACCGATCTTAGCGATCGCATTCAGGCAATTATATTTCATGGTGATCCCCTCCTCAGGCATTTTCCGCCTCAAACTTCTTCATGAACTCAACGAGTTTCTCCACACCTTCGATCGGCATAGCGTTGTAGATTGACGCGCGCATACCGCCGACGCTTCTGTGACCCTTGAGGTTCACGAAGCCTGCCTCGGTTGCTTCCTTGATGAACTTCGCATCGAGATCGGCGTCGCCGGTCACGAACGGAACGTTCATCAGGGATCTGGAGTTCTTCTCGACGGTTCCCTTGAAGAGCTTGCTCTGATCGAGGAAATCGTAAAGGATCTTCGCCTTCTTCTCGTTGCGCTCCTTCATAACCTCAAGACCGCCCTGCTTCTTGAGCCACTTGAAGACCTTGCCGCAGATGTAGATGCCGTAGCAGGGAGGAGTGTTGTAAAGGGAATCATTGTCCGCATGAGTCTTGAACTGAAGCATCGTAGGGGTGCCCGGAAGCACATCCTCGGTGATCAGATCCTCGCGGATGATCGCGATGACAACGCCGGCAGGTCCGATGTTCTTCTGAGCGCCGCCGTAGATGATCGCATACTTGGAAACGTCCATCGGCTCGCTGAGGAAGCAGGAGGATACGTCAGCGACGAGATCCTTGCCCTTCGTGTTCGGCAGAGTCTTGAACTTCGTTCCGTAGATGGTATTGTTCTCGCAAATGTACACATAGTCCGCATTCTCGTCGATCGGAAGATCGGAGCAATCCGGAATATAGGAAAATGTCTTGTCTTCACTGGAGGCAATGCACTTTGCATCACCGAACTTCTGAGCCTCCTTGAAGGCTCTCTTTGCCCACTGGCCGGTCACAATGTAATCCGCAACCCTGTTCTTCATCAGATTCATCGGGATCATTGCAAACTGCAGATGAGCGCCGCCCTGCAGGAACAGCACCTTGTAGTTGTCCGGGATGTTCAACAGATCCCGAAGATCCTGCTCCGCGTCCTTGATGATCTTGTCAAATACTTTGGAGCGATGGCTCATCTCCATTACGGACTGGCCGCTCCCCTGGTAGTCGAGCATCTCCGCTGCGGCTTCCTTCAAAACTTCCTCCGGCAATACGGCCGGACCTGCAGAAAAGTTATACACTCTTCCCATGGTATCTACCTCCTAAAAGAATATATCGTGCCCCGTTTCGGGGCGGTTCTGAAAGCGGGCTTTTCCCCGGGAGAAGAAACTATCTTCCTCAGGGCCGCTTTGAAGTTCATTGTATACCCGCGCGCGCGGAAAGTCAACATGCGGGAAATAAAGAATTCCGTTGCGACCGCCGCGAAAAATGCCCCCTGCCGGCCTCGTAAGAAGCCGCAGGAGGCAATCATCCATATTCATCGCATCTCGCACACGATCACCATCGGCCCGTTCTTGGCGAGTGCCCGCTCCAGGGCTTTTCTCGCCTCCTCCCGCGTCGCGACGCGAACCGCGGGAACGCCGAAGGCCTCCGAGATCTTCACATAGTCGACATGGTCTTCGAAGTTCGTCTGATAGAAGCGGTCGTGATAGTACACGTGCTGCCAGTGCCGAACCATCTCCAGGCCGTGGTTGTCACACACGATTTCCACGATCGGAAGGCGATATCTCGCCACAACGGAGAGCTCGTTTAAGTTCATCCTAAAGCACCCGTCGCCTGCGACATTGACCACCCGCGTGCCCGGGCAACCGAACACCGCGCCGATGGCTGCGGGAAGTCCGTAGCCCATCGTGCCGAGGCCGCCGGAGGTCAGCAGCTGACGCGGACTGTGAACGCGGTAATGTCTCGCAAGGTCCATCTGATGCTGTCCGACTTCCGTGGTGATGATGCAGTTTCCGCCGGTCATTTCGTCCAAAAGCATCGCGATCCAGGGCGTCGAAACCGCCGTTGTTGCAGTGTCCTCGAACATGGCTTTCCGCTCCGCCCGGTCCGCTGCCGCGCGTCTGCGGTTTGTCGTGTTCCAGGTCACGTGCGTGCCCTTCGGAAGGTCCGGAAGGAGCACCGTGAGGATCTCTTTGACATCGCCCACCGCGTAGGCGTCAACCGCGATATTTTTATTGATCTCTGCATCGTCGATATCGATCTGCATGATCATCGCCTGGGAGCACCATTCCGGATTGTTTCCGGTCACGCGCTCGCTGAAGCGAACTCCCAGAGCGATCAGGCAGTCGCATTCGGCAACGGCCGCATTGGCCGCCTTTGTACCGTGCATACCGACCATGCCCAGATACCGCTCCCCGGTGCCGCTGTAGACGCCCTTGCCCATCAGCGTCTCACAGACCGGCGCGTCGATGCACTCCGCAAGCTCGGCAACAACCTCCTCTGCGCCGGACATCACGCAGCCGCCGCCCACTAAGATGAGCGGTCTTTTCGTTTTTCGTAAAATGGCCTTAAACCTCTTGGTCACCGCCGCCCTCACGCTGCGGTTTCCGGCAAACCCGGAGAGATCCTCCCTGCCGTCCGCCGAGAGCACGCGCCCGTCGTGGTTCGCGTCCACCCGTTTCTTCTCGAGGTAGGCCTCCTCCATCGCATCCGTCCATTCGGCCGACGTCACGTCGCGGGCGATATCCACGAGCACCGGACCGGGTCTTCCGCCCGCCGCGATCGCGTACGCCGCGTCCATGACGCTTCGAAGTTCACGGATGTCCTTCACCAGGAAATTGTGTTTCGTGATCGGCAGCGTTATGCCGAAAATGTCGATCTCCTGAAAGCTGTCCTTGCCGATGGCGTCCACGGTCACGTTGCAGGTGATGGCAATGATCGGAACGCTGTCCATCATCGCCGTCGCAATGCCTGTCACGAGGTTGGTCGCGCCGGGGCCGCTGGTCGCCATGCACACTCCGACTTTCCCGGTGGCTCTCGCATAGCCGTCCGCCGCATGCGCAGCCCCCTGCTCATGCGCCGTCAGCACGTGGCGAACCGCCTTCTGCCGGCTCAGCGCATCGTACAGCGCCAGATTCGTTGCGCCGGGATATCCGAACACGATCTCCGTGCCGTGCTCCTGCAGGCACCGTATCACAAGTTCGCTTCCGTTCATGCGCGTTCCCCCTCCCTGACCGACCGGTCGGTTATTTGTCAGTCTTCGTCCTCGGAAATGTACGCTGCAGGCTCGGGCTTCTCCTCCCCGGTCCAGTCAACGTATTTGATATTGTCTCCCCAGAGTTTTTTCGCAAGGCTCTCCATGAGAGATCTCGTAAAGGATTTGCCCTTCGAGTATTTCAGGCATCCGTGGCCCTTCGCCAGCTCATCCGTATAATCCTGCAGCGCGTACACACGGAAATTCTGACCGTTGTTGTAGCCGCTGCCGAGTTTGTCGTGATTATACTCCCAATGGTTGACCAGCGGGATCACCGTTCCCTCGCGGAGTTCCGTGACATCCCCGTCCTTGTAGAACTCGAGGAACGCCATGCCCTCCAGGTTGCAGTCCGCCTGCTTGTAGATGGAGATGAAGTTGCCGAGGGAGTAGTACACAACCATCTTGTGGCCGTCCTCCCGCGTCTTCCATTCCATCGTCTGGCAAATGTGAGGATGGCATCCGATCACGGCATCCACGCCGCACTCCAGGAAAATCTTCGTGTATTTCTTCTGCGTGGAGTTGAGCTCATTCATCGAGTACTCCGTACCCCAGTGCGGGAATACGACGACGAAATCGGCCATCGCCCTCGCGCGCGCGAGATCGCTGCGAACGCGGCTCTCCTCAAGCACGTCGATACAATACGGCGCATCCTTGGTCGCCGACGTCTTGTTCAGGCCGTACGTGTAGTTGAGCAGGGCGATGCTGATCCCGTTCTTCTCCACCACCGTGATCTTCTCCCGGTCTTCTTCGGAATCGTGAAGCCCTAAAAGCGTCACATCCGGGTAGTTCGTCCGCCAGAACAGGATGGAGTTGTTCACCGCCTTCAAGCCGTGGTCGGACGAGTGGTTGGTCGCCATCGTGATCACGTTGAATCCCGCCTTGACAAGCTGATGACCGACCTCGTCGGGGGTGTTGAAGGAGGCATATCCGTGGTAGGACCCCCACAGTTTGCGGTCGCCGAAGTACTTCTCCTCCCAGTCGTCGCCGACGTAACCCTCGTCGCCGCCTAAGGGCGTCTCCTGGTTCACCACCGCAAAATCCGCCATCTGCACGTATCTCTTGATGTAATCGTAGTTGTGACTGAAATCAAACGTCTTGGTATTGCGATCGTAGCCGTCCTCGAGCATATACCAGTCGTAAAGGTTATCGCCCACCGCGACCATGGTCACGATCCCCGGTGTCGGGGTCGGTGACGGCGTCGGTGTCGGACTGTTCGTCGGCGTCGGCGAGATCGTCGGTGTCGGGGTGTTTGTCGGCGCCACCGTAACCGTGGGCGTGGTCTTTGACGTCCCGGGTTTCTTGTCGCCGCCGATGCGGATCACTCCCATCATGATCAGCACTCCGACGATCATCCCGACGAACAAAACGCCGAGAACGCCGAGCATGATCTTTCGCTGCCTCTGTTTGCGCTTCTTGTATTTCTTATACTGCGCTTTCGTCATCTTCGTACTTGCCAAACCAACTTCCTCCGCATGTAATCATTACTCGCCCCACACTCAGGCCAGACCCGGCTTGCACGGCCGTCCCGTCGCCCTTCGGTAGTAAAAATATAATTCCTCCGTTGCGAGTGCCATCTTCGTCACCGCAAAATCCCGCCCGTGCGGGTATGTATACCACGTGTCCTCAAGCGTGTTGAGGTCCACGCAATCGCCGTATTTTCCGAGGTATTCGTACTCGATGTGCACCGAGTACTGCGTCTCGGCCGAGATCTCCATCGAAAACGGATTGCCCTCGTCGTCGGTGCCGCTCACATGAAAGCCGCTCATGTCATGCCGCATCGTGCCGTTTCCGAGCCGCACGAACTTCTTCGCGTTCGGCAGGGAATCCACATGCACCTCCAGATCGCCGCTTGTGTACGTGCCGTTCTCGACTTCCTCGCGAACGTTGGCGCGCTCCCACTCATACCAGTCCGGAATATGCGTAAAATGACCCGCTCCGGCCTCGTCGGTCCCTCCGTCGAAGGAGAGCTCACCGAGCCTGCTCATCGTCCAGCTGCTGCCGCACGCCTCGCAGAACAGCTTCGTCCCCTTGCTGTTCATGCGGAATTCGGTCCTGCACTCGGGACACTGGTAGAGCACCTTGTGAAGCCCCTCCGCACGGCCTTCGTATTTGGTCTCGATGCCGCGCTCTTTCTGCCACGCGAAATCATCGTACCGGAACATCTCGACAATCTTTTGGTTGACTTCGTCCGCCGTCGATGCCGCAAGCTCCTCCGGCGAGAAGATGCAGGTCATCTCCGCCTCCGTAGGCTTGATCCCGCGGTCGTGCAGATTCCAGAAAGGCGAGTTCGCATGGTGGCCGTGGCAGATCATCGTCACCACCGGCACCTTCAAAAGCTTGCATAATTTGCCGAGGGATTCCGGCAGCACGGCCGTCGTCCCGCACAGCGAATACCGCGCCTCGGGATAGATCACGGCGATGTCGCCGTTTTTGATCACCTTCTGGAGCTGGCGCACCAAAACGATGTCGTTGGTAAACTTCCGCTTGCAGATACAGCCGACGTTTCGGAGCAGCTTCTCGCGGCCGATAAAGCCGTCGATCGCCACGACATAGTTCGCTCTCTTCGGAAAGATCGCCTTCGTCGCGACCTTGAAATCCATAAACGCGTTGTGATTGCACAAAAGCACATACGGCGGCTTGAGCCCCTCCGTGCGCACCTTCGTGATCTTCGCGCGATGTTTCCACACATCCGGAAGGCTCAGAAGGATCGTGATCGGGCGCAGGTACCATTTGGTCCGCACCGGCGGTTTCGACATATCAAAACGCTCGAAATTTTTGCAATCCATTGTGCCCTCCATCGAATTGTAGTATCGGAGCTTACAAAATTTCTACAGTATCATATCATAAAAACCGCTGTTTCACAATAGGCACGTCGGCCGGGGACAAGCACGCCTGTTCCCGGCAGACGTAAAAAGGAGCCGCCAAACCTTGGCGGCCCCCTCCGGCTGTGCGCCGGTCACTGATCTCAGATCATACCTTGTTCGTCTTAATCAGGATCACCTTGTCGTGATATAACGGCGAGTCGTCCGACCCAACGCCGATGTATTCCTTGCCGAACACGTCATAGAAATTCATGCTCACGCGGAACTCCGGAAGCCGGCCTAAGATGCGCTCGCCGTCCCACAAAAGGGACGAGGAGATCACAATGGTCAACTCGCCCTTGGAGTCCATCGGGCTGCCGGTCCAGTTCATCGGGATCACCGCAAACCGTCCGCCGAGAAGCTCCTTGATGGTCTTGTCGCTTCTGCGGATGCGAAGGTTCAGTCCGCCGGGGAACGGAGTGTCCCCGTAATTGTGTCCCGCCGTCTTCGTGTGCGGCACACCGTATTTCTGCGCGACGCGCTTGTCGGCAAATCCGGTCTTGATCACGCCGTTTTCGATCAGTACGAGCTTGTCGTCCGGGAGAACGCAGCCCTCACCGTCCCAGAACCGGCTGAACCAGGCTTCTTTATCGGTTAAGTCGTGCTCGAGCGTGAACTCCTCGCTGAACACTTTCTCTCCGACCTTGCCCGTGAGGCGCGACGTTCCGAGAGCGAGATTTTCCGCATTCAGCTCCTCGGCAAGTCCGCCGACCAGCGAATAATACTGCATGCACAGGATGATCTCGTCCGGGATCTCCGCGATCGTCTCGTACTGCCCGAGATAAAGGTCTGCCATCGTGCGGAACACGCTGCCGTCATCGGGCTTTCTCATGTTGAATCCGAACCCGCCGTCCATGATGTCGCGGCTGTCCTTGTGTTTGAACATGATGCGGGCGCCGAACGTGGCGTCATTTTCCGAATAGTCCGTCCCGAGGTCGTTGTTGAGCGAAAACTTGCATCTCTCCTCGGAAAATGACCCCGAGAACGTAAACTGCGGATACTTCTCCAGAATGTAGCCCATGTACTCTCCCGCCAGGTCCATCAATTCGCGGTCGGACACTTCGCACTCTCTCTTGTCCCGTGAGCGCTCGCCGCCGGCTTCGGGTGTGAACGGATACGGTCTTGCGCGCTCCGGATCGGCCTGCGCTCTCGCGAAGCCCTCCTCGTCGCTGATCTCGCCGATATTGTAGCAAATACCGACTTTGCCGTCCTCGTACACGCGGTACGAACTCTCGACGGTGTTGACGCGCTCGAACGCCTTCGGCTTATTTTCCTCATAAGCCATCGTGGATATGATTCTGTGCGTGCTGTGCTTTTCTTTGACTGCCATAGTAAAATCCCCCCTTAACTCACTGTCAGTTTGCGAACGCGGATGCTCGGGCCGCCGGCGGAAACCCGCACGGACTGGTTCCGTTTTCCGCAGGTGTACGAATCAAACAACTCGAAATCCGAACCGACGCGGTCGATGTCAAACAGCGTCTGGAACACCGATCCGGTCAGCATGTGAACCCGCAGCGGCTCGCAGATCTTGCCGTCGCGGATGCGGTAGCAGACGGTCGCGTTCATGACAAACGTCGCGCTTCCCGTGCCGTTCGCGACCATGTAGACGTAGATGCCGTCCTTCGTGTCGGCGATGATGTCCTCGAAAGAGTCCTTGCCGGCCTTCAGGAAAGTGTTGGTCATGCGGACCATCGGCCGGTTGCGGTAGTCCTGCGCGCGGCAGTTGCCGGTCAGCTCCTCCGAAAGCGCTGCCGCCGAGAAGGAATCGTGCAGGCGCCCGGTGAGCACGCCGTCAGTGATCAGCCACGTCTCGCGGGCCTTCGTGCCCTCATCGTCATACGGGATGTAGCCGTGGTTCGGCAGATCCCCGCTGTCGCAGATCGACACCGGATCGGAGCCGACCTTCTTACCCATCGTCCACTCCTCGCGAAGCACCGGATCATTCAGCATAAAGTCCGCCTCGCTCTTGTGCCCGAAGCTCTCGTGCGCGAACATCGCGGTCGTGATCGGCGAGAGCACGCAGGTGTACTCGCCCGGCTCCACATCCACCGCATTTGCCAGGAAATCAATGTAGCGATCCCGCTCCGCTAAGACCTCCTGCTCATGTCCCGACAGATCCTCCGGCGTCGCGCCGAAGAACTGTTTGCCGCCGTTCATCGGCTGTCCGTTCCCGCCGAACGTGTACCACACGCCGCCTGAGATCATCTGATAATCATAAACGATCTCGCTCCCTTTGGAGGAATAAAAACTCTTCTTCATGTACTCGCCGCCGACACTCACCGTCCACGAATTGACTTCCGGAACGGTCGGTTCCGTGCACTCCGCCACGTAATGGTCCATCACATCGACAAACCGCGCTCTCGCGATATTCTTCAGATTGTTCTCGCCCTCGAACTGCAGGCGCACCTCACGGTTGACTTCCAAAAGTCGCACTGCCGGATCCTCGCCGATGCTCTCGTTGCGGCTCGCAAGCTCCGCAAGCCCGTCCAGCTCCTCCTGGATCTTGTCGAGCTCATTGGTCGACGTCGTGTACCACATGTTCCCGTCATACACGCGGATCAACGCTCCGCTGTCCGCTATCGCCTTATCGTTCACCAGCTCCCCGTTCAGTTTCATCAAATGCACGAAATACTTCTCTTCGATCCGGATATCCGAATACAGATTTTCCGGAAAATGATACTTCCCACTCATATGGATTCCTCCCTGTTTATTTTCTTTGAAACTCATCTGCACTCCGTGAGTTTTGACCGGTCCGCCCAGCTGTGCTCCTTGCAGGTGTTCTGCATCGTATACCCCTGCGGCGGATGCACATACGAGTCCGCAAGTGCAAAGATCCCCACAAACAAGCCGCCTAATGCCATGTTCACTCCGTACGCCTTCTGATTCTCCCCGTCATTCCCGACAAGCTGCACTTCCATGACCACATGCTCCCCGTCCTGACTCAGCTCGCGAGTCATATAGTCGAGGAACGCAACGATCTTCTCTTTCGCAACGCAGGTCACCTTTTCGATGGTCGAAAGCGTCGCCAGTTCGCCGATTCCCAGCGTATACAAAAAGCCGATCACCCTCAGATTATCCTGATCCGCCATCATTCCGAAAAACTTCCGGACGTCGGTGGTATCGCGGAACCATCGCTCAAATCCCAGATCTTCCTCCGGCTTTCGAAGGAACAGGTAGCACTCCTTGTTCTTGTCAAGCCGCATGTACGAAAACCCTTCGTCAAATGTGATCGCGCTCGACATCCGCACATCCGCTGTCTCGTTCACCGGCCTCTCATAGTAATCGCAGGAGGTCTTCCAGCTGCCGATCTGCAGTCCCCACAACAGGCGGTGCACCTTGTCCATAAACTTCTTCTGAAGCTCCCGCTGTGTGCCGCCCTCACGCCAGATCGCCGAAAGCTCATTGACGATCTGTTGCTCCGTTGTGGCCCGACGTCCCTCACGCCCGTACAGATAATCAATGGAAACCTTGAAATAATCCGCGATCTTCGGGATCAGGTCTCCCTCCGGGAAACTGCCGTTCTCCCATTTTGACACGGCCTGCGCGCTCACGCCCAGGTAGTTCGCCAGCTGCTCCTGTGTAACCTTACACTCCTTGCGAAGCGCCTGTAACGATTCCCCGAAATTCATATTGTTCTCCTTTCTTTCGGCTTGTGTTCAGCTCCCCCACTCGCCTCTCGGTTGATTTGTCTGCATTATAACACAATTTTCTGTTGAGTGTTAGCGCTAATTCAAATACAAGTTTATTTTTCGGTGGAATTTCGGGGTAAAAATCAACTTTCGGTTGGATTTCTTTGGGCTGTTCGCAACCGATTTGCACCGGAAGGCTGCGTCAGCCTCGGCCCGGCCCCGAGCCGGCCTCGGCTCTGACGGGGTTTGGCGCCTCATGACATCGGAATTCCCTCTTTCTTGCTTTTCCGATGTTTCCGGAACCCGGAGCCGGCTGAAGTGCACCCTTTGTCAAGGACATGTTTGGTTTTTTGAGATGTATTTTGTCAGTGCTGACGGCAGTTCATTGGTTACCAGATAATGATAGTACTCGTTTGGTGCCATTCCCTTTAGCTGGGATTGATACCTTTCGTCGTTGTAATACTCAATCCAGTCATTGATTCGCAGT
>JAFRYE010000028.1 GCA_017441265.1 Lachnospiraceae bacterium | reverse complement strand
GGGACGGAAGGTTCATGACTACAAGGATGTCGGGGTTCGTAACGATCGGGGAACCGATGATCTCGTCACTGAACACGACACTGCAGCTCGCGGTACCACCACGCATCTCGGGGCCGTAGGAAGGAAGCCAGCTGACCTGCTTATCGGAGATCAAGCCGTCGTAAGCGCAGAATTTGCCGGAGAACAGAATACCCTGTCCGCCGAAGCCTGCAAAAAGCATACCGGTCTGTGCCATATTACTTGCCCTCCTTGTCTGCGTATTTGTCTTTGTAAACGCCGAGAGGATAGTACGGAAGCATGTTCTCCTCAAGCCACTCCATCGCCTTCTCGGGCGTCTTGCCCCAGTTGGTCGGGCAGGTGGAAACAACCTCGATCAACGAGAATCCCTTGCCTTCAACCTGGTTCTGGAACGCCTTCTTGATGGCCTTCTTCGCAGCCTTGACATTCTTCACATTGTTCACGGCAACACGCTCCAGGTAGGACGGTCCCTCAAGCTGCGAGAGCATCTCGCAGATGCGGACCGGATAGCCTACGGTGTTGACGTCACGGCCGTAAGGAGATGTCTGCGTCACCTGACCCGGGAGGGAGGTCGGAGCCATCTGGCCGCCGGTCATACCGTAAATCGCGTTGTTGATGAAAATGATGGTGATGTTCTCATTTCTCGCTGCCGAATGAACGGTCTCGGCAGTACCGATGGAAGCAAGGTCGCCGTCGCCCTGATACGTGAAAACGATCTTCGAAGGATCGCTTCTCTTCACGCCGGTTGCAACCGCCGGAGCACGTCCGTGAGCGGCCTGAACCATATCACACTCAAAATAATTGTACGTAAACACGGAGCAGCCTACGCTGGCCACACCGATGGTCTGTCCCTCAATGCCGAGCTCGTCGATGGCTTCCGCCACGAGACGATGCACAATACCGTGCGTGCAGCCGGGGCAATAATGAAGCGGTACGTCGCACAGCGACTTCGGTTTCCGGAATACGATCTCACCCATTACTGCTCACCTCCTAACTTATTTGCCGCAAGAATCTGCTCGAGCACCTGCTCGGGAGTCGGGATGCAGCCGCCGACGCGGTTTGCCATGAGGATCGGTCTCTTGCAACGCGTTGCAAGCTCTACGTCCTCAACCATCTGGCCCATGTTGAGCTCAACGGTAACGAAGGACTTCACCTTGTCCGCAGCAGCGAGCAGAGGCTTCTTCGGGAACGGCCAGAGCGTGATCGGACGGATCATGCCGACCTTGACGCCCTGCGCGCGAGCCGCCTTGATGGCGTTTCTGGACACGCGGGATGCGATACCGAATGCGACAACGCAAACGTCAGCGTCGTCCATCATGTACTCTTCCCACATGGGCTCATTTTCCTCGATAGTCTCGTATCTCTTATAACGCTCCAGGTTCCACTGCTCAAGTTCCTCAGGAAGCAGCGAAAGGGAGTTGATGATGTTGTGCTTTCTCTTGCAGTCCGTGCCGGTCAGAGCCCACGACTTGTCGTGATCCTCAACGGTGATGCCCTCGATGGAAACAGGCTCCATCATCTGGCCGAGCGTACCGTCGGCAAGAAGCATCGCCGGAACGCGGTATTTCTCCGCTACGTTAAATGCGTGCGCCGTAAGGCTTACCATCTCCTGCACGCTCGCCGGAGCAACCACGAAGAGATGATAGTCACCGTGTCCGCCGCCGCGAGTCGCCTGGAAATAGTCGGACTGGGACGGCTGGATACCGCCGAGGCCCGGGCCGCCGCGCTCTACGTTGACGATAAGCGCCGGAAGGTCACATCCTGCCATGTAGCTGATGCCCTCTTCCTTCAGAGAGATTCCGGGGCTCGAGGAGCTCGTCATAACTCTCTTGCCGGTGGAAGCGACGCCGATGCACATGTTGATGGCAGCGATCTCGCTCTCCGCCTGAAGGAATGTTCCGCCGATTTTGGGCATACGCTTAGCCATGTATGCCGCCACCTCGGTCTGGGGTGTGATCGGATAACCGAAGTAGAAACGGCAGCCTGCCATAATCGCAGCTTCCGCAATGGCTTCGTTACCCTTCATCAAAACCTTGTCTGCCATGTCCTTAACCCCTTTCTACCGTGATTACGCAATCCGGGCACATCGTTGCGCAAAATGCACATGCGATGCATTGGGACTGGTCGACCATCTCTGCCGGATGATGACCTTTTGCGTTGATGACCGTCTCCGACATCCGAAGGATCTTCTTCGGGCAGGCGGCAACGCAGAGTCCGCAACCCTTGCAGAGATCCGTGTTGAATGTTACCTTGTTCATACCAAAACCTCCCATGCTTAGTCGTTCCAAAGCCGTTTGTCCTGCAGATGCAGCGGAACCACATCCGGCAGAACCTCCGCCACCGCCCGGGCGATCTCCGCTTTCACGGTCGTCATCCGGATCGGCAGACCTGTCGCAGCCGCGATATCCTTTGCGTACGCATCGGAAGCGATCACATCCTCGGGCGTCGTCTCACGTCCCAGGTTGGAGTTGTTTACGATGCCCGTGAAAGGAAGCCCGCCTGCGGCCTCTATCTCACGCATGACCTCCAGAGTACTCGCGGTATCCGGAGTCAGCGGACGATACATGTTAATGACGAGGAGCATGTCGTAATCATTCTCCTCCAAGATAAACGGGGTGTATCTCCCCAAAGCCAAAGCTCCGCGGTCGTCCCCTCCGATGTCCACGATCGCATGGCGCGATCTGACATCCACGATGGAATACAGTTCCTGCGGCAATGCGGGCACATCCACATTGGAGTTTGCGTACTCCGAGCTGATCAGCGGGATCCCCGCTGCCTTAAGTTCGTCCTCGCTGTCCTTCGTGCGATAGTACGGATTGACAATGTCGAGGTCGGCGATCACAACATCCTCGCCGCTCTTCTTGAGCATCATCGCGAGATTCACGGCGATGTTCGTTTTGCCGCTGCCGTAGTGCCCGGCCATAAGTGTTAAGCGTTTAAACTTCATCATGCCACCTTAACCTACTAAATATACTCTTTCCCTACGGAAAATGCAAGTGACAAAAGAGCCTTCCCCTGTCACCTCTTTCTGTTGCTGCGCTCCCGCTGACGGTCTTCCTCCGTATACTGCCCCTTCGCAACAACGAACGGCTCAAAGGTGCTCCGGCGACCGACAATCTCGCCGTCGTTCCACAGGACCAGTGACCCGATCTCATTGCCGTAGCTGTCATACTCGTCATAACTGATGTAGGAAACGTTCCCGTCCCTGAGTGAAAAAGCCATCACGATGTTCGGGGATATCCGGCAGTATTTCGCGTATGTCGTCCCGACCACTCTCCCGTTGACCAGATCGTGATACTGTAGCGGCAGCTTCACCTTGCAGTCGCTGAGATACCCGTATTCGATGGATTCTGTCTGCCACCGCTCCGGGAACTGACTGTGCCGCCCGGTCTCTACTCTTCTGTCGGGTTCGCCGTTCTCGTCGTATTCCCACAGTATCTCCTGGGTGAGTTCACCGGAATCATAGCGGTAACTCTTTGAGCTGACGAGCCTTCCGGCGCTGTTGAAGACATTCTCCGACTTGGGGAAAAACTTATCGCTGCGCCCCGGGATCGTACCGTGCTGACGCACGATCCTGCTTCCGTCCGCGGGATAGGAATACTTCGTCTCCTGCTTGACCGCCCCGTCGTATTCGAAGGTGTATCGCTTCAGCCGGCCCGCCGCATCATACTCGTAACGCCTCACCGTGCGCAGAAGATCCGGCTTTCCGCTCCGCTCAAGAAGCAGCCGTTCTCCGTCTCCGTACCGGCGCTCCGCGCAGACACCGCCTTCCGAATTGTACTCGGTCTCCGCGATCTTCCTCCCCGCGTCGTCGTAGGTCGGAACCGTCCGATATTGATACATCTTATAATCGCCGTAACCGGAGCCGATATTGCGCTCATTCTTCCGGATCTCCGCAAGTTTACCGTCTTCGCTATAGATATACTTCCGCTCGCTGCCGAGATAATCCTTCTCCAGGAAGACCGTCTGCGACAGGATCCTCCCTTCCGCGTCATACTCCGCGGTTTCCGAGTATCCGCTCTTGCCGAGGTGCTCTGTGCACTGTCCGCGGGAATTATACTTCCACGCGTTGCGCATTTTCCAAACCTTCGCCGAAGGCGTTGTCGGCACATATGCCGCTCCCTTTTCGCAGAAGTTCACACCGTCCTTCGTAAAATGACGCTCCGCCTCACAGAGGTTGCCCTCGCCGCCGAGCCGGTAAATGTAGACATCTCCGTTCGGGGCGGTCTGCTTCACGGCGTTGGCCGCCTTGTCATACACCCATTTGCCGAACGGCTTCTCGCCCTCCGGCCCGCAGTATTCATACACACCGGTCACGCGGAAGAACAGCTCGTGCCCCTCGGGAATGTCCGGGAGGATGTAGATCGGGAATCCCAAAAAAACCGACTCTGCCATATGGGGTCTCCTTGCAGGGTTCTAAGCCGCGCATTAACAGCTCAAGCCGTACATTCGCAAAAAACGTCTTTGAACCAATATACGAGGAAGCCGTTTTTTTGCTCATGTGGGCTGCGGCAACTCCGTCGCCGCAGCCCTGCCTCGTCGATCTGACTCGAGTTTGGAGTGTAAGCACTCCGATCGAATCATCTCTCCGATGCGCGGCTCTCACAGTATACCTTGCTTTACAGTTTATTACGCTGGATCTTACCGCTGATCGTCTTCGGCAGCTCATCCATGAAGACGACGATTCGCGGATACTTGTACGGGGCCGTGTGGCTCTTGACGTAGTCCTGAATCTCCTTCTTCAGTTCGTCGGTGCCCACCGTTCCCTTGGTAAGAACGATGCTTGCCTTGACAACCTGTCCGCGGACAGGGTCCGGAGCAGCGCTTACGCCGCACTCAAGAACATACGGAAGCTCCATGATGACGCTCTCGATCTCGAACGGTCCAATGCGGTAGCCGGAGGATTTGATGACGTCGTCCTTGCGGCCGACATACCAGTAGAATCCGTCCTCATCCTTCCAAGCGACGTCGCCGGTATGGTAGATGCCGTCATGCCATGCTTCCTTCGTGAGGTCCTCGCCGCGGTAGTAACCGAGGTACAGACCGCACGGAACGTTGGGCTCGGTGTAGATGCAGATCTCACCGTTCTCACCGACCGGCACGGGCTTGCCGTCGTCGTCGAGGATATCGACATGGTACTGCGGCGTGGGCTTGCCCATCGAACCGAGCTTGTGCTCTTCGCCGTAGAGGTTACCGATGACGAGCGTCGTCTCGGTCTGGCCGAAGCCCTCCATGACGCGGAGACCTGTATTTTCCTTAAATACTTTATAAACCTCAGGGTTGAGCGCCTCGCCTGCGGTGGTCGCATGAACGATTGAGGAGAGGTCGTATTTGCTGATATCCTCCTTGATCAGCATGCGGTACATGGTGGGCGGTGCGCAAAATGTCGTGATGTGGTACTGAGCGAACATCGGAAGGATGTCCTCCGCGTGGAAGCGGTCGAAATCGTACACGAAGATCGGCGCCTCGCACAGCCACTGGCCGTAGAGCTTGCCCCACAGAGCCTTGCCCCAGCCGGTGTCAGAGATCGTAAGGTGCAGACCGTCGGGGTCAACCTGATGCCAGTATTTTGCGGTTACATAATGGCCGAGCGCATAGAGGTAGCTGTGGCTTGCAATCTTCGGGTATCCGGTGGTTCCGGACGTGAAGAACATGACCATGGGATCCTGGCCCTGTGCGCTTTCCTCCGTGCGGTCGAAGTGCGAGCTGTAGAGCGTGTATTCATCGTCAAATGTTCTCCAGCCCTCGCGGGTGCCGTTGACCGCGATCTTGATCTCCACAGTCGGGCTCGTCGTTGCGGCGATGTCCGCCTGCTCCGCCGTGTTGCCGGTCGTGGTGCAAAGGATCGCTTTTACGCCTGCGGACTGAAAACGGTACTCGAAGTCATGTGCGAGCAGCTGGTTCGTTGCCGGGATCGCGATCGCACCGAGCTTGTGCAGCGCGAGCATCGAAATCCAGAACTGATAATGGCGGCGAAGAACGAGCATGACGCGGTCGCCCTTCTGGATGCCCAGAGACTTGAAGTAGTTCGCGCACTGGTTGCTCTTTCTGCGCAGATCTTCAAAGGTAAAGCGGCGCTCCACCTTGTTGACATCAAGGTGGATCATCGCAAGCTTGTCGGGGTTCTTACGGGCGATGCCGTCAACGATATCAAACGCGAAATTGAATTTGTCCGTATCGACGAAATCGATCTTCTTGAGCCGGCCGTTCTCGTCCTCGTCGCAGCGAACGAATTTGTCGCTGACAAAACTTCTCTTGGCGGTGTGGCCGGTCACCAGGGTGTCCACCACTTCCTTCTCCGGCGCATTGGTATCCGGAAGGACAACCGCAAGGAACGTCACGTCCTGCTCGTTGATGGCGATCATACCGTGGGGCGTGGAGCTCTTGTAGAAAATGCTGTCGCCCTCGCGAAGGATCTCCACATGGTCGCCGACCTGCACCTTCATGCATCCCTTGAGCACGAGGTCGAACTCCTGGCCGGAGTGCGTCGTCGTGTGGATCGGTTTCTTCTGCTGCTCTGCCGAATACTCATAGCGAACCCAGTAGGGCTCGGCAAGCTTGTTCTTGAACATCGGCGCAAGGTTCTTGATCAGGATGCCCTGCTCCTCCGCCGTCACCTGACCCTTGCCGCTTCTCGTCACCGTGTAGGACGAGAGCTTCGTGGAATGGCCCTCGGTGATTGCCGAAAGCTCTACGCCGAATGCGCGCGTGCATTTGTGGATGAAGGTGAACGGAAGGTCTTCCTTACCGTCCTCATACCGGTTGTACTGCGCCTCACTGACCTCTGTCAGCGCCGCTGCCTCCGCAACACTCATACCGGAGATCTCACGCAACTCACGGATACGGGATGCGACTTCCTGCAACTTGCTGTCAACTGCCTCACTCATCGGATTGTTCCTCCTGCCTTTTTGCCTGTGATATTGGTCCTGCCTGTTGTGATGGACGCAACCTCCTGACGATGTCCGTGTAGCTGATGCAACACGGATTGCTTCGTTGCTTCGCAACTCCCGCAATCCTGTGAACACTCGCAATCCGCTCAATTTGCCTGCGGCAAATTGGCTACTTGTTCGTGTCCTTGCGCTCGGCGATGTGTGCAGGCGAATTGTGCAAGCACGTTCGCCTTAGACAAATCACCTCGCTGTTGCATCAAAAAAAGCCCGTCTCAAAGTTGCCTTTGAGACGAGCCATTATAACCCGCGGTACCACTCAAATTGCGCTTTCGCGCCACTCAGGGACTCCATCAAGTCCTTTGCTCTTACGCGGCTTCACGGAATTCCTTACTGCCCGCAGTGCACTGCAGGTTTCAGGTCTTCAGCTCGGAAGGGATGTGTCACTTGATGTTCTGCTACCGGTTCACACCAGCCACCGGCTCTCTGAAAACTCGACATCGGACGGTCTTCGTCATCGCTTTTACGCTTTATTCAGTTGAATTGTCCGCATTGTAACGCTTTTCTTCCGCGTTGTCAACAACTTTTTTAAAAATTCTGTTTTCTTTTTGCGAAGCATTTTCCGCGGCGTCTACCGCAGTCCCTGACTGTTGTTCATCAGTGTCTCGCTGTACAGAAACAGCACGTCCTGATCCGTAAATTTCAGAAACCGTCCGAGAGCATCCGGATGGATATAGCGGATGTCCACGAGATAAACGCTTCGGTACGCGGAGGCAAGCAGCGGCGCAAGCGCGGCGCCGAAGGAATCTCGGAAAATGATCAGTGCCCCCTCGGGCGCCTTCGGATTATCGATCCGCAACAGGCTTTTCGAGCCGCCCGCAAACAACGTATACAGATCGCGCGTGTCGCACCCTTCCGGGTCATACATCGGGATCACCGACATAGTCTCATAGTCAAAAAGCCTGCACTCATCCAGATACCCGCCGGTCAGATAGTACAGTGTCTCCGGCTCCGGGTTCATCGCCGACTGTCCGGCGTACACCCCGAGAAAATGTTCCACGGGCACCTTGGAAAAATCCGTCGTCGTCAGGACGGAGGCATCCTTTCCCATGGTCTTGAGAAGAAGTTCCGCCGTGTCGAGCAGCCGCTCCTGCCGCCAATGACTGTCAGTCCGGTAATAGTCGGACAGCGCAAGACCCTCCCGGATCGAAACCTGCGTTGCGAACGGCAGACTCCCGCTGTACAGTTCCTCCATCCGCGCACCGTCCGCCACGGGATATCCCGCATCCCGAAGGAAACTGCTCTTGTCCGGGACCAGCGCCCGGTACACGCTGCAGCCGGACCGCTCCAGATACTTCTTCCGCAGGCGCTCAAACCGCTCCCCCGCGTAGGCAAATGACGCCTCATTTGCGTGTTTCAGCAGACTGACAATGCTTCCCCGATACTCCGTAAATCCGTTGCACTCATGCTTCCGGAGAATGTCGAGCCCGAAGGTTGCGCGCGCCTGCCGTAACCGTTCTCTCTTCGGAAAATGATCCGCAAGCCACTGTTCAAGCCTCGAAAAATACTGTCCGCTCATGACATTTTCCGACGTGAACCCCGGCTTCTCCGCAAGGAGCCGACGCTCCGTCTCGGAGCGGGTCTCCTTCGGCGATACAAACAATGTGATACTTCCAAACAGCAGCGCCCCGAAAAATGCGACCGCCGGAAGCAATCGAAATCTCTTCATAGCGCCCTCCTAGAATCGGAAATACAAAAACGGCGAGAAGCTCCCGTCGACCAGATAAGCGGTCGCAAAGAGCAGTATCCCTAGGATCCATGCGGTCTCCAGAATCGGCAGCCACACGTCGGCCCCCGTCTTCTTCGTCATGGCAAGCACTGCACGTTTCGGAAGCGGTGTCGCGCCGAGGAGCGCAACCGCGAGCAATACGGCACTGCCGCTCAGCAGATACGCGGTGTCTCGGCTCCACAATGCAACCGTTCCGAACATCCGCCCGAACTGCGAGACAGCATCGGAAAATGCCGTAAACCGGAACCAGACAAAGGCCGTCGTCGTCACCACAAGGACAACCGCCGTTTGCGCGATCCGCAAGACATTGCGGGGGTGCGTCGCCGGAGTCACCTCATGCTTTGCGAACAGCACCTCAAGGATCAACAGCACGCCGAAGCATGCGCCCCAGATCACGAAATTCCAGGAGGCACCGTGCCACAGGCCGGTGAGTCCCCAGACGATCAGCAGGTTGCGCAGGTGCCGCACCCGTCCTTTGCGGTTGCCGCCGAGCGGAATGTAGAGATAGTCGCGGAACCATGTGCCGAGGGAGATGTGCCACCTCCGCCAGAATTCGCGGAAACTGCCGCTGATCAGCGGATAGCGGAAATTCTCGGGGATGTCAAAACCGAAACAGTCGGCCAGGCCGATGGCCATGTCGCTGTACCCCGAAAAATCATAATAAACGTACAAAAGAAACGCCAGTCCCTCCGCCCACGCCAGCACGACGGACGGCGCCGCCGTCGCCGCTGCCGCCTCGCACAGCGCGAACAGCCGGTCGGCGATCAGGAGTTTCTTTCCGAGGCCCGTGCAAAAGCGCACGATCCCGCGCTCCAGGCGCTCGACGCTGATCCGCCGCTCGGCGGCAAGACTCTCGCGAATCGCGTCGTAGCGGACGATCGGTCCCGCGATCAACTGCGGGAAGAACGAGATGTAAAGCGCGAGCCGCACCGGATTTCGCTCCGCCGGATACCGCCCGCGGTACACGTCGATCCCGTAGCTGACGCCCTGAAAAATGTAAAAGCTGATCCCGATCGGGAGCGGCAGCCGGAGCAGACCGAGCACCTCCCGCCCGGCGACCGCATTGACGGTTCCCGGCAGAAGATCGGCATATTTGAACACCGTAAGAAGCCCGAAGCTCAGCACGAGGAAAATGACAAACACCGCCTTCCTGCCTCGCCCGCTCTTCCCCTCGCCGCGCGGCTCCGCCAGCCTGCCCGCAATGTACGCAAGAGCGATCTCGCTGAGCATGAGCAACAGATACAACTGTTCCCCGCAGAAATAAAAAGTCATGCTCGCAAGCAACAGCACCACGTTCCGCGCCCTCGCCGGGGCGATGCAGTATGCGAGCATGACCGCCGGGAGGAACAGATACAAAAATGTCAGGCTCGAAAAAACCATGTTCCCTCCCGTGAAAGATCAGCCTTCATTTTCCGAACACATGATGAACAAAACCGTGTTGCCGTCCGTCTCCGTGATGATCGTGTCGGCAGTCATGCAGACATTCCAGTTCAGGTTGGCTTTGTCGCGAAGCATGTCGACAAACTCGGCCGTCGACTTCCCGTCGCTTACGCGGAACACGTAGCAGATAAAAAGATTCGGAGACATCATCGGCTTGACCGCGGCACCCTCGGCAAATCCCGTGATCGTCACCTCATTTTCCATATCACCGAAACCGGTGAGGGTCCCTTCCTTCACGGCACCGGCATACACCTCGTTGAACTTCTGATGACCGACAAGATACTCCGCGATCGAAAGGCACGAAGCCTTCGGATCCTTCGTAAGGCACTCACGGAAAATGCCCGTCAGATCGCGCGCTTTCTCCGCCACGGTCCCGGTGACCGGCTTCATTTTGGTATCGTACATTGCAAAATAAACCTTCCCGTCGATCACCAGACATACCTGCCCGTCGAGTATTCCTTCCTTCTCGTTGCCCATCCATTCCGGCTCGGCGTTCGCCCGGAGCGCGTCGGCAATGCCCTGCGCGTCCTCCGGCTTCTCCGGGGCAAACACATAAACCAGCGCGCCGCTGCCGCCGGCGGTCTCACAGGCGCAGGCATCCTTTCCCTTTCCGAGGAACGCGCTGTCGTCTGTCATGCCCAGGTACTGGCTGCCCCAGTCATAATGAATCTTTTTCGCCGCAAACAGCGCAAAATACGGACTTTTGAGGATCTCCCCAACGATCGCGTCGGGATCCGCATTCGGGTTGGCCTTTGCGATTCCTGTTAGGAACGCCTCCATGTCGATCGGTTCGCCGTCCGCCGCTTCGTTGCCCGGTGTCGGCGTCGTCGGTACAGGCGTCGTTGTCAGCGTCGGTGCCGATGTCGGCTTCGGCGTGCCCGTCACGTTTCCGTTCTCCTCGTCCTTCTTCCCACAGGCGGTCGCAAACAGCGCCGCCGACAGGCATAACAACAGTAAAATGATACTCTTTCTCATTGTATTTCTCCTTTTTCGTTTCCCGCAAATTTCATGCGCGTGATCATCGCGTCGGCCTTTTCAACGGTTTCGGCACAGGCGGATCAGTTCTCCGAACGAGCGGCACTCTCACCGCCCTCAACGTACCTGCGGATCAACTCCTCCGAGCAGCAAACGACATCGTCCCCCAGCGCCATTTTCTTATAGATCTTCTCGCGCGGAACAAGTATTTGAGAGCCGTCGCCGATCCGCACGCTCCCCCACACCAGAGGGCCGTAATCGCCGGAAAGCACGCGGCTCTGCCCGTCGATCGGGATCGTGTGCGCCGACACCGTGTACGTTGCGTCGTCACCGGACCGCGCGATCGTCACGATATACTGCGCGCCGACCTCCGTCATCGGGATCTCCCCCTGCGGATGATTCAGCACATACCCGTTTTCTTTTGCGAACCAAAACGAGCGATCCTGCGTCACGATGACATCGTTTTCCGTCCGATCGAAATCCGCCGTACTCTGACAGATCCGGTCGATGCGAAGCGTGATCGGGGCATGCGTTCCCTGCGCGTTGCCGACGCCGCTGAGATCGATGCTCTGCAGCGTGACAAGGCACAGCGCCTGCGCCGTTCCGTCCCATTCCGCCTCGCGGTAGGGTGCCAGGATCCGTTCCGCAGTGACTTCGATTCGATCCGTGGTCATTTCCTGCATTCCGACGAAATCAAACTCCGCCATCCACGCCGAATCCTCCGTCTCCCCCGGGCGCGTCACCCCCGGCGAGGGTTCGGGCGACAGATTATAATCCTTGCTCTCGGTAAACTGCAGCGCTGTCGCGGTATCTTCGTCGAGTTCTTCTCCTTTCGGCTGCGAAGTCCCTGTTGTGATCTTTCCGATCACGAAAAATAATACCCCGAGCACGACGATCGCCGCTGCCGCCGCCGAAGCCCTCCTGCACAGTTCACTCAACGTAAAAATTCCCTGCGGCTTCGCATTCACCGTCCCGGAGAGTTGCTTCTCCTGCTGCCCGGCATCGGCCGGCCCGGAAAGCATCTCCTCCCGCAATCTTGCATACGCCGCAAAGATCTCCTGCCTCTTCTGCCCGGAGACTCCGCGTTCTGCCGCTCTGGCCGTTTCCAGGACTTCTTTTGTTCCGTTTCTTTTCTTTCCGTCCGCGCTCATACAACGGATCTCCTTTCCGTTAAAAAATGTCCTTCAGCTTCCGGACCGCACTGCGGTAGCGGCGAAAGACCGACGCCGCGGAGAGTCCGGTCATCTTCGCGATCTCGCGGAAACCGAGTTCCGCATCGACATGCAGCGTAAAGATTTCCCGTTCCTCGTCGTCCAGTTTCTCCATCAGCTCCTCAAAATGCTCCGCCACGCTGTCCGCCCCGCCGTCTTCCGTCCCCTCCTCCCGCAGGAGCGGGATCATTTCCTCCGGGTCGGTCGACGTCTCGAAGTTGCGGCGCCGCAACCGACTGATCGCCGTGTTTCGCACGATTTGGAAAATGTACGCTCTGGCGTTTGCAACCGCCGTCGGCTCATTTTTGAGTAACTTTAAGAAAGCGTCCTGAACCGCGTCCTCCGCATCTGCCCGGTTGCGCAAGATGCGGAACGCCACCATGTACATGGGAACGTTCATCTCATTGAACAACCGCGTAAACGAGTCCGGATTTTTGACGATATCGCTGAGTAATCGGTTGACAGTATTGTTGTCGATCGGCCGCATATCAACCTCCACACTGACTATGACGCACGAGAACGGCGTTTGTTTCACAGGTTTTCTTATTTCCGGAAAAATTTTCCGAAAAATGTTTTCCGAAAGATCAACGCTCACTCAAGCAGATCCACTACATCGCAGCCGAGCACGAGCGAAAGCCCCACCAGCGTCTGCGCTTCCGCCCTGCGGATGTCCTGCTGCTTTTGCTCGTAAAGCTGAACCATGCGCAGCGATGTTCCCGACCGCTCTGCCAGTTCACGCTGCGTCAGCCCTCTGTCCTTGCGTATCTGCTGAAGTCGGCTGGTTTCCTCTTTCCGATGCTTTTCAATGATCTTATCCGCAACCGAAGCAAACTTCGTCACATCTGCCTCGTGAAGCGTCGGATAGAGAGACATCACTTTGGAAAATGTCATTCCCCTCTTCTTCATATATGCAAAACTACGCCCCGTAAACCACTGGTAGTACGCCAGGATCCATCCCGACCAGTATTCCGGGCTTCTCCCGCAGGCAACCGAAGGCCGTTTCTCCGGCCGTTTTCCTTCCGTCGCACAGAGAACTGCGCCTGCCAGTTCCGCTCCCGAAAAGCCCGCCACATACCTGGGGTTGCCCTCACCGAATTTCTCTGCGACCCCGGACACCAGAAACCGCGAATAAAACTCCTCGGCATCATATCCGAGATCGCAGATCGCATAATTGAACATATCCCCGAGATTGTTCATCGCATCACTCAGATAAGTTTCTTCGTAAGCGCGCATCATGATTGCCCCACTCCTCTCGCAAAATGTCCACCAGATATATCTCATCCGCAGCCCGTCCGTCCTCGCGTTCCTCGCGGTACGCGGCACGGGCTTTCGCATCGCGGCTGTTTCTCCTTGGATAATAAATCTCCTTCTCTGCCACCGACGCCTCGCGAAATGACAGTCTTTCCAAAGCCCGTTTACTCTTCAACACCACCTGTTCCCCGAGCTTTCCGAGCATCATCACCCTCTCCAACTGCCGCAGCGACAGAGAATTATTCAAAAACGCATTGGCAAACGAAAAATAGGAATCATCCGCGCGGTAGCCGATCATCACATCGAACGAACGATACTTCGGAAGAAACGTACGCAGAAGATACTCTTTCCCTTCTTCGGCAATCCCTGCTGCGGGCTGGAACACACGGTTTTCCCAAAGGATCGCAAGCCAGTTCAGGATCGTATACTCTCCGTTCTGAAGATTCAGAATCGACAGGCCTTCGGCATCGAAATCATAAGCGTTCGCATAGCCGCTGTTTGCTTCGGTGCACGCCCATTCCTTCGCAAGTTCCGGACTCTCGGTACAGTAAAATCCGAGCCCGTAGTCGTTATGACGGTTACCCTTCCCATACGCGGGCGTACGAATGATATACTGCGATCCGTGATAAAGAACTATTTTCCGTTCCATAACACCACCTCCTCGTACATCTGTTATCTGGATTATATCGTTATAGCGATACCTCTGTCAATGAAAGGTTTGTTTTTTTATATCGTTGCAACGATACTTTGATGAATCTTGACTTTTCCGGTTTCCTCCTTGAAAATATACTTGTCATTTTTCGAAAAAATGTGAGTGATTTCCGCGACCGCGCAGGTGTAGTGTTGTGAAGGACCACTCAGGAAGGGAGGACGCCGATGGACGATCAGATTTTGCTGGGTCTGTTACAGACCGATGCCGAGCAGGGCATGCGGCAAATGATCCGCATCTACGGCCCTGCCGTGCACAAGATCTGCGCCTCGATCCTCGCAGGGCGCCCTCGCGAGGAGTCGGAGGAAGCGGAGGCCGATGCCTTTGTGAGAATATGGAAGTATCGGGAGAGGATCCGGCTGAGCGAAACGTACCCGCTTCGCAGCTATCTCTTCGCAATCGCACGCAACGTCTCCAAAGACAGGCTTCACCGCACACGGCGGGACACGCTCTCCTTAGACGCAGCGCTCGAGGACGGTTTCGAACCGGAGGCGTCGGACAACACGGAGGAGGCGGCAGCCGAAAGCTGGCTGAAGGACGCCGTCGCGGCAGCCGTGGCCAAACTTAACGAACCTGCGCGCAGTATTTTCCGTGAACGCTACTACGGCGGATACAGCGTGAAGGAGATCGCGTCGCACCTGGGGCTCCCCGAAAAGAAAGTGGAAAATATTCTTCACCGCGACCGCGCAAAGCTGCACGCGCTTCTCGCGGAGAAAGGAGTAACCTCATATGAAGAATTCGGAAAATGACAACCTCACATTCATAGACAATACCGAAGTCATATTGGACAATCCTCCGACGGCGGAGGAGGCCGACCGGATCCTGGCCGAGGCCGAAGCAGAGATCGCGGCTGCGGAGACCGATGCCCCGGAGTACAGTGAATTCGATGAGACGGCCGTGACGGAACTGGCGCTTAAGATGATGCGTGCCGCTGAGACGGACACAGCTGCTGTCGCCGGATCCGCAACGGAAAACACCGGCAAAACTGTCGCGATCCTCAGGCCCACCGTCCGCAGACGCCGGAAGGCTCTGCGCGTAGCGCTTGTCGCAGCCTGCATCGCCGTGCTTTTGTTCGGCACATTTATCGCCGCAGCAAATGTCATCTACGATGTCCGCTTCACGCAGCTGATCGGCGTTGAGGGAACCATGACCGAGCTGGAGAACGGATATTTTCAGATCGGGCTTTCCAAGACGATCGACGACCTGACTGTGACCGTGGTGGACGCCATCGGCGACGCCCGGATCCAGTGGGTTGAAATCCGTACGAACCGCAAGCTCGCGGACGGCACACCGGACGGCTGGCTGGAGCAAACCTTCACGGATGACGGACTCTACGCAGGCACTCCGGCTTTGCCGGACGAAGATGGTGCCACCGGCTACCACGTCAAATACTACGACGGTTCCCTGCTCTCGACGGTATTTTCCGACATCGACTGTACGGAACGCTATCAGAAGCACCTGGTGAACGCGGCAACACTCGACATGAGCGGATGCCTGATCCCCTTCTGCCGCGACGGGTATCTCTGGTACATGATGCAGACCAGCTGCGAGGAGGATATCAACCGCAGTTTTACGCATCTGGAGATCAACTTTAACACCTCCGCTCAGGATGATGTAATGTTTGAATTCAACTGGTGCAACAATTATAAATCCGACAAGGAGACGTTCCGCGTGAACAAATCCGTCGGGCAGTCGAAGGTCAAAAAAGTTGTTCTGTGCGGCGCAAGTATGTTCGTGTACACAAACGGCGGATACGACGAGATCTGCCTGAACTCCGTCACGCTGAAAGACGGCACGGTCCTGTACACCAATCAAGGGGAAAATAAGGTCGCTCCGGGCAAAACGGACACCTATGTTTCCGTGTATGACGGCAGGCGGTCCTGCGCCGGCAGCGCCAACGATGAAGGCATCTTCACCTCTTCCCACGTGGAGTACTCTCTCCTTCCGGGCGTCACATTCCAGACACCGCAGTCCCAGACCTCGCTTATCCCCATGGATGACATCGTCTCCATCACGATCAACGGTGTGGAGATCAACCTGAGATAATAACGGCACTTCTCAAGACACAATTACATCTTATAATACGGAAAATAACCCGAGCAGGCGTCACTGAGCAACGCCCTCGGGTTATTTCATTTTTCTCTTAATTTTTATAGCACTACAGCTGTAGAACAATCTCCGGATTTCTCGAGAGGATCATGTCCTTCTCCTCATCCGTGATATCCAGCGCACGGAACCGCTCAAGTTCGTCCTTCGGGCTCCACATCGGAAAATCCGACCCGAACAGAAAGCGGTCCGCTCCGTACTCGCGGATCAGCTCCGCCGAGCGCTTCTGCCCCAGGTACATCATCGAGCTGCTGCAGTCGAAGTAGCAGTTGGTGTCCTTCAGGTACTCCAGTGCCAGGTCCTGCAGGCTCCAGCCGCCGAAGTGCGCCGCGATAAATGTGAGCCGCGGGAACATGTCAAGCACCCTTCGCACGCGCTCGGGATTGTCGTAATCATACCGATAGTCGCCGCAGTGCACGAGGATCGGGTAACGCCCCTGCAGAGCGTCGTAGAGTTCAAACATGCGCGGGTCGTCCACCGCATAGAGCTGCGAATCCGGGTGGATCTTCACGCCGCGCAGACCCATGCCGATCATGCGCTCCAGCTCGTCGGCTTTGTTCTCATAGTCCGCATGCATCGTGCCGAAGCCGATGAACCGCGGCTCCTTTGCCACCGTCTCCGCCAGGAAATTGTTGATGCTCTCCACCTGCCTTGCCTGCGTCGCAACGGAATGCACGAGGAAGCGGTCGATCCCGGCCTCGTCCCCGATCTTCAGCAGTGTCTCAGCAGTTCCCGAAGGACAGTCCATGGGAATCCCGTAAAAATGTCCGACGCCCTCCACGGCCTTCGCCGCGATCTTCTCCGGATATATATGTGCATGACAGTCGTAAACAGCCATTTTCCGCATTCCTCCTGTATGAATTCCCGCGTCCGCGGGCAGAGTCTTTCGTATTGTACCACAGGCTGACGGGAATGTATAGAAGGGATTTGCATAAAATTATTCGCTGTCATCTCACGTAAAATGAGCTTTGCCTCCGCGGAAAATGCGCACCCATTCTCCCGGAAATTTTTATCATTTTCCTATTGACTTCGAACATATGTTCGTGTATGATTCAGGTACAACCCGTACTTCCATCGGAGGCCCCCATGTCGAACAAGCCCGCCGACAACCGAACCGGACGCCTGATCTTCCACTGCGATGTGAACAGTGCTTTTTTGAGTTGGACCGCGACCTACCGCCTGCACCATCTCGGAGAGACGCTGGATCTGCGCACCGTCCCGGCCATCGTCGGAGGCGACAGGGCATCGCGCCACGGGATCGTGCTGGCCGCTTCGATCCCGGCCAAACGCGCCGGCGTGAAGACCGCCATGCCGGTGGCGGAAGCTCTTAGGGTCTGCCCGGAACTCACGGTAGTTCCGCCTGATTACCACATGTATGTCGATTGCTCCAACGCACTTTTGAGCATCCTGCGGGAAGTGAGTCCCCTCGTGGAACAATACTCCATCGACGAGGCCTTTTGCGACATGTCCTCGATCCCGGCCGCAAAGCAGGATCCGGAAGGGTTTGCGAACGCCCTTCGCACGCGCATCCGCGAGGAGCTCGGATTCACCGTCAACATCGGAGTCTCCGTCAACAAGCTGCTCGCCAAGATGGCTTCCGATTTCCGCAAGCCGGATCTCGTCCACACGCTCTGGCCGGAGGAGATCCCGACCAAGATGTGGCCTCTCCCCGTGCGCGATCTGTTTTTCATCGGACGGGCCACCGAGCGGCATCTGCTCAGCATGGGCATCCACACGATCGGCGAAATCGCGAAGACACCGGAAACGGTACTCCGGGGCGCTCTGAAGCAGCACGGCTCCACCGTATACCGCTTTGCCAACGGCATCGACAACGAGCCGGTGATCGACACTCCCCCGCCGAATAAGGGCTACGGAAACTCAACGACGATCTCCCATGATGTCACGGATGCTGTCGAGGCAAAGCAGGTGCTTTTGCATCTCTGCGACACCGTCGGCACGAGACTTCGCCGTGACGGAGTGCGGGCCGGCGTCGTCACCGTGAGCGTGCGAACCTACGACCTGCGATGGTACAGCCATCAGACCGTGCTTTCGACTCCGACGAACCTGACGACGGAACTCCATTCCCACGCCTGCCGGCTGTTCGACGCCTGCTGGGACCACACGCCGATCCGCAGCCTCGGCGTACATACCGCCCGCGTGTCCGGAGATACGGCCTCACGGCAATTGTCATTTTTAGATACCACCAACTACGAGAAACTGGACCGGATGGATCGCGTCGTGGATGCCATCCGGCAACGGTTCGGCAAGAGATCCGTGATGCGGGCTTCGCTTCTGCCGCGCCCGTCGGCGGATGCTGCCCCGCAGACGCCCGAAGCCGATGAGGACACCCCTGCCGAGCCGTCGTCAACATAACGACAGGAAGGAGGTTCCCATGCCTATGATGGGTATTACCGGGCGGTTTCAAACCGACGCCGGCACTCCGCGCGGGCGACAATTCCCGATCGCCTGCGGCGTATGGTTCACCAGCACGGGACGCCTCATTCCGCTGTCGGTGAAATGGAAAGGCGATGACGGCAGTCTGCATATGCTTAACGGGATCCGCGTTCTCTCCGTCACCGACAAGAATTACTGCGGGATTCCCTCAACGGAATACGATTGTGAGACCGAATACTGCGGCGCGCGGATCTTCTTCCGTCTGCTGTATTACGCCGCCCGCAGAGAATGGAAACTGCTCTGGCCGGAAAGCGATGCTGAAAACTCCTCCGAAGCATCCCCGAAGGCAATCGAGTAGGAGGGGAACTTGAAAAGTCCCCCGACCTCTCACACCACCGTGCGTACCGTTCGGTACACGGCGGTTCAATCAACTTAACAAGTGACACACCTTGCGGTGTAGTAGTCAAGCATGGAGATTAGCCCAAAG
>JAFRYE010000006.1 GCA_017441265.1 Lachnospiraceae bacterium | reverse complement strand
GGTTTCTTCGTAGATCTCTCTTACTGCAGCTTCTATCGGTTTTTCATCATCTTCGCCACCGCCAGCCACAAACTGGTACTGATCGATGTCTGAACGGTGTAGAACACAATATTGCAAATGTGATTTTAACCTATATGGAATGGCTAATATCTGAAATGGTGCTCTCATAGTAATTTCCTCCACAAATCCCGATTTTTCAAGCTACGTTATATTCGTATTTTGTGTAACAAGGGGTGTTACACAATAACACTTCAAAACAACACATCTGCTATCGAACATCTTCTCGTATATCCCGACTTAATGTCATGGATACTAACACTCCCAGAATCCTCAATGAATATGGCCTCGTCATACAGCATTTTACTGGCATATTCAATATCATCCTGTTCCTCTTCAGAGATGATATCCACATCTTCATGATGGTGCGCTATATATTCTCCGCGCAGTTTTCTTGCCAAATTGACATACTCAGGCTTGTAATAAATCAACGTTTTCAACATGAAACTCCTTATTGCTGAATGCTTTTGTTTTTCTGTAACAAAGATTTATTCCCATTTTTCTCCGGACAGTAGAAAATCAAACAAGTCGATAGTCAACACTCCGTTTTCATCATATTCTGAAATTATCTCTGCTACTAAAAGTCATTCCCTTCGTCCTTTACATTTTTCAGCCTTTGCTCTCGATTCTGTTTTTCGGAATCGAACACTACAACTGCCATATCTGTCAGTTCCTCGTCCCATAACTCGCCGGTTTTCTGTACATCTGCCCACGGGCAAAGCGAAGCGTAATCCTCATCAAGTGCGATATCGTATGAACCATTTCGGTCGCTGACGCTTTTATACATGTGTCTACCGGTGATAATCAGCTCTTGTGCATCTCTGCGTTTCATTGTTTTCGTTAGTTCGTCAAAAATCTCTTCGTTAATCTCATAGAGATCATAGTAACCCGTCAAAAAAATTTCAGCGGTATAAAGCTCTCTTTCTTCGTCATAGCAAGCCTTCCAGCCTTCACCTGTCTTAAAGAGAAGCTCGCCCTCAGTGTATTCCGCCGGAACTCTTACACGTTTCTCTTTCTTCTTTGCTTTAGATATTTTTGACATGGCATGACCTCTCCGAATGTCGATTAGGTTTCGGAATCCCTTTTCCTCAGATACTCTTCGGCTTCCGTGAGCTCTCTTCTCGATTCCTCATATTGCAAGCATTTCATCGCTTCGTCGTAGTCCATCAAAACGATTTCCGAAACCTCGGATTTCTGCATGACAAATTCCTGTCCATGGTATTCTGCCAGAAAATAAACATTCGTCTTTCTGTCATTCGGACGGCCTTCGCGTGCCAGCGGGTGTTCATCGACCGTTCGGAAATCATCATAAAGAACAACGTCCAACCCCGTTTCTTCCTTCACTTCCCGGATGGCCGTCTCCTGCTCAGTTTCGCCCGTCTCCATGTGGCCTTTCGGAAAACCATAGTACCCCTGATAGATTCCGACTCCGCGAATAATCACATACTTTCTGGTGTTGTTCTCATTTTTGTAAATGATTATGCCACACGCTTTTTCATCCGCCATGCCAATTCTCCTTTTCGAACAATGATGTCAACAATAGCCCATTGTCTGAATTCAACACCCCTTTGCGATTTAACCCTATATCCTACGGATATGATTACATCCAAATTATAATATTGAGGGGGTCTTGAAGCACTTCCATTGCTTCTGTCGAAAATTTCGACAGAAGTATCCCTCTGTAATTCACCTTCTTTAAAGATCTTTCCAATATGATATGCGATAGATGACCTGGCCGTATCAAACAATTCGCTCATTTGATCTTGAGTAAGCCATACTGTATCCCTATCGATTGGAACTGGGAGGCATATTGCTTTGTCCTTTGTCTCAAAGAGAACTATTTCATTTCTGCTTTCCATATACCTTTCACCTCTGTGTTGAGTATCAATAGCATTATTCTTTCATTTTTTATGATCATCACCATTTATAATCCTATGATAATCCTCCATATCGACGTCCAAAGTAATGGATCTTGACCGGGTGTTGCTCACTCTCTGTAAAAGCGCGATACTTTCGACATGAACGCTTGAAGGGAACTGATCCACCGGCTGAACCTTGACCGCCTCGTAACCGCTGTCGCACAGGATTCGCATGTCGCGAGCCAGCGTTGCGGGGTCACAGGAGACGTACACAATGCGCTTCGGAGACATTGAGACGATTGTCTCAAGTAGAGATTTATCGCAGCCTTTGCGAGGAGGATCCACCACAACAACGTCGGGGCGCATCTGTCCTGTCGTGTCCTCGGAAAGAAGCTTCGGGATCACTTCCTCGGCCGCTCCTTCGAAAAATGAGGCGTTCTCTATGCCGGCTGCCGCCGCATTGGCACGCGCGTTGGCAACCGCATCCGGAACAATCTCAACGCCGTAGACGCGCTTTGCGTGCTTCGCAAGGAACAGAGAGATCGTGCCGATCCCGCAGTAGAGATCCCAGATAACTTCCTCCCCCGTGAGGCCGGCGTACGAGAGCGCCGTGTCGTAGACGACCTTCATTTGGACGGGGTTGACCTGGTAAAATGAGGTCGGCGAAATTTCAAAGCTCACGTCCTCCAGCCGGTCCGTCACCGTCGTCCGCCCGAACAGCGGAAGGGTTTCCCTGCCGAGGATCACGTTGGTTTTCTGTGTGTTGACATTGAGGCACAGGCCGACTATGCCGGGAATCGGGTTTATTTTCCGCCACAGCAGATCGGCTTTCGGGATCGAACGGCCGTTGATGACGAGGCATACCGACACTTCCCCGGTGGCGGCTCCGCGGCGCATCAATACATGACGCACGAGGCCCTTTCCGGTCTCCTCGTCATAGGGTGCGGCGCCGCTCTCGCGAAGGTATTCCGAAACCGCCGTGAGGATCTTCTCGTGGCCGGGCCAGAGCATCATGCAGGAATCCGTCGGAACGATGCGATGACTGTGTCCGGCGTAGAAACCGAGCACCGGTTCACCGTCGTTTCTGCCGACGGACGTATCGACAGGGAACTGCCCTTTGTTGCGGTACCCGCGGGGATCGCTCATGCCGAGGATCGGAAGAACGGGAACTTCGGAAAAGCCGCCGATGCGGCGGACGCAGTCCTCAACCTTCTTCTGTTTTAGGGCCAGTTGCGCGTCGTAGGAAAGGTAGGAGAGCTGGCAGCCGCCGCAGGCGCCCGCCACGGGGCACTCCGGCGTAACGCGACCCGGAGCCGGCGTCAGGACCTCCTCCGTCTTAGCGATCGCGTATGTTTTTTTTGCCTTGAGAATGCGGGCGCGGACGATGTCTCCGGGAACCGCACGAGACACAAAAAGAGTGAACCCGTCAATGTGACCGATTCCCTCTCCCGTGTCGCTGATATCTTCGATTGTCACCGTTACGATGTCATTTTTCGTAAACACCGGCATTATACCTCCGTGATGCGGATGTTGGAATCCAGCAGGCGCTGGAACCCGAGCCACCCGTTCACCGCCGTGGCGCTTCCGTCGCGGAAGAGCTCGCGCAAGGTCTCCATCTTCGCATCGAGGTTGTCCGCCATCGAGAGGGCGAGTGCCTCGGCCAACGCGGGCTTCTTCGGCGAGCCGAACGTGAGCTCACCGTGGTGAGCGAGTATACAGTGCTTCAGCTCTGCGGCAAGCGTCTTCGGGAAGCCCGGGATCGACTCGATCTTGCGGCCGACCATCTCGGCGCCCATGTAGATGTGGCCGAGGAGGTTGCCCTCGTCGGTGTAGTCATTTTCCGGGAAGGAAGAAAGCTCTTTGAGCTTGCCGATATCGTGGAACATCGCTGCCGTCACCAGCAAATCGCGGTTCAGCATCGGATAATGCTTCGCAAAACCGTCGCAAAGCTGCGTCACGCTGAGCGTGTGCTCCAGCAGGCCGCCGATAAATGCGTGATGGACATTTTTCGCTGCGGAATGCTTGCGAAACAGATCCAGGAACGCCTTGTTCTCGAAAAATTCGGCCAGCAACTGCTTCAGATGCGGCTCCGAAACTGAGGCTGCGATCGCGCGGATCTCCTTAAGCATCGTCTCAACGTCCTTCTCCGTGCAAGGCATATAGTCGTTGACATCGTACTCGCCGGGGTCGGCGCGACGCACGCGCTTGACGTTGAGCTGCAACGCACCCTGGAACGACGTGATCTGCGCGTCGACCTTGATGTAGTCCATCGCCTCAAAATGCTCGATGCCGTTGTTTAATTCCCAGATCTTGGCGTCCGCCAAGCCGGTCTTGTCCTGCAGCGTCATCGCCATGTAACTCTTGCCGGCTTTGGTCTTCAGTGTCTGCACCTGCTTGCACAGATACACCTCCTGAACCATCTCGCCGTCATAAAAATCCTTGATGTAACGCATAACAACTCCTTCTTATGCCCGTCGTCACTCGTAGCTCAGACGGACCTCAATCGTGTAAGTCTCCCCGTTTCGCATATAGACGATCCGCAGTTTCTCGTCATCGGGATTCTTGCGGATCTTCGTGTTAAACTGATCCACATAGAACATGGTCTCATCGGCGGCTTCGAGAATGATATCTCCCTTGCGGAGTCCCGCCTCGTCCGCCGGCGTTCCCTTGAACACTTCCTCAATAAGCACACCGCCCTTGATGCCAAGCTTCTGGCGTGAGAACGAGGAGATGTCCGACATCATCGCGCCGAACACCGGCGTCTTATGGTTGTTCAGCATATCGTCCAGCAGATCGCTCAGGCTGTTGATAGCCAGAAAACTCAGGCAGTTGCTCTTGCCAAAGGTATCGTTGATGATGCCGACGACTTCACCGCTTGAGTTCACAACCACGCCGAAGGCGTCGTCATATCGGATCATGTTGGTCTCAACCAGCTGCAACGAATCGTCTCGGATGTATACGGTGACCCGTTCCGAGGTAATGAATCCGACATTTTCCGAAAGGCTGTGACCGTTCACGCAACCGAGTGCGATCAGCGTCGAACCCATTTTACACTGGCCGGAATCGCCGCAGGTCACAACACCGATGCCGCTCTTGTCATAATCCGAGAAATCCCTTGCAGAAACTGCCAAAACAGCGATATTGACCTCGCTGTTGCGGGCGATGACCCGCGCCTCACCGACAGTTCCGCCGTTGAAGTTTACGTTGAGCTCCTGGAACGGCTTGTCCAGCGAATCGTTGCGGACCAGGATCAGATAGTCCGTCCCGTTATTCCCGAAGACAACGCCGAAGAACTCTCTCGTCTCCGCCAGTTTCTTCGTGAAAACCGGATCCTCCGTGTAGTTCATCGCGGACACTTCAGCGACGCATCGATTGAACCGGACCGCTGCCGCACGCACTCCTGCATACGCCGACTCCAGCGCTTGGAACGACTCGGGATCCAGCGGAGTATCGCCCTGCCCCGGATTCGTGCTTCCGGTCGGTGTCACCGGTCGCACGTTGACGGGCTTCGGGTCGTCGCCCTTCTCGAACAGGCTGGTCGTAAACCGGAACATCAGGGATGCGATCACGCCGAAGAGGCAGGCTCCGAGCACGATCGCGAAGACCATCGACAGGATCTTCCTGCGCTTGATGCTTCGGTTTTGCGGTGTCTGCTCCTCCTTGATGAAGCCGTAGCTGTCAGCTCCGTCGTAATTGCCGTCGGATATGTCGAAAAATGAACGCTTATTCTTGTTATCCGAAGAACGATTGAACAATTTTCCCATGCTTTGCTCTCCCTACCGCGGGTTTCTCACGCCCGCAAACTCTCTCACTCTCTGCGTACCGGACTGCGTCAGGCCTCTGCCTTCGCCAGACTGAATACAAATTCTGTGCCGACACCCTCGGTACTGCTGACCTTGATATTCTCATTGTGCGCGGCAATGATCTGCTTGGTGATGGACAGTCCTAAGCCGGTGCCTCGCTTATCCTTGCCTCGCGACAGGTCGGTCTTGTAAAATCTCTCCCAGACTTTGCTGATGCTCTCCTTCGGGATGCCGATGCCGGTGTCCCGGACGGAGACAAGCACCTTTTCGCGGCGCTCCATGACGGAGACGTAGATGATCCCGTCGGGATGGCTGAACTTGATCGCATTGTCGATCAGATTGTGAACAACCTGCTGAATCTTGCCCTTGTCCGCGTACACAATCAACGTGTTCTCCGGGAAGGAAAGACGGATCTTCAGGTTCTTCTGTGAGCATTTTCCTTCGAAGGTCATTGCCGACTGCTTGAGCATCTTGGTAATATCAAATTTGGTAAACGACAAATGCACGCCCTTATTTTCAAAGTTACTCAGATCGAGCAGGTCGTTTGTGAGGTTCGCCAGGCGGTCGGTCTCAAACAGGATGATGTTGAGGTATTTGCCCTGAATCTCGTACGGGATCGTGCCGTCCTTGATCGCTTCCGCGTATCCCTTGATGGATGTCAGCGGCGAGCGGAAGTCGTGGCTGATGTTCGCGATGAAGTTCTTCTGATACTCCACAAGGTTAGCGTGCTGATCCGCGAGCAGATGGATCGAGTTCGCCAGCTCGCGGTACTCATCGTTCGTCTTGACGTCGATCTCGTGGTCAAAGTCACCGTTCGTATAGTGAACGACCGCATCCTGAATGATCTGCAGATTGTGGGTATGGTACTGCGCAAACAGGAACCAGATGGTCACGCCCATCACCAAAAAGCACACGGCTGTCAGATTGATGATAAACATCACGTGCTTTGCGTCCTTTATGACGTTATCCCACGGCTCGCTGACTACCACGTAGCCCCACATGCTCGTGCTGTCCGCCATAACCGAATCAACCGCCAAGGCGCGTTCGCCGGAATACACGTCCTCCATCTCGGTCTTTTCATTCCAGTTCACATTCAGGACTCTCATCGGGACCTTCTTCCCGACAAGCTTTTTTTCGGTCGCCAGAAGAATCTCCCCGTCGTCGGAGACAATCCACGTTTCAATGTCCGTCATGTTCTCGATGGCCTGCAGTTGCAACGCGAACAGCTCGCTTGTCAGCCCGGCGCGCCGGCTCTCTTTCACGTACTCCACGGAGATCAGCCGGCTCAAATCCTTCAGCCGTGTCCGGTGTTCTTCGGTATACCTCCTGACAGCGTGCCGATAACCGATCAGGTTGATCAACGCGCCCACCACAACCAGGAGCACGGCCATGCAAATAAAGTATTTCTTCCAGATCTTATTTTTCATGTGCCTTCTTATACCTGATTTCTGACTTCAAACTTGTACCCGATTCCCCATACCGTGGACAGACGCCACTCCTCATGGTCCTTAAGTTTCTCGCGGAGACGCTTGATGTGCACGTCGACCGTACGCGTCTCGCCCTGATACTCATAGCCCCAGATGCGCTCGAGAAGCTGCTCTCTGGTGAACACCTGGTTCGGATGCGACGCGAGATAGTATAAAAGCTCGAACTCCTTCGGCGGCATCTCCAGTTTGTGGCCGCAGTAGGTCACGTCGTAATTGGTCTGGTTGATCACCAGATCCGTGTAGGTCACGAATTCGCCCTGCTCCTCCGAAGGTCTCGGCGCGGGCGCGGCCGCCTCGGCCGGCTCGTTGCGGAACCGGCGCAGAACCGCTTTCACGCGGGCTACAAGCTCCTTCGTGTCAAACGGCTTCATCATGTAATCGTCCGCGCCGAGCTCAAGGCCGAGCACCTTGTCAAAGATCTCGCCCTTCGCGGAAAGCATGATGATCGGCACGTCGGAATTCCTGCGGATCCGGCGGCAGACCTCGTAACCGTCGATACCCGGCAGCATCAGATCCAACAGCACCAGGTTCGGCGCAAACTCCTCAAATTGTTTTACAGCCTCCTCACCGTCCCCGACGATCTTCGTCTCGAAACACTCTTTCGTCAGATACAATGCGATCAGCTCGGCGATGTTCAGATCGTCATCCACGATCAAAATCTTCTGTTTCTCCGCCATGTTACTTCCCTTTCCATACCACTATTGCCAATGGGTTCCCCGGAATCTACTTAAACTCCACCTCAGTCGAACCGTAATTCGGCGAGACGGTGATTCCCTTCACATGTTTCTGGCGACGGCAATGCTCATGCACCGCCGTTCGCAGCGCGCCCGTTCCGCGCCCGTGAATGACCGTCACCTTCGGCAAATGCGCCAGGTACGCGTCATCCAGATATTTGTCCAACTCCGCAAGAGCCTCGTCCACACGCAATCCCACGAGATTGATCTCCGGGTGGATCGTCAGACTCTTGGATTCTGCGGACAGCTTAACGCCGCCCTTCTTTGCGTCCTCCCCCGGCTCCTCGACTTTCGCGAGATCCGAGATGTGGACCTTGGATTGTAAAATGCCCATCGTGACGAAGCATTCGCCGTTGGCGTTCGGCAGCGAATGGATGGTTCCCTTGAGGTTCATGCTCATAACCATCACGGTGTCACCGATTCGGAAATCCGTCGCCTTATGCTGCTTCGCGGGCTTCGGCGCCTGCTGACGCGGCTCGGACATGCGCTCTTCCAAAGCGCCGATCTTCTCCCTCGTCTTGCGCCGCTCATTTTCCAGATCCGCCGAAGAAACATGGGACTCGAGCTTGCGCACGCGCCGGATCGACTCGTCCGCATAGGCCTTCGCCTCTTCGAGCGTATCCCTTGCCTCCTCGCGGGCCTTCCGAAGGATATCCTCCCGCTTCGCCGCGATCTCCGACATCTTCTTCTCCCACTCCGCGCGCATCGCCTCGGCTGCTCTGCGGTCCTCGCGGGCTTTTGTGAGCTCTTCCTCCATCGCGCGGCGCTTGCCCTCGAGGTCCGTGATCACGTCCTCGAAGTTCTTGTCCGACTCGCCGATCAGCGCTTCCGCCTCCTCGATGATCGTGACCGAAAGACCGAGTTTCTGCGATATGGCAAATGCGTTGCTCTTGCCGGGAATGCCCATCAGCAGCCGGTACGTCGGCCGCAGCGACTCCACATCGAACTCGCAACAGGCGTTCATGACGCCCTCCGTGCGCAACGCGAACAACTTGAGTTCCGCGTAGTGCGTCGTCGCGATCGTTCGGATGTCATAGCGGTGCAGATGCGTGAGGATCGCGGTTGCGAGCGCCGCTCCCTCCGTCGGGTCCGTGCCCGCGCCGAGCTCGTCGAACAGCACCAGCGAATCCTCCTCCGCCTCCTCGAGGATCCTGACCGTGTTGGTCATGTGCGAGGAAAATGTACTGAGAGACTGCTCAATGCTCTGCTCGTCGCCGATGTCGGCGTACACTTCGCGGAAAAATCCCATTTCCGTCCCGGATTTGGCGGGGATCGGAAGCCCTGCCTGAGCCATGATCGTGAACAGACCGACCGTCTTCAGCGTGACGGTCTTGCCGCCGGTGTTGGGACCGGTGATGACGATCATCGACGGATCCACGCCGAGCGCGATATCGATGGGCACGACCTGCTTGTCCGGGATCAGCGGATGCCGTCCCTGGATGATACGGATCGTCCGGTTGTCCGTAAACACCGGACGGTTGCCGCGGATTGAGCGGCCGAACATGGCTCTGGCGAAGATCAGATCAAGCTCCGCCAGACATTGCCCGTTGTACCTAAGCTCCGGCACCTGCGGCGCGATCATCTCCGAGAGTGCCGCCAAAACTTTCTGAATCTCCTCCTGCTCCGCGATCGCCAACTCGCGAAGCTCGTTGTTTAATTTGACAACCTCCATCGGCTCGATGAAGGATGTCGATCCCGACGCCGACTGATCATGGATCATTCCGGACACCTGGTTTTTGTACTCGCTCTTGTACGGCAGGCAGTACCGCCCGTCTCGCTGCGTGATCAGCGTATCCTGCAGCAGTCCCTGCTGGGATGCCTGCGCTAGGATGGATGCCATCCGCTCGTGAATCTTGTCATTTGCCGTCTTGATCTTGCGGCGGACACTCCGAAGTCCCGCGCTCGCATCGTCCGCGATCTCCTCCTCCGAGAGGATGCATCTGTTGATCTCGCGGCACAGTTCCGGCAATGTCTCCAGCAGTTCAAATTGCTCTGTCAACGAATCCTGCGGTGCTTCCTCGCCCCGCGTTCCGGTCGTTCCGTATTGTTTCACCCGCTGCGTCGCGGTCAGGATCGATCCGATCCGCAGCAATTCCGGCGCCGTCAGGCATCCGCCGTGCTCAAGTCTCACGAGGCTCTCGCCGATGTCGGCGATCCCTCCGAACGAGAGACTTCCCTTCCGGTCGATTCGCCTTGTGGCGTCCTCGGCCTGCAACTGCAACAGATCCGCTTCCTCGAGTGTCGTTGCCGGCATCAGCTCGCCGGCTCTGATCCGGCCCAGTGTGGAGCCGGTGTAATGTATCAGCATTTCGCGTATCTTGTCAAACTCTAATACGCGTATCGCCCTTTCGTTCATTTCTGTTCTCCTTCTGTGCGGGCTCACTTTTTCACTGCAAAGGCCGGAAAATCACATAGTCTGCCGTGTGTCAGCTGCGCAGGGCATCTTCCGAATCCCACCGCTTATTCGCTCCAAGTCAGGCGGTGCAATTCCCCCTGCATCTTCATGCCGCAGAAATCCTGCTGCCGCAGCGCCTCGTAGGCCACGATCGCCACCGCGTTGCTGAGGTTTAAGGATCGCATCTCCCCGATCATCGGGATCCGCACGCAGGTGTCCTCATGCTCCCGGAGGATCTCCTCAGGGATGCCCGCGCTCTCCTTGCCGAACATGATGTAGCAATCCGGCTCGTAATGCGCCTGCGTGTACACGCGGTGCCCCTTGGTCGTCGCAAAATAAACCTTTGCGCCCTCATTTTTCGCAAGAAAATCAGAGTAATCCTCGTACACCGTCACGTCGAGCTCCGACCAGTAGTCGAGGCCCGCGCGCTTCAGTTGCTTCTCGTCGAGCGAGAAGCCGAGCGGCTTGATCAGGTGCAGCCGCATTCCCGCCGCCGCGCAGGTGCGGCCGATATTGCCGGTGTTCTGCGGGATCTCCGGCTCATGCAGTACGATGTTGATCATAATCTACGCGCGCAGTTTCGTCACAAACCGGCGAAGTCTGCCCAGCGCCTCCTTCAGATTCTCGAGAGAGTATGCGTACGAAATCCGCAGGAAACCCTCGCCGCTGTCGCCGAACGCCGTGCCCGGAACGATCGCGACTTTCTCCTCGCGGAGCAGTCTCGTCGCAAACTCCTCGCTGCTCATGCCGAACTCCTTGATGCACGGGAACACGTAAAATGCCCCGAACGGCTCGAAGCACGTGAGCCCCATGTCGCGAAGCTCGTGCAGCACAAACCGCCGTCTCTTGTCGTAGGCGTCGCGCATCATCGCAACGTCGTCATCGCCGTTCTTCAACGCCTCCACAGCCGCGTACTGGCTGGCCGTGGGCGCGCACATGATGGCGAACTGGTGGATCTTCATCATTTGCTGAATGATCTCCTCGGGGCCGCAGGCGTATCCGAGACGCCATCCGGTCATCGCGTGTCCCTTGGAAAATCCGTTGATCAGTATCGTGCGCTCCTGCATTCCCGGCAGCGAAGCGATGGAAACGTGCTTCGAGCCGTAGGTGAGCTCACTGTAAATCTCGTCGGAAACGACGATGATGTCTTTCTCGATGCAGACTTCCGCAACGGCCTCGAGATCCTCGCGGGTCATGATGGCGCCGGTGGGATTGTTCGGGAACGGAAGCACCAGAAGTTTCGTCTTCTCGGTGATCGCGTCGCGAAGCTCCTGCGCCGTGAGGCGGAAATCATTTTTCTCCTGCAAAGGGATCGTCACCGGCACACCCTGGGTAAGGATGACGCACGGCTCGTAGGAGACGTAGCAAGGCTGCGGAATGATGACTTCCTCGCCGGGGCAAACCATCGCGCGAATGGCAAGATCGATGGCTTCGCTGCCGCCGACGGTCACGAGGATTTCGCCCTTAGGGTTGTATGTCACGCCGTAGTGGCGCTCGATAAATGTGCCGATCTCCCTGCGCAGCTCGATCAGACCGGAGTTCGAGGTGTAGTGCGTGCGCGCTTTCTCCAGCGAGTAGATTCCTTCTTCGCGGATGTGCCACGGGGTCGCGAAATCCGGCTCACCGACGCCCAGACTGATCGCGTCCTTCATCTCCGTGACGATGTCAAAAAATTTTCGAATGCCCGAGGGCTTAATGCTCACTACGGACGGGTTTAGCGGGTTTCTCATGGCGTGACAAGCATCCTTTCATCCTCAATCTTCGTTACGAGCGGAAGTCCGTGCTCCTTGTACTTTTTCAGCACAAAATGCGTCGAGGTCGAGAGTACGGATTCCATCGGCGAGAGCTTGTTCGAGACAAATCCCGCCACGCTCTGCAGCGTGTCCCCGTGGATCATGACGCACAGGTCGAAACCGCCGGACATCAGGAACACGGCGTCAACCTCGTCAAACTGGTAAATGCGCTCGGCAATCTTGTCGAAGCCCTGCCCTCTCTGAGGCGTCACCTTAACCTCAATGATGGCCGTCACCAGCTGGCGGTCCGTCTTGTCCCAGTTGATCAGCGTCGGGTAGCCGCAAATCACGCGGTCCTCCTCCATCTCGCGGATGGACGCCGCTACACTCTCCTCCGACTCGCCGAGCATAACGGCCAGCTCCTTCGTCGTCAATTTTGCGTTCTGATCCAGGCTTTGCAGGATTCTCATATCTACACTCATTTTATTATCCTCCGTGTTTTCATGGTTTTACTGTTGATTATTCGAAAAATGAGTTCCTCCGCGATACGGCTCGAGGAATCTCTCTTCATCGCGATTTTCCAATATTCTCGCGGCTTCCGCCGCCAAAACTCCGATGTCCGCCGCCTCGACGCCCGCCTGCGCAAGCGCCTCGATCAACCTTTCCGGCTCCGCAGTGACAAACAGTGCGCTGCCGCCCGCAGGAATCTGATAGGGGTCACGGTCCAAGGTCTCACAGATCTCGATCGTGAGCTGGGAGATCGGAATCTCGGGAAGCGAAACCCGCATCCCGGCTCGAAGCCTCTCGCCGAGCCGCCAGAGCGCTCCGTACACTCCGCCGTCACCGCAGGCTTCCGCGATCGCCGCGCCGCCCGCAAATCCCGCCAGAATGCTGTCGGCCGTCGACAGTCTCCCCGGATACTCCGCGATCGACTGCAGAAAATGCTTCGGGTATCTCGCCTGCAGGCTCGCTTCGTTCGCGTCGTACAGAAGAAGCGTCCCTTCCGTTCCCGCAGTTCCGGACATGACGATATGCCAATCGCCGTCCGCTACGTCCGAAGGCTCCGCCATCTCTCCGGGGCCGCAGGCCACCGCGTGCGCCAAGACTTCGTCGCCGGCGGATCGCAGGATCGTGACGTCCGTCCAGGCCGCTGCCTCGTAGGCCGGTCTCAGATAATCGCGGACCTCCGCCTCCGGCATCCCCTCGGGGACGCTCAGCAGAAGCGTCATCGCCGTCGTTCTGCGGTTCCGCGTCGCCAGGAGCGCCTTCGCGCGCTCCGCCGCCATCGCCGCGATTCGGGGATTTCGGCCGCACATCGTCCCGTTCGCGGCGGAGAGCTTTCCCTCCTCGCGAGCCGCCAGTGCAATCCGCTCCGAAAGGCCGGTTTTCTCCCCGAAGCCCGCCGCGCGACGCCGAAGAAACCGGTCTCGCCCGAGCCGCGTCGTCAACCGTTCGTATTCAGATGTTCCGACCGGACCGATAGCCACGTGATGCCTCCTTTGCAAACACTTCCCCATAATTGCTTTATTATACCACATTTGCCGCATGAATGCAAAGAAAAAGCCAAGTGCGATCCACAGGATCACACCTGGCCGGTAACTCTTTTTTCATCGGTTCCGTTCGGGCACCGACAGCAGGGCGGAAATCGCCAACAACACGGCGGTTGCCGCAGCGAGCAGGCCGACGGATTTTCCCTCGAAGATCCGCAGATAATACTGCGGCACGAGCAGCGCGCGCAGGTAGCGGATGACCGGGACCGTGGGCGCGATATCGATCATGATCGGGCAACACAGATAGCTGATCAGCGTGAGGATCGGAATGACCGCGCAAGCCGCGTGCACGGACGGGATCAGGAATCTCAGGATATTGCAAAATGCCGCCGTGAACAGGACGTAGAGGATCATCGACACCAGCTCCGTGCCGGTAGACATCCACAGTCCGCTGATCCCCAGACAGACAATGCCTATGACGCCCGACATGGCGATCGGCAGCAGGATGGATGCAAAGGATGCCAGCGGCCGGCGTTCCCGCGCCATCACGCGGTACCGCCCCTCCGCGTCGTCCTGGTACCAGAAGACCAGTCCCGCAAGGCCTGTCAGCAGGATGAAGATCGCGACGGTTCCGCGGATCGGCTTCTTCAGAACGCTCATGACGTCCCGCTTCTTGCTCTCGATGATAAACTCACCGTCGTGTTCGGCCGTCGTCACATACTCGATAAGCAGGCTGCGCGCCATCTCCTCCTCGTAGCTCTTGCGAAGGAACTCTTTCGCCTCCTCGTGGGAATAGGATTTTCCGCTCTTGGTGAGCAGATAGTCCTGCACCAAGTCCATTCCGAGGATGCGGATCAGTTTGACGTACGCGATCTCGTTTACGAAGCCGCCGTACACCGTCCGTTCGGACTCCACCGCCGTGATCAGCCCGCGCCAGTCCTCGGTCAGGAATTTTTCCGCCAGATTTGCGGAAAATACATACCCGCACTCGGCGCGCCCCGCCGCCACATCGCTGTACAGGTCCTCCTCTTCCTCGCACTCATAGAAGATGAACAACTCTGGCACATGCTCCGACAGCTCGGACAGATAGGCCTCGGCGAATGCGTCCTTCTCCTCGAAGTAGACGGCGACGTGTAATTTTCCGTCGTCCGCCGTGATCAGCGCGCGGTACAGCAATAAGACCGCGGGCAGCATCAAAAGGATCAGCACGAACGAGGGCTTCTTTAAGAAGCGTTTCCCTGTCAGGTACAGCCACAGGAAGAAGCGTTTGATCGTACCTCGTACCTTGTCTCCGCCCGTCACGGTGTTGACGGAGAGTTCCTCCGGCGCGGCAAATGCACCGCGGGAGCCGTTTTGTTGCAGATTGTTGTCCATCACCGCTGCTCCCTCCATTTGCCGAACGACATGATTCCCATGGTCGCTGCTAATGCTACAATTGTCTCAATTACCAAAATGCCCATTCGGGCAAAGTCCGTCTTCTGACGAAGGCCGCCGACCGACACTTTGAGCATCGTGTATGTCGGCAGGTAGCGGCCGATCTCGCGAACCGCTTTCGGCAGATACGCCGACGGCACGATACACCCCGACGCATACGCCATAACCGCCGTCAGCAGGAACAAAAACAGGATACCGCCGATCTGATTTGCGGCAAAGGCGTACACCAGCAAAACGACAGCCGCCGCCAGCAAAAGGATGGGCAGTCCCGACAGATACCAGTTGAGAAGTTCCGGGAACTTCGTGATGTCGAACACCTTCTCCATCGTCTCGGGTTTCCCGAGCCACACGAAGAAGAGGATCAGAAACACGGTCGTATAGAAGATCAAGAACAGGATCAGAACCGCGAGATACCGTGCAAGCGCCAGCAGCGGCGTCTTAACTCCGTGCATCGCGAGCTGGTCCTCGAGAGCTTTCGTATCGCTTTTGAGAAGCGTTCCGCAGGCGACACCGCCGAGCATCAAAAGCACGACGATACCGGCGCAGAAATAGTACTGCACCAGCGTCTGACCGCCGGTGTCGGAAGCATCCGACTTGACGAAGGAATCGTTTCGGTTGATCACGCGGGAAGCCATCATCATCTCCATGGCCTCCTGCATGGCATCGAGCTCACCCTGCTCCGCGCCGTTTTTCTCGGCAAATGCCAGGGCGCTGCTCACATACGAATCCGAAACCGCGATCAGCCCGCTTCCGACCTCCAGCAGACCTTCCATCAGGCCCTGGTCCAGCGTGTTCATCGTCGGCGGCTCGTAAAATTTCGCGGCCACGGCATCCCCGCCGTTGAAAATACTGCTGATATAATTTTCCGGAAAAACCATCGCCCCGTCATAGCGGCCGTCCCGCAGGCCCGCGAGCGCCTCCTCCTCGGACACGCTCTCGAAGCGGAATGTCGTCTCCGCGCTGGCGGAGGACTGGAGCACGTCCATACCGTAATTTTTCAGGTAGGTGTCCTGCATGACCAGAGCGATCGTCACGCGGTCCTCTTTCTCGTTGTCGTTCATGACGGCATTTCCCGCCAAAGCGACCACAGCAAACAAGGTCACCAGCAGAGCGGTGCCCAAATAGTACTGCGGCAGGATCTTCACCGCACGTTTGCTCTCAAGTCCGAGAAATTTTCGAAACAGTTTCCACATAACTCACTCCGCGGCGCCGCGCGCCGTTGTCCTCAGGATATCCGCTGCCGATCCCTCCGTCAGCGGAAGAATTGCCTATAGTACCACTCCAGCTGGTTCTTTGCCTCCGTGAAAATATCCTGTGCCTGCTCCGCCGTCATCGTCAGAAGCGCCACTCTCTCGCCCGTCGGCTCCGCAACGGCGTACCGCGCGGGTCCGACCGAAACCTGTCCGTACAGTGAGATGTACTTGTTCGTGTCGCGGTCCTCATACCGCAGTTCGCTAACCCGCATATCCCAGTTGTTCTTGTATGTGCACTCCGCAGAGACCGTCAGCGTACCGGAGGTCTTCCCCTTCGAGACCGTGTTGACGGTTCCCGCGAGAAGTCCGCCGCTTACGGTGTACGTAAACGACCCGTTCAGGCCGATGGGACTTCTGCCCGGAATATTCATTGCCAGATCAAAATTCGACGTCACGCGGGAGCGATCCGCCTTCACGTCTTTCTTCAGATTGACATCGTACACCTGTCCGCCGATGTCGCCCTTGATCGACAGGATGATCAAATCCTGCGGATTGTCCGAACCGATGCAGCGGAAGTTCACGGAAAATGCTGCCGGTACGTTGTCGGCGGTCCCCTTTGCCTCCGCAGTCAGCTGCGCGAGTTCCCCGTCCTTCGTGACGTAGGCAAACACATCGACGCCGTTGCCGCCGTCTTCTCCCGGCGTCAGTTTCCACGACGTGCGAACCGCCTTCGCCGCCGATTCTCCGGCGATCACCGTGACGATGCGCTCGGCGACGGAATAGAACTTCTCCTCGTCCGTCAAAATCCGAAACACGCAGCACTCGACCTTCTCCGAGCCGACGGTAAGTCGCTCGGTCTTATCTTTCCCCTTCGCGTCCTTCAGCTGCTCATAGCGTATCGAGTCCACGAAGCTGTCCAGCGCCGACTCCCCGCCGGGGTATGCCGCAAGCAGGGATTTCCGAAGGCTCTTCCCCATGGAAAATGCCTGTTTCCCGAAGTCAATCCCCTTTGCGATGACCGCTTTTACAGGCTCGCGGTTCGATTCCGGAACCAGGGACCAGGCTTCCGAATCCATCCAACCATCCGCCAGCTGTGACGTGGGGATCGTCAATACCTTACTGATAAACTTCGGCGACGTGATCAACAGCTCCCCGTTGCCGTAATATGACTGCAAAACCGAGAGGCTGAGCGCACTGACGGCGAATTTCGTGTCGAACATGACTGCCTTTCCGTCGTACGTCACCGCCAGTCCGAGGCCCATGCCGCGCATGTCGCTTAAGCTGAACATATCGCCCATTCCCGTGATCCCGAGGTCCTCGAGCGTCATATCCGTGTTGGAAAGCTGCAGCGAGAAACCGACGTCGGTGGGCATTTTCCGAAGATTGTCCGCCAGCTCCTCAAAATGCATCGCCTTCATCATGGGCTCGCGGTACCCGAAGGTCTCGCTGAAGGCGTCCCGCAGAGCGGAACGGCACAGTTCCTGCGGCGTCTTGCGGTTGGCGGAGCGGTAGATCAAAACTCCGATCCCGATAACGCAAATAAGCCCTATCGGGATGAGCCAGAGCCACCACCGCAGGGCTTTCTTTTTTGCCGGTTTTTCTTCCGTTGTCCAGACGACGTTGCCGTCGCTGTCAAACGGCGGCCGCACCAGTCTTCGATTCTCTTCCATCGTACCCTCACACGCAACGCTTCACGAGCGTCACTTCTTCAACTCCGCCAGAAGGCCGTCGCCGCGCAGGCTGTTGTCCACCTCGCGAAGATATCCGTTTTGAACGACCATCAATTTGTCGACCAGGTCCAGCGCCTCCTCGTCGTGCGTCGTGAGCAACACGATGCCGCCGCGCCGTTTGTGCTCCGCAAGGTAGTCGCGAATTGCCTCCTTGCAGATCAGATCGAGCGCCGCGTCAGGCTCGTCCAGGATCAATACCGGCGGATCGTTCGCCACCGCGCACCCGATGCTCAGGCGCTTCTTCATTCCGCCGGACATCGCGTCCACGCGGACATGCAAAAATTCCGGTATTCCCAACATCGCCAGCACACCCTTCTCAAGCTCCTGGCCGATGTCGTACCGGCTGTTACAATACCACAATTTCAGATTGTCCAGAGCCGTCAGCTCCGGGATCAGGGGATTCTCCTGCGGTACATAGCCCACCAGGCGCTCGCGCTCCGCGCTCTCTTTGAGCATATCATGCCCGAACGCGATGAACGAACCGCCGTTGGCGCGCAGCGTGCCGGCCAGGATCTTCAGCAAAGTCGATTTGCCGCTGCCGTTCGCCCCCGCGATGGCGACGCACTCGCCCTGTTTCGCGGAAAATGAGGCGTCCCGCAGCACGACTTTCTTCCCGTACGATTTCGTGATGCCTTTTACTTCAATCATTTGCTCTCCCGATCGGGGCGCCGAAACGGAGCCCTAACTGAAGGTATCCGGCGACCGCCGGCTATGCGTCAACCGTAGAAGATCGCTGCCAACAGTCCGACCACCATAGCCGCAACAAGCAGGATCGCAAGGATGCGAACCATTCTACGCTGATTCTTGGGACTGAAAAAATTCATATGCTCCTCCGTTCTGCGGACGGGTGTCCCCCGCTGCCGCATGTTTCGCTTTATTGTACCGAAAACCTTGTTAAAAATCAAGGAAAATCAAGGCATAACCGTCATTTCATGTTCTTGAGGATGACTCCGCCCTGCGCCGCGACCGCCAGATCGATGAAACCGTCCTGCGGAACATAAATCTGCGTATCCAGGCGATACCCTTCGGAATCCGACCGGATCAACCGCACGAGAGCCGTCCGCCGGTCGATGCCGGCGCGCCATACCGGCAAATGCACGGTGCGCTCCTCCTCGGTATTGTTGATCGCCGTGATCACGGCCTCGCCCTTGATCATGCGCGCATACGCCAAGATCCCGTGCTCCTCGCAGAGCATTAGGATCGAGCCCGTCCGAAGCGATTCGTAGGACTTGTGGATGCGGATCATTTCCCGATGGAACTGCAGCAGCTCCCGGTCTTCCCGCCCCCAGGGATAGGTGCGGCGGTTGTCGGGATCCGTCCATCCGCACAGGCCCGCCTCGTCGCCGTAATACACGCACGGCGCGCCCGGCCAAGTCATCTGGATCATCACGGCCTCCCGCATCACGGCCTTGTTGACGCCCAGGTCCGCCGCCTCCGGCCCCACGGTCGTCGTTCTGCCCGGCCGCCGGTTTGTTCTCGTCAAAAAGCGCGAATGATCGTGGTTGGAGAGCTCGTTCATCGCAACCTGCAGCGACGACGTCGAGAACCTCGCCATATTGTGCCGCATCGTCGCGTCAAATGCCTTCTCATTGTTGTACAGCTCTTCCTTCGCGTAGTCGCTGTGCTTCTCCATGCCGGTCAAAAACCAGCCCACCGGCTCCATGAACGCGTCGTAGTTCATCACGGAGTCCCACTCGTCGCCGGCAAGCCATGCCGACGCGTCGCCGTAGTGTTCCGCCAGGATCAGCGCCTCGGGGTTGGAGGATTTGACGTTCTTTCGGAACTCCTTCCAGAAGCGATGGTTGTACTCCTCGCTGTGTCCGAGATCCGCGGCCACGTCCAGCCGCCAGCCGTCCGCGTTGTACGGCGCGGAGATCCATTTGCGCGCGATGCGCATGATATAGTTGCGAAGCTTCGGGGACGCCTCGTAGTTGAGTTTGGGCAGCGTCTCGTGCCCCCACCAGCCGTCGTACGTCTCCCGTCCCGTCTCCGGGTCTTCGGAAAATGCGAAAAATGTCCGATACGGGCTCTCCTTCGAATAGTATGCCCCGTCGTCGAAGCCCTCGGCGTTGCGGTAGATCTCCTCGCGGTCCATCCATTTGTTGAAGGATCCGCAGTGGTTGAACACGCCGTCGATGATGACACGCATGCCTCTGGCGTGAGCCTCGCGGACAAGCTCCGCGAACAGCTCGTTGCCCGCGCTGAGGTTTTCGAGGCTCGTGACCCGGGCCACATACTGCGCGGAATGCGCGTTGACCGTGTCCCCCTCGCACAGCCCCACCGGCGAGTCCTTCGTGATCACGCCGAAATGAGGGTCGATATAGTCATAATCCTGAATGTCGTATTTGTGGCTCGAGGGCGACACAAAGATCGGGTTTAAGTACAGCACTTCGACGCCGAGTCTCCGCAGATAGTCCATTTTCCGAATGACGCCGCGGAGGTCGCCGCCGTAAAATTTCTGGACGTCGCTCTTGTCCGGGCAGCGGTTCCAGTCGGTCACGCGCTGCGAATAGCGGTCGATGTAATAGTACTCGCCCGTCTGTACGTCGTTCGTCGGATCGCCGTTGCAAAAGCGGTCCACGAAGATCTGGTACATCACCGCGCCTTTCGCCCAGTTCGGTGTGTGGAACCCCGGCGTGATCAAAAAACGCACGGTCTCACGGTCCGCGAGCATCACGCCGAGTTTGTCGTAGCGGAACACTCCCTGTATCGTTCCGACCTCGAAAAAATATGCAAACGGCTCGTCCGACAGCTCGACCGACACTCTGTACCAATCAAACCAATCGTCCCTCGACTCCCGCTCCATCGCGATGCATCCGTAGGTCTCCGAGACGATCGACGCGCGAACCGCCTGATTCTTGCCGACCCGCAGCCGGATCGTCACCGTATCGTACAACTCCGGCTCGCTCGGCGAGCAGAACATCTCCGTCCCGTCGCTGAACACCGCTGCCGGCTCAAATGCCACCAATTGTTCTCCGTCACTACCCATACTACCCATCATATATATTCATCGGCCCGAAGGCCGCTCCTTACGTGGTTGTCGCGCTTCAATATCCATGCGCTGCCGCTGCATTTTCCGCAGGGCCATCCTGTGAAAGTATAGCACAGAGGTCGTCGGAAAACAAGCGCGGAGACCCGTCCCGCGCGGCAACCGTTGACGAATCGGAAAAAGTGTTGTATAATGCGGAAAATCGCTTTCCAGCGCCGTGTGCGCTATCGATAGACAAATTAATAAACAGATAGGGTGACAATACTATGTATAAACGTTCACGCCAAGGCTGGACGAAGCACTGGGATTTCATACTCCTTGACCTCATCAGCCTTCAGGTGGCATACATGCTTGCCTACTTCATCTACGGTCGGATGTACCCCGGAAAGATTCCCGGGAAGCTCGTCTACCGTGTGGAGCTCTACCGAAACCTCGGCCTTTGGATGGCCTTGTTCTGTGTTCTGACGGCCATCGTGCTCAACACGATGCATAACGTCGTCCGACGCGGATGGTTTTTGGAGATCCGTCAATCGCTGCTGCAATGCTTCATCGTATTTGCCGCGACCGTGCTGTTCCTGTTCTCCGTGAAGGACTCCAGCAGTTTCTCCCGAGCCGTTTTGTGGATGACCTTTTTGTTCTACCTGTTCCTCGCATTTTTCGTAAGGACCGTACACAAATGGATCCTCCGCCGGATCGGCCTGCACAGCAAGGGTCGCTCGATGCTGTTGATCACCGACAGCGAGACGGTGGATTCCGCGCTTGAGCAGTTCCGTAAATACTCCGCGGAAACCATTTCCATCTCCGGCGTGGTCTTAGTCGACCGCGATGCGACCGGTGAAGACTTCGGAGGCATCCCCGGTGTAGCGTCCCTCGACGACGCGGCCATGTACATTTGCCGCGAGTGGATTGACGAGGTCTATGTCAACGTTCCCAACGGCGTCACGCCCAACACGCTCATCGAGCAGTGCGGCGAGATGGGCGTTACCGTCCACCTGCAGTTGCTCCCGCTGAACGTCATCAAGAGCAAGCAGATGGTCGAAAAGATCGCCGGCGCTTCCGTGATCACAACCAGTATCAACATTGCGACGCCGATCCAGCTGATCATCAAACGTATCATCGATATCCTCGGCGGTCTGGCCTGCAGCCTTGTCGCCGTGATCATCATCATAATCATCGGCCCGATCATCAAGATCGCCTCGCCCGGTCCCATCCTGTACGCGCAGGAGCGTATCGGCAAGAACGGCCGGCGCTTCAAGATGTACAAGATCCGCAGCATGTACGTGGACGCGGACAAGCGCAAACAGGAGCTGATGGATCAAAACCGGGTTTCGGACGGCATGATGTTCAAGCTCGACTGGGATCCCCGGATCATCGGCAACCGCATTCTTCCGGACGGCCGGAAGAAAACCGGAATCGGCGAGTTCATCCGCAAATGGAGTCTCGACGAATTCCCTCAGGGTTTCAACATTCTCCTCGGCCAGATGAGCCTCGTCGGGACACGCCCGCCGACCGTCGACGAGTGGGAGAAGTACAAATTCCATCATCGTGCCCGCCTCGCTACCAAGCCCGGTCTCACCGGTATGTGGCAGGTCAGCGGCCGAAGCGCCATCACGGATTTCGAGGAAGTTACCAAGCTCGACACCGAGTACATTTCCAACTGGAACCTTCGTCTGGACTTTAAGATCCTCTTCAAGACCGTTGGAGCCGTACTCAAGCGCAAGGGCGCTATGTAATTTGATCCTTCGGAAAATGAAACACTTGTCTTGTAAAGAGCCCGGCGGTGTGCCGGGCTCATATTTTATCTTCTGCGACAAATGCTATAGGGTTTTCATCCTCTTTCTTCAAAAACGCCCCCGGCACGATCAACGCACCGGGGACATTCCGTACTTATTCGGTTTCTTTGCGGTTATTCAGCAGGAAGCCGCTTTCTTCTCTTCCCTGCGGCGCACACGGATGATCATCACAACCATCACGAGGAATCCGATCACTACGAACGGACCGCCGACACGGATCGTCTCCGAGATGAACGCACCGGAGAAGATTGATCTGCCGGAAATGCTGCATTTGCTTACGCTGAGCGTGTCGTCGTTGATCTGCGTGCCGTTCCAAGCCTTGATCATCTCCGAGAGATCCTGCATCAGAGACTCACGCTTTGCGCTGAGTGCGCTGATGTTGGCCTCTAACGCCTCGCGGAGGCGCTTCATCTCCTCGGCATCCTTTGCGGCCTTGGAAGACTGCGCAACCGGCGCTGTCGACGTCTCGCCCTGTGTGGTGGTTCCGTCCTCACCATCGTTTCCTTCGGTGGTCGAATCTCCCGATTCCGTCGTGTCCGTCGTATCCGTCGTCTTATTTTCCGGCTCCATTCCCTTCAGAATGTCGTCCAGACGAAGACGGTATTTTGCGATGCGCGCGTTGATCTGCGTATTCAGATCCGCAGTCTCCTTGCGGCGGTTTACGAGGTAATCGTAGGTCGCGGACGAGTTGCCGTCGATCTTGGTCAGGGCATCGCCGTTGCTGATGTAAATGATCTCATTTTTCTGATACGACTCAACCAGCGCATCGATCTGAAGCAACAGTTTTCTGCGAAGCTCCAGCTGTGTGCTCAGGTCGCGGATCTCGAAGCTGTACTGCGTCTGCAGGCGCTCGGGATTTTTCGTGAGCGCATTGAGCGTCAGCGTCGCGTTGAGGCGGCTGACATCACTGTTGATCAGGCTCTGCAGCCGGACCGCGATATCGCCGAAGCCCACGCCGTTGTAGGTAAAGGTCGGATCCATATCGTAGAGCGCCTCGGCGTAGCGAACGGCGTCCTCCGTCTTCTGAGTCAGGATTTCCACCTGCTGCGGGTAATCGTAGGCGTCGAGATCGAACACGATGTCATTGGACGCAGGTCCGTGTCCGTAGCGCTGTGCAAATGTCTGGCTGTATACTTCCAGAATGTTCGTGAGAAGGTTGTTCAACTCTTTCTTCGAGAGCTTGCTCGAGAAGCGATCGTACAGCGCAACCCGGTACATCGTCGGAAAATAAGAATCGATCGTAAGTTCACGGTTTGCCGTGAGGTTCAAAAGCGACTCATAACTCATCGTCTGCGCGATCATGTCGCGGGGATAGCTTCCGGAGACGACCAGATTGCTGCGTACATCGTCGGCACTCACGCGGCCTTCCAGACCGGCTTTCTTCAGAGCTTCCGTCAGTACGGCATCCGTGCTGATATCGTTCAGGTTGAAGCGCACTCCCGAAGGTGCCGTTCCGTCGGCGGAGCCTTCGAACGTGAATTGCAACGTTGCCGCGGAGCAGGTCGAGGACGGCTTAGCGGCAAAGACGATCACCGACACGAGCAGGCCGATTACGGCGGAAACCGCGAGAATGATCAGGGATCGTTCCAGGAGGGAGAATTTGCGGGCACGGCGACGTGCTGCGGATTTCTTTTTATCAGAGGTACTCTTCGTCGTCATCGTTCAGTTCCTCCTTTCTCTCTTCGATCATCGGTTCGGGCACGGCTGCCGTATCGCCGGCGCCGAGCGCCGCGAAGAACCAGATGGCAAATCCGAGGACGCCGCCGAGGGCTGCGCCGATCACCATCGGTTTCTTATTGGCTGACAGGTAATTTTCCGCACTGCCCTGCGCCTGCGTCGAAACGGCGTAGGTCGTGTAGAACGGGCTCTGCATGATCTCGGCCATGTGGTTCTTGATCTGCAGGTAGATGTCGCGGCATACCGCGATGGCGGCATCCAGTTCCTGGTTGGCGAACTCCGTGCTTGCGTCGCTCTTCTCCGACTGCAGGTTCGCGATCTTGTCGGTCGTGTCTGCGATCTGGATCTCGAGTTCGGCGGCCTCCGCATAGTTCGTAGCCTGCTGAACGATCAGCTTGTTATAGTAGTCCGTCGTGATCTGAGCGGTCATCGAAGAATCGCTCTGCTGCATCGTGACGGAGATCTGGTCGTGCTTATAGTTGTCCAGGATCGACTTCGTGGTCTGAATCTTCTCGTTGAGAACATCCAGCTGGTTCTGCGCCTCGCGAAGCTCGTACTGGTATTTGCCGATCATGGCCTCACGGTCCGTCGCAACGCTGTTGGCGTAGATGAACGAGTAGAGGTATTCGACATTGACGTCGCGAACCGTGCTGAGAAGCTGACGGAAATCCTCAAGGGTCTTTCCGGTGCTCCAGGAGCGGTATGTCAGAACCTCGGAGGAACGCGTACCGATGTAATCCTCGATGGTCTTCACGGCTTTGCGCAGAAGGTCAAGGCGCTCCATGATGTCCAGCTTCTCCGTGTCGATCACGGAAATCTCATCGTCCGGAAGCTTCATGTCCGCATAGGTCGTGACGAGGTACTGGTTGTACTCCGAAAGCATGCGGTCGAGCACGCGGCGAAGCTCCTCATCCGTGAGTTTAACCTGCTTGCTGCCGAAGCCGTTCGTTACCGAAACGATAAACTGGTTCACGTAGGTGAGTTTGATGCTCTGCAACTGCGAGTATGCAGCGGAACTCTTGTCCTCCAGCATCTTGTTTGCAATCTCCTGCTGGCGGCGGCTGTTCTCCGTGAGGATCCTCTCGATCTTCACGTTCTTGCGAAGGTCTTCAACCGTGATCTTCTTCGAGAGCGACAGCCCGTCAAGCGTGCTCTGCAAAACACTTGCAGACGTCACCTGGTTTAAGTCAAGCGCTGTTCCGTCCGGAGCCGTCAGCTCCTTCACGGGCTTCAGGGTTCCGTCATCGCCGGGCACGTCGTAATCGAGCGTCACCACGGACGACACCGTCAGTGCGGGAGCGCGGAACTGATACAGAAGCAGCGGCGCCGTCAGACCGATCGTGATGCAGAGGATCAGGATCCAAGCGCAGATGCCGCTCTTCGCGCGGAAGCCTCGGAAAATGCGCTTCAGATCGATCGTGTCAGCCGCGTCCCGGTTGCTCATGAGCACACTGATCTGCGCTTCCTTGTCGATGGACAATACTTTGTCCGTTTCTTGATTGTTCAATGTCAATCCTCCATTCTGCCGGAAACCGGCCGAATTGCCTGTGCGAAGTATACGTCAACAGGCTGTTTTTGTCAATGGGCCCCGGGCACCCACGGGTCACATGACCCCTTCTCCAAAACGTCGGCGATCCGGCGGCAGGCCGCTCCGTCACCGTACGGGTTGCAGGCATGGCTCATCGCCTCGTACGCCTGCGAATTCTCAAGCAATTCCTTGAAATTCCGATAGATCGTCTCTTCGTCGGTACCGACGAGCCGAAGCGTTCCCGCCTCGACGCCCTCCGGACGCTCCGTCGTGTCCCGCATGACAAGGACCGGCCGGCCGTACGACGGGCACTCCTCCTGGATTCCGCCGGAATCCGTCAGACACAGGTGGCAGCGCGCCTCGAAGTTGTGGCAGTCGAACACCTCGATCGGCTCGATGATGTGAATCCGGTCGCACCCGCCGAGCTCCTCGTCGGCCGCCTTCCGAACCACGGGATTCATGTGGATCGGATAGACCGCACGGCACTCCGGATGCTCTTCCAGCACACGGCGGATCGCGCGGAACATATGGTGCATCGGCTCACCGAGGTTCTCTCTGCGGTGCGCCGTGATAAAGATCAGTTTGCCGTCGCCGACCCAATCGAGTTCGGGATGCGTGTAATTCTCCTTCACCGTGTGCTGCATCGCGTCGATGACAGTGTTTCCGGTGATGAAGATCGACTTCGGGTCGCGTCCCTCGCGCAGCAGATTTTCCGCTGCGAGCTTGGTGGGCGCAAAATTATACTTACTGATGATCGATACCGCCTGCCGGTTGAACTCCTCCGGGTACGGCGAATAGATGTTGTGCGTGCGAAGTCCGGCTTCCACGTGACCTACCGGGATCTGCAGATAGAAGCAGGCAAGAGCCGTCACAAACGTCGTCGACGTATCGCCGTGCACCAGCACGACGTCGGGTTTCACCTTCTCGAGAATATCGCGGATTCCCACAAGGATGCCCGAGGTGATGTCAAACAGCGTCTGGTTCTGCTTCATGATGCTGAGGTCGTAATCCGGCACAACGCCGAACGTCGCGAGAACCTGGTCGAGCATCTGGCGATGCTGTCCGGTGACGCAGACCACCGTCTCGATTCCGCTCCGCTTCTTGAGCTCATTGACGAGCGGACACATCTTGATCGCTTCCGGCCGGGTGCCGAAAACCAACATTACTTTCTTCATTGCGACATAACTCCCGTCTCCCCGCCGGGGCGGGGATATTCGTTGATTTAATCTGTATTTTCCGCGGCAGCGCATTTCTTACCGCGCTTCTTCCGCAGGGTATCGAAGAAAAAGACAAGCATCTCATTTTTCGTGAGACGAAGGTACAAAAGCGCCAGCGCGACATACACTATGCCGCCGACGGCGATCTCGGTCACCAGCTGCGGTACGCCCTTAAGCGGCAGCATGGCCGTGCCGCGGACCGCGAGATACATCACCGCACCGATGACGCAGAACACGGCGGTCTGGCGCGCGTAGAAGGGGTAGTTGATCTCCTTCCACGTCATGACAACCTGTACGATCACGATGATCCCCTCCGCGATCAGGGTGCCGTAGACGGCGCCGAGCGCATCGAAACGGGGGATCAGCAGTGCGTTGGCGACGATGTCCGTCACCGTGCCGATCAACATCGATATCACGAATACGCGGTCGCGGTTCTTCGGAACGAGGTACTGCTTGCGCACCGTCGCGGACCACGCGAGCATCAGGATCGTCGGCGCGATGCTCACCAAAAGGATCTCGCACGCCCCGAACTCCTTGCCGAAAAATACCGGAACAAACTCTTTTGCGATCGCCGCGATCCCGAACATGAACGCGCACGCCGTCAGCGAGCAGATCTGCAGCGAGAAGGAGAACAGCCGGTCCGCCTCCTTCTTCTTTCCGTTGGCGTACATGTTGGACATGTGCGGAAGCATCACGTCGCCGACCACGGTGATCACCGTGACGAGCATCACGTAGACTTTGTCGGTGTTCTCGTAAAAGCCGGTCTCCGCGAACGTGCTCATGCTGCCGAGCATGACTTTGTCGATGTGCCGGCAGATCAGCGTTCCCGCCGTGGGGATGAACATCACCAGAAGCGGAAGGAATTCCCCTGCGAGCTCCCGGCGGTCGGGCTTTTGCAGCTTGACAACCCGCGGCGCCATCACGAAGAGCGAAATCTCCGCGAGGAAGAACGAAATGCCGGCCATGATCCACGTGTAGACCGCGATGTCCGAGCGCGTCCGCACGAGCAGGAAGATCGCGCAGATCGTGATCAGCTTGACGCAGAAATTCCGGATCGCCGTGACGCGGAAATTCTCGAGGCCGTAGAACAGCCATTTGACGTCGAAGATCGTCGACGCCACATAGAATCCCATGATGAGCGTCAGATTCCGGTTCTGCTTAAACACCGTGAGCGAGCAGATCACATACGCCGCAAACACGGTCACGGACGCTGCCAGATGCAGCCAGAACAGGTTCGAGTACGTCCTCGTGAGCTGCTCCGGGTCGTCCTTCACCGCCGCGATCCGACGGCTTCCGTGGGTCGTGATGCCGAGGGTTCCGACAAGCACGAAGTAGTATGCAACGGAAAATGCATAAGTGTATTTTCCGAGTTCGTCCGGTCCGAGCACACGGGAAAGGTACGGTGTTACGATCAGGGGCGCCAGGATGACAACTGCCTGATAGAACATCTGATATGCAAGATTCTTCCCAAGCGCCGTCTTCTTCGTCGCCATTTCTTCCGTCCTTTCTCCCGAATTTTGTTATCCTCAGCCGCGTTTTCCGAGTTTTTTCACTTTCTCTCTGCGGTACCAGCGCGAGGCGACGCCCGTCTTGTTCATGGCGCGCTTCACCAGGTATTTGCAACGGCTCTTCATCGTCTTCTTCTCGTACAGGCCGATCAGGGATTCAAAGCCGTCCTCTTCATACTTCTTCCAGAAGCCTCCGACGTTGCCGGCCGGCTTCACGGTCTCCGTCAGCTTGGTCGCGTCGGCCGAAACCACCGCATCCAGGTCAAGCTCCTTCGCGCAGCTGCTCCGCGCGATCGCAAGGCCTGCCTCCGTGTGGGCAAAGACCGCTGTCGTGCCCTTGTTGTCGTCCTTGCTGCTATCGTACTCCTTCACCAGCCACAAGTCTCCGAGTGTGATGTCCGAAGCGCGGTCCACGCTCTTAAAATGACATCCGTAGCACGAGTTCCGGATCGACAGGTGGCGGAAGAACAGATCCGTATACAGGCTTGCGTCGCGGCAGCTCTCGATGTACGAGCCGTCGGCGAATTTCACTTTCACGTTCGGCGAAGCGTACCCGTAACTCTTATCTCGGAAAATGACGTCCGTCACGCCGCCGCGCTTACCGTACTGCGCATTCAGGTAAGCGACCCAGTCCTCAAACAGCCCCGGCGAAGGAACGCCGTAGCACACGAGATCAATGATCACAAGTCCGTCGTCCTCGCCGATATATTTTCGAAGTCCCGCCGCCTGGCAGGGCATTCCGACAAAGAGAACCTTCCGTCCCTGTCTGCGGTATTCGCGGATCTTGCGGAACACACCGCTCAGGGAGGACTGCACATATTTCGATTTCTGCATGCGCACGACCTCTTCCGAAGTCTCGGCAAATGCATGCACCAGCTTCATGTCTTCCGTAAAGCACGCGCCGCACACGACGCCGCCCTCGGCTATGGTCCGGTCCGCCACCGCGCGGAAAAATCCGCCCGAGGTGCTTAAGAAACGAACGTCGTCGCTCCGATGCTGGAACATAAACACCCTCGTCGGCCCGTATGTCGCAGGCGCCGTATTGACCGGGCAGACCCGCTCACAAGCGCCGCAGTCGACGCAGGAATCCCGCTCGACAAACGGAACGTCAAATCCTTTTTCGTTGCGGATCATGGTGATCGCCTGCTTCGGGCAGGCCGCCTCACACGCCGCACAGCCGACACAGGAATCCGCAGGACAGATCACGCGGGCGCTCTTCGTGCCGTCCGCTTTGACCACGTCCTCGGCAACGGCAGCCGTCGATACGCTTCGAAGCGCTCCGTCCTCCGTGCGCCCTGCGGCCGCAAGCTCCTCATAGTCCTCGCCCAGCGCCTCGGCGAGATAGCGGCAGGATTGCTCACGCATCGCCGCGAGCCGCTCCTCCACCGCATCGTAGTCGATCGGCTGATCGATCTCCGTGACGATATCCCCTGCGAAGCGCCGCGAGATACCGATGTTGCGGAACAGGGTATCCAACCGGGAATTGCGGGAGTTTGCGCCCTCCGCAAAGCGGTTGAAGGATATGAACTGTCTTCGGTAAATGATGGAGAACACGCTCCCGTGGAAGGAGTCCGTGCACACATACGCCGCATGCCGGATCAGGTTGACAAACTCCTCCGGTCCGACGTCATACGGCGCGATATCGCCGAAATTCTCATCCTCGGGGATGTACTCGTCGATATGTCGCAGCACGACGATCTTCTTGCCGGTGGCCTTCGCCAGTTTGCGAACGGCGTCCCGGTGCTCCTGATTGCTCCCCAGGAAGTAGCAGAAGATGTACTCCCCGTCGACCACCCTGCGGTCGGGAATGCTGGCGTCCCACTGCTCCTTCGTGACGATCATCGTCGGATCCAGAATGACCGGCACGTCGCGGCCCGTCAGCTCCTTCACGATCTTCGCGCCGGCCTCCTCACGGAGGCTGATGTGCTGGATCCGCTGCAGGTACTCTCTCGTTGCTGCGATCTGATTTTTCGGGATCACGGAAACGCCGAAGCTCGCCGAGTAGGCGATCTTATTGCACTCATCCGGAGCGAACATCAGGTTGTAAAACCCGGTTCCGAGCCCGGAGGGGAGCCACAGCTGGTCGCTGCCGACCAGAATATCCGTGAATTTGCCCGCGTACTCGCGCAGCTCTTTGTAATCGCGGATCGGCTTGGAGAACTTCACAAACCGATCGCGCGTAAACTCGTCAAATTTCCGACCGCGGATGCGCTCATTGTTCGCATACGCGCGGTGCACTTTCTTTCCGATCTTTTTCTTCACCGACCGGAACTTCGAAGCCAGAGTGACCTTGTTGGCCGAGCAGCGGAGGGCATGCGCATAATACCCGAGGTTGCTCGGGTGACGGTAATCGATGATCTCGTAGTCCGCGCCGATCTCCTCCATCTTCAGGAGCGTGGCGTACGACTGCAGGACCCCGCCGTAATTGTGATTTCTGTGCACGATGCACAGGCCGATCTTATGCCTGTTCATACCATCCTCCGATTCCGAATTGCCGATCCCTCGCGTCATTTTCTGACGAACAACCCACGAAGGATCCCCGCGGTCGTCTCTCTGGAATACTCTGCCGCAGTGGCCTTGGCTCCGTCATGCAACACTTGTCGCGTTTCCGTGGAAAGCTTGGCAAACTCTGTGATCTTTTCCGCCAGAGCATCCGCGTTTCCGACCTCGAATTTATATCCGTTGACGCCGTCTTTGACATAGTATGCCGGGGCGGCTTTGTCGCTGGCGATCACCGGCGCACCGCAGGTCATGGCCTCGATGGCCACCAGTCCGAGGCTCTCCGAGTCGGAGATCGTCGGGAAGATGAAGGCGTCAAGCATATTGTAGATTTCCGTCAGTTTCGCCTGCGGCAACAGCGGATAGCGACGGATCGCCTCCCGGATCGGTGCCGGAAGCGCCTTGATCTCGCGCGTCAGCGCGTCGTCGTCATCACCGCTGCCGACCATGAAGATACAAAGCTTCCGGTCCGCGGGCAGCTCGCAACGGCAGAGGGCTTTGAGGAAAATGTCCCACCCCTTGGCCTTGGTGACGCGGCTCACATAACCGAGGACGAACGCGTCCTCATCGATCTTGTATTCCTTCCGCATCGCGCGTCGCGCTTCCGCGTCGTACTCGTGGAAAACGGCCTTGTCGATACCGCCCGACGGATAGACCGTCACCTTGTCGGGTGAAACCTTATATTTCTTGCACACCAGCGCGCGGTAGTACTCCGAAGGCACGACCGTGCGGACGCTGACCGCGATGGACTTGCCCGTGTTGACCTCCATTTTCCGCTGCATATCCGTGAGCGTCACGACGTCCGTGCCGTGAACGTTCGAAATGATATCGAACCTGCGGAACTTCCGCGCCCACAGCACCGGCTTTGCGGAGTAGGACGGGTAGTGGATATACACCAGATCGTACCCGCCGAAAAGGCTTGCGAAAAATGCCCGCAGGTAAAAGATCGCATACTTCACCAGCTTCATCGGCTTGTTGGAAGCCTTTGTCATCGCGATCCGGCGATACCGGATTCCCAATTCGTCTGCGTGATCGCAGAAATTTTTGACGAACACGCCGTAGCTGGGGAACGGCTTGCTCGGGTACATGTTCGAAACGACTAACACTTTTCCGTATTTTTTCATATTGGATTCTCCCGAATCTCCAAGATTCTTTCCCTGCAGAGCTCCTGTCCCCGCGGGATTACCGCAATGTAGAACAAAAGCATTGCGAAGGACATGCCGCCGAGACCCGTAAACAGCACATGACCGCCGAGGAGACTGATAAACATCGCGATCCCGAAGAACATCCATCCCGTGAACGCGCGGACGCGCAGGCGCCGCAGCAGGACCGCATACAGGGCAAATACCGCGATCGTCCCGATGAAACCGCAACTGAATATCAGGTCAAACAGGTCCATCTCCACGAACTCGACACTGTTCGTGCCGCCGAGGCCCCATCCGAACAGCATGGTCCAGATGCCTTTCTCCTGGAAAATGGCGAACGTGTTGCTCAAAAATACATTTCGGTGGCTCGACAGGAATGCGACGCCGCTCTCCGCCCTGCTTAAGTTGCTCTCCCACCGCGCGATGATACGCGCGATCTGCGGGCCGAAGCGCGAGAGCACCACAATGCCCACGATAACCGCGAAGGAGAGTATCGCGATGCTTCGGATCACGTTCTTGCGAACGGCGATGAAGACATTTTCCGCGACCAGAAGTCCCGCAAAGAACAGAAAAATCGCCATGGCGATCTTCGATCCGAGCAGCACGCAGGACGCGCCGTTCATGGCAAAACAGAGGAGCCAGCGAGGCCGCAGCGACTGGCGCAGGCGGTCCCACAGATACATGACCATCGTGCAGACGGCGAAAGTGATCTCGTTGGTCGCAAAATAAAACGCCTTGTAGCCGACGTTACCGTAGTATGTCGAATAGCCCATGTGGAGCGCGTACGGGATCAGGATCGTGATCGGGTACAGTAACGCCAGCCAGTCCATCAGCCGGCAGACTCTTTCCCGGTTCGCCTGCCCCCGCCGTAGCATTCGTCCGAAGACGGCGGCCATGAACATCGGAGTGAACAGCTTGACCGTGAGCTCCAGACTGTTTTTGACGTACAGTCCCAACGACGAAACGACCTGGAAAACGAGGAAAAGAAAGAAGGAAGCGACGAGAACATAGTCCGTTTTCGTGCATCCGTTATAGAAATAATACACAAAAAGCAGGGCGAAGAACGCCAGGCGGTACAGCGTACCGATGCCTGAAGATCCTCTGCCCTTCAGCAGAAATCCGTTGACTGTGTCGACGATGGGCATCAAGCCGCACATCAGGAAAATAAGTCCTGACACAGTCGGTTTTCGTATTGTCAGTCGTTCTCCCATTCTCGTCCCATCAGATCCGCACCGGCGGCAGCATCCCGCCGCCGGCCGGAATTGTATCAGATATGATATACGCCCGGAAGGCGGATGATGTTCTGGCAGTCAAGCACAACTTTGTCCTTCAGCTTGTCCTCGTTCTTGCGGATCTCATCATGCTTCACCATGACAACCACGAGGTCGCAGTCCGCAAGGAACCTGTCCAGATCGTGGTACTGATTCGGCACCACATCCTTCGTGATGAACGGATCGTACGTCTTCAGCGGAGCCGCCAGATGACGTGCCTGCGACTCCAGGAGCTGCAGCGTCGGGCTCTCGCGCATGTCGTCGACATTTTCCTTGTAAGTCAGACCGTAAAGGCCGACGCGGGTCGTGTCGGTGATGCCCTTCTCCTCCATGATCTCATGGATTCTGCCGAGAACGAAATCCGGCATGCCGTCGTTGGTCTTCATCGACTCGTTGATGACCTTCGTAAGGCTCGGATAGTCGCCTACCAGAAACCACGGATCCACGGAGATGCAATGTCCGCCTACGCCGGGCCCCGGCTGGAGGATATTGACACGGGGATGCATGTTGCAGATGCGGATGATCTCATACACATCCATATTGTCATGCCGGCAGATCTTCGCCAGCTCGTTCGCAAATGCGATGTTGACCGCGCGGAAAGTGTTCTCCACAACCTTCGTCATCTCGGCCGTGCGGATGTCCGTAACCACGATGTCGCCGAGGCAGAAGCTTGCGTACAGAGCCTTCACCTTCTCACCGATCTCGCGCTCGTCGGCGCCGATGGTGCGGTTGTTGTGCAGAAGCTCATAAACCATGTTGCCCGGGATGATACGCTCGGGAGCATGCACGAGATGCAGATCCTTGCCGATTTCAAAACCGGCCTCTGCGATCACCGGACGAACAAAGCGGTCGATCGTTCCGGGGGAGACGGTCGATTCAACGACGACGGTCGCGCCCTTCGGGCAGACCCGCATAACTTCCTTGACAGCCGCCACAACGTAGCATGCGTCAACCTTCTTGCTGAATTTGTCGTACGGAGTCGGAACCGACACGATGTACGTGTCCGTCACCTGATATTCCGTGGAGAACTTGATCCCGGCTGCTACGGCGTTCGCGAACAGCTCGTCGAGCCCATCCTCCTTGAACGTCGTCTTGCCCGCATTGAGCGTTGCTACCAACTCCTTGTTGTAGTCCGTACCGACGACCTCAACGCCGTGCGATGCCATCATCAGCGCGGTGGGAAGTCCGATATAGCCCAACCCGATCACATTTACCATACTTCTGAAATCCTCCTGATTAATCTTCTCGTCCCTGCGCACGGTTCGCAGCCTGCGCGGCCCTTGCAGCCGCACGCTCCTTCGCGCGTTTCTTTTTATAAGCCTTTGCCTGATACGTGAACTTCACGAACTGCGCGTTTCCGATCACGTAGCGCCTCCACATGCGGCGCGGCTCCTGAATGAACCGGTAGAACCATTCCAGGCCGTGATCCTGCATCCACTTCGGCGCGCGGTCCGTCACTCCGGCGACCACGTCAAAGCTGCCGCCGACGCCCATGACGAACGGAATGTTCAACTGGTTCAGATACTTGTTAACCCAATACTCCTTCTTCGGCGAGGAAAATGCCACGAACATCATGTCCGCACCGGACGCCGCCATATCGCGCACGATCTCCGGCTCATCCTCCTCCGTAAAATACCCGTTGCGATATCCGACGATCTGAATTCCCGGATACTGCTCTTCGAAGATCGCCTTAACCTTGGTTACGACTTCTTCCTTCGCGCCGAAGAGATACAGCTTGTATCCCTTCTCCGAAGCCAGCTTCACGAGATTGAGAAACAGATCGATGCCGGTTACGCGCTCCCGTAACGGGACGCCTAACTTCTTCGCAGCCCACACGATGGACGCACCGTCCGCATTGATGAGCGGGCATGCGTTCACGATCTTGCGCAGCTCCCGGTCCTCGCGCATGAGATTGACCTTCGAAGCGTTGATGACAACGTGCTGAACCGGCTTGCCGGCCTTGATGATCTTCTCAACCTCAGCGACGGTGTCCTCCATCGAAATCACGTTCACATACGTGTTCAGGATCGGATAGCGATTATTGTTCGCCATTTGGTACCTCCGAATGATTGTCCTCACGTAGACATACTGAATAGAGTATACCCTGTTTTGCCGGTAAACGCAACTAAAAACTCATTTTTGCCCCAAAAGCAGGCCGAAAAAGGCCCCGATCGAACCGACCGAGGCCTTTTTCCTGCATTTTCCGGGGAATACCGACTTACTTTTTCTTCCACACAGCGTACAAAACCGTGTCGCTGCTGGCGATGACCGTATCGCCGCTTCGATAGCGCGCCGTCGTCGCCGTGGACTTCAGTGCCCAGCCGAGGAACCAGTAACCTTCCCGAACCGGGCTGGACTTTGGCACGGTCACAACCGCTCCGCCCGCCACGGTGATCGCCGCAGGTGCTCCGGACGCGCCTCCGTTTAGGTTGAAGCTGACCTTCTTCGTCGCGCCGTTCGCTTCCGCGAATTTCGCGTAAAATGTGCGGTCTTTGATGGAGCCCGCGGCGATGCCGCTGGACTTCTTCGTGAGCGCCTCGTCCGTGTACCAGCCCTCGAAGATGAATCCCTCCTTCGACGGAGCCATCAGGTAGATCGACGGGCTCACGATCTGGTACGTTGCCGGGTTTTCGGGATTGTTCGTTCCGCCGTTTAAGACATAGGTGATCTTGTAGGTTCGCAGCGTGAACTTCGCGTACAACTTCATGTCGCCGGAGATGTCCGCCGTGATCTGCGTCACCTTGTTCGTGAACGCCGCGTCTTTGTACCAGCCGCCGAACAGATAGCCGTTCTTTGACGGATTCTTCAGCGTGACGGTACCGTTGGTCACCATGTAGGTCGCCGGGTTGCCGGGATCCGCTGCGCCGTCGAGATCGTAGGTGATCTTGTATTTGCGCAAGGACCATACGGCGTACAACACCGTGTCGCTGCTGGCGATCACGGTATTGCCGGTCTTGTAGCGCGCCGTCGTCGCCGTGGACTTTAATGCCCAGCCGAGGAAGTAATAGCCTTTGCGTACCGGCGAGGACGACGGGATCGTCACCGTCGCGCCGCCTGCCGCGGTGATCGCCGCGGGTGCTCCGCTGCTGCCGCCGTTTAAGTTGAAGCTCACCTTCCGCGTCGTACCGCTGCCGGAGACGAACTTCGCATAGAACGTGCGGTCCTTGATGGATCCCGGAGCGATACCGCTGGATTTCTTCGTCAGAGCCTCGTCCGTGTACCAGCCGTCAAAGACACAGCCGGCCTTTGACGGAGCCATCAGGTAGATGGCCGGGCTCACGATCTGATAGGTCGCGGGATTCTCGGGATTGTTCGTCCCGCCGTTCAGAACGTAGGTGACCTTATAGTTGCGCAGCGTAAACTTCGCATACAGCGTCAGATCCCCGAAGGATCCCTGCGGGATCTCCGTCACCTTCTGCGTGAAGGCGGCGTCTTTGTACCAGCCGCCGAACAGATAGCCGTTCTTTGCGGTTGTCTTTAATGTGATCGTCAGGTCGGTCACTTTGTACGTCGCAGGATTTCCGGGATCGGGCGCATCCTCCAATACGTAGGTGATCTTGAAGGTGCGGATCGACCATACGGCGTAGAGCTTCACCGGTCCGTTCACCGTGATGCTGTCACCGCTCTTGTATGCTGCCGCCTTGGCGTCAGATGTCAGCGCCCAGCCTAGGAAGTAATAACCGTCCTTTGTGAGCGTGGCCTTCGGGATCGTGACCGCGGTGTTGCTCAGGGTGTCAACGGCCGCCGGGACGGTTCCTTTGCCGCCGTTGGCGTCGAAGGTGAGCTTGCCCTTGGTGTCCCATTTTCCGGCGGAGGAGTTCCATACGACAACCCACTCCTCGCTGCCGGGGCCGATCTCGCCCCATATGCGGTACTTGAGTTTGTAGGTATAGTTATTGCCCGCGGTAGCGCTCTTGTCCACGTAGTACGTGCGCGATGCCGTAACTTCCGTTAGCGCCGTAAAATACCCGTTGTTCTCTCTCCGGTATACGACATACGAATCAACGTCCGGGACGCTGTTCCACTCCAGCCGTATCCCGTTGTCCGTTCCGACCGCCTTGGTGATCTCCGGCGCCTTCCAGTAGTTGTCCATCGCAAGCGGCGCAATGACGTTCCAGGTGAGCGTCGAGCCGTCGGTGACGTACCAGCAGATGCGCCCGTCCTTCGTGAGGATCGGCTGGCAATCGGAGAGGCGGCCGCGGAGTGTTGAGATCTTTCCGACGACATTTGCCTTGGAATCCACGCAGCAGATCTTGACGATGCGCTTTCCGGTCTCGGTGTTGCGCTCTTCCCACAGCACCGCGAACTGCTCGTCGGAGAGTTTCACTAACTGCGGGTTCCCCGGAACGAGTTCGGAGTCGTTGCCGTACTGTGTAAGCCACGTAAAATGATACGTATCGCCGGTTTTCGAGTGCGACAGGACAAACACGTTCCGCATGTCGGAATAGTTCGGATTTTCCGCATTCTGATCGGCCGAGCGGCCTGCCACAAGGTAGTTGTCGACGGAGAGCTCGAATCCGCCGATATTGGCTCTGGTGTTGTTGTAACTGGACATGCTCTGGAACTGCAGGACACTGCAGTACGAGCTGATATTCGTCAATGTATTGCCGACCGGCAGTATCGTCACAACCGCACTTCTGGGATGCGCGTCCCCGTGATCGAGGCGGTAAATGTTCGTCCCGTCGGTCTTGATAAACTGATTGAACGAGTGGCTGACATAGCCGTAGCTGATGTTCATGACCTCATACCAGGAATCCTGCACGGTCATGTCCGACTCCCGGATCTTGAACGTCATGTTGGCCTGGTGATGATAGCCGTCATCCGACTGGTACATCTCATGGCACGTGTGAACGTACAGCATCCCGTTCAGCTCCATCATGCGGCACGTTCCTGCGTCAAACGGCCAGTACGTGTTCGCTCCCTTGATGCTGCAGGCCGACAGGCGGCTCCACGACGCGGAATACTTGATGACCCGGACAACTTCGCAATCGTCGGACTCCTCCGTGTTCTTGTTGCCCTCAACCACGTACAGGGCATCGGCGCCCCGGAAGAAACCGCCGAAGATTTCCGCCTCCATGGCAATCGTCTTGGTGCTCTTGAGTTGCTTGTCCGCCGTGTACGTCTCCACCAAGATCTTCTTGTCGCTTGCGAGATACTCGACGCGGGTGAACGTACCGTCGGCATTTTCGTAAAGGTAGGACGTCATCGGGCTCGCGGCATTGTAGTAATCGTTGAGCCCCGCGTTGTTTGTGATCCGCCCGCCGGACGTCGACTGCGACGACTGACCGTTCTGGTTCGGGTTGGTCCTGACCGTGATCACAATGCTCGCGGTAACGTCGGTCCCCGCGACCTTCGCCGTGACGGTGGCCGTTCCGGGTTTCCATCCGCAGATCACACCGTTTTCCGTGATCGACAGCACGTTGGTGTCGCTGCAGCTCCACTCGATCGCGAACGACATCACCGAATCCGTCGTCGAAGTGAGCGTCGCGGTTTCCCCGACATACACCGAAGTTGCGCCGTGGATTACCAGCTCGTTCGGATTCTCCCACGGAGTCGATTCGATGGAATAACTGCCGTCCGCGTCACGCTCGATCATGTACAGCTGCCCGTCCAGCAGGAACATGTAAAAGACTTCCTTCTCCGTCGTGTACTCCGTCACCATTTGCCAATCCGCGGCACTGTACTCCTGCACCTTCTTTTCTCCGGTGATGTACACCAGAAAAGAGTTGCGCGCCTCACACCAGACAACGTTGACACCGTGCGTCTTGGCAGTGCCCGACGCCGGACGGGACGTGCGATCCAGCATCAACAGCGCTTCCGTCTCCTCACCCGGCGTCAGCGCATTGGAATCCACGATCGCCAATTTCGAATACAGCCCGACCTGTCCGACAAGGTATCTCCCGTTCAGAAGCTCCATCGACTTCTCCGCATAGGAGTAGTAATTCTGCCCGAGCAAAAACGTCACATCGGCGATCACGGAATTCCCTATTTTCAGCTCGCCGCCGGAATAAGACCCGGCAACTCCGAGGTGGGTATCATGGTCATATCCCCAATAAACCCAGTTGTAATATACCTCGAAATAGAAATTCCCGTTCGTGGCATCAAACCCCGAAAAATAATACACTCTGCCGTGAGACTCCGCCTCCGCCAGCTTTGTTCCGCTTGCGGACAGCACGTAGATCTTTTCACTCGTTCCGAGGAAAATGTTCCCGTTCGCATCCGCTCCGACTGCGGTCGGATTGTCGATTCCGGTGTTGATCGTCTTCAGCAGTTTTCTGGCATCGAGATCATAAATGAAGACCGTCGATCCGCAAAGCGCATACAGCTTTCCGTCGCTTTGATACGAACTCTGATACCACGAAGAGCTGTTCACGGTTCCGCTTTCGCCCGTAAACTCGGTAATCTTCGTGTACATTCCGGTGGCTATACTGTGAAACCTGAGCACCCCGCCCGCATAGACATAGTACCCTTCATATTTCTCGCTGGGGGCAATTACGATATATGAGCCGCTTCCGCGTTGATACCACTCCGCCTCCGTCTCCCCGATCGGTTCCGAATCCGCCGAAGCGCTTCCGATACCTGCCCGGAGACACAAAAGCATCAATACGGCAACAACCAGCCACCGAACCGCATGTCTGCCGACCTTCGTCATCTGCCGTCACTCCTTTCACGCACGTGCGCGTGCGCGCGCGACATAACATAATTCCAGTTTCATTGTAGCGAAAGGAAAATGGGCTGTCAATCGCAGCGGCGCCGGCTTCCGCACGAAATCAAAAAAGCCCTGCGGAATTGCAGGGCCATGACTTGATTTCTTACACTTTGCGCTTTTGTCGGAAAATGAGGGAATGAAAAACGCTGCCGTTTGGGGAACGGCAGCGCTTTTCTTGGAGAAGGTATTTTTGTTACTTATGGGGTGTAGCAAAAACTATATAATGTATTGGGGTTTACGTCCATTATAATATCACGTTCACCTATGAATGTGTGCACAAACATTACAAAAAGCATAACTTCTTTTTGTGCACTTTGCCACAGGTCTTTCGTGAATGTGCCCATTTCACATCAAACAGGAGGCACTTTTTTCGGACGTTTTCCGTCAACCTGCACAAACAGCCCTATTTTGCCTTCTGTTTTGCACCCCCGTGGCACATGCTGCGGGACGCGCAGTTTGCGCAGCCGCAGCCGCAGGACGTCTGTCCGTTCCGGCGGTCAAGGATCATTTTCCGAATGATCAGCGCTACGATCACGATCAACACCGCGCTTATCACGATGGTAGCCGCATTGTCCGCAAGCCATGCCATAATCTATCCTCCGTAAAATTAACCTAACTTCTTAGCATCGGCGGTCGTCAGGCTTGTCGCCTCAGCGTACTTCTTGAAGAAGAGCATGTAGATCATGACTCCGAGGCACGCAATCGCAGCGATCAGGCCGATCACGTTGATACCGCCCGTGAAGATACGGCCGAAGTTCGTTACCATCAGCGCGATCACATATGCAAAACCGCACTGATACAAGATCGCGAACCAGGTCCATTTTGCGTTGTTCATCTCTCTGCGGATCGCACCGATCGCCGCGAAGCAAGGCGCGCACAGAAGGTTGAACACAAGGAACGAGAAGCCGGTGATCTTCGTAAATGCTACGCCGACGGACTTGATGTCGCCGTAGAGAATGCCCATCGTACCGACGATGTTCTCCTTCGCCACAAGACCGGTGATGGAAGCCACAGCCGCCTGCCAGTTGCCCCAACCGAGCGGTTTAAAGATCCATGCGATCACGCCGCCGATCGCAGCGAGGATCGAGTTGTCGATCTCATCTTCGGAAAGCATCCGGAAGCTGCCGTCTACCCAGCCGAAGTACGAGGTGAACCATACCAGGATCGTCGACAACAGGATGATCGTGCCGGCC
>JAFRYE010000027.1 GCA_017441265.1 Lachnospiraceae bacterium | reverse complement strand
CGACGAAAGGTATCAATCCCAGCTAAAGGGAATGGCACCAAACGAGTACTATCATTATCTGGTAACCAATGAACTGCCGTCAGCACTGACAAAATACATCTCAAAAAATCAAACTTGTCCTTGACAAAGGGTGCACTTCAACATTCAGGCGAAGCAACAAAAGAACGACCGGCTCCCGATCCCGGGCGCCGGTCATCTGTCTTGTTGAAATATACAAAGCATGACTCAATCCATCCCGCGGATGTCGACCGACGGAATGGTCTTTGCCAGAAGCTCTTTCCAGCGGATGATCTCGTCGCGATCAGGAGCGTGGAAGACCCCTTTCTTCATGACCTGGTCGCTCTCGCGGAAGGGCTGGAGATAGTAGCGGCGAGCGCCGGCGATCCACTCGCCGATGCGGGTGAGGGCTTCGGTGTCGTGGAATTCGCGCATCACGGTCGTGCGGAATTCGTACGGGATGTTGCCGTTCATCAAAAGGGCAATGGAAGTCTCGATCGCGTCGGTTCGGAAATCGGGAATACCGATGGTCTCTCCGTAGCGCTCTTTGCAATTTTTGATGTCCATGGCGACGTAATCGAGCAGACCGGCCTTCATCAGGCGGTCGAGAACCGCGGGAGACTGGCCGTTGGTGTCTAGTTTGATCTTGTAGCCGAGCTCGCGTACTTTGGCCATGAACTCCGGTAGATCCTTCTGGAGAGTCGCCTCGCCGCCGGTAAAGCAAACGCCTTCCAGCATTTTCCGACGGGACTTGAGAAACTCAAGGACCTCCGCTTCGGGGATGCGCGGCACGGACTCCGGATTCAGGACGAGCTCGCTGTTGTGGCAGTACGGGCAGCGAAAATTGCATCCGCCGGTGAAGACTGTCGCGGACATGTGACCCGGAAAATCAAGAAGCGTCAATTTCTGCAGACCGTGTATTTGCATGAAAAACCTCCAATAACAAGAATCAGCCCGAAAACCGGGCTGTCGCAAGCGGTGGTTTTAGCGGCCGCGGCAGAGGCTGCGGCACGCTGTTTCGATGCAAAAAGTATAGCACAAAAAACGGAAAAATTCAAGCCGGGAACGACGGCTTTGGTATCGCGATGCGACCGTCATTCCTGCCCGGCGGGAGCGTCGGTTTCTGCATTTTTCGCAGCGGCCTCGCGCTCGCGGGCGCGCATGTCGCGGAAGAAGTCGGAGAGCATGGCGGAGCATTCGTCGGCACAGACATCGTTGACAATCTCGACCTGATGGTTGAATTCCTTCATTTGCAGGAGATTGATGATGGAGCCTGCGCAGCCGGCCTTAGGGTTGGGAGCGCCGACGATGACGCGGTCAACGCGGGCCTGGACGATCGCGCCGGAGCACATTTGGCAAGGCTCGAGAGTGACGTAGAGGGTGCAGCCCTCGAGGCGCCAGTCGCCCATTTTCCGACAGGCCTGGCGGATGGCGATGATCTCTGCGTGTGCAAGGGCGGAGTGGGACGAGAGACGGCGGTTGAAGCCGCGCCCGATGACCTTGCCTTCGTGGACAATGACGCAGCCGATCGGAACCTCCCCGAGGGCGGCGGCGCGCTTGGCAAGATGAATGGCTTTTTTCATGAAAACAGTGTGTTCGGATATTGAATTAGGCATAAAATCGGGCGTCCTTACAGCTGTCAAGCAGAATTTTACATCAGTATAGCATCGAAACCGGAAAATGTATAGAAATATTGCAAAAAACTGAAATAATTAAAAGAAATCCATTGCGAAACAGGATTATACATAGTAAAATACGGTATAAGAGGAAGAATTTGTTATTTGTGATTGCGTCCGGAGGAGAGTATGACGTTAGGAAAGCAAAAGAAGATCGCGGTGATCATCAGCAAGCCGACCTCGCTGTACCAGCAGGAGCTGCTGAAGAGCGTGACGAAGCAGGCGGCCGCGAACGGGTATTACACCCTGGTGTACTCCGTGTTCGGCGGGTACGGCAAGAATGAGGCATTTGTCCGCGGCGAGCGCGTTCTGGCGCAGCTGCCGGATTTTCGAAATGTGGACGGGATCCTGTTGGGGATGGATACGTTCACGGATGATTTTGTGTCGGAACAGCTGCTGGAGAAAGTGCGCGAGGAGGCAATGTGCCCCGTTGTGTGCATCCGCAGACAGTACGACGGTTACAACAGTGTGCTCGTGGACGATCGGAATTCCATGGAGGAAGTTGCGGAGCATCTGATCAACAAGCACGGTTTCCGGGATTTCTGTTATGTGAGCGGACCGAAGAATCATCCGGATGCGGAGAAGCGGTTGCAGTGCTTCACGCGGATGATGGAGAAATATGATATTCCCTTCGGCGAGGACGACATTTTCTACGGCGATTTCTGGAGAAATCAGGGCGACGCCGCAGTGGCGGAACTGCTTGACCTGCGGGACGATCTGCCGGATGCGATCGTGTGCGCCAACGATTACATGGCGATCGCGGTGTGCAACGCGCTGAATGACCGGGGGATCCGGGTTCCCGAGGACGTTGCGGTGACGGGATTTGACGATGTCGACGAGGCGGCCGTGAGCATTCCGTCCATTACATCGGTGCGGGTTGATGTGTCGAGCCTCGGAAGCAGGGCGGTCGACATGCTGATCTCGATGATCCGCAATGAGACGGTGCCGGAGATCGAGTACATTCCGACGAAACTGGTGCTGCGAGAGTCCTGCGGATGCGTGAAAGAGACCTATGACCGCGCGCGGGAGTCGGTTCGCAGATACTTTGAGGCGAACCAGCGGAGCAGCCATTACAATATGCAGACGGTGTTCATGGGTATCGATGTGGAAAATGCGACCTGCATGGATGACCTGAACGAAAACATATATACATACATTTTCAACAACGATAATTTCCGGGATTTCTTCCTGATCCTCAACGATGTCGACTGGGATACGGCGGAGCAGGGGGACATGCTTTCGTTCACGAAGAAGGTTCATTTGCGGACGGCCATCCAGGAGACGATACTGCTCGGGCACGTGGATCAGGTGTTCTTCTTAGAGGACATTCTGCCCGATGAATATGTTTACAACTCGCCCTGCGCATACTTCATCGTGCCGCTGCACTATCAGGAGTCGTGCTACGGCTACGCGATGATCAACTTCCGGGATTACGAGTGTCCGGGCGAGTTCTTCCAATACCTGATGATCATCATCGGCAACGTCATGGAGCGCATGAGGATCAACCGGCGCATGAACCGGCTGGTGAACAAGCTTTCCGGGTTGTATATAAGCGACGTGATGACCGGACTCAAGAACCGCTATGGGTTCGAGGAGGATTCGCAGAGCATGTTCGAGACGGCGAAGGAGACGAAGCGAACCCTCGCCATCATCACCGTGGACATGGACAATCTGAAGGTGATCAACGACACGTTCGGGCATGCGCACGGGGACCTGGCCCTGAAGGCGATCGCCAACGCGATGTTGGCGGCATGCTTTTCCGAGGAACGGTGCTACCGCGTCGGCGGCGATGAGTTCCAGGTGCTGGCACTTGATTACACCGAGGAGGATGCGGTTCGCTACTGCAACCGCTTTGACGCCTTCCTCGAGGACTATAACAAGCGTGCGAAGCGGCCGTATATCGTGAGCGCGAGCTACGGCTACTCCGTCTGTACGGATGCGACGCATTCCCTCGGCGAGTGGATGACGCTGAGCGACAACCGCATGTATTCGAACAAGGCGGAAAATAAAAAACATCGCAACACTTTGCGCGAGTAGACGGAGGACAGCGGCGCGATGGAGGCAGAAAAGACGGTGCGCGAGAGTTTCGCGCGGATCTTCGGCGGGGACGGCGACATCCGGTGTTATTTTGCGCCGGGGCGCGTGAACCTGATCGGAGAACATACGGATTACAACGGCGGCCACGTCTTCCCGTGCGCACTGACTATCGGGACGTACGCGGCGGTGCGCAAGAGAGACGATCGGAAACTTCGGCTGTACTCGGAGAATTTTCCGGATGACGGGGTATGCGAGAGCTCACTTGACGGGCTGGTGTACCGGACCGAGGATGGCTGGGCCAACTACCCGAAGGGCGTGATCAACGAGGCCGCGAAGCGAGGGTACGAGGCGGATGTCGGCTTTGATATCGCATTTTACGGAAATATCCCGAACGGCTCGGGGCTTTCGTCCTCGGCATCCATCGAGGTGCTCACGGGCGAGGTGCTTCGGGACATGTACGGATTTGACTACGATCAGATCACGAACGCGTTGATCGGTCAGGCTGCGGAAAATGCCTTCATCGGCGTCAACTGCGGCATCATGGACCAGTTCGCCGTGGCGATGGGGAGGAAGGACAAGGCGATCTTCCTCGACACGGCGACGCTTGCATATGAGTATGCGCCCATCGTGCTCGACGGCGTGAAGATCGTGATCATGAACACGAACAAAAAGCGCGGGCTCGGCGATTCGAAATACAATGAGCGGCGGGCCGAGTGCGAGGAGGCGCTGCACAGACTGCAGAGCATCGTGAATATCGCGACCCTCGGGGCGCTGCGGGAAGAGGAGTTCGAGCGCTGCAAGCACGTGATCGGAGATGAGGTGCTCCTGCGACGGGCGCGGCACGCCGTGACCGAGAACGCCCGGACGATCCGGGCGGTTGAGGCGCTGGCGAAGGGCGACATCAACGAGTTCGGACAACTGATGAACGCATCCCACCGGTCGCTGCGGGATGACTACGAAGTGACCGGGCGCGAACTGGATACGTTGACGGAAGCCGCCTGGGAGCAGGACGGCGTGATCGGGGCGCGAATGACCGGCGCCGGGTTCGGAGGCTGCTGCGTGAGCCTGGTCCGCGAGGAGTGCGTGGAGGCGATGACCCGGGCTGTCAGCGAGATCTATGAGACGAAAATCGGCTATCCGCCGTCATTTTACGTGGTATCCGTCGGAGACGGACCGCGGCGGATCTGACCGTACAATAAGAGCGAGATATGAGGAGAAAAAGCGCCGAGTGCGCAGGAGAGAGGAAATGCTATGAGACTGGACAACAGTGAACGCAAGAAGATGCTCACAATTTTCGCGAAGAACCTTCCGTTTTATCGCAAGTCGATGAAACTTTCGCAGGAGGAGTTCGGCGAGACCATCGGGATCACGAGACAGACCGTGAGTTCCATTGAGCGAGGGGCCTATCCTTTGACGTGGGCGATCTTTTTGTCGTGTCTGTTCATCTGCACGGGACAGCCCCGCGCGCGGAAGCTGATTCTGAATTCGTATTCCGGCGAGCCGGTATTGTTGGGCTTTTTGAACGAGCTGATCGGTGACAAGGGCACCGTGAGCGCGGAAAACACCCGCGGGGCGGCGCGCCAGATCTACTACGGCACATGTACGGTCATGGATGACAAGGACTATTCGATCGTCGACTGCGACTCCGGCGTCTGCGAGATGCTTGGGGTGTCTGACGCGTCCAAGGCCGGCACGTATCTGGAGCACGTATTTTTCGACGACCGGGAGGCGATCCGCCGCATCCTCGACGAGAAGATCCGCAAGCAGATGGTCGTGTGCATCGAGCACCGCCTGATCTCCGCGGAAGGACGGGCAATCCCGGTACAGTGTTTCGTCCGCCGTCAGAAGAAGATGATGAAGAACGGCCTGTTCGACATCACGATCACGCAGGTGACCGGCGAGATGCTCCGCAAGCGCCAGGTGTCGGGCCTTTTGGAGATGCTGCCTGTCGGCGTGGCGGTCTTCGAGTACCAGGGGCGCATCGCCCGGGAAAATGTCCCGGACATTGTGTACGCGAACGATGTTTTCTATGATATCATCGGCCACACGAAAGAGCAGTTTTCCCAGATTCACGACAATTTCCTGCCGGCGGTGGTTGCGCCGGATGACAAGCGCATGGCGATGCGTTTGTTTGATGCGAAAAATGAGACCGACAGCGTGACGGTTGCCGAGTTCCGCCTGAACCGCTTCGACGGCAGCGTGGCTTGGGTGCACTGCAACGCTCTGGTTGTATGGCGCTCGGAGCAGGAGGACAGCACGCTTCTCAGCTGCGTGTTCACCGACATTACCCAGCGCATCAACGCGGAGATGAGCATGAAGCATCAGCTCGACCGTTACCGCCAGCTGGAAGATGTCTCGGACGATATCCAGTTCGGCTACGACGTGATCGAGGACCGTCTGAGCGTGCCTACGCGCCTCAGCGAGCAGCTCGGCCGCGAAGGCGTGATCCCGAACGTTCTTGCAACGAATCTCCCGTCGGAGTTCTGCCATCCGGAGGATTACGACGCGTTCATGCAGATCTACCGCAATGCGGTCGGCGGGGAGAACGGCAAAGGCGAGTTCCGCATCAAGTTCGACGGCAAGGAATACAAATGGTGCAAACTCAACATGATCGGCATCAAGGATTCGGACGGAACCGTGATCTACATCTACGGCCGCCTGACGGTCATCGATGAGGAGCGCCGCCGCCAGAAGGAGCGCACCAACGACCGCATGATCATCAACCGTCTCAACAGTACGGACCGGTTGACAAACCTGTACAACCGCACTGCGTTCCGCGGGCGCGTGCAGGAGGTGCTCGGTGATCCCGAGATGGATCCCGTGCATGCGATCATTTACTGCGATATCAATGATTTCTCCTACATCAACGAAAAATACGGCTATCCCGCGGGCGACCGCATCCTGCGCGACTTCGGTTCGATGTTCCTGCGCAAGGGCAAGAAATGTTTCGCCTGCCGCATTCACTCCGATTATTTCCTGATCTACGTGAACGGCGAGACGGAAGAGCAGGTGCTTGCGAAGGTGCGGAGCTGGTCGAAGGTGTTCGTGGAGCATCAGACGAAGATGTATCCGGGCATCGACATTCAGCTGACCAGCGGTGTGTATTTCCTGCGCCGCGGCGAGCATGACATCGCGCTTGCGATGGACAATGCAAACCTCGCGAGAAAGCAGGCCAAGACGGAGAACAGCCTCTACTGCATCTGCACCGAGGAGCTTCGCGCGAAGCGCTCCTATGAGCAGACTATCGCGGGCGAGATCCAGAACGCGATCCGTGACAACAAGATCGAGGTGTTCCTGCTTCCGAAGTTCTCCCTCGAGGGACGACGCGTCATCGGCGCCGAGGCTCTGGCCCGCTGGTGCAATGACGACGGTACGTACCGCTCCCCGGCGGACTTCATTCCGATCCTGGAGAAGACCGGCCACATCACCGACCTCGACTTCTGCATTTACACGAACGTCCTTCAGACGCTCCGCAGCTGGAAGAACAAGGGCATTCCGATGGTGCCGATCTCCGTCAACTTCTCGAAAAATAACAACAACTTCGTCAAATTCGACGAGCGCATCAGCCGCCTCGCGGAGCAGTACGGCGTCGACGGCCGCTATCTGGAGCTCGAGGTCAATGAGGCGATGCTGGCAGCCGACAGCGCCAGCGCGGCAAACAGCGTGAAAGACCTGCAGCGCCGCGGATTCACGATCACTCTCGACGACTTCGGCTCGGGCAACGAGTCGCTGTCCATGCTGATCACCGCGCCGGTCAACCATGTGAAGATCAGCAAGAACTTCTTAAAGAACATCGGTACGTCCCGGACCGAGCAGGAGTACGTTCGCTGCATGTGCGACATGATCGCGTCGGTTCACAAGGAAGCCGTGTTCGAAGGCGTGGAGACCGAAGAGCAGGCGGAATTCCTCCGCAGCTGCGGTTTCACAACGGCGCAGGGATACCTGTTTGAACGGCCGATTCCGGTCTCCGAATTCGAGAAGAAGTATCTTGCGAAAAATGTCTGATTTTTCGGAAAATGCTTGACGATTTTACGAAACGGGGTTAAATTAAGAAAACGCTTGTATTCGGCGTTTTTGAACGAAATATATCAGAAAGACGCGCGCACGGCCGCGCGAAGAGGACAAGGCAATGGATTTGATTACAGTGAGAGAGCTGTTTCGGCAGCGGGAAGACTATTTCGGCAAGACGGTGTCCGTCGGCGGATGGGTTCGCAGCAATCGCGACTCCAAGAATTTCGGCTTTCTCGTAATCAATGACGGCACCTACTTTGAGACGCTTCAGGTGGTTTACACCGACGCGCTCGCAAACTTTGAAGAGATCACGCATTTCGGGGCAGGCACGGCAGTGATCGTGACCGGTACGCTGGTTGCGACGCCCGATGCAAAGCAGCCCTTTGAGATTCAGGCGACGGAGGTTGTGCTCGAGGGCGCTTCCGACCCGAGCTATCCGATGCAGAAGAAGCGTCACACGATGGAGTACCTGCGCACCATGACGCACCTTCGTCCGAGAACCAACACGTTTCAGGCGGTGTTCCGCGTTCGTTCCCTCGCGGCTTACGCGATCCACAAGTTCTTCCAGGAGCGCGACTTCGTATATGTTCACACCCCGCTCATCACGGGCAGCGACTGCGAGGG
>JAFRYE010000026.1 GCA_017441265.1 Lachnospiraceae bacterium | reverse complement strand
TGCTCATATGTTGAAGAAAAAGTGAAATGATTCTCAGAAGTCGATACAAACGTATCGGCTTCTGTTATTTTACAGAAAATTTACAATTTTCATTGTAAATTTAAGGAAAGCATGTTATGATATTTGAGAAAAGGTGAAAAAATTGCAAAGGAGGTATTTATGAGCGTACAATTATTGGACAAGACCAGAAAAATCAACAAATTACTGCATGACAACCGCACTCAGAAAGTTGTATTTAACGATATCTGTAAAGTTCTTTCGGAAGTTCTGGAGTCCAATGTACTTGTGATCAGCCGCAAGGGTAAGGTATTAGGTTCGGCGACAGACGAGAATGTAGAAGAGATTCAGAGCGCGCTGTTAAGCGGTTCGGTCGGCGATCATATCGACGACATGCTGAACGAGCGTTTCTTAAGTGTCCTCTCTACGAAAGAAAATGTGAATCTGATGACGCTTGGATTCGACTCAGATAATGTTGACCGGTATAAAGGCATCATATCCCCGATCGAGATCGCAGGAGAACGCCTCGGTACTCTCTTTGTATATAAGATGGAGTCACAGTATTTGATCGATGACATCATCCTGACGGAATACGGCACCACGGTGGTGAGTTTAGAGATGCTCCGTTCCGTCACGGAGGAGAATGCCGAGGAGGTGCGGAAACTGCAGGTGGTCCGGTCGGCGATCGGAACGCTGTCCTTCTCGGAACTGGAGGCAATCCTGCATATCTTCGATGAACTCGGCGGAAGCGAGGGCATCCTCGTCGCCAGCAAGATCGCAGACCGATTCGGTATCACCCGTTCGGTGATCGTCAATGCGCTGCGCAAGTTTGAGAGCGCGGGCGTGATCGAATCGAAGTCTTCCGGCATGAAGGGTACATTTATCCGGATCATCAACGACGCGGTGTTTGACGAACTGGAGAATGTGCGCGCATCGCAGGCAGAAGAAGGATAACCACTTCATAACGGTTATTGCAGCCGGTCCGGCCGTTCGGACCGGCTGTTTTTGTGCTCTGGAGGGCTTGCCCGGCACATTGGCTGAAAGACTGAAAAATGGCGTAAAAAAGGCAAAATTCCGGTTGCATCCGGTTTTCAATTGTGCTAGAATAGCCAAGTGATACTGCACGTGCGGGGATTTCCGCCAGGGTGCCCGGAAGGGTTCGGCGGGGAGAAGACACGCACGCAAGAAAAACCAAAGGAGGAGAATAACATGAGTGTTATTTCTATGAAGCAGTTACTTGAAGCAGGTGTTCATTTCGGACATCAGACCAGACGCTGGAACCCTAAGATGGCTCCTTACATCTACACCGAGAGAAACGGTATCTACATCATCGACTTACAGAAGTCTGTAGGCATGGTTGATGAGGCTTACAACGCGCTGAAGCAGATCGTTGCGGACGGCGGCACCGTTTTATTCGTCGGAACCAAGAAGCAGGCTCAGGATTCCATCAAGTCCGAGGCGGAGCGCTGCGGTATGTTCTACGTGAATGAGAGATGGCTCGGCGGCATGCTGACCAACTTCAAGACCATCGAGAGCAGAATCGCCCGCTTAAAAGAGATCGAGACCATGTCGGAAGACGGAACGTTCGATGTCCTTCCCAAGAAGGAAGTCATCGCTCTGAAGAAGGAGTGGTCCAAGCTTGAGAAGAACCTCGGCGGCATCAAGGAGATGAAGAAGCTCCCGGATGCAATCTTTGTGGTTGACCCGAAGAAGGAGAGAATCTGCGTTCAGGAAGCACATACTCTCGGTATTACTCTGATCGGTATTGCGGACACCAACTGTGATCCGGAAGAACTCGACTATGTGATCCCGGGCAATGACGACGCGATCCGTGCGGTCAAGCTGATCACCTCTGCCATGGCTGATGCAGTCATCGAGGCGAACCAGGGTGTTCAGTACGACGAGGGCGAGCCTGTCGTAGCAGAAGACGAAGAAGAGTAATCACAGATCGGAGGACGAAGAATATGGCTATTACAGCTGCTGACGTTAAGAAGTTAAGAGAGATGACCGGTTCCGG
>JAFRYE010000025.1 GCA_017441265.1 Lachnospiraceae bacterium | reverse complement strand
TATTACACCTATATCGCAAACGGGAGTATCGCGCAGCATATGACGTCCGGCGGTGGTCTGATCGGCGGCCTTGTCCCGCTCGGCGTCGTGGAGACCGGAAACGTCAGCGAAGGATTGTACTGCTCGGAGAATGTTAAAGGCGTAGGTCTGTATCAGAGACAGACAGACGGCAACTTCAATGCGCTGGCGCACTTCACGTCTTCCGCGTCACAAATTAATACACCGCTGACTGTTTGGGGCGATACGTCCGTGATCGGCGATCTGTCTCTCGGCGGTAATATTTCATTTGGCTTAAACGCGACGAACAATTTGAACTTCAGCGGTGACAACGGCATCGCGTTCGGCGGGGATACCGCGCTTCGTTTATATTCCGGCAATCTCGCGCTGGGCATCACGAACAAGACAACGAAATACTACGGCGACGATTTTATACCGTACAATGCCGTCAACCTCGGAAGTTCGTCATCCAAATGGGGCGTGGTTTATGCGTCAAGATACGAGGTGCCGGGGGGTCTGATGACATCCGGTGACGGTGCTATGCTGATCGGCACGAGCCTTTCAAGCGGAATCGCCATCGGATCGGTTTCCGGATCGACCGTGACGCCATATCTGATGATCAAAAGCGACAAAGTGGTGGCGAACGGTTCGATATACGCGCCGGGGTTTGAGATCAACTCGACGGAATCGGTCAAAACAAACATATCCGAGGCAGGCAGCGTGCTGGGCGCCGTCCGCAACAGCCGGATCTACACATACAACCTGATTTCCGGATCACCGGAAGCTCTTTCCTTCACATCGGAAGAGACGGAGGAGATCGATGAAGAAGACGTTGGTGTCGTCATTGCGCAAGCCGAAGAAGAAACGCTGAACAGCGCACCATCTCCGGTCATATCGGATCGCACGAGTACAGGATTTGTCATCGGCAGAGAAACGCCTGACGCTGTGCTGTCAGAGGACGGCGAGCACATCGACCTTTACGCGATGGCCGCTCTCAACTGGCGCGCGACGCAGGAGCTTCTCGAAAGAATAGAACAATTGGAGGCACGTCTATGAGAGAAATCATCGAACAGAAGCTGACAGAACTGTCGGCGCAGAAAGAAGAGCTGCTCGCCCGTCTCAATGCTGTGATCGGCGCGGAGCAGGTCTTGAAGGACATTCTGGGGAAGGAGGCATCGGGCAATGAGCGAAGTGACGCTGTCGGAGATTGAGAGGCGCCTTGCCGTCTGTGAGCAGGCGGTCAAAGATCTGTCGGACAAGATCACCGCGACCGACCATAACCTCGTGGCAACCACCACGACGCTGAACAGCGTTTTGGCGACATTGGGGGAACTGAAGGGTGCGGTGGAGTCGCTCAAAGCACGTCCGGCTACTATGTGGGACAAGCTCATCTATGCCGTGATCGGAGCGGCAGTCGCAGCAGGCATCACATTTTTGATCGGAGGCAGAGCATGAAAGTAGTATTGGATTCCTTTCGCAGTACGGCTATATCCTTGCGTACACGGCGTTGACGGCGATCGCCGGAGTGCTGGGCGCGGGCATGAAAAAACTGTACGATCGCATGACGGCGGATGACACCAAACGCAAGGTGGTCGAGACCTGCGTAAAAGCTGTAGAGCAATTGTACCAGGAGCTGTCCGGCACGGAAAAACTGGAAAAGGCGAAAGAAAACATCATCGCCATGCTCGACATCAAGGGCATTTCTATTTCGGAAATCGAGATGGACATGCTGATCGAAGCATGCGTGGCGGAGTTTAACCTTGCTTTCCTGCAGAAGGCCAAGGAAGAGAGATTGGAGGAAAAACATGGCAGTAACGTTTCTGAAACC
>JAFRYE010000024.1 GCA_017441265.1 Lachnospiraceae bacterium | reverse complement strand
TCAGAACAATGTAAAGATGTATCCCGCATTTCAAGAATACCTGAGAAAGTATCAGCCGAAACTGCTGGCGATTTGGGGAAAGGATGATCCTTCGTTCATCTGGGCAGGGGCTGAAGCTTTCAGGAAGGATTTGCCGGACGCAAAGCTGGTTCCTGTTAACAGCGGGCATTTCGCGCTGGAGAATTGCTGTCGAGAAATTGCTGAGAATATAAGGGATTTCTTCTGATTGGAGGTGCTGAGAATACTTTTTGAAAAAATTTGATTGTCCCTATTGACAATACGCTGACGAGTGCCACCGCAGCCAATTCGGAGACATGCATACGGCTATCGTACAGAGTTTCAAGAAGTATCATCTGTTTGGATTCACCGGAACCCCGATCTTTGCAACGAACACGGGATCAGTAAAAAATCCGCAGTTCTTTACCACGGAGCAGACGTTTGGCGACCAGCTTCATACCTATACCATCGTGGATGCCATCAATGACCGCAACGTGCTTCCGTTCCGCGTGGACTATATCAAGACCATGGATGTCGATCCGGACATCGATGATAAGTCGGTATGGGATATCGACCGGGAGCGTGCGTTTATGGCGCCGAAGCGGATTGAGCTGGTGACGAGCTATATCCTCGACCATTTTGATCAGAAAACGTACCGCGGCGATAAATCCTATCTCTTTAATGCGCTGACGAATATCAAAGACGTCGCGTCTTCGGATCGCGGCGTTGTAACGGAAATTAAACGGTCGCAGCGTATCAGCGGTTTCAATTCTATCCTGTGCGTGTCCTCTGTCGAGATGGCGAAGCTGTACTATCAGGAATTCAAGAAGCAGATGGCGGAACGTCCGACACAGGCGCTGCGGATCGCGACCATCTACAGTTATGCTGCCAATGAGGAAGAGCCGGACGCGGAGCTGCTCGGTGAGGAGAACAGTGAGGATACGAGCGCACTCGACAAGACCAGCCGTGATTTCCTTGAGGATGCGATCGGCGACTATAACGAGATGTTCCATACGAACTATTCGACCGATGGGGATCGGTTCCAGAACTATTATAAAGACGTTTCCCTTCGGATGAAGAACAAGGAACTCGACCTCTTGATCGTCGTCAATATGTTCCTGACCGGCTTTGACGCGACCACGCTCAATACGTTGTGGGTAGATAAGAACCTGCGGATGCACGGACTGATTCAGGCATTCAGCCGCACTAACCGCATCTTAAACAGCATAAAGACCTTCGGTAATATTGTATGCTTCCGTAACCTGCAAAAGCGCGTGGATGAGGCCATCTCGCTGTTTGGTGATGCCAATGCGGGCGGAATCGTGCTCCTGCAGAAGTTCGATTCCTACTATCATGGTTACATCGATATGAACAACAAGCCGCATCCCGGCTATGTCGACATGATTGAGGAATTGGAAGCAAAGTTCCCGCTTTCCGAGCCGAGGATTACGGGCGAACAGAATCACAAAGACTTCGTGGCTTTGTTCGGTGCGATCCTTCGCATGCGTAACCTGTTGTCATCCTTTGATGAGTTCCGCGGCAAGGAACTGATAACCGAGCGAGATCTTCAGGATTATCTCGGACGTTATCAGGATATCCGGGACGAGATTATCCGACGAAGACAAACAGGGGAAAAAGAGGATATCACTGACGATATCGTCTTTGAAGTAGAGCTGATCCGGCAGATTGAAATCAATATCGACTATATCCTCCTGTTGGTGAAGAAGTACCACGACACGCACTGCACGGACAAGGAAGTGCTTATCACAATCCAGAAGGCTGTGGATTCTTCGCCGGAGTTGCGTAGCAAGAAGGCGTTGATTGAGACCTTTATCGCCGGCATCAACGATGTGGATGATGTCATGTTGGAGTGGCGCTCCTACGTTGCGGAAGAACGCGAGAAGCAGCTGATGCAGATCGTCGAGAACGAGAATCTGAACGAGGATGAAACACGCCGCTTCTTAGAGGACTCGTTCCGTAATGGCGAGGTTAAGACGTCTGGTACGGACATCGACAAGCTGATGCCGCCAATCTCTCGATTTGGAGGCGGACGCGCAAAGAAGAAACAGACCATCATCGATAAGCTGAAGGGATTCTTCGAGCGGTTCTTCGGAATCGGGGATACGAGTTTCGCGAAGAAGCAGGATAACGTGTATACGTTACCGGACACGCCGGCTTATCAGGCGGCGGAAGAGGAAGGTTCTTACGGAAATAGTAGTGGAAACTGTAAATCGAAATCGTGAATTAAGAACGGTTGGTTATATCCGAAGTACCGCGTTAAGGATTAGGAATTTGACTTTGTATTGTTAAGAGATGAAAAACTTGGAAAGATAATCACAGCGGTTGTATTTATCCCTTAGAGGAGGCTGGAAATGTATACGATTACTAACGTTGCCAAACAATCAAATTTGGCCCTTGCGTACACGCGCCTATTAACTAACCCAGAGAGTACATATAAAAATTTTTTTCGTAACACATATTCAATATATGGCATGGCGAGGGATAAAAATATTGCTTTGCTAAAAAAACGAATAAAGGCTGGTTATCTTCCAACTCAAAGCATTCGTGTCTTTATGCCAAAGGCGAATGGTCTCAGTAGAATGTATACGCTTTTATCAATTGAAGACCAAATCGTATATCAGGCATATGCTAATATATTGTCGAAGTCATTAACTTCTATACCGGAGATTACCAAACGATATAAGAGGACCGTTTTTGGGAACCTCTGTGACTCGCAAGAAAGTGAGTTTTTCTATCAACACTGGCAGGATTCCTACAAGGCATATACGAAAGCTATTATAAGAGCTTTTCAGAGAGGATATAGGTTCATCGCATCATTTGACTTGACTGCTTGTTATGACAGCATAAACCATAATCTTCTGCGAGACATCCTAAAGGATAAGTTTTTTTTCAGCGAAAACTGTGCAAAGTCTTTAACTGATCTTATCGAGCAGTGGGAATCGGCTGATGGACGTGAGCTCGGAACCGGGATACCTCAAGGTCCTCAGGCGTCTGGGATTGTTGCCGAGGTAGTTCTCCAAGAGTATGATGCATATATAGAGACACTTCAAAAGACAATGCATTTCGTATACTATAGGTATGTCAATGATATTAGAATTCTTTCTCCTGATGAAGAAACGGTTAAATGGGTGCTCTTCCTCCTCGACAAGAAGAGTAAAGAGTTGGGCCTATTCCCGCAGTCTTCAAAGATTTCAACCCATGAAATTACCGATATCGACAAGGAAATAGAACGAATAAGCAAGCCCCTTTTTGAGGGGGAGGTTGATGACAGTGAAAAATCGCAGATTGCTATAGGGGCGATTAAAAAACTGATGAAGGACAACCCAGCTGATTTAACAACAATTCGCCGCTATTTTCAGTGCGTTTCACAATGTTCAAAAACCAATAAACTGGCTATTTCTGCAGTTGAGAAATACCCCAATTTGATTCATTCGTTCGCATATTATGTTCAGCGTTATCCGCGTATAATTCCACCAAGCATCAGTAATTACATCTATCAATGCTGTATGGACAAAACACAACAGTTTTCTGCTGGAATTCTTTTAGAATCGGTCAGAGGAAAACTAAACGCTGCTGATGCTCACAGATTTTCTGACCTTGCAAAAGATTTACTAAATTCCGACAAAAAAAACATGTTTATTGTTGATTGTAGATTTAAGGCGCAGCTGCTAGCTTATGTCTTGAAATATGATACAGCAGCTTTTGGAAAGAGGCTGTTTTCATATGTCGAAAAAAGCAATTGGTGGATAAAAAGCAATTTCATTTATACTGCTGAAAAAGATGGTTGCATTGAAAGAATGAAAATGAAAGAAACTGCTTTCGCTACATTTGTAAAGAATGCTGATTCGTCGAAATCAGATGCCGCTGATATGCCTTTGGCTGTGGCCAATCACTATTTGCTCTCAGGAAATGTAGGCGATCTTCCCGTGTTATCTGAAGTCGCACCAATTGCTCAAAATGTGTTAAAAGAATCTGGCCTGATTTTACGAAGCCGCTATTCAAATAGTCAAATTAACAAATATCTCTTTGAACTAACCCGAACGCAGTATAAGTTTTCCTGGAAAAAGAGTTTGGGAAAGGAGCATGATCAGGTTGAACGCACGTTATTCTCTGCACTCGGATACTGGAAAACCGATTTAACGGCCTTTGTAAATCTCTGGGACACTTTGGATGATCGCATTTGTAGTATCCTCACGGTAGCACATCCTGAACTTGGCGGATACCAGCTTGGAAAGATAGGATCAAGCATCAATCGAAGAAGTAGGATGTTTCCCAGCTACTTGCCTAATTTCTTTAATATGTGTTTGGAGATACATGAATTACGATTGTCAACGCATTTGTCTCATTCAGAAATATCTGCGACACATACTTATACAGGCCCGATTCAATCAAGTAAGAGAAAGAAAATTCAAAAGTTGATTATGGATGGATTTGATGAGTTGGTGTCGTTTTGGTAACATCAAATTATGTGAAGAAGTGGAGGCTTTTTATGCAATTCGGAATGCCGACCTTAATTGAAAACCGCACCCTGGAGGACAACCTTGTGTTGTGCCGGGAGCTGGGGCTTTCGTTTGTGGAACTGAATATGAATTTTCCGGAGTACCAGGTGCAGGACCTGGAGTATACGGACGCGCTGAAGGAGTTTGCCGAGAAGGCGGGATTTTGCGACGTACATCGGGATGTGGGAGTTCTTCCGCGAGCGGTGCGGGGAGTGGATCGGGGACAGTGACATTCGCATTGTGATCGAGAATACCGATGGTTTCCGGGATTATGAGAAGCGCGCGATCGAGATTGCGCTGATGAGTCCGAAGTTCGGGCTGACGTGGGATATCGGGCACTCGAAGGGGATTAAGGAGATTGATGTGCCGTTCATCCGCGAGCACGAGGACCGGCTGCTGCATATGCATGTGCACGATGCGACCGAGCAGGGAAGGAATCATTTGGCGCTCGGCGACGGGGAGCTGGATCTGGCGGAGCGGCTTGCGACAGCGAAGGCGCACAATGCGCGATGTGTGCTGGAGACGAAGACCGTGGAGGCGCTGCGGAAGTCGGTGGCGTGGCTTAAGACGAACACGGAGTATATGGCGTAGGAGCGGTCGTCGAATGGGATTTTGATTACGGCGATTGGGATTAGTATGAGACTGTTTATTGCGATTCAATTTGACGACGTGATGCGGAAGGCGCTGACGGGGCTGCAGCAGTCGCTGCGCGCACAGCGCGTCACCGGGAATTACACGCCGGCGGAAAATCTTCACCTGACGCTTGCATTTGTCGGCGATTACGACGATCCCGAGGCGGTGCTTGAGGCGATTGAGCGCGCGGATTTCCGGCCGACGGAGCTTGCGTTAGCTGGCGTCGGCTGCTTTGGGGACCTGTTCTGGGTCGGTCTGGCGGACAATAAAGCGCTTCAGGCGTATGTGAAGCGGCTGCGCAGGGAGCTTGCGGAGGCGGGGATTCCCTTTGACAGAAAGCATTTTTCGCCGCATATCACGCTGATCCGCAGGGTGTCCGTGCCGGGCGGCGGGGCGGTGCCGGTGTCGGAGGCGCCCATTGGGCGCATGCTGGCGACGCACGTGTCGCTGATGCGATCGGACCGGGGGAAGAACGGGATGATCTATACTGAGATTTCGTGAAAAATGTGTTATAATATGTTTGCAGAAGATGAGGAGGATACGAACCGATGTACAAATTCTTTATGGATCTGTTTGAAAACTACCCGGGGTTCTTTACATTTTTCGCGGTGTTCTGGGTGATCGGGATGCTGGCGGTGCTTTACCTGATCGCGCTTTTGTTCTACAAGATCATCGCGGGATCACGGGGTAATAGGAAAGATTCCCAGAGGGCAATAGACAAAAAGCAGGACGAGGCCATCGAGTCTCTGTCGAAGGAGACGAAGAAGGCGCTCGCCCTGGAAAAGGAACTTGAAGAGATTCGCGGGCGGCTCAGAGAGCCGAATCCCTGAGCGGTTTCGCGTAAGCAGGCGAGCCGCTCAAGAGTAGCGAAGATTGTCTGAAAATGGAGTTAAAAAACCATTGCATTTTGCAATACTACCGCTGTAGAATACAGGCAATCCAAGCGTGACAAACCTTGTCAGAAGTTGTTGTAATTGCCGTTGTAGTAGTACGTGCTGTCGTAGTTGCCAACCGGGCTCTTGTAGCCGGTGTAGCCATCGAAGTAGGTCTTCGGCGCGGGGCTCATGAGGAGCGCCGCGATGATGTAAACCCAGATGCTCATTCCCGCGAAGAGCACGAGGAGCACGGTGATCAGACGAACTGTCGAGGAATCGATGTTGAAGTATTCGGCGAGACCGCCGCATACGCCGCAGATTTTTTTGTCAGTGCCGGATTTGTAAAGTTTTTTCATAGTAGCAATCTCCTTTGAGTTGTTTTGTAATTTAATTTGTGCAACCGTTTCGTCCCTTGGGACGATATCAGCATAACAAAGAAATATGAAAGCATCTTTGAAGGAAGATTAGAGTTTGATTAAAATTTTTAAGAGAGGAAAATTCTATGGAAATGGTTCGTTGGGGCGTTCTGGGCACTGCCGGCATCGCGCGCGGCTGCACGATCCCGGGCATGAAGAAGGCGGAGCATTGCCGTCTGTATGCGGTAGCGGGAAGAAAATTGGAGAAGGCGAAGGCATTTGCCGAGGAATTCGGATTTGAGAAGGCGTACGGAAGCTACGATGAACTCCTTGCGGATCCGAACGTTGAGGCGGTGTACATTCCGCTTCCCAACGACCTGCACAAGCCGTGGGTGATCAAGGCTCTGCGGGCCGGCAAACACGTGCTGTGCGAAAAGCCGCTGGCGCTCAATGCGGACGAGGCGCGCGAGATGTACGCTGCGGCGCGGGAGTGCGGCGTCATCCTGATGGAGGCGTATGCGTATCTTCACAGCCCGTATGTGGAGTCTTTGAAAAATGATGTTGCAAGCGGCGTCATCGGGGACGTCGACTTTATCGATACCGCCTTTGTCACGCAGGGCTACACGGAGGACTTCCGCCTGCACAAGGAGTTCGGCGGCGGGGCGATGTACGACCTCGGCTGCTACTGCACGACAATGATCCTCTCGCTGATCGACAGTGACGTCTCGTCGGTGAAGGCTTCGGCGGAGTTTACCGACCTGGGCGTGGACATGCTCACGACCGCGGTCATGTCGTTCGCGAACGGGGCGCGGGCTTCGTTCACGGTCGGAATGAATCTGGGCGTCGGCACGAATTCGCGGTTTGACCGGCTCTATATCCACGGCTCGAAGGGCTCGATCCGCTCGGACGTGGAGTACAACCAGGAGGGCAATCTTCGCTACGAGATCCGCAACGCGCAGGGGCGTATCGAGAGGGAAGTGTTCGCTCCGCAAAACTATTCGCTCGAGATCGAGCAGCTGAACAAGTGCATTCTGTGCGGGGAAAAACCGCACATTTCGGAATTATTTTCCGTAAAAAATGCAGAGGTGATCGACCGCGTTCTGCGGGAGATCGGATACTAAGGTGAATACGGGAGGGAAGAATTATGAAAGCGTTGATCGTTGTTGACATGCAAAATGACTTCATTGACGGCAACCTCGGGACTCCCGAGGCGCTGGCGATCGTGGACACGGTAGCACAGAAGATTCAGGCTCGCAAGGCGGAGGGGTGGCAGATCATCTTCACCCGCGACACGCACCAGGCGAACTACCTCGAGACCAACGAGGGTTGGCACCTGCCTGTGTCGCACTGCATCGAGGGGACGAACGGCTGGGAGATCCGCGAGGGGCTCGACACGTCGGACGCGCTTGTGGTGAACAAGCCGACCTTCGGTTTTACGGGCTGGGCGGACGTGTTTGACGACATGCCCGGCGAGCTTGAGGAGATTGAGCTGATCGGCCTTTGCACGGACATCTGCGTCGTTTCGAACGCGCTGATTTTGAAGGCTCTGTACCCGGAGATCACCGTGAGCGTTGATCCTTCGTGCTGCGCGGGCGTTACGCCTTCAAGCCACGAGGCGGCGCTTACGACCATGAAGATGTGCCAGATTGAGATTGACTGACTTTAGGAGGCTGCGATGATTCCTTCGATCACCCTCGGGCGGACCGGCATCACGGTTCCGCAAAATGGCTTCGGCGCACTGCCGATCCAGCGCGTTGACACCGACACCGCAGTGCGTCTTCTTCGCCGTGCGTACGACGGAGGGATCCGCTTTTTTGACACGGCGCACGCCTACACGGACAGCGAGCGAAAACTCGGTGAGGCATTTGAAGGCATGCGCGAAAATGTTGTCATCGCAACCAAGACGCAGGCGAAGTCCGGAGACGCACTCCGCGAGGAGCTTCAGGCAAGTCTGGAGGCGCTCCGCACCGATTATATCGATATTTATCAGCTTCACTGCGCGCCGCAGTGCTTCCGGCCGGGGGACGGCACGGGGCTTTACGAGGCGCTCTGTGAGGCGAAGGAAAAGGGCCTTGTCCGCCATATCGGTATCACCGCACACAAGATCGGAGTTGCCGAGGAGATCGTGGCGAGCGGGCTGTATGAGACGTTGCAGTTTCCGTTTTCCTATCTCGCGTCGGAGCGTGACATCGCGCTTGTGAAGGCCACCGCGGAGGCGGGCATGGGGTTTATCGCCATGAAGGGGCTCTCCGGCGGACTGCTCACGAATTCCACGGCGTGTATGGCATTCATGCTGCAGTATCCGGCGCTGCCGATCTGGGGCGTCCAGCGGGAGACGGAGCTTGCGGAGTGGCTCTCATTTTTCGAAAAAGACGCTTCGATGACGGACGAGCTGCGCGAGTTCATTTAGAAGGACCGCCAGGAGCTGCTCGGTGATTTCTGCCGCGGCTGCGGCTACTGCTCGCCGTGCACCGTGGGCATCGTCATCAACCAGTGCGCGCGCATGTCGCAAATGATCCGCCGCGCGCCGTCGCAGGCCTGGCTCTCGGACCACTGGAAGACGGAGATGGCGCGGATTGATGAGTGCGTCGACTGCGGCCTTTGCAAGACGCGCTGCCCGTACGAGCTGGATATTCCGAATCTTCTTCGCAAAAACCTCGCGGATTACAACGACATCCTCGCGGGACGCGTGAAAGTGTGAATTTATGAATCGTCGTAAGATGATAGCTCTCGTGCTGAACATTCTGATCATCGTCTTCGCGGTGACCGGCACGATCCTGGTTTTGTTCTTCCGCATCAATGACCTGACGTTCGCCTCAAGCGGCATCGATAATTTCAAGTTTTTTACGGTGCTCTCGAATGTGTGCTGCGGCATCATTGCTGTTTTCAGCCTCATACAACGGCTTCGCGGTAAAGCGCAGCCGATGTTCGCGAAGCTTCTGGCTGCGGCAGCGGTCGGCTTGACCTTCCTCGTGATCGCGGCATTCCTCGGGCCGATGTACGGAATGCTTCGGATGTACCGGGGCTCGAATTTCTTCTTCCACCTGATGGTGCCCGTGACGGCGATGGCGGAGTTTGTTGTCTGCCCGTCCGATGAGGAAGTGCCCATGCGGTGGACGTTCTTCACGATGATCCCGGTCGCGGTGTACGGTGCTTTGTATCTTCTCAATATCCTGATCAACGGCGTCGGCGTATGGCCCGACACCAATGATTTCTACGGCTTTTTGAATTGGGGACTGCCGGCCGGATTGGGGATTTTTGCCGGCATCCTGTTGGCGACCTGGGGGATCGCATGTGCGCTTCGCGCCGCGCGGGCGCGCATTGATCGCAAATAGATTTTTGAAGGGAGAGTGTTACTTATGTGTGTATGGAATCTGTTTAACAAATTCAAACATGATCGTCTGATTGGCTGCCGTGTCTCGACGGGCGGCGGAAGTCTCGGCGGGCACTGGGTGACGGAAGCCCGTCGCGGTGACTCCGACGACGGCAGACTCACGATCGAAAAGCGCGAGACCCATGCCGACCGTCAGGTGACGACCGAGTATCCGGTTCCGGCCGAAGTGTTTACCACGCTGGCGGAGATGGCGAACAAGTATCATATGTATGCCGCGAGCAAGCGGCGCATGAGCGATATGCAGATCCTCGACGGGGACACGACGACGATCCGTTTTTACTATACGAAAGGGGATTTCCGCGTCTACCAGCTGCAGAAGCTGGACAGGACTATGTCGACCGGCTTCCGCGAGATCTACGACTACATGAATCTGCTGCCTTTGGACAAGACCGTCGAGGGCGTCACCACCGTAGAGCCGCAGACCGCGACGCTGCATCTGCGCAGCGGTTACACGCTTCAATTCAACGTTGAGCCGGTTTTTGACGGCCGTTTGGAGGAAATCCTCGGCGAGGAGCACGAGACGGCGCGATTCGAGCAGTCCGGTATCATTCTCTGCAGCGGCGTGACTCCGGATCTGACCGGTGCGACCGCCGTGAGCGGTGCATCCGCGTGCAGTATTGTCTACGAGGCAGACAGCAAGAGCATCATTTTGCTGTATGAGGACAGATCATTTTCCGGACCGGTTTATCTGCTGGCTGTCTGCGAGAGCGACGCGAAGTCTGCCGGCCCGTTGATCGCGGAGATGGAAGGGCCGTACGCATTGTGGCTGAACTGATTTTACGGAGGTGTGGCTATGAATGAGATGACGAAGCAACGAAACCGTCTGCTGGCGCAGAAGGTGATCAAGGGTCTGGAGTCCCGGAACATGACCGGATACTATGCGGAGACCCGCGAGGAGGCGCTCCAGATGGCGCTGGAACTGATCCCCGAGGGAGCTACGGTAGGCATGGGCGGCTGTATGAGCGCGGCCGAGATCGGGCTCACGGCGGCTCTTCGGAGCGGTAGCTATGACTTTATCGACCGCGACGCAACGCCGAACAAGCGCGAGGCGATGCTTGCGACCTATGATGCGGATTGTTTCGTGTCCAGCGTCAACGCGATGACCGAGGACGGCGTGCTGATCAACATCGACGGAAACGCAAACCGTGTTTCTGCGATCGCGCAGGGACCGAAGTATGTCGTGTTCATCGTCGGCATGAACAAGATTGCGCCGGATGTGGACAGTGCGATGAAGCGCGCCCGCAACGTGGCTGCACCGATCAACGCGCAGCGGTTCGGGCTGTCAACGCCCTGCACGCGCACGGGATCCTGCATGAATTGCAAATCGCCGGATTCCATCTGCTGCCAGATCCTGATCACGCGTCTTTCGCGCCACGAAGGCCGGATCCACGTGATCCTGGTCAACGATGATCTCGGATACTGATTTCTTGCGCGGGTTACCTGTAATATGAGGGGAGGAGTTTCATTTGGGGCTGTTCGGAAGAAAAAAGCGGATTGTCGGCAAGGATGTGACCGCGGAGGAGATCACGGATTTTTATTTTACGTACTCGTCCTCAACCAATCCGCCGGAATTTCAAAGATATCGCCTGTTTGTCGAAAGCGGGCAGCACTTCTTTTACCATGAGACCCGCGAGGGCGACCACTGGCCGCTGACCGAGGACGACATCACGGTCTCCGGCACGGTGTTGCTGTCGGAGGAGCAGTGGAAGGAGTTCACAGGCCTTCTGATCGGTGGAACCGTCAGGGAACGCGAGGATTCGGCGGAGAGCGGAAGCAGCGGACCGTGGCTGTACCTGTATTGGAAGCGCGACAGGGGAAAATACCGGGAGTTTTCATTCGCCGATCGGAATACGGAAAATGCATTCGAAGAACGCTGTGTGGCATTGCGAGCCGCGGATACGGCGACGGGCGCGCGGGAGCACATTTCGGAGGCCGAGCACAAGCGTCTGTGGGACGGCTTGGCCGAGTTTTTAAAGAAGAATTTTGTGCCGGAACCGCCGAATCCGTGCGGAGCCATGCAGGCAATGAGCGCAACACCGGTCGGAACGTCGAATAGGGATGCTTTGCTCGGTGCGTCGGCGGCGGGATCGGCAAGGCCTGCCATGTTCGCCGAGGCATGCTTGGCGGAGCCTGAAAAGCCCTTTGACCGGAAGGCAATGCTTCGGGCGGAGAAAAAGAGCGCGAAGAAGGCAGCCGGGAAGTGTAAGGAGTCCGTTGAGGTCCTTTGCGATGAGGCCGCTCCGATGGAGGAGCCTTTGGCCGAGGCGGAGGAGGAACTCTCTGCGGATGCGGCGTCTTTTTCGGTCGATGCGCAAAAGCGAAAGCGCACCCTGCAGGAGGCTGTGGATCAGCTTGCGGATACGTGGCAACAGAGTCTGCTTCGCATGATCGACGAGCGCGGCTTCACGGATACGGAGGTGTACAAGCGCGCCGGAGCGGACCGAAAGCTCTTCTCGAAGATCCGCAGCAACGAGGATTACCGCCCGAAGAAGCAGACGGCGGTCGCGTTCGCATTAGCGCTGCGGCTGTCCCTCGACGAGACGAAGGACATGCTCGCCCGCGCAGGATATGCGCTGTCGCCGAGCAGCCGGTTTGACCTGATCGTCGAGTATTTTATCGACAACGAGGTCTTTGACATCGACACTATCAACGAGGCATTGTACGACCACGGCGAATCGCTTCTCGGAGCGTGATCCGGCGTCGGTTAAGAGGAAAATGCATGGAAATCTATGATATCTCTCAGGAAGTATTCTCCTGCGCCGTATATCCGGGCGACCCCGCTCCGGAGCGCTTCGAAATACTCAACAAAAGCGACGGCGCAGTCTGCAATCTGACGGCTTTTAAGATGTGCGCGCACAACGGTACGCACGTGGATGCGCCGCATCATTTTCTGGATCATGCGCAGACGATCGATCAGATCGATCTTCGGAAAATGATCGGCTACGCCTACGTCGCGGAGCACGACGGACCGGTGACGGTAGATGACGCGAAGCGGATATTAGCGGAGGCAAAGCAGGCGGAGCAGGAGTCGGGAATTCCCGGCTGTGACGCGGCTAAGCGCATTCTCGTGAAGGGAAAGGCGACGCTCACGGACAAGGCGGCCTGTATCTTCTGTGAAGCCGGAATCTTTTTGTACGGCAATGAGTCGCAGACCGTAGGTCCGGAGGATGCGCCGCTCGTGGTTCATCTCGCTTTTCTTGACCGGGGGATCATTCCCCTCGAGGGCATCCGCCTCGGGGCGGTTGACCGGGGCGTGTATCTGCTGCATGCGGCACCGATCAACCTGGGAGGTTCGGACGGAGCTCCCTGCCGCGCGACATTACTGAAACTGTGAAAAGGAAACACACCGATGGAGAAGAAGTTTAAAGTTTTGATGATCAACGGAAGCCCGCGCAAAAACGGTAACATTGCGCTGGCATTTTCCGAGATGGAGAAAGTGTTCGAGGAGAACGGCGTCGAGTATGTGAACGTTCAGATCGGCGGCAGCGCGATCCGCGGCTGCATCGCCTGCGAGTCCTGCCGCAAAACGGGGCGTTGTGTCTTCGACGATAAAGTCAACGAACTCGCCGCCAAATTCGAGGCTGCGGACGGCCTTGTGATCGGTTCCCCGGTATACTACGGCTCGGCCAACGGAACGTTGCTTGCTGCGCTTCAGCGCATCTTTTACAGTTCGCATTTTGACAAGAGCCTGAAGGTCGGTGCCAGTGTCGTGAGTGCGCGCCGCTCCGGCGCTACCGCGACATTTGACGAGCTCAACAAGTTCTTTACGCTGTCGAACATGCCGGTGGCGACAAGCCAGTACTGGAACAATATCTACGGCTGGGAGCCCGGCGAGGGACGCGTTGACGACGAGGGCTGTCAGGTCATGCGTGTGCTTGCGCGCAATATGGTATTTTTGATGAAGAGCATTGCTCTTGGCAGGGAGCAAATCGGGTTACCTGAGACGGAACAGCGCGTCTGGACGAATTTCACGAGATGATTTTCAATGTCGCCTGAGAGGCGACCACATCGACCCGCAAGCATGATATAGTTGCCTCAGAAAGAAAAAACAAGCCGCAGCGCGGCGGAAAGAGAGGCAACAATATGAAGAAGGGTTTGACTGAGATCATTTACATTCTTGACAGAAGCGGTTCGATGGGAGGACTGGAGGCCGACACAATCGGCGGTTACAATTCGATGCTCGCAAAGCAAAAGAAGGAAGAGGGCGAGGCGCTCTTCTCGACGGTGCTCTTCGATGACAAGATCGAGGTGCTGCACGACCGCAAACCGATCGGTGAGATCGAGCCCATCACGGACAAGGATTACTACGTTCGCGGCTGCACGGCTCTGCTCGACGCAGTCGGCGGCGCGATCCACCACATCCGCAACGTGCACAAGTACATCCGCGACGAGGATGTGCCGGAAAAGACGCTGTTCATCATCACCACCGACGGCATGGAAAATGCCAGCAAGGAATACGACTACGCGAAGGTAAAGAAGATGGTCGAGCAGCAGAAGGAGGCTGGCTGGGAGTTTATCTTCCTAGGCGCAAACATCGACGCTGTCGAAGTGGCCGGACGCTTCGGAGTACCGGCGAGCCGTGCGGTCCGCTATGAGTGCGACAGCGTCGGCACGCAGCTGAACTTCTCCGCAATGTCGAAGCTTGTGAGCAAGGCGCGCGCCTGCGGCAGCGCGAAAGAGATGAGCGCGGCGTTCGAGTGCGAGGATGCCCTTGAGGAGATCCGCGAGGATTATCGCAAGCGCGGCAAATGATAACCGAAGAATACCGACATTCCCCCGGCGATCTCGCCGGGGGATTTTTTGCGGTTCCCTTTTCCGCGCGATCTCACTGGTCAACAGCCCCCCGGTGTGGTAAGATGATGGTATCTTAGAGGGGGAAAATGAGATGACAATCCATGAACTTCGGTACGGCAATACCAATACCTATCTGATCGAGGGAGAGCGCGGGATCGTTCTGTTCGACACCGGCTGGGCAGGGACGTTTGATATGTTCTGCAGGGCGATGGGCGAGCTGCGGATACCGGTGCAGAAGATCGATGCCGTTTTGATCTCGCATTTTCATCCCGACCATTGCGGGATTGCGCAGGAGATTGCCGACCACGGCGCGGTCATCGCGGTCGCCGATGTGCAAAAGGAGTACGTGCATGCGGCGGACGACATTTTCCGAAAAGAGAACCGGCATGCGTTCCGGCCGATCGACGACGCGAAGGTGCGTGTTGTTACACTTTCGGACAGCCGGCGGTTTCTGGAAGAGTTCGGCATCGAAGGAGAGATCCTTCACACGCCCGGGCACAGCGACGACAGCGTCACGCTGGCCCTCGATGACGGCAGTCTGTTCGTCGGGGATCTGAACCCGTTGTATGAGTTGGAGATGCACCGGGGGACGCAGATCGGCGAGAGCTGGGAGAAACTTCTCTCGCGCAAGCCGCGCACCGTATACTACGGCCATGCAAAGACGGCGGTCTTGGGCAGCAATCCGGCGCGAGACGACAGCGGCAAGGCTGCTGCGAAGCAGAGCCACGAGGATCCGGCGGTACTGGTGGCGACCGTTGTCAGATATATCGACAAAGGCTGGGATGCCGGAAGAATACAACGGAAAACCGGTGCGGATGCGGGGCTGATCGAAGATGTCATGAGGATGTACCTGACGCATCGAAACATCGGCATTCAGGGGATCCTCGACCGGATCGAGATCAAGAACAAGTAAGAGGAGGCAGGTGTATGAACGGAAGTGTGCTGTTTGCGGCAATCGGATTCATAGTCCTCCGGGAATATGTGCTCATCGCGCTGTCCCTCGTGGTCATGTGGGTCGTTCTGCCGCTCTTGCTCATAACGCTTGCGGAACATTTCGACCGAAAGCGCGAAAACAAAAACCAGTTCGGCATCGGGATGCTGTTTGCGGTGATGATCCCGATCCTCAATGCGATCATCGCGACTTTGGTGCTTGTGGTCAACCCGATTCGGATCCTGATCAAATATCGGGCGCTGCTCGCAGGAATCGCGCCTCTTTGGCAGCGGATCGGCTGGATCGTTTTAGTGCTTCTGCCGGTGCCCGGAGTCCTGCTCTTTATCTTCCCGACGGCGCTTTCCAACTTCCTTTTCCGCATGAAATACGAGCGCGCGAAAGGGCGGTACCGGGTTGCGCCGGAACAGTACAAAACGCCTGCGGAGTTCCGGGACGAGCTGGTTCGCCGCAGACTGTATTTCGAGGAGGAGAGAGATCGTCCGGTATATGACCGGATGCTTCGCAAATACCGGTCGAACAGGGAATTTTCCGGATATTGCCTCAAAAACGGTTATTATTACACACCGGCGTCGATGATGCCTCTTGACGGGAAAACCTTTTACGATGATTACGTTGAGGAACGGATCATCAATCCCGATTCTTCCGAGCCGAAGCCCGCGTACATTTACAACGCGGTCATAGCGCTCAATGAAGAGAGCGGCAAACTGGAGTACATGCCCCTTGGGCGCTACGATAAGAAAGGCAGTCTTAACGGCAATTTCTTTCCGTTGTTCAAAGATTTTTATATCGAGTGCAAGATCCTCGATGTGAACGGGGATATCTATGCGATCCTCGGCGTCGGAGAGTGTTTCGCGATCACGGATTGTTTGGGGATCGGGCACCTTGAGCGGCCGTTTTACATGGTCGTAGCGGAAAAGGATTCGATCACCACTTTTATCGAGGACGAGTATTTTCCGGACGGTGCGATCGAGCAGGGACACGGGCGTATCGAGATGGCCATGAACACCGTGAAGAAGTCCTGGGTGGAAAATTACCCGGTCCGCAGGGTGGAGCGGCTGGACGCCGACGCCCTCAACCGGATCGCGGCGGAGCTTCAGGAGGGTGAGCTCAAAGAGTGTCTGGAGCATTATTTTGATCGGAACAGGGAACGGGAGGATACGATCTGACCGGAGAAAACCGTCATTTTCCGACGCAAACGGAAAATGACGGACTTTTTTGATTTTCAATCTTGACAGTGATAAGATTGCGTGCTACAATCTAATCACTGCTAAGATTGATTCGGAGGTTGCTTATGTCAGGAAAACCGTATCATCACGGAAATTTGAAGCGGGAGTTCATCGAAAAAGGCCTGAAGTACATCGACCGGTACGGAGTGGAGAGCCTTTCGATGCGCAAACTCGCGGAGTCCATCGGGGTCAGCAGCGCGGCGCCGTACGCTCATTTTGCGAACAAGGATGCGTTTCTCTCGGCGATCCGGGAGTACATCACGGACAGCCTGAGCGATGCGTTGCGAAGCGAGCTGGAGGCTTGTCAGGATCCGACGAAAGTCATGCTGATGCTCGGCCGGCGCTACGTCCTGTTTTTCTATGAGAATCCGCTGTATTTTCAATTTCTGTTTACTCGGAAGGACATCGATTTTATTTCGTATGAGCCGTTTTTGCTGTTTCGTCCGGTTGCGGAGGAATTTCTCAAGGGGCTTCACGGCAAGCAGCTTTCCGGGGAGAGCCTCCGATGCAAGACAACCGCCATGTGGGCGCTGGTGCACGGCCTTGCGCAGTTCGCGCTGATCGGCGGCGTGCTCGATAAGAACAATCTGGAGCAGGAAATCAATTCAATTTTATGTGCGGTCGAAGTATAAAGGGGGAAAATGAATATGGTAGGCATTTATCTGAGCGGTACCGGCAACACCGAGCACTGCCTCAAGAAACTTCTGGAAGGACTGGATCCGCAGGCGGAGGCGATTTCGCTGGGGAGCGCCGGCACGGCTTCGGCAGTTGCGGAAAATGAGGAGATCTTCCTCGCGTATCCCACGCAGTTTTCCAACATTCCGTACATGGTACGCGACTTTATCGATAGCCACGGAACGCTTTGGAAGGGTAAGAAGGTATTCTGCCTTACGACCATGGGACTGTTCTCCGGAGACGGCACCGGTTGCGCGGCACGGCTTCTGCGCAAATACGGCGCGGAGATTACGGGCGGACTGCAGATTGTCATGCCGGACAGCGTATGCGACAGCAAGATGCTGAAGAAATCGCCGGAGAAAAACCGTGAGATCATCGCGGAGGCGGATCGGAAGATTGAGAAGTCGATCGGCGAGATTGCCGCCGGGCGGTATCCGAGGGAAGGACTCAGTTTCCCGGCACATCTTGCCGGACTCTTCGGACAGCGGCTGTGGTTCTTCGGAAAGACGCGAAATTACAGCAAAAAACTGAAGATCGGAGATGCCTGCGTCGGCTGCGGCCTCTGCGCCGGACGGTGCCCTACGGGAAATCTTTCCGTCAGGGACGGTAAGGCCGTCGCAGGGGAGCGTTGCACGATGTGCTACAGCTGCATCAGCCTCTGCCCAAAGCAGGCGATCACGCTCCTCGGAAAGAGCGTCGTCGAACAATGCCGCTATGAGCGCTTTGCCGCTCCTGCCGCCGAGGTAAAACCGGCAGAATAAGATCGGTTTCTACAAACAGAACGCGGGATTGTCTCTTTTTTAATGCCTCCGGTCGGTGGTATAATGTGAAAAAACACCGGGAGGGCAACGATATGGTATTGGGAATCGGACATGCGGCGTTCAATGTGAAGGACATGGAAACGACGATCGCATTTTACGAAAAGACACTCGGATTCAAGAGAGCTTTCGATATTCCGCGGCCGGAGAACGGGGAGCCGTGGATCGTGTACATGTACGGCGGCGGAGGACAGTTCATTGAACTGTTTTACGGCGCGACGAAGGAGAATCCGTATCGGGATGAGAACATCGGATTCTTTCATATGTGCGTAGCGGTGGATGACATTCACGAGGCGTGGAAGAGAATCCTGGAGACGGGAGCACCGCAGGATGACGCGCCCAAGCAGGGCGCCGATCGCAACTGGCAGTGCTGGACCCACGATCCGGACGGCATCAAGATCGAGCTGATGCAGCTTGACCCGGAGAGCCCGCAGATGAAGTTCATTCGCAGCGCAGAAAAGTGAAGTTCAAAAGGAGATGATCGGAACAATGATTCGTCGGAATCAGTGGGGAAATTGGTTGATCGCGGTGTGCCTGATCCTGTTTGCAGTCGGCTTGTGCGGCGGTTTTGCGCAGGCTGAAGAGGCGGCACAGGATGCGGAGTATCATCTGTATATTCTGTTTGCGATCGTGGTGTTCATGGAACTGTTTCTGCTGGCACTTTTTCAGATCCCGCTTGTCAACCGAAACCTGCTTTACTTCGTGATCGTCAACGTGATCCTGTATATCCCGGTTGCATTTTTCGTACCGGCTCATATGTCGAAGAAAGCCGTGCTGTCCCTGATCGGTTTCGAGTTCCTGATCACGGGCATTATCAAGGCCGGGATCTTCATGTATACGCTTCGGGATGTGAACGGCGGAAAATACCGGTTCAAGGGTTTCGTATACGGTTTTACGGCCAATCCTTTCGGATGGATGTTCGGGTTGTACATGTACAAGCTGGCGGATAAGAAGCTTCCGATCGCGATCGTCGTTTTCGCGGCGGCAGCCTTGTTCATTGCGATGGTCGCGCGTCACACGCGGGCGATCGCAAAAGAGAGAAAGAAGGAGACAACCAATGGTTAAACACGTGATTCTTTGGAAATTGAAAGAGGAGTACTCCGGTGAAGCTGCGGCAGCGGTGAAGGCCGGGATCAAGGAAGGACTTGAGGGCCTTAAGGGGCAGATTCCCGGGCTTTTGGATATCAAAGTGTACACGGAGCCGCTCGCTTCGTCCAACTGTGATGTGATGCTTGATTCAAGCTTCGCGGATGAGGCGTCGCTTTCGGGGTACACGGTGCATCCGGCGCATGTTGAGGTGGCGACGACGAAAGTCCGCCCCTTCACGGCAAGCAGAACATGCATGGACTACGAAGTTTGATCGGGCACGGAAAGGGCATATATGGCTGACAGGACGGAATGGATGATCGAGCGCGACAGACTGGTGCGCGCAGTGAAATCTCTCGGTTTTCCGCCGGAACTGGGGGAGCAGATCGCGAAGCAGCTCGGCGGACCCAAGGCGATCCGGCGGATGACTTCGTATCTTGGGCAGACGAAGCCGCGAAGCGCGGAGGAGATTGTCGACGAGATGCTCGCCATATGCAGCGATATCGATGCGTGGCGCAGGAAAAAGGAATGTGAGGAGAGCAACGCCAGATACAACGAGATGTTGAACGGCGATTGGTTCGGAGACGACTGAAACGGGATGATCTATACTGTGGTGGAATAGGGCGGCGGTGCCGGCGAAAGCCGTCGATGAAAGCCCTCATTTTCAAAAACGAAACAGGATAAAAACGGCTCCATGCCCGGGTAACCGCGGCACGGAGCCTTCGTTTTTAAAACAGAGCGACCAGTTCGTTGATGATCCGCGCGATCTCCTCCGGAGACTCCGGCTGGTCAGACAGGAGCCATTTGCGGATGATCGAGTAGGAGCCGAAGATCACGAATTCCTTCGAGTATTTGCGGAATACTTCGGACTGTTCCAAAGAGATGTTTTCCTCAAGATGCTGCGTGATCAGCGACTGCGAGAAGACTTTCTCTAAAAAGCCGTTGGCGGAAGCCGATTTCAGCAGAATGCGGCAGGCATCGCGGTGCGTGTCGATGTACGTTAAGATGTTCTGCAGACTGTAGAGGTTTTCCTTGTCCTGCAGATTGACTTCCAGCTCGTGCAGGAAATCTGCCTCGATATCCTGCATCAGATCGTACGGACTTCCGTAGTATTTGTAAAATGTGGTTCGGTTGATCTCGGCGCTCTGGCACACTTCATAGACCGTGACCGTCTCGAGCGGTTTGTCCTCCAAAAGCCGCACAAGGGCTTCCTTCAGCATTCTCTTGGTAACGCGGATACGCTGGTTCTCCATGATACTCACCTCGACAAATTCATAAGAACTGTTGACTTTGCGACATATACATTGTGTTTTGCGAACAAGTAAACAAAACGAAATAAACAGTCTGTTGATTTCTTGCGTTGAATTGTTATCATACTATTTCGTAGGCAAGTAATTGTCAAGAGGTGATTTGATTTGAAGAAAACAGCAGATTTCATTGTAGAACGAAGATTCTGGATTTTGGCGGTAGTGTTGATCCTGACAGGAGTGTTCGGCATGATGATCCCGAAGGTGAAGGTCATAACCGACATGACCGAGTATCTGGCGGACGACTCCTCGATGAAGATCGGAATGGATATCATGGACGAGGAGTTCCCGGATGCGCAGGAGGATTACACCATCCGGGTAATGTTCCGGGGGCTGACCGAGGAGGAGAAACTCTCCATGCGGCAGAGGCTTGCGGGCATCCGGTACGTCACGAAAGTCGACTACAAGCCCGGCGATGCCGGCTTTAACAGCGGGGATCATGTCAAGTATGTCCTCCATACGGACTATGATTACGAGAGCAGTGAGGAGAAGTCCGTCGAGGCTTCGCTGCGATCGGATTTTTCGGAAAATGACATGCAGTTCGCGAACGACAGCGGCGACCACCCGAACATCCCGACCTATGTCATGGTGGGCCTCGTGGCGATCCTGCTGGTGATCCTGATCATCATGTGCAGTTCCTGGATCGAGCCGTTTCTGTTTTTATTCACCATCGGGATTGCCGTGGTGCTCAACTTCGGGACGAACATCATGCTGGGCTCGATCGCGGAGACGACATTTTCCGTGACCGCCATGTTGCAGCTGGTGCTGTCCATGGATTACTCGATCATCCTCTCGAACCGGTACCGCCAGGAGCTGACGAACACCGACGATCGGAAGGCGGCGATGAAGGCAGCGGTTGCGGGGGCATTTTCCTCTATTTTCAGCAGTTCGTTCACCACGGTTGTGGGTCTTCTGGCGCTCGTGTTTATGAAGTTCAAGATCGGGCCGAACATGGGGGTCGTGCTCGCCAAAGGAGTGTTCTTAAGCGTAGTGTGCGTGTTCCTGATCCTGCCGGGGCTTTTGATCATGTGCTCCGGATTGATGGAGAAGACGAAGAAATCGTCTCCGAAGATCCCGACCGGCGGCCTTGCGCGCTTTTGTTATAAATACCGGATCGCGCTGGCTTCGGCGTTTCTGCTTCTTTTTGCCGGGGTGCTGTATCTGCAAAGCCGCACGACCGTCAGCTATGCAGCGATCAGCAACGATGCGGTGGCGGACGTCTTTCCGAAGGATAAGACGGTTGTGGTCCTCTACGACAACCGAGACGACGCGCGCATGACCGCGCTGGCTTCGGAGATGGAGCAGTGGGACGGCGTAAAGAGCGCGTCGAACTACTCCAACACCCTGGGCAGACAATACACTTCCGCAGAAATCTTAGATGCGATCGACGATCTTTCCGAGAGCATGGGCAATGACAACAGTCGTGAGATCGCAGCGACCGAGAGCATGTTCAACATGCTGTATTTTCTGTATCGCGGCAACACTCCGGGAACCATGACGCTCGGTGAGTTCCTGCAGTTCCTCTCGCAGGATGTGATGACGGACCCGGCATTTGCCCCGTATCTGGCCGGCGTTGATGCGCAGGCGTTTGCACCGCTGACGGCACAGCCGTCCGGAGACCTTCTCACGACCCCGATGTCGACGGAGGAGATGGCGGCGCTTCTTGGAAATATGTCGGCGGGATTTGACGCGAACACCGTGAAAATGATGTATCTCTATCACGATGCCAACCTTCCGTCGGCAGGCAACGGGACCATGTCTATCGAGCAGTTGATGAATTTCCTCAACGACGCGGTGGTTCAGGATCCGACCTTTGCCATGTTCCTCGATGAGGAAATGGTTTCCGATATCAGGCAGTGGGCGAACGATCTTAACGACGGTATCCGGCAGCTGAAGGGACCGAATTACTCCCGATTGATCCTCAGCGTGACGATCTCCGAGGAGGGGTCGGAGACGGACGGTTTCTATCGCGCCCTCAACGACCGGTGCGAGGACAACGTCGGCCGATACTTCTTCATCGGCTCATCGGCCATGAACTATGAGATGAGCCAAACCTTTCACGATGAGCTGACGCTGATCACCGTGCTCACGGCGGTTGCCATTTTCCTCGTCGTGCTGATCACGTTCCGCTCGCCGCTCGTTCCGCTGGTCCTGGTGCTTTTGGTGCAGTGCGGCGTCTACATCACTATCACCGTGATCGGCTTCCAGGGCTACAGCATCAACTACCTGGCATTGCTGATCGTGCAATGCATCCTCATGGGATCCATGATCGACTACGGTATTCTCTTCAGCAATTACTACCGCGATGCGCGCAGGAGTGAGAGTGTGCCCGAAGCCCTGAAGAAGGCCTACGAGGGTTCCATCCACACGATCCTTACTTCAGGTCTCATCATCGTCATCGTGACGGCAGTCTTCGGCCAGTGCTTCGGTGAGCCGACGGTGGAGCAGATCTGCCGGACGATTTCCATGGGCGCGGCCAGCGCGATCCTTCTGATCTTATTTATCCTGCCCGGCGTGCTCGCATGTCTGGATCGGTTCACGGCCGGCCGCGGCAGCCTAAGGACAAACAAATGAATATGATTTCCGAGAGCCGGATCGCGAATCCGGCTCTTTTTTTGCGCCTGCAGGGCATCTGGCCTCAAAATTAATAAAACTCTAAATGACTTCTTAATCTAACTCTAATCTTTGATAAAGTACCGTTTAAGAAAGCGGCGGTATACTTGCGTTGTCTTAAAAAACAAAGCGAACGAACAAGGAGGTTGCAAAGTTGTCTATCTTATTACGGTACATTCGAAGAAACATGATGGAGAGAAAGGGGCGGTTGGTGCTCATGATTCTCTCCATCGCGCTCAGCACGGGGCTGCTGGTAGCCTGCCTGGGTATGATCAATACGATCAAGGACAGTATTACGGAGCCCGCCCGGAAGATGAGCGAGGGCAAGAACATCGAGATGCACAGCGTCTCGGACAATCCTTATTTTACGAAAGATGATTTTTCACATGACGGTCTCACGGAGATCACCGGGGAACTTCAGACAGTCGGTGTCAAAGTGGAAAATGACAAACTCAGTTATGTGATCCTCCGAGGCCGCGAAAAATACGACGGAGCGCTGGTCGGCGGGGAATGGAAAGACAGCGCCGAACCGGACTGTGTGATCTCCGAGCGGATTGCGAAAGAATGGAACTTGAAAGCGGGAGACCGGTTCGAGATCATGTATAACGGCGAGCCGCTGACGGTGAACATCAAGGCGGTCGCGGTGAACGACGGAATGTTCTACGCCGACACGAAAGAACAGTTCTACATGGTCATCTCGTACACTTACTTAAATGAGCAGCTCGGTGCGGACGGCCGGTACAATGCGATGTACGCAAAGATCACGGGGGAGAAGAACAAGCTTACCGGCGACGAGATCGACGCGGCGGTTAAGAAATTCAACGAGGCCAACGAAACGGTCAAGGCAACCGCGATCGACACGGTGACCGTGCTCGGAAACTTCGATTCGCTGATCCTGGGGATCGGCTGCATGTTCATCATCGTGGTTGTGGTAAGCGGATTGATCATCAGCGGAGTGTTCCGAATGATCATCAGCGAGCGTTTGCCGGTGTTGGGAACCTTCATGAGCCAGGGAGCTTCGAAGGGCAAAGTGAGCCGGATCCTCATTCTGGAGAGCGTGCTTTACGGACTGTTCGGCGGCATCGTCGGAGCGGCCCTCGGAGAAGGAATCCTCTATCTTGTGGGACGCCTCATTTCCCCGCTCGCGGATTACGGCATTTATCTTCCGTTCAAGATTGAATGGCTGAATGTGACAATCGGTATCGCATTTGCGATCGTGATGTCGGCGATCTCGTCCTGGCTGGCGGTTCGCAAGATCAAGAAGCTGCAGACGAAGGACGTGATCCTGAACCGTGTGGAGAGCACGGGAAAACGCAAGCGCTTCAAGTTCTTTCTCGGTGCGGCTATGCTTACGGCAGCGGCGATCGGAAATGCGCAGATCATGGGAACCGTATCCGCGCAGAGCCTTTTGTACCTCGCGCTTTCCATGGTCGGTATCCTTTTGGTAACGCCTACGCTTGTGAGAGTGATCGCAGGTCTTTTGGCAAAACTTTTCCGAAAGAACACGACGATGTTCTTGGCACTCAATAACATCCGTACCTCGAGACTTCTGATCAACAACGTAGTGCTGCTGGTGATGGCTGTGAGCTCCGTTCTCACGGTAGCGATGTTCGGCAGCACGATGGTGGATGCCTGCCGCGAAGCCTACACCGAATTTGACTTCGACTATTGTGTCAATGTGAATTTCCAAGGCGGCGGTGAGGAACCGATCGGCGACACGATCCTGCGCAATATTAAAGAGCTCGACTGCGTGGACACTGCGACGGTCTCGTCGGAGCAGTTAGGAGCGGCCGAGATCGACGGTAAGAATGTGATCGCCATGGGTGTCGATCCGGGACCGTACCGCGATTACAACGATTATATCGAACTTGATACATACAAAGATTACGACACCTTCGTCAATTCCTCGGAAAATGAGGTTGTCATCACCAAAGTGGTTGCCCGCAACTTTGATCTGAAAGTCGGCGACACGGTGAAGGTCAAGATCAACAACATTGAGCAGGAGCTGCACGTGTGTGCGGTCGTCAACGGAAAGCTCTATAACTCCGGTGAGTTCATCCTGATCAGTAACAGTAAGATCAGAGAACTGTACCACACGAGCGGTGTGGATCAGGTCTACTTCAAAGTCAAGGGCGACATGAAGGAGGCGGAGAAGCAGTTCAAGGCGATGGTCACGAACTTCGGCGCCACCTATGTGGATCGCGACACGATGTGCGACCAGAACATCGAGCAGAACGACATGATCGTAAAACTCATCCAGGTGTTTGCATACCTCACGATGATCATCGCTTCCATCGGTATCTTCAACAACATCGTGATCTGCTTCCGCCAGAGAAGCCGGGAGTTCGCGGTGCTCGCATCGGTCGGTATGACCGGCAGCGCGAGAAAGCGTCTGATCCTTGTTGAAAGTCTTCTGTGCGTAATCATTTCCCTGCTCATCACGCTGCCGTACAGCATGCTGATGGTCGGTGTGTTCTCAACCCTGATGTACTATGTCGGAATGGAATTTGACGTCGTGTTCAGCTGGGGCGAGGTTCCCATGTATGCGATCGCCATCGCGGTGATCGTCCTGATCGCATCGCTCTCGACGATGCGCAAGAGCCGCAAGTTGAGCGTTGTGGCTGAACTGAAATACGAGTGATCATTTTACGGAAAATAAAACCCAAAACAGAAACGGAGAAAAATACTATGAACGCTATCAGCATTAACGGCCTTAATAAATCGTTTGTAAACGGAAGAGAAATCTCGAAGGTTTTGAAAGATATCAATCTGGATGTTGCGCAGGGCGAGTTCGTCTCGATCATGGGACCGTCCGGCTGTGGAAAATCCACGCTTCTTTATCTGCTCGGCGGGCTTGACCAGCCCACCTCGGGCACGGTGTGCATCAACGGTACGGACCTCTCCAAACTGAGTGAAAAGAAGCTCTGCGAGATGCGAAACAACAAGATCGGCTTCGTGTTCCAGTTCTACAACCTGGTTCCGAACTTAAGCGTTGAGGACAACATCGCGCTGCCTTTGATGATCGCCGGAAAGAACCGTTCTTCCTACGCGCAGAAGATCGACGAGGTTCTTGAGATCATCGGGATGAAGGACAAGAGAAAGCTCACGCCCCGCGAGTTGTCCGGCGGCCAGCAGCAGAGAGTGGCGATCGCACGCGCCCTCGTCTTTGATCCGGAGATCATTTTCCTGGACGAGCCCATCGGTAACCTCGACTCGAAGACCGGCATGCGGATCATGGAGCTCTTCCGTGACATCAACCGCAAATACGGCAAGACCATCGTGCAGGTTACCCACTCTGAGGAGGCTGCGCGCTACGGCACGAAGCTGGTTCGCGTACGCGACGGTCTGCTGGAGTCGATCGAGGAGCTTGATGAGGACGGAAACACCGTGAGCTGCACCGTCGGGGGCATTGCCGCGGATGCTTACGGTCGCAAGGCAGGCAGCCGTCACGCCGGCTGATGCTATCGGATAGCGGGGGCTTCGGTGAGCGAACCAAAGCCCTCCGCATGGGGGGAGAAAGCTTCTGAGAAGTAAGAAGGCAAAGGGTTCTACTAATGTAGAATCATTACCGATATGCAACCTTTATTGTGAAAACCCACCGCCGCTGCGGACTCCGCGGCCCGGTGGGCTTTTCGTGTTCCGGGAAGCTCGGAGCGGATTATGACTTATCAACCTTCGCTTTCTGTGATAGAATGACAGAAAGGCCGCAATAGGACGGAGGCGGCGTCATTTTCCGCGAGGAGGGCAAATGAGTGGATACGATTTTGATTGTCGACGATGATGTGGCCATCAGCAAACTGCTGGAGGAGACTTTGACGGGCGAGGGCTTTGCCGTGCGGAAGGCATATTCCGGCACGGAGGCGTTGATGGCGGTCGCAGCCGAGCGGCCGGACCTGATCCTGCTCGACCGTATGCTGCCCGGGCTCTCCGGGGAGGAGGTTCTCCCGAGTCTCAAGGGAATTCCGGTGATCGTCGTGAGCGCGAGAACCGACACGATGGAGAAAGTGGATCTTCTTCTGGGCGGGGCAGCGGACTACATCACGAAGCCCTTCCGCATCGAGGAGCTGGTCGCCCGTGTTCGCGTCGTACTTCGCGACCGCAGAGCGCCGCAGGACGAATCGAGGATCAACTGCGGTGACATCGCGATCGATTGTAATCTTCAGACTGCTTACAGCGGGGGAAAAGAGGTCAAACTTACGCGCACGGAATGCGCGATCGCGAAGATCTTAATGAACAACCGCGACCGCGTGGTGGCGAAACTGACGCTTCTGGAGCTGATCGCGCAGGACACGCCGGACTGCACGGAGGACTCGCTGAAGGTGCATGTGCACAACCTGCGGAAGAAACTTAAGGATATCTCCGGACGCGACTGCATTTCGGCCGTCTGGGGGATCGGTTTCCGTTTCACTGCGGGTTAACATTTTTCGAAGAAATCTTTACGATATCTTAACGGTTGTCTTTATCGGTTTCTTAACACTGCCGTGATATAACTGTGATCGAAAGGGGGAAGTCACCATGACGGAATACGCAATGGAAACAAAAAAACTGACCAAGCGGTTCGGGCATGTCACGGCACTGGAGAACGTTGATCTCCACCTGACCAGGGGGACGATCTACGGCCTTGTCGGCAAGAGCGGCGCCGGCAAATCCACACTGCTTCGCGTGGTCAGCGGCTTGCAGAGCCCTTCGGAAGGCGGCTATGAACTGTTCGGAAAGGACAGCGCCGGCGAGGAGATCCGCGGAATCAGACGGAGAGCCGGTTACGTGGCAGGGGGATGGTCGATGCTTCCGGGGTTGACTCTCAGAAGCAATGTGAAAAGGCAGTGTGCGTTGCTCGGTGTGCCCGGCACGGAGCGAGTGGGAGAAGTGCTGCGGATGACGGGACTGCAGGATTTTGCGGATGTGAAGGCGGAGAAGCTGCCGGCGGAGAAACAGGTGATCGCGGCGATTGCGATGGCGCTCTGCGGCTCGCCGGATCTGCTGCTGATCGACGACGGCCTGTCGGGAATGAGTCTTCAGCAGAAGACAGAGACGGAGGAGCTTCTGAAGCGATTCAAGCAGGATCTCGGAATGACAATCCTGGTGACCGCTCAGGATCCGGAGTCTTTGGAAAATGTGGCGGATCAGTACGGCATCCTGGAGCACGGGGAACTGAAACGGGAGCTCTCTTCTGAGGAAATCAAGGCGCTGCGGGAGACGGCGCTGCGAGTTCGCGTCTCGGACGCGAATGCGCTTGCGCGGGTGATGGTGGCAAAGTCGCTGCGTCACCGCATCCTGAGCGAGGACACGGTGGAGATTTATGACAGACCTCACATCACCGAGCTGGTCACGGAACTGGCGAAGGAAGGCTGCGAGGTACTGTCGATCGAGGAGAGAAGTGTGCAGACGGAGAGTCTCCTTCAGGCGATCAGCGGAGGTGAGAGATGATTCGATTACTGCGAAACGATTATACGCGCTTGTTGCGGGAGATTTCATTTTACGTTGTATGCCTTGCGGCGGCAGGTGTCGGGTATCTCGGCGTTATGCTGTGCCCGGGGTATCAGGCGGTAATGGCCTATTCCCAGGCCAACCTGTTTTTGATCCCGGTCGCGGTCGTCGCGACGATTGTCTATCTGGTGCCGGAGTTTGAGTACGGCATCGTGCGAAACAAGGTTGTTGCGGGCTATCGCCGTTCCCGGATCCTTGCGTCCTGGCTGACGGTTTTAGTGACGATGAGTCTCGTCCTGGCGGTGATCTACAACCTGACGGTACGCATCGTGATTGAGGTGCAGGGAAATCCGGTCGGCACGTCCCTGAAAACCAAGGAATTCTTGACAAACAACGCCATGATGGTAGTGATGATGCTTGCTTTCGTCGTTCTGGCCCTCGTGGTTGTCATACTGAGCGAGGGATACCGGAGTATCGTGACGGCGCTTTTTGTGTACTTCCTGTTGGCAGCGGTGACGATGCTTTCGGAAAATGTGTGGCAAAACGGTATTCTTGCGAAGAAGATCGTTGCGATCATCCCGGCGGCTCACCTCGGCGATTCGGTGATGGAAGTCCAGAATACACTGGCGACGACACTGATCGGAGGCGGTATTGTAATCGTTCTCCTGACGGCTGCAGCGGTGGCGCTGTTCCGCCGGAAGAACCTTGAGTAAGGGGGATACCATGAAAAAATCAAACAGAAGGATCCGTTGGATCGCTGCCGTAATTCTCGGTACGGCAACAGTGATCCTGGCGGTTTTGCTGATAAAACACAGATACATGGAGTACGATATTGAGAAGACGTTCCCAAACCGGGAATTTCGGGAATATGTGGCGAAAAACTTTGACACGGACCATGACGGCAAACTGAGTCGGAAGGAAGCGGACAATGTCACGAAGATTGATATCTGGCTTCTGAAAAACTTTGAGGACGGGAACAGCCTGAAGGGAATTGAGATATTCCGCAAACTGAAATATCTGGAATGTAACAACAGCGACCTGACAGAACTGAATCTGAGCGGAAATACGGAACTGATCGAAGTCAGATGTGCTGAGAATAGGATCACTGAGCTGGATGTGAGCAATTGCAAATCGCTGGAACTCCTCGATTGCGCCCACAATGAGCTGACGAGTCTGGATCTGAGCAAACTCGCAAATCTCGTTGAGTTGAATTGCTCATTCAATCACCTGACCTCACTGGATGTGAAGGTTCCGAAGCTGCGCACGCTGAGCTGTGATATGAACGAGCTGAAGGAACTGGATCTGACGCACTATCCGGAACTGCTCAGCCTGTCCTGTGGTTTTAATTCGATAAGAAAACTTGATCTCAGAGTTGTGAAGCCGGAGTTTTACTATCTGTTCTGTATGAGCTGTGAGCTCGGGGAACTCTACCTCTGGTCGGATGCGGGGAAAGACACAAGCGTAAGTCCGGACACGATGCTGTTTTGTAGTGATAACGCGCTGACGGAACTTGATCTCAGTACGATCCGTACCCTGACCATTCTGGATTGCGGTTATAATGCACTGACGGAACTTGATCTCAGCAGGTGTGAAGAACTGTATTCCCTGAGATGCGATTACAATCTGCTGAAGAAGGTGGATGTTTCGCACAACCAGAAGCTGAGTGACTTTAACTGTGACGGAAATCCGCTGGAAAGTTTGGATGTCAGAATGAATCCGAGGCTGAATTCTCTCGATGTAAACCGAATCGGGTTGAATGAACTTGATGTGTCCGCCTGCTGGGAACTGCGGCATTTGTCATGCGAAAGCAACAACCTGACGGAGCTTCATCTTGAGATGAATCCTATGTTGTTTACGCTGAATTGCGCATTGAACAAACTGACCGAATTGTCGCTGGGTGAGAACCCCAATCTGGAGAATCTGGACTGTGGAGGAAACAATCTGAAAAAGCTGACACTCACGGAGAACCCGAAACTGAGGAAACTGGATTGTTCCAGCAACGAGTTGACGGAGTTGAACCTTATGACCAATACCGAGCTGAAGAAACTGGATTGCTCCAATAACAACCTGACCGAACTTGACCTGCGAAAAAACATGGAACTGAGCGAACTGTCCTGCAGATCCACAACGCTTTCGTACGTTCGACTCGGAGTCCAACTGCAGGTTATTGACTGCAGCAAAACCACGGAGATCATAATGCCGTGAGAGGACCGAAAACTGTCGGGAGAAAGGAAGAGTTATGGAGAATAAGCGGAAAATGAGCCGCAGGAAGCTTTTTATCTACGTGGCCGTTGCAGTGATCACCGTTTTACTGGTGTGCTGGGTGCTGTTCGGCAGCGGTTACTTCTGGAACGGTCCGAAGCAAAACAACAATGTATTCCGTGGACCGTTTCAAGATTTCGTGAGAGACACGGTCGATAAGAACAAGGACGGCGAGATCACGCAGGAGGAATACGAGAGCGTTACGGAGATTCGTTTCGCATCCGACTATATCGGTAACGGGCCGTTTTTAGTGACTCCGGAGGATAAGACGCGAATCCCGGATCCGGAAGGAACCATAACGTTCAAGGAAGGAAAATTCCAGTGGGATCCCGAGTGGCTGTCTTATTTTCCGAATCTCAGAGAACTGTATCTTGTCGGTTGCGGGATCGAAGAACTGGATCTGAGCAAAAATCCGAATCTGGAAGCTGTGATTTGCAGCGGCAATGAACTGAAGACGCTTGACCTGAGTGCAAACCTGAAGTTGGCAATGCTAATATGCGATGATAATCAAATTGAGCAACTGATTTTGTCGGCGAGCGAAACGTATTCGGAGCTGTTTTTTCTGGATGTCTCAAGTAATCATTTGAGAAAACTTGATCTCAGCAGTATGCCGGAGCTGTCCTACCTGCGGTGTCAGATCAACCCGTTGGAGAGCCTGGACGTCTCCGAAAATCGGGAGATTGCACAGATTTACTGCGATAACGGTCATATCGAGAGCCTGAGCCTTGTGGATTTGCCGGAGCTAACGTACCTGTGCTGCAGCTCAAATGTTATAAAAAAACTGCGGATTGAGAATTGTCCGGCTATACAGGCGCTGTGTTGCGATCATAACAATCTGGAAACTCTGGATCTGAGAGGGATGCCGGAGTTGCTGCTTCTGAGATGCTCGGAAAACGAACTCAGCGAACTTGATCTGAGCAGCGTCAGCAAACTGGAAAAACTTGACTGTTGGGAGAACAAACTGACTGCGTTGGATCTGAGTTCTCCGTCACATCTGTCAGAGTTGTTTTGCGATTGTAATGAACTGGAGACACTGGATGTCAGCGGTCTGAGGTGGCTTAGGAAACTCTCATGTCAAAAAAACCGACTGAGTTCGCTGGATGTGAGCAACAATCCTTTCCTTAAAGAACTGAATGTTTCAGAAAATCGGATTAAGGATGTGGATCGCAACAAGTGTACGGAACTGGAAATGTATTTCAACGATTGAGGTGGCTATGATTTACTGGATTTCGGCGGCGGTGAGCATCGCGCTTGTGCTGTGTCTGTGCAAGATCTTTGTGATGCGCAGGGCGGCGCGCGACATTGCCCGGCAAATGAAAGAAAAACTGAACTCGGACACCAACACCATCATTGTGCTGGACAGCGGCGACCGTGTCATGGGAGAGCTTGCAGAATGCATCAACCGCGAACTGCGGAACCTGCGCGAGGCGTATCTTCGGTATCGCACCGGGGATCTGGAGGTGAAGGAGGCAGTCACCAACATTTCGCATGATCTTCGCACACCGTTGACGGCAATCTGCGGGTATCTGGACCTGCTTCACCGCACGAAGGATCCGCAGAAGCAGGAGGAGTATCTGGCCATCATCGAGGAGCGCGCGGAGATCCTGCGGCAGCTCACGGAAGAATTGTTCCGGTACTCGATCATCCTCTCGAACGAGTCGATGCCGATGGACGATGACGTGCTGCTCAACCAGGTGCTCGAGGAGAGCATTGCGGGCGCGTTTCCGGCACTGTCGGAGCGCGGGATCGAGCCGGAGGTGGACATCACGGCTTCGCGCGTCGAGCGAAAGACCAACAGGGCAGCGGTCGCGAGAATCTTCAACAATCTCCTCAACAACGCCGCCAAATACAGCGAGGGCGATTTGAGCATCTCGCTTTCGGAGGACGGCAGCGTTCGCTTTTCGAACAAAGCGAGCGCGATGACGGCAGACGCCGCGCAGCATTTGTTTGACCGGTTCTACACGATGAAAGCCTCCAGGGAGTCCACGGGACTCGGTCTCTCCATCGCGAAAGCGCTCGTGGAAAGAATGGGCGGAAGCATCGAGGCGGCGTTCGCGGACGGACGGCTGACGATCACGGTACGGCTTTGACAGACACATAGCGTTATGCGGCGGTGCGCAGGTATGAGGGGGATGTCTGTGCGCCGCTTTTCATTTTCCGAAAAGACTTTCGAAATCTGCGCTTTCATGGTATAATACAAGGCGGAACAGCAGTGTGTTCGCAATGCCACGGGAGGTGAGTTTCGATGTTTTCGTTTTTGCAAAAAGCAACGCACGGAGATTTGGAACGGATTTTGGAGCGGCTTCGTCTGAACGCGTCCAACAACTATCGCGATGCGACGAAAGATGACCTCGCGGAGCTCACGCAGCGCTACGAGGAGCTGAAGAACGCCGGAAAGCTGAACCAAAAGCAGACGGACTATTACCGGAAGATGATCGCGGAGTACGGGATCAAGCTGCAGAATTTTTCGCACAATTCGCAGAAGGTGAACAGCTATTCCGAGAAACTGTGACAGTTCGTTCGGAAAATGAGGGAGAATTCGATGAAGTACGGTCTTGTTTTGGAGGGCGGCGGAATGCGCGGCCTGTTTTCGATGGGCATTCTTGACGTCTGGATGGAGCAGGGGGATATCGCGGTGGACGGCGCAGTCGGCGTTTCGGCCGGAGCGGCGTTCGGCTGCAATTTCAAATCGCGCCAGATCGGTCGCGGCATCCGCTACAATGTGAAGTATGCGGACAACTGGCGCTACAAGGGGTTTCGTTCGCTGTTGCTGACGGGAGATATCTTCGGCGCAGAGTTTTGCTATGACACGCTGCCGAACGAGCTGGATGTGTTTGATGCGAAGACATTTGCCGAGAATCCCATGGAATTTTACGCGGTTGCCACGGATCTTGAAAAGGGCACGGCGGTGTACAAGCGACTTCGCGACGGCGGAGCTGCGGACATGCAGTGGATCCGCGCGTCTGCGTCCATGCCGGTCGTGTCGCGACCGGTCTGCATCGGACGGCGGAAACTGCTCGACGGCGGCATGGCGGACTCAATTCCGCTTGCGTTCATGGAGCGCCGCGGGTATGACCGCAATATTGTGATCCTCACGCAGCCGCAGGGCTATGTGAAGGAGCCGAACTCGATGCTGCCGCTCATCCGGGTGTCGCTTCACAAGTATCCGAAGGCGGTGGAGACCATGGCCAACCGTCACGAGATGTACAACCGGGAGACGGCGTACGTTGCGCAGAGAGAGGCGGAGGGCGCGGCCTTTGTGATCCGTCCCGACGCGCCGCTTGCGATCTCGCATCTCGAGAAGAGCGAGGCGGAATTGATGCGCGTTTACAACCACGGACGCGAGATCGGAGAGCGCACTTTGGCCGCCGTTCGGGCGTTTTTGTCGGAAAATGAGAATGCGTGACCGATATCCCGTCATGGGGTTTGTTCACAGTTTCTTGACGTATTCATCACAAAATCATCGATTGACATCGATGAGTATTGAATATACAATAAGTTTATACAAAATGAATTGGAAATCCCCCTCCTTAGATAAAGAGTATCAGCATAACAAAAAGCCTAATCGTTGATTGGGCTTTTTGTTTTTTTAGTTGCAAACAGGTATCGTTCGCGGTACAATAACTTATCACGCAAAAAATCGGTATGGGGGGCTGCGGGCGGCCGGTAACCGCATCGCAGTCGTATTTTTGGGGGTAAGTATGGGTAATGCTAACGAGGAGATGCGAATCTCCGGGATGGAAGCCACACTGAACCAATGGAAGGACGAATCCGAGCGAATTCGATGGATTGCGGCAGGAGTGATCCTGGCGGGGTTGGTCCTGACGCTGTTCTTCGGGGGAACCCGGCGAGCCAAGCTCGTGATCTGGATCATTTGCCTTGTCACAAACATCGCGCTGGTTGTCCTGGACATTTATCTTCGAAGGATGATCTCGAAGGGGAAGAGCGAACTGTACGATGCGAACATGGATTGGATCCGCAAGAAACGGGAGCTCGAAAAGATCGGAGCCATCACGTACCTGGGCGATTTCGACCGCGAGATCCTGCAGATGAACATCCCCGACGACAGGACCGAAGTGGCAATCCTGATCTACTTTCTCATCCTGTTTACAACAGTTGCTCTGTTTCTGGTTTTTTGCCTGTGACAACGGCGCTTATGCGCCGGATTACATCGTAAAATGAGGTGCTGTAATGTACAGAATTGTTCGTAAGAAAAGCCTGAATCCGACGGTCACGCAGATGGAGATCGAGGCGCCTCTGGTTGCCCGCAAGGCAAAACCGGGGCAGTTTATCATCCTTCGCGTCGACGAGGAAGGGGAGCGCATTCCGCTGACGGTTGCCGGGGTGAATCCCGAGGAAGGCACCGTGAAAATCATTTTCCAGATTGTGGGTGCCACGACGGAGAAATTGAACCATAAGGAGGAGGGCGGATTCATTCAGGATTTCGCCGGGCCTCTCGGAAAGGCAACGGAGACGGAGGGAATCCGCAAGGTGTGCATCGTGGGCGGCGGCGTAGGCTGCGCGATCGCGATGCCGGTAGCGCAGGAGTTTCACCGGCTCGGAGCGGAGGTGACGAGCATCATCGGATTCCGCAATAAGGATCTGCTCATTCTGGAGGAGGAATTTTCCGCCTGCTCCGATCGGCTTATCGTGATGACCGACGACGGTTCCTACGCGCGCCACGGCAACGTGACCGTGCCGCTTAAGGAAATGCTGGATGCCGGTGAGCGGTTTGATATGGTCATCACCATCGGTCCGCTCATCAAGATGAAGTTTGTCACGCTCACGGCGAAACCCTACGGCGTGCCGGTGACGGTTTCGATGAATCCGATCATGATCGACGGCACGGGCATGTGCGGCGGCTGCCGGATCACGCTCGTGAAGGAGGACGGCACGAAGGAGACGCGCTTTGCCTGCGTCGACGGGCCGGACTTCAACGGCTATGAGATTGATTTTGACGAGGCGATGTCCCGCGGCAGAACGTATGTGTGGTTTGAACGTCGCGCTTATGAGGAGGCTTGCAACCTCTTTCGCAAGGTAGAGGGAGGTGCGGAAAATGCCCATTGATCCGAAGAAACATGAGATGCCGACTCAAGCACCCGAGGTGCGCGCGCGCAATTTCAAAGAGGTGGCGCTCGGCTACACGGTGGAGCTTGCCATGGCGGAGGCTTCCCGTTGCTTAAACTGTAAGAACCGTCCCTGTGTGAGCGGCTGCCCGGTGAATGTCAATATTCCCGATTTCATCGCAATGATCACGAAGAGGGATTTTGAGGCAGCGTATCAGATCATCCAGCAGACGTCGTCACTTCCGGCAGTCTGCGGACGCGTATGTCCGCAGGAGACCCAGTGCGAGAGCAAGTGTACGCTCGGCATCAAGTTTGAGCCTGTCGGCATCGGTCGTCTGGAGCGCTTCGTTGCGGATTACCACAGCGAGAATGTGATCGAGACTCCGAGAATTCGCACGTGCAACGGTCATCGTGTTGCGATCGTCGGTTCCGGTCCGTCCGGACTGACCTGCGCGGGCGACCTTGCAAAGAAGGGGTATGCCGTAACCGTGTACGAGGCTTTGCATACCCCGGGCGGTGTGCTTGTCTACGGTATCCCGGAGTTCCGTCTTCCGAAGTCGATCGTGGCGAGGGAAGTGAAAGCGCTGAAAGATCTCGGCGTTGTCTTTGAAACCAATGTCATCATCGGCAAGACGCTGACCGTCGACGAGCTGTTCGAGATGGGATTTGAGGCCGTGTTTATCGGATCGGGAGCGGGGCTTCCGAATTTCATGAACATCCCCGGAGAGTCCTTCAAGGGTGTGTATTCGGCCAATGAATTCCTCACGAGAAGCAACCTGATGAAGGCTTACCGCGACGATGCGGACACCCCGATCATGAAGGGCGGCTACGTGGCGGTCGTGGGCGGCGGTAACGTTGCCATGGATGCGGCGCGAACGGCGCTTCGTCTGGGGGCGGAGGGCGTCTATATCGTGTACCGCCGTTCGATGGAAGAGCTTCCCGCAAGACGCGAGGAGGTCGAGCATGCGGAGGAGGAAGGAATTGAATTCCATCTGCTGTGCAATCCCGTGGAAATCCTCGGCTTCAACAATCCGGAGGATCCCCGTGATCCCCGAAACGGCTTCGTCACCGGAATCCGCTGCATCCGCATGGAACTCGGCGAGCCCGATGCCGGCGGCAGAAGACGTCCGGTGGAGATTCCGGGAAGCGAGTTCGAACTCCATGTCGACACGGTCGTGATGGCCATCGGCACGAGCCCGAATCCGCTGATCAAATCCACGACGGAAGGACTTGAGGTGAACCGCAAGGGCGGTATCATCGTGAACGAAGACGGTCTGACCTCACGCGAGGGCGTGTATGCAGGCGGCGACGCGGTCACCGGTGCGGCGACGGTCATCAGCGCCATGGGCGCCGGCAAGACGGCGGCAGCGGCCATTGACCGTGCGATCTGCGGCAAGTGAGTGCGAGGAGATTTAGCGTAAGATCAGCCGGTGGGCTTCGGCTCACCGGCTTTTTTGAAAAATCGGACAATGGGGTGAAACACTATGGATATGACCAAACTTGACGAAGTCAGAAGTTACTATGAGACGGAGATGTACGGGTGCTGGCGCGCCGGCGAGACCGTGACGTATGAGCGCCTCGGGCGGGATCCGCAGGAGACCGAAGGGGGCGATAAGCCTCGAAATCCGTTTATGATCATCGGCGGGGAGCTTGTTAAGATCCGCGTGGAGAAGGACGGCCGTTCGACCGAATTTGTCATTCATGCCTATCTTCCGACCGCGGAGGCACAACAGAAAAACTACCCGGGCGGTTCGCCTTATATTGTGGCGCTGCATCCGCTGATGCCGCAGCAGGAGCTTCTCGCCCGCGGGGTTGCGGTGCTGGTGTTCAACTGTTTTGCCATGGCTTCGGACAACACCGAGCGCAAGGGCAACTTCTATGATGTGTATCCGTACGGGGATGATCCCAAGGAGCAGACGGGTGTCCTCATGGGCTGGGCCTGGGGCGCCTCGAAGATTCTGGATGCCGTGTACGGCGGGCTGGCGGGAGAGTTTCATCTGGACGCCGACGCCTCCATGGTGACCGGCGTGTCCCGCTGCGGCAAATCCGCCGCCGTCTGCGGTGCTTTTGAGAAGCGTTTCCGCATGACGATCCCGGCTTGTTCCGGCGCCGGCGGGCTGGCTTTATACAATGTATTTTCCGAGGGAAAGACATACGACCTCACGGCCGTGGGCGGACCTTCCGAGTATACGTATTCGCAAAATGAGCCTCTCAGCTGTCTGCAGTCCGACGCCGAACGCGGCTGGTTCAACGATCGGTTCCTCTCGTACAGGGAGCCGAAGGATTTTCCGTATGATCAGGAGTGGCTTCCGATCCTTGCGATGTCGCCGGACCGGTACTATTTTGTGATCGCCGCATGCATGAGCGAGGACTGGGTCAACGCGCCGTCCATGTGGGAGTGCTGCAAAAAGGCGATGAAGGAATATGAGGCCGCCGGGCTCGGGGATCATTTTGCGATGCATTTCCACCGGGAAGGCCATGCGGTTTTGGCGGAGGATGCCGAACTGTTCATGGATTTCTTTGACAGGATGTACTACGGCCGTGACACCGGCGTTGATGTGAATGCGTTGAAGACCACGGTGTTCGCCGGGCAGGAGTAATCGATCTTTTGTGAAACAGGATGAGGCAGACTATCGGATCCCGACAGTCTGCCTCATTTGTTATGCCAATTGGAAAAAGGTAGTTAGCTAAGTTACAGTTCGAAGCGACACGGTAAATGTGCTTCCTTTGCCGGGCTCGGAAGTGACGTCGCAGCGCCCTCCGTGCAGTGATACAATCTGTTTTACGATGGCGAGTCCGAGACCGGATACGCCCTGACCGCCGCGCTGTCTTGCAGTGTAATAGCGGTCCCAGATGTGCTCGAGCTCCTCGGCAGGGATTCCGTCGCCGTAATCGGTGACGGAGAGTTTGGCGAGATCACCCTCGCTGCGGAGTGTCACAAGGATGGTTTTGCGCTCGCCGGTATGGCGGACCGCATTTTCCATGAGGTTATAAAGAACCCGCTCAAGGTGGCTTCGGCTGCCGTCGACGATGATATCGTCGGCGATCTCGGACTCCACGGTGATGCCTTCGGGCTTTCCGAGAGTGTTGAAACTTTCGATAGCGGAAGCCGTTAATTTACTAAGGTCTACTTGCGTAGAATATTCGAGCTTGTCCGAGGCTTGAAGCTCGGAGTACGCCAGGATCTCGTTCACAAGAGCAGTCAGGCGATCGGCTTCCTTGACGATGACCTGCATGTCCTTTTTGCACTGGTCGGGATCGTCGATCGAAATATCGGTGATCATCTCCGCATAGCCCTTGATCATCGTTAAAGGCGTCCGCAGGTCGTGAGAGACATTGGCCATCAATTCCGTTTGGAAGTTGCGGGAAATGATCAATTTGTCGTTCGTGCGGTCGAGGGTATCGCTCAGTTCGTCAAGCTCCGAGCAGAAGCCCTGAGGGTAATCCGCGGAGTATTCGCGGTCGCCGAGCTTGCGAGCCTTCTCGGAGAGCCGGCCGACCGGACCGGAGAACTTCCGGGAGAGGAACCAGGAGATGGCAAATCCGAACAGAAGGGAGATTACCGTCGCCCAGATCAATTGTACGCGTATTACGCGGACGGACGCGCCCACGGTGTTGAGTTTTGTACCGACCAGCAGGTAGGCGGCTGTGCCGGTGCCGCAGTAGTTGACATCGCAGGCATAGACGTAGATTTCCTCCTCGCGGCTTTCAACGGGGGAATTGTCCGTGCGGGTCGTCATTTTCCGAAGACTGTCCTGATACGGTCCGCCGACGGGAAGCTCGCTTCGCTCACCGCGTTTCCAGCCCCACTCGCCGCGGCCGTTTGGCATATCGGGGCGATTCTGACTTTGCATGGCCGGATCGCCGGAGGCTTTCGGCGGGAGAGAGCGGTCGTCATTCCACATCTGCCCCGGTGCGAGAGGGTCCCAATCTTCGCGGTTGTTCAGCTTTCGCTGATCTTTGGTAAACTCATCGGAGATCGCGTAGATCGACAGATCACTGCCGTCGACAACATAGATGAGCAGCGAGTTGTTCGCCGCATAGTTGTCGGTGACGCTCTGAACCGCGTCCTTGTCGGCGCATTGTGCGATCTCTTCAGCCGCCGCTGCGGCGGCCTTTTTGGTGTTGCGGATGATCATCCGGTCATACAATCCCTGTAAAAACACGGTCTGCAACAGCCAAAGCATCAAAAAGACAAACGCCGTGAACACCGCGAACGATGTCCACAATTTGAATCGAAACGATCGTTTTTTCTTAGTCTTCAAATTTGTAGCCCGTCCCTCGTATCGTGTGTATGCAGTCGCGGCGCTGGCCGAGCTTTCCGCGGAGCAGCTTGATCTGCCAGTCCACGGTACGGTCGTCGCCGAAGTAATCGTAACCCCAGACTTCATTCATGATCCTGTCCCGGGAGAGCACGATTCCTTTGTTGGTCATCAAACAAACAAGCAGGGCATATTCTTTTGCGGTCAGATCCACCTTTTCGCCGTCCACGCGCACCGTACGGCCGAGGGTGTCAACCTCGATCCCTCCGCAGCTTAAGAGTTCACGGGCGTCTTCGGGTTTCGCAGCGCCGGTATGGCGGCGCAGGATCACGCGGATCCGCGCGATCAGCTCCTTCGGAGAGAAGGGCTTGGTCATATAATCGTCAACGCCGACTTCGAAGCCGAAGAGCTTGTCATACTCGGTGCCGCGTGCGGAAAGCATCAGCACGGGTATGTCCTTCTCCTCGCGGATCTTTTTGCAGGCGGTAAAACCGTCCGTGTCCGGCATCATGACATCCATTACGATAACATCGAAATCCTCGCGTTTGCAGGCTTCTATCGCCTCCGCGCCGTTCTCAACGCCGGTCACGTCATAGCCTTCACGCTCGGCATATCGCGCGATCAGTCGCACGATATCCGGCTCGTCGTCGGCAATCAAAATCTTCGCCATGTGGGAACCTCCGTTTCAATTCGTTATGCCCAATTCGATTATACACGAGCTTTTGTCAAAATGACAGCGAAATCGAGAAGGGGATTCTTCGTAAAATGGGAAGCGTTATAGTTTGGGGGAAAGCCGTGCCTCGCATGTGGAAGGGGCGAGACACGGCGGAAAACAGGCTGAATCAGTTGTTGCGTCCACGGCCGCGGCCACCGTTTCCGGTATCACCGTTCGGTCGACCGCCGTTACCGCCATCCGGCCGGCCTCCGAAGCCGCCGAACCCCGGCATCATCGATTCGGGAATGGAATCGACCTGCTCACCGTTGATGATGATGGTACCGCCGTTGTACACAGCTTTGCTATCATAGTCAAAGGAGGACATTCCGGACGTCACTTCGATGGTGCCGCCGTTTACGTAAATGTCTCCGTTCGCATCGATGGCGTCGGTGTCTCCCGGGCCGACTTCGACTTTGAGGTGCCCGCCGTTGACGGTGATCGTAGGTGTTGCGATCGCCTTGCTCTTGCGGGACGCGTTCAGACCGTCGTCGCTGCCGTAGACGTCGAGTTCGCCGTCGTTGATCAGAATGTATGTCGCTTCAATGCCCTCAGAGCCGGTAATCTTGAACGTTCCTCCGTCGATGCGGACGAAAGTCGTTCCCTGAATGCCGTCGCTCTTGGCATTGACGGTGAAAGTGCCACCCTGAATGAAGATGAACCCGAGCGTGTTGTCGGAATCATTTTCCGAATGAAAACCGTCTTTTTGGGTGGCGATCGTAAACGTGCCGTCGGCTATGGCGATGGAATCGTTGGCCTCAAAACTGTCGAGGGCGGTGGTCACGGCATAGGTGCCGCCGGTGATCACGAGATCGTCTTTGCAGGAAACGCCGTTGCCCTGCGCCGAATTGATCGTGAGGGATCCGGTGCCGTTCAACGTCAGGTCCTCCTTCGAGAAGATCACGGCGTCCGTATTGGTGTCGCCGTCCGCGCGGAATGTTCCGGTGACGGAGAGGGTGCTGTTGCCCATCAGGGTGACGAAGCATTTGTCGGCGGAAACAATGTAGATTGCCGGAAAATCATCGTTCGTGATATTCACATTATCGAGGATCAACTGAACCTTCGCTTTTTTGTCCGCCTCAACGAGGATCGTGGCGTTCGTTGCCGTGCCGGTAATCTGGTAAATGCCTTCCTCGCTAATGGTGAGCGTCTCGTTGTCACTGACAATGATCAGTTCGGCCTCCGAAAGATCCGGAGACTGCCGCAGATCGCGCTCGCTGAAGATGTTTTCAATATCAAGGTCGGAGGCGACCGGTGTGTCCGTCGAACCGTTCGAAATAGTAGCGGCCGTGTCCGGAATGTCGGTATCGCGTTCTCCGAGTATTTCGTCAAAGATCTTGCCGGCATGCCCGGAAGAATCCTTCCGGTCGGTCTCGGAAACCTGTTCCGTAACTGTCTCGTTCGTTTTGTCGCTGCCGGTGCCCGCCTCGGTCTCGGTCGCCGCATTATCGTTGCAGGCGACCGGCACGAAAACCATGAGGACGGTAAGCAGGAGCATCAAGAGTTTATTGTAAGGTGTTGTTTTCATCGGTAACCTCCGATCTCGGAAAATGATCATCCGTTGGGGGACGGTGTTTTTGTTTTGTTGCCTTGAGTATAGCGCGTCAAGTGGGAGAGCGTATGGAAACCATGTGGAATTTGTGTGGATTTTCCGCGTCTTTTTGGGGCATAACGTTCTCCTCGGCTGAATTATGAGTGGCAAGAAGTTCTCATGTATGGTATTATTGATCAAAAGGCTTTGCGCAGTTTCGGAGCTGCACCGGCATTTTTTGACGGCGTAGACTGGCTTGGCGGGAAGCCGGGAATTCTCGGCGGAATCGTCGTTTCCGTCTTTGCGTTAGGGTACGGTCTGGCGGTGATCTTATGCTCGACCGGAAATCCCGTGGAACGCCTCCGGGATACGAACATCCGAAAGGCATATGAAACGGGGAGATCATTTTTCGAATAATAGTAAAAGCAGTACTCGGGAGGTGCAACATGTTTATTCTTTTGTATGTATGTTCCGCTGTCATATTGTTCACTTCCGGAAAGGCTGCGTATACAAGATTCCTGCAGATGAGATGTAAAGAATCCGTCACCGGGCGCTATCTGTATCCGGAGAAGAGACTGCGTGTCATCGGCCGATATGTGGAACCCTGTTGGAATCCGGTGTATGAGTATTGCGTCGGGAAAGCGGTCTATAAGGTAGAAGTTGAAATCATGAGTCCGAATGACCGGATCAAGGATGTCAATGTGGAAGTAAGATACCTGCCCTCGGATCCGGGAATCTGTTTTATTGACGGGATAAGGGGAAGAATCCGCAGTCGGAAGAAAAAACAATAAGAGCTCTGCAGTGGTGGAGATTTATACCGTACAATACTTCAAAGAGTAATTGAATTCGGATGAGCCGAGGGGGAAGAAAGATGTTTTTGGATATTCAATCCGGTGAGAGTTGGGAGTCCGTGGAGCCGGTAAACAAGGGATGGTCGTCGGACAAAAAATACTTTGTGAAGACATTTTCCGGAGATCATTTGCTCCTTCGAATCGCAGACATCGGACAGTTCGATGCGAAGAAGAAGGAGTACGAAATCATCGAAAAGTATGCGACGCTTGGATTTCCGATGTCATCGCCGATCGAGTTCGGAGTGTGCAACGATCAAAAAAATGTCTACATGCTTCTGCGGTGGATTGACGGATGCGATCTGGAGACGGTGCTCCCGACGCTTTCGAAAGAGGAGCAGTATAAGCTGGGCCGCGAGGCCGGCATCATTTTGCGAAAGATCCACGGAATTCCGTTGGAACAGGAGGATGTCCCGAGCACAACGAAAAAAGAGAAGAAACTGGCGCAGTTGGCCAGATACGAGGAATCCAGCCTCCGGATCCCGAATGACGAAACGGCAATCCGCTACGTGAAAGAGAACATTGATCAGATCTGGAAAAAAACACCGGTATATATGCATGGCGATTTTCACCCGGGAAATCTGATCTATACGAAAGATTCTTCCATCGGAGTTATCGATTTCAATCGATGGGAAGCGGGAGACCCGTACGAAGAGTTTTACAAGTTGGAAAGCTTCGGAACGGAAATCAGCATTCCGTATTGCGTCGGCCAGATCGATGCGTATTTTGACGATTCCGTTCCGATGGATTTCTGGATGGCAAATGCCGTCTATGTTGCCCAGGCATCACTGTTCTCCATAAAATGGGCGGAACCGTTCGGACAGCGTGACATCGACGGGATGGTGAAGCGGGCGGAGAGAGCATTGGTCGATTATGATGATTTTCGTCGTGTCATTCCGGGCTGGTACAAAGGACCGGGAGTCATTGAATAGCTATGACAACGAAAGAGAAAGTCGAGGGGGACAGGATGAACTATGATGAGCAAACAATCATCGGGTTGTTTGTGGCGGACAAGGTGAAGACGTTTCGAACAGTCGAAACCAGCCACGGAGAGGATGATTTCCGGGAGGCGGTTTTTGTCGAGACGGAAGATAACGGCCGGTTGGTCATTAAGGTCGCCGGCAACGCATTCACGACTCCTGAAAGCGTTAAAATGTGGCAGCGGTGCGCGGAGGAATACCGAAAACTGGGCTATTACTGCCCTGAGATCTTTGCGTCCGTCGAGGGGGATTTTCCGCTCGTGGATTACAAAGGACACAGATGCGTCGCTTACGCGGAGGAATTCTCGAAATACGAATCCGCGGAAAATGTGAAGGATGCGAGATATCTTTCCGATGATCTGTATATCATGACCGCGAGGGTTGCCGCTGAGAAATTTGATTACACCGATATTCCTTCGGGATATACCATGTTTGACCTGTGTCCCGGGGATGAGATGGATGAAGTGACGATGAATGCACAGGATTTCCGGGAGTATTGCGAGACGCTTCCGGAGTGCTTCAGGGAGCAGACGGATCGGATGTTTCAAAGGTGGGAAGAGAATCGCAGGAAACTTCGGGAGATGTATTTCAAACTCCCGTTTTCCGTGTTTCAGGCAGATTTCAACAAGACCAACGTCCTGATCGACTCGGACGGAAAATTCGTCGGGATCTATGATTTCAACCTCGCCGGACGGGATGAATTTCTCAACTACCTATTCCGGGAAATCCTCGGAAGAACGATGGAGGAAGAGCTTGCGGAGATCCTGCGGGCGCTGAGGATCGTGTCCGGGTATTACGCATTTTCCGACGAAGAGATCGTAGCGGCTCCGCTCATCTACCGGTGTGTAAAACCGTTGTGGTTTTGCCCCGTTGACGATCTGAAGAATCTCGGTTCCGATATGACTGCAATTCAGAAGCAGCTTGATGAGATGGAATATGCGCAAGTGCGGGAGATCGATTTCGCAAGCGCCATGAGAAAGAACGGCATTACCCGGTAGGCAGCGGGATGATCCTGAACAACCGGGGAGAGAGGAAAAGAAAACTGCGATGAAAAATCCATTGGTCAAAACTTTGAAGATCGCGAATTTTATGGCCGGAAAGGCGAGTACTGCGGCGGAGATTAAGCGCCACCGAAAACTTGCCGAGTGGGCGGGACGACTTGCGACGTCAAAAGGCGATGTGCAGAGGCGGAGATTCCGTCTCGGCAAGATCCGTTGTGAGGAGGTCAGGCCCTTTTTTGCACACAATCCGGATTATGTGATCCTCTATTGCCACGGCGGCGGATACGTCAGCGGCGGGCTTGGTTACGCGGGAAATCTCGCGGTAAAACTTGCCATGGCTACCGGGTTCACGGTCTATACATTTGCGTATCGGTTGGCACCGGAGCATCCGTATCCGGCGGCGGAGGACGATCGTATCTGCCCGCTTCTTTATGCTCCCTCGAAGACCATGCTTCACTACCAGGTGACCTACTTCGGAAAGCGGATCAATCTGGACATCTCGCATGTTCTTGCAGACGGGACAGGCGCAATGGAATTTCTGAATATCATTGTGCTGGATATCTCAGGAGAAAATACCCGGGCGAATTTGCGGACGTGACTGTCCACTCCGGAGCATCCGAGGGAGACCTCAGACAGGACAGTTTCCGACAGTTCTTCGGCGGCAAAAATCTCCCGCACGTGTCAGCACGCACGAAGGCGTATCACCCGGGCGGACTGAAGCTTCCCTACCATCAGCTGCAGTTTTTCGAGATCCATATGCCGACCTCGCAGATCCTTCCGAGAGCAAAGACGCTGAATGTTTCTCTGACAAGTTATCTGGGTGCACTGTGGATGCTTGCGATCCGCGATGAGATGCCGCCCCGGAAGCGTCAGCTCCCGGTGACGATATCACTGCCGGTAAATCTGCGGAATTATTTTCCGTCGAAGACAACGCGGAACTTCTTCAACAGCGTGAACGTGACACATGTCTTTGACAGTGAGATCACGTTGGAAGAGCTGGCTGCGGAATTTGACGCGTCCCTCAAGAGTCAATTGACCGAGGAAAATGTGAAAAAACAGATGGACACCTTTGAGACCATGGAGTACGTGGCTCCGGTCCGGGTGGTACCGCTGTTTATCAAGCAATGGGTGGTGCGGCATTTTACGAAGAAAGCGAACCAAAAGGTGACGATGACATTTTCCAATATGGGGGTTCAGAAACCTCCGAAGTCGCTTGGGGAGCGGATTGAGAATTACAGCGGCTTCTGCAGTACCAACACCATCTTCTCCACTATGTTCGGCTATGAGGATCGATTGACCCTCGGGGTTTCTTCGGCGTATATGAACACCGGTGTCGTGAAGAATTTTGTGCGGTTCCTCTCCTCGTCCGGAGTGGATATCACCGTATGTGCGACGGAGGTGATCAAATGAGACGATGTCCTTATTGCAAGGTCGGGATCGCGGGTGATCTCGTAAAATGCCCGCTGTGCCAGAGCAAGCTGACAGGGACCGGGTCGGCAGGCAAGGTAACCATGCTGGTGCTGCTCACAATCGCGGGCTGGTGTGTCACCGCCTACTTCTTCGGGTTCATGAAGATTACTGTCGATCTGGTAATCCCGAGTGCGCTGGCCGCCATGATCACGGCGAATTTCGTACTTGCGTTGATCGACCAAAACGGTAATACGATGGCCTATCTCCTCTCGGGTCTTTTCCTTGGGGTCGTGCCGAGTGTCATCTGTTGTTTTGTGAGGAGTAAAATGCCTCTTGCGTGGGCAGTCTGTCTGATGGTCAGCGTTGTTCTCTTCGCGGGAGCTGTCATTTTCCGCGGGAGAGCCGTTGCGGCTGAACTTCGCAGGCGCTTCCACGTGTAGCAAGAGATAGTAAAGTATAGTGGAAGTTTAATGTGCAGTGGAGCGAATATGCAGAATATCGAAGTACGACGTATGACTCGCGAGGACATTCCCGCCATCTGCAGGGCGGATCATGATGAAAGCGAATCCTTCGTCAATTATCTGAACAGACAGCTCGATTTTCAGGAAAACAATGAGTGCGCCGCCCTGCTGGCGCTTTGCGACAACCGGGTCGCGGGTTATGTGTTCCTGTTTTATCAGTGCAGGTGGGGAGCCCTGAAAAACCGGGGCTTGCCCGGGGTTTGTGATCTGATGGTGTTTGAACCATTTCGCCGGAAGGGGATCGCCACAAAACTGATGGACTGCGCCGAAGAACTTGCGCGCGCAGTGAACACGAAAATATATCTGGATGTCTGTCTGAGCGCGGAGTACGGCCCGGCACAGCGGTTCTATGCGCTGCGGGGATATGTTCCCGACGGTGCGGGGGTCTATTATGAGGAGCGGGTTCCGGCGAAGGACGAAGTCCTCAGAAATGATGATGAATTAACGCTCTGCCTGGTGAAGGAATTGCTTTGAGCCATGGGATGAAAGTGTGACGGAACATGCGGCAGGGTCCGGGAGAAAAGACAGGAGAGCAAACAATGAAAAAGTTGATCATTCCGTCAAAACTGAACGAGGGCGACACCGTAGCTTTTATTTCGATCTCGGGCGGCCGCGCCGGGGATGCAGATATGCTTCCAAGATACCGGCTAGGTAAAAGGAGATTCGAAAAGATCTTTCATGTAAACGTGATCGAAACGCCCAATGCGCTCTGCGGGAGCGAGTACCTCTATGAGCATCCCGAGAAAAGAGCCGAGGATCTGATGTGGGCTTTGGAAAATGATTCCGTCAAAGGGATCATCTGCAATCAAGGCGGAGATGACTCTTATCGCGTGCTTCCGTATATCGATCCGCAGGTCATCCATGATCATCCGAAGGTTTTTATGGGCTTTTCCGACATCGCAACCTGGATGGCTGTTTTTGCATACGCAGGCGTCCGTGCGTATTACGGGCCCACGGTCCTAACCCCGATCGCGCAGCCCGGGAAGCTTGATGAGTATACGGAAAATGCGATCCGGCGGGCTTTATTTTCCGATGAAGTGATCGGCGAGATCAAACCGGCGGAAAAGCATACACCGATCGATTGGAACACTACATACACGATCCGGGAAGGAATGAAAGAAGTGCAATACGAGCGCTTCCCTGATGATGATCGGATTGAGGATCCGAATGACCCGATTCCCTGGACACCCGGAACCGGCTACAAAGTATTGCAGGGATCCGGAAAAGTCAGAGGGCAGGTTATCGCGGTTTGCGGAGGCCCTCTTTGGCAGATCATGGGGACGAAGTATTTTCCGGGGCCCGACATTTGGGAAGATACCGTCATCGCGATGGAACACTGCAGTATTTACGGCAGTAAGTTAGCCGGATTACATGAGCTTCGTGCATTTGCCGCGGCCGGGGTGTTTGATAAGGCGAAAGCCGTGATCACAGGCCCTTTGGATGACGACAGTGAAGAAACGATCCTGAAGGTTATGTGCAAGGAAATAAACAGACCGGATATCGTAATACTGGAAAATGCGGATTTCGTTCACAGAACGCCGATGACCGTACTTCCCACCGGGGCGTTGACGGAGATCGACTGTGATGCTCCGAGAATTGAAATACTCGAATCGGGAGTGGTATGACCGGCACAGAGAATCCGGGAGACTTGTTCTGCAATGAATTTGATCGAATTACGGGGAGGAAGCATACAATATGCGAACAAAAGAGCAGATGATGGACCTGATCATGGGCATCGCGAAGAACGATGATCGTGTGCGCGCCGTGTACATGAACGGTTCCAGAACCAATCCGAATGCACCGGCAGACCTGCTTCAGGATTATGACATCGTCTATGTGGTAGAGGAAACGGCTTCCTTTATCGCGGACCGGACGTGGCCGGAACGGTTCGGGGACATCCTGTTTATGCAGTATCCCGACGAGCATCCGGATTATCCGAGTGACAAGGAGAATTCCTACGGCTGGCTTATGATCTTCACCGACGGAAACCGGCTGGATCTTACGGTTATGACGATCGCGCGCGCGAAGCAAAATGTGCTCGAGGACACTCTCTGCATAATCCTTCTCGACAAGGACGGGATTCTTCCTGCGATCCCCGAATCTTCGGATGCAACGCACCGCGTGAAGAAGCCGACGGAAGCGCAGTTCGCCGCGATCTGCAACGAGTTCTGGTGGTGCTTAAACAACGTGGCGAAGGGGCTTTGGCGAAACGAGCCGACCTATGCTCAGGATATGATAAACAAGGTGGTGCGAGACCAGCTGCTCGCCATGCTTTCCTTTAAGGTCGGAATCCTGACGGATTACTCCGTGAGCGTCGGAAAATCCGGCAAATACCTTCCGAAGTGGCTCTCCGCAGAGGAGTGGAAGGCATATCTTGATACCTTCTCCGGAACCGACATCGCTGCGATGTGGGAGTCCGTTGAGACGATGTGCGGACTGTTCGCAAGAACCGTCCGGTTCGTCGCGGAGAAGAGCAACTACACGTACAACGAGCAGGAGGAGGCCGGATGCCTCTTGTATCTTCGGAAGATCAGAAATCTGCCGGCCGACAGCACGGAAATATAGCAAAGCAAACGAACTGCTGCAATTCGGGACGATGAGGAACATACAGGAGGAGACGGATGCATCACAACTTTCTCTTTGATCTTGATCAGACACTGCTGGATTTCCATGCTTCCGAGTATAAAGCACTCGGGATCGTACTGCGGGCAAACGGGCTTTCATTTTCCGATGAGATATATTCGGCATTTAAGGAATACAACAAATCGCTTTGGCAGGCGCTGGAAAAAGGAAGTATCACGAGACAGGAGCTTTTTGTAAAGAGATTCCGTTACGTTTTTTCTTTGTGTGAAGGTGATGCGACGGCTCTTGATCCGCTGAAGATCAATGATGATTTTATCCGGACAATGTCCGTAAACGGTGTTTTGATGGACGGCGCTTTGGAATTCGTCAGAAAGCTGAAAGAAAGTATACCGGACGCCAGGATCTACATCGCCTCCAACGGTGCGACGATAAACGCGAAAGGCAGGATGGCTTCCACCGGACTTGACAAGTACATAGATTATCTGTTCATCAGTGAGGAGATGGGCGTGACAAAGCCGGATGCTGCATTTTTCGATGCTTGTCTTGATAGGATCGCAGAACCCCGATCGTCATGCATCATGATAGGTGACTCGCTGTCTTCGGATATGCTGGGAGCGAAAAATGCTTCGCTGGATTCGGTGTGGTTCATGCCGTCCGGAGATATAAAAAGAGCGTTGATCGAATACGATATCAAGTATACCGCCGCCTCTTTTGATGAACTGTTCGAAGTCCTCATAAAGTGGGCCTGCGACAGCAAGATGGGGGTGTTTTGATGAATCCTGAGGAAAGAAAAAAGTTTAATAAGCAACTTATGAGCCTTGCAGTGCCGTTGGCATTGCAGAATTTTCTTACTTCTCTTGTCGGAGCATCCGATGCACTTATGCTCGGGCGACTGACGCAGGAGGCGATAGCCGCAGTTTCACTTGCCAATCAGATTGCTTTCGTAATGTCTCTGTTTTACGGCGTGGCGATTGTGTCGGCAAGTGTTCTGATAGCACAGTATTGGGGCAAAAAAGACTATCTGAATGTAAGAAGATTTCTGGGAATGGCAATCCGATATGCTCTGGTCATAGGGATCGTCTTCACGTTAGGAGCTTATTTTTTCGCGGAGCAACTGATAGGACTGCTGACGCCGGAACAGGAACTGATCCGGATCGGAGCGGGGTACCTGAGGATAGTATGCTTTTCTTATGTGTTCACCGCTGTTTTGCGGTGCTTCCTCATGATCATGAAGGTATCGGGCCATGCGAAGATGAGCGTATTGATCTCCGTTGTCACCGTAACCGTGGACATGGTGGCCGATTACTTCCTGATCTACGGCTTCGGAAAGATTCCTGCTCTCGGTGCAAACGGTTCCGCGTATTCAACCGTAGTGGTGGAAGTCATTGCACTGACCTGGTGCGTTATATGGGCGCAAAGGAATGCTGACATACGTCTCGGGAAAGACTCCTTGCTTTATTTCTCCGGGGCATATGAACGGGACCTTTGGAAAATTATCCCCGGTATGATAACATCCTCACTGGCGTGGGGACTCAGCATCCCGATGCACTCCTTCTTCCTGGGGCATCTCGGGACGGATGCCACGGCTGCAGCATCTGTAGCTACGGTCGCCCAGTCACTCATCCAGGGACTTACCCATGGGCTCTCGACCGGTATCGGTATTATGATCGGACAGCTTCTCGGACGAAATGAACTCGATAAGGCAAAAGAATACGGTGCGCGCAGCTGGAAGGTGGCATTGCTCTCGGGTTTGATCAATGTACTGTTGCTTTGTATCGCAGGTCCGCTCGTTTACGTATTCTATGTGCTTAAGCCTTTGGCTAAGAAATACCTTTTGCAGATGCTTATTTTCCTTGCCTTTTATATGGTGGCCTTCGCGTACAATACCATTATTACCTGCGGAGTCTTCCCGGCAGGCGGAGATTCCGTATACGACGGGATAAGTGTACTGATCGCGACCTGGTGCTTTGCGATCCCACTGGCTTTCGTGGCCTGCTTTGTATTGCATCTTCCGGTCATGGTGGTCTATGTGATCATGTGCCTGGATGAGATCGTGAAGGTGCCGTTCATCAAATGGAGATACAACAAGTATATCTGGCTTAAGAATCTTACGGAAGAATCAACCGGGTGAAACGATATCGGGACAAAGGGGAGGCGTTGTATGCGGGACATAATCATTAAAAACGTGAAGGACGCGGGCTTTGAAAGGAAAAACCTGAATCAGTTTTACGATCCGACCGGGGAACACAAGCGGTCGTACGAGTTTTCGAAAAATGAAGTGTTCTCCCCGTACAGAAGCGGAGAGGGCCAGCTCGCCGTGAATTTTTACACGCTGATGCCGGGGAAAAGCAATTACCCGTATCATCGGCATTTCGGCAAAGAGGAAGCCTTTTATATCATATCCGGGGAAGCAGTCCTGAAGACGCCGAAAGGTGACGTCAAGGTGAAAGAAGGAGATGTCATTGTAATCCCTCCGAACGAAAACGGAGGGCATATGCTGACCAACGCCTCGGATGCACCGGTAGTCTATCTGGATATCGACACATTTTCCGCTTCGGATGTCGTTGTATATCCCGAGTCCGGCAATGTACGGGTTCTTGCCGGAGAGATGCAGAAATCGTTTAAGCTGGAATCGGAAGTGAACTATCTTGATGGTGAGTAGGAAAAGGTGAATATGAAAAAGAAAACGAAGCTGATCATCCTGTCAGTGGTGCTGATCCTGTTGGCAGTTCTGCTTATTCCGTTTAAGGTCGACATCTTGGAAGACGGCGGTTCTAAGGTGTATTCCGCTGTTTTGTACAAGTATGTAAAATGGGTAGGCTTTCAAAAGTCAGAACAGACAGGAGTATACGAGACAGAAACAATAAAGAAATCGGTGTATTGGTTCCCCGAGAATTTTAAGCACATTGATGAATTACGAAGGAAAGCGTTTTCACAGACAAAACAAAACGATGAAAAACGGTCATTCACAACGCCAACGGAAGGTGCATTGATCACAGCTGAGATCCGGGGTGAGAATATTGTCGTTGAACCATCACCCACGATCACGCCGACGGAATGGTTAAAGCCGGCGCAGTTGTCGCGGGAAGAAATACTTGCAATGTCAACCATTGAAGTTGCGGAATACATACGTAAAGCTGCTTTATGTAATGACCTTGTAAAACTGGACGTTAAGACATACGATTCGGCGGTATGGCTTGAAAAAATACTCGGACAGAAAAGAATGGTCGGTATAGGAAAGGATTTCAGCGTGTATGAAAACTACGGAAACGGTACGACTCTTGTGCGTTCGCTTTTGTATTCGTTCCCGGAAATCCAACCGCGAAAGATGCCTGACGGAATGTATTATACGGCTTTCGCATCGGAAAATGGGGAGCGTGTTTTCTGGTTTACATCGGAGGAAAACAATCTGTTTGCTTTGGTCGGGTATCCGGTTTTGATCTGTCCCGGCCAACTGAAAAAGCATGAAGATTTTTCGGAAATCACGGAAGGGTGTACGCTTGATGATGTTTTGAGAATCGATCCTGTCATACAGTATTACTTCGATATGTTTTACCGTAACGGGACGCCAACCGAGGATTCCCTGTGGGTGAGTAAAACGGCTCTTCGTTACAATACCGTTCACTATTTGTCGGACGGGATTCTGGAATTTGGATATGGTGAGATCAATGAGAACGGGGAACTTGTTGTAACCGGGATTCGATACTCACCGGATTATACTTTGGAGGACTGCAGAGGACGCAAGATCGTCTATCAGATTAACCCGATGGATCTTCCATAGGAGTAATAGGGTATGAGAATTATTGATAAGCAACAGGCTTTTTACGATTATTCAACCTGATTCGGGAGCCGAAAGTTTGATCAGTTTCAAACAAGCTTTTCCTGATAGAATTCCTCGTAGACTTCCGTCCACGCTTTGCTGTTTTGGTCCATCATCCTCTGCGCGTTCTCGTTTACGGTGAGAGTGTTGTCCGGACAGATTGCGGGCAGGTAGTGAACATACAGTTCCTGAACGGGGAAACCGTCATCGTCGAGCACATCGGAGTCCTTCATGCAGATGAAGACCGGGATCACGGGAACATTGAATTTGGCGGCAAATTTGAAAGCTCCGGCCTTGAGCGGTCGGGGCTTTCTGTAGTTAAACCACATCGCCTGCTCGGGGTAGATCAGAATCTTTTCGCCGCGGTCAAGTAGCACCTTCATACCCGCAAAAAACTCCCGCATTGTCGCGTAGTTGGAGCTCAGAGGCAGCGTGTTGGCATGCCGCATCATAATACGCACAGGGCCTTTGAAATTGGTGTAGTTGCTCTCTTTGATCACCTTGTACAGGTAGTGCCGTTTCTTAAGCGCGGGCTTGATGGTCCGGTACACGGCATAGTTGTCGCTCAGATGAAAATGATTGCACGTAACAATTGCTCCGCCTGTGACAGCGGTAGCATTTTCCAGACCGCGAACCTCTTTGATGATCAGTTTGTTCTTGCGGATCATATTCTCGAAAAATGCTTTCCCGAGGAAGTTGGCGACTTTCGTCTTTGCCTTGCTGGACAGCTTTTTTATGGTGTAGTCCACCTCGCCGGGTTGGATGGGAGCCGCAGGTGCGTCCTCCTCGACATCTTCGTTGAAACGTCCCTGGGCCTCGTATTCCCGGATGCGGGCAAGAACCCGGAGCCTGTCTTCTCTAGCCATGGCACACCTCTTTTCTAAACCACAGCTTCCGGAATGTCCGGTCGCTGCGTTTGATACCATCGATCGCGCCCATCAGAGCCAGGAAGGACTCGCGGTCGCGCAGGCGGTCAAGGTCGGAATAGTTGTTGAGCGAATCTACCAGCAGAGGGTAGAATTCGCTGTCCTTGGCGTACTCCCAGAAGTACTCGCCGTTGATGGTGTCCGCATAGTGCCAGGGCTTGTTGGACAGAGCAAAATGACACAGATTGAGCTCGCCCTCCGGCGGCTCGGGGAAACTGTGCTTGTTCCATCCGGTCGGCAGATATTTGACCTTTCCGTGGCAGATAACATTGAGATATTCCTGATCGGGAGCCAGCGAGTCGAAATGGTATTCGCTGAGCATCCAGAGAAATTTTTCCTGGACGTTATCCTTCCGGAACTCCGCGAGATTCATCACCATTACGCCGGAGTTGAAATAGGTGTTGTGAGGGATTCCGATGATCTCTTCGACATAGTTCGTGAACTCCGGGCTGCGGTCCGTGTTTTGTTCGTATACGGCGCCGACGAGACAGCCGCTGACATCCGTATCATACAGCTTGGCGATGTCATTCAGTAAAACGACGTCACAGTCGAGATAGATTGCCTTGTCGTACTGCGGAAAAGCGGTTTCGATGAAGAAGCGGTAGTACGCGGCGAGGCTGTAATAAAACACTTCGGGTAGTTTGTCTTTTACCGGATCCAACATTTTCTGCACATCGTAAAATTCGATGGATACATTGGAGGTCGCATGTTTTAAGATGACTTCCTGATTCTGCGCGGTTATGTCGGTCTTCAACACGACAATCCGATACTCGCGATCCGGTGAAGCGTGAGATATCAGAGAGATGATCGCAACATCCAGATACGGAACGTATTGGTCGTTGCAGGCAAAAAAAATCGGAATGGGTTTCTTCATAGCGTTCTCCCCCTTGAGATTTGTCAGTACCATTTTCCGTAAACCGCATCATTATGTAAAGATAATGATGAAGAGAGGACTCTCAGGTTGAAAAACGGCTCCGAACCACAGCGAGAGAGGACTCCACCACAGCGGGAATATGCGATAAACACTTGATTTCCGAGGGGAGGACTGCTATGATAGCGGTATGGAAAATGTTAAAGCTATTGTTTCACAAAATCTGTTAAAACTGCGGAAAGAAAACAATCTGACACAGGCGGAACTTGCCAGACGGATCAATTATTCCGACAAAGCAATCTCGCGTTGGGAGGCAGGAGAGGTCGTTCCGGACCTTGAAACGATCTACGCGCTCAGCGAGGTCTTTGATGTGCCGGTTTCTCAAATTACGGAAGCGCATGGGGAGGATGGCGCCGAGGAGAATCGAACTTCCGGCATCGGTCAGAAAGTTCTGTCGCAGATTTTCCTGTGCTGTGAAATCTGGTTCATACTGACAGCGTTGTATATTTACTTGAAATTATCCCGCCAGGCCAATGTATGGCAGCTGTTTGTGTGGAGTGTGCCGGCGTGCATGCTTGTGCTTTGGTTTTTTAACCGCAAGGAGCCCATGAATATTTTGCTGTTCATCTACTCCTCGATATTTGTGTGGTCCTTCACTGCGTGCATCTACCTGCACCTGATCGATTCCCATCCCTGGTACATCTTTTTCATCGGCCTTCCTGCCCAGGGTCTGCTTATTATTCGGTACATCTTTAACTACAAGCAGAATCTGAAGGGAATCCGGCTAAGCAAACGAAAGGGGAAACCGGTGAAAAAAGGCTGACTTCTTTGATCGGATGGTTTCCATTGGTATCGGGCGGTTCCTGTTTCGGACTGCCCGAGTTTGGTTTATAGGAAGAACGGACAAAAACAGTGTAAGAGGATAGCTTATGGAAAAGACATTTGTTGAGTTGAAACTCTTTCAGGTAAAACCCGACAAACTCGAGCAGTTTGAAGCCATGATAGCGCAGATATCGGCGGATCAGATGAAGTGCGACGGTTGCGTCTCGATTAAGTATTTCAAGCGGTTTTATACCATCGACGGAGTCGAACTCGGGGAGCCGCCGCGGGAATTAACGAAAATCGTAAAATGCGTAAAGTATTATTTCTGGTGGGAGTTTGACACGAAAGAAAACTACGGCAGAGCCATAAAATCATTTTTCGAAAAATACAACAAAGAGCTGCAAAGGCTGCTGATAGCACCTTTTGATATCAATTCGGGATATTCGATGTAAAAGCAGCGGAGGATTTCTTCAGAGATTTCCGCAAATTCGATACAGACAAGGATTGGACGTTTCATTTGACAGACAAAGAGCTTATGAATGTATCCGAAGAGGCTGTATTATATAGCAGTTCGATGTATGAGCAGTTGGAACGTTTCGGCTTTGATATTTATGATACGTCATTTGATCGAGAAGCAAGCTTCGAAGAGATTCTGAGCAAAATCAGAAAAGGCAGATGATAGAAATGCAGCATATATACAAATAACAGGAAAGGACAGGCGATTATGCAAAAGATAGTGTTAAAACAATTATCGGTGGCTATGGGAAAACCGGAATATGATATGCTCCAGGGAATTTCTGCTGTGGAAAACGGTTTTACGAACCCGGCATACAACCTGTCTTATGACGAGTATAAAGAGTGGCTGCGAATAACGGACAACAATTCCATAGGCAAAGATCTGCCGGAAGGCTGGATTCCGTATACTACTTATGTTCTATATGTCGACGATGTTCCTGTCGGTTACGGCAGAGTCAGACATTCGTCATCCGAGTATCTGGAAACGGTTGTCGGTGCAGGAAATCTGGGGTACGGTATCGCAAAAGAATACAGAGGGAAAGGATACGGAAGTGCTTTGTTCAAAGAATTATTGAAAAAGTGCAAAGAGATTGGTTATAAAGAAATCAAGCTGTTTCCGATGAAAAGCAATGAGCCTACCGTAAAAATCATGCTGAAAAACGGCGGTCAGATCATTGGGGATTTCAAGAATCTGAAATATATCATCCGTATACCATTGGAACAAACGTTGATTTGATATATTTCGGATTGTCGGGTTTGTGCCTTATCCGAGAGAAGCTTGATATACCAAATCAAAACGATGATGTGGGAGGCACAAGTATGAAAATGATGATTGCTTCGGACATTCACGGTTCTGCAAAATATTGCAGGATGCTGTTGGAGGCTTACGAAAACGAAAAAGCGGGCCGGCTGTTTCTTCTCGGGGATATCCTGTACCACGGACCGCGCAATGATCTGCCTGAGGAGTATGATCCGAAGCAGGTGATCGCGATGCTGAATGAGAAGAAAGAGCAGATCTATTCCGTGCGCGGTAATTGTGATGCGGAAGTTGACCAGCTGGTGCTGGATTTTCCGATTCTCGCGGATTATGCGCTTGTTCCGGTGGGAGACCGGATGGTCTATGCGACCCACGGACATGTGTATAACTGGGAAAAGCTGCCGCCGATGAAACCGGGCGACATTCTGCTTTGCGGGCATACTCACGTCTCCGCGTGTGAGAGATTCGGGGAATATGTGTATATGAATCCGGGATCGATCTCCCTTCCGAAGGCCGATAGCCCGCGCGGATATATGTTGCTGGACGGAATGCAGTTCATCTGGAAAACACTCGACGGGGAAGAATATGGGAGATTTGATGCAGACAGCCTTTGAACCGGAAAATAACCGGAGGATCATTGAGCGAGGAGGATGTTTTCGATGAAGGAATTGTTTACGATCGACACGAAGGATTATAATCCCGAAGGACGTGTCCATCGCCGCCCGTCGGCGCGCGCGATCATTGAAAAAGACGGCAGATTTTTGGTGATGTATTCGCAAAAATACCGGTATTACAAGTTTCCGGGCGGAGGAATTGAGGCCGGAGAGACCCCTCAGGAGGCGCTCGTTCGCGAAGTGCGGGAGGAGAGCGGTTACGAGGTGATCCCCGGGACGATTGAGGAGTTCGGAAGCGTCCTTCGCCGAAACCGCGATGCGCATGATTCGGACGCGATCTTCGAGCAGGAGAATTATTATTACTATGCGGAAATCGGTGGCAGCCGTGTGCAGATCACGCAGGAGGACTACGAGATCGAGGAAGGTTTTGTGCCGATGTGGGTCGACAATCTGTATGCTCTTTCAAGGGCGAATCGCGGCAGTTTGCGCAGCGGCGGAGACCCTGCGCTGATCGAGCGCGAGATGAGGGTTTTCGACCTTGCTGACGAAGCCGTTCGGGCGAGAGACTTCGCCCGCGACGAGGCCGCGGCGATCGCCGCTTTGGGAGATGAGGACTATGCCGGAATGCTTGCGTTTGTGCGAAGCGTCCTCGAAGATCACCAGACCGAGGGAGGCCGCGGTGCAAACAAATTGGAATTCGGGTACAGTCGGTTCGAGCATACGAAACGTGTTCTCGGCTGGGCGAAGCGCCTCTATGAGGCGACGCCGGACAAGACCGGGATCCGATATGCGGACCTGATGATCGCGACCGTTTTCCACGATGTGGGACGAGGCGTGGATTCGCCGATGGGACACGCGAAAGCGGGCGTCCCGATCACCCGCGACTATCTTCGGTCCCGCGGTTTTGAGGAAAGGCGCACGGAGTACATTTGTGCTCTGGTCGGCGAACACTCCGACAAATTCCGTATGGCTGACCCGAACATCGACCGCACGCTGCTGATGCTGATGGAGGCCGATTGCCTCGACGATATGGGTGCGCTGGGGCTTGTGATGGACACGCTGATCGTGCGCGGCCGCAAGGAAAATGCGACGTTCTACGACTGCTACAATCATTACTGCCGATACACGGTGCCGATGCAGAAGGAGTGTCCGATGGTGACGCCGGAGGGAAAGGCGTTCTGGGATGAGAAGACGGAGATCGCAGAGCGGTTTGTGTCATTGATCCGACGTGATATCTCCCTGTTTGACTGATCCAGCGCATGCACAGAAAACCGTATTTTTGCCGTGAGTTACGAATATGGAGAATAATACACATTGTATAGAATTGCACCTCGTGGTACACTTCATATAATGTGTATTTTCATTTTACGAATACGCATTAATCTATCAATATTTGGGAAAGCGGCACCGGGAAACGCCGAGCCGTAAATGAAGGAGGATGTAGTAATGGCTATGATGGAGAGACCGTTGGTTTCAACGTATCCGGATGGGGGAAAGAGTTGGGGACACACGTATGAGCAGTTTGATCTCAAGGTTTACGTGCCCGCGACAATAATCGACGGTGAGGTGAACAATTACACGTTCCGCGCTCCGCTGTTGCTGGTTTTTGAAGAGACGAAGCGCAGCATGGAGGAAGCGATCGAATTTGCCAAGGAGAGCGGCCTTGCGGATATCGCGTCCGCGGTGGATTCGAGCGTTCTGTTTGTCTATCCGACCTGCGAGGGCGGTTGGGCTTCGGCGACGGAAGAGTTGTATGCATCGCTGATCGCGGAAGTTAAGATGAATCCGTTCTATAAGGACGGCATCGTGGAGATTCAGAACTTCTTCACGAAGGAATTCCAGGGATATTATGTGCGCGGCGCCATTTTCCGCGCGGACATTTACAGCTACGGCGCATCGGCGGACTATGTCGCGACGCACCTTCTTAAGACGCTCCAGGGCGAGTACCTCTGGGGCCCCGGCGAGATCACCCCTGCTATGTGCTCGATGCAGGGCATTTCGGTAATCCCGAAGGTGGACCGCAAGGATATCGCGATCCTCAGCGTCGGCAACTCCGCGGAGATCAACGCGGCGTTCGGCGAATGCGAGAATCTTCTGGTTAAGGCAAGCGCCGATTACAAAGCGGACTTTACAAGCTTCGTGCGAAAATTCAAGATGTGGTGCGGCAAGATGGAATTCGAGCCGAACTTTGACGATCTCGGCATGAAGGAAGATGTGGGCTATGCCCTTGTAAAGACGTCTCCGGACAACCGCGGCCGCTACAAGGACGCGCCGGAGCACAAGGTCGGTTATTTTGCGTACTATAACAATGACACGTTCGACAACGGACCGGCTCCGCTGGTGATCGGTTTCCACGGCGGCGGGGATACGTCCATGTATCTGACGTTCGTTGCCGGATGGTGGGAAGTTGCTCACAAGTACGGTTTCCTGTTTGTCTCCCTTGAGAATCATCAGGATGTGACGGCAACCGAGGTTGTTCAGCTGCTGGAGAACCTTAAGACGAAATACAACATTGACGAGCATCGCGTGTATGCCAGCGGCTTCTCCATGGGCAGCGGCAAGACCTGGGATATGTTCCAGGAGTATCCGCAGCTCTTCGCAGGACTCGCACCCGCAAGCGCCCTGTTCCCGGTTCGCAACAATCCGTTCGGCATGTCCATCGACGATCCTCGCATGAACAAGGACGTGGCTGTTCCGGTGTTTTACTCGGGCGGTGAGAAGTCGCACCTTCCGGAGCTTCCGTTCCAGGCGGAAACAGGCCTCGACCGCATCCAGTACCTTGCGCAGGTCAACAAGCTTGTGAAGAAATTCGATATTTCGTATGCCGATAAGGACAAGTGGGAGGATCCGATCTACGGGCTTGCCGGCGACCGCGTCGAGAGAGTCCCGGATGAGTCCCGCGGAAGCATTCTGACTATTCGCTACTATAACAGCGAGGACGGTGTCTGCCGCACGGCTCTGGCGAGCATCGACAACCAGATTCATGAGTGCCGTCGCCACACCAACGAGAATGCCTGGCTGTTCCTTTCCCAATTTACGAGATAAGTGTTATTATAGAATACCGAATTTGAGAGTTTCGGACTCTCAACGGAAAACGGCTCCCGAAAGGGGGCCTTTTTCCGTTGGAAGGCTTGTTGAATGGGGCCTTTTTCCGTTGGGAGGCTTCTTGGAGGAGGTGCCGGGCGCCGGCAGGCAGCTGTTTCCCGGCCTTGTACCTACCGGATACAGGAAAACGCGTATCCGGTAGGTACGCGAGAGCAAGAAGCCTGCCGCTGTCAGGCGGCCTTTTCCAGGTTTGTACCTACCGGATACAGGAAAACGCATACCCGGTAGGTGCGCGAGAGCAAGAAGCCTGCCGCCGGCAGGCGGCCAATCTCTGGTTTGTACCTACCGGATAC
>JAFRYE010000023.1 GCA_017441265.1 Lachnospiraceae bacterium | reverse complement strand
ATTACAACTGTTTTTGAAGCTTCACCTATAAAGACAACAAATAAAACGGTAAAATTGCATTTCAAAACAATTATTTCTCAGAGAAGCAAAAAAAATCAAGCAAAAGATAATACTTCCACTTGACTTTCTTTTAGCAGGCTTCGTTTCGTCGTCACAGCCGGCAAGGCCGAACAGGCAAAGCACAACGATCAAAATGACAAAACAACGCTTTCTTCCGATGCCTGATCTCATAATTCAAACCCCCGTTATTCTTTCCTGAATGATCAATAGTAAGTATACTCGCTGACTTCTCTTTCTTTACACTCTCCGGTCACCGTGCTTATCTTATACTCTTCAAGTAGATTTCCGTACTCGTCATAGATCTTAACGCGTTCATACAGTTCATAGTCCTCGTCCCAGTCACAATAATACTCGTGGAACTCAATTGTCTTTCCGTCCTTGATTTCCTTCAATTCTGTCTCAATCTCTTTCTCTCCATCTTCAATCGAGTATGCATACACAACTACATAATGCTCTTCCCCGTCTAGGAACATCTTTCGTTTGATCGTTTCCGAATCTAATGCCAACTGTCCGGTTTCATATGTTGAATAGGATTTTTCAATCCATACTTTTTCACCTGGGTATTCCGGAACCGAAACACCTTTTTCGACAATTTCTCTTGTCCAGGCAACGCCGTTTTTGTCGAGACCTTCCATAAGCACCATATCTCCGTCGGTATCGTACTCATAGATAAAGATGTTGTTTTCACCGAAAATGTCTTCAAAGAAGTGCTCTTTCCGCATTTTCTTACCATCGCTGTAAAAAGTGTCAATGTTTGTTAACTCGCTATTCTCATCAAAAGTACGACACTCATATGTTCCGTCTGGGTTATATTGGTATTTGCAGTGTTCATAGCGATGTATGGGCGAAGAAGCACCTACTTCTTCCTGACGTTCATTATAGTCAATAATCGACTCTACAATTCTCCCCTTTTCGTCGTAAGTATAAACACCGGTGATCTCGTCGTCCAGAAACTTATGCTCGTAAACTTGCATCGTCTTCGGATCATAACTCAATTCATCGAGCAACTGACCGTCCTTGAGAATTTTTCTCTCAATCTCTACGCCTCTGTCATCATATCGGTATTCTTTGTGTTCATCTAATTCTCCATTTATATGTGTTTCGCTAACGAGGATCCTTCCGTTACTGTCACACTCTGTTCGAAATGTTTCAATCAGAACACCGCCCTCATAATGATCCAAAAAGGTTTTAACTCCTTCTGTATTGTATTTTATAAGCAAGCAGCTGGTATCGCTATCGTATTTCTCATCTTTCAATGAAGCAAGCTGACCGGATGTATAATACTCATATGTACTTTTCCTTATCAATACATCTTCACCGTTCTCTGTCAAGTAGGTTTTGCGCACACTGAGTTCTTTCGAATCCCCTTCATATTCATACACAATCTTCCTGGCATATGTTGTTTTACCTTCACTATCCATCTCGTAAAATGTACCCATGGTCAATCGACCAAGGTTATCATATTCCTCGGACCCTTCAGAAATCCAGGCGTATTCGTCATGATCATACGATTTCCAGCTTTTGAAAACCACAATTCCGTTCTCATTTACTTCCTGCTTGCTCTCCTTGATCAGTTCTCGCTCTTCTCCTTCAACAGCGTAAGTTTTGCACTCAAAACTGCGCAGTTTGTGCGTTTTTTCTGCTTTTTTTGATGGCTTTTCGGAATCTTTGAAAACCGTAAGCAACAGGATCATTCCCGTGACAGCGGTCAGAAGCAAAATCGAAACGATGACCAACAAACGACGACGATTTTTAAACATATGCACCCCCGTAAAGCATTACTTAAACAACAAAAGCTGTTTGGAAGATTATATCTAAACAGCTCCGTATTGTCAAGGCCTTTTACGTAAACGTAAATACTTTTTACTTTATCGGATTATAAATACTGGGTTGACATTTACCGTAATCTGATAGCCCTTTACGGCTTTTCCGGCCTCTGTGGCGCTGCATTGCATCGAAAAATCAGAATCCAGATTACTGTTCCAATGGAACCGAACGACATCTTTCGAATTCGGCCCGAAATAACCGATGTCTTTGCGTTTCTCGCGGATATCGGCAATCGGCCGGTCCATTCCGAGTTTTTCCAAGACGCCGCAAAACTCCTCGATTTCCGTCTCCGGAGCGGACGCTTCCCCACTCGGGGTCGTCATCACAGAAGATCCCAACGACTTCCACTCTCCGTCTTCGATGTGATAGCCTGCGACATAACTGCGCTTGTAGATCGGATAAAAGTAGAAACGACTATTGCGGTACACAACGACTGTTCTCCGCCCTCCGACAGTATTGACAAGGATACCGGTTTCGCCGTATTCACCTTCCACCAGATTGTCCAAGGCGACTGATTCGGCCATTTTCCGAATGCCCTCCGAATCGGAACGATACAGTTCCAGAACGATGCCCGTATCATTGCCCGCAAGTTTCTCCCGCGGTGTTTCCGTCACGCGCACCACAAGGCTTTCCGCGTACGCAGACTGCGTGTTCGCGCCTTCAGGCGCCTCGTTTGAGAAATCGGCGGTCATGTAAGTAAGAACGCCTGGCTTCATCGCCGTCGAGCCGTGTTGAAAGCCCGAGCCGCCGAGGCTCAAAAACGGGACATAACAATTCGACGGACTGCTGTAACCGTATTGCTTGATCAGTTCGTTCGTGATATGATCGTGCAACCGTTTCGGATAATTCGGAAAATGACTGTCGTACAGTCCGTAAAACATCGTATACCACATTCCCGATGCAACGCCGAAATTGTCCGGCCACGCCATGTAGCCGCCGGCGTTGATCCTCCGGTTGTTGCCGTCGAAAAAATGAAAGCTGAAGCTGTCGCCGTCGTACACCCCCTGCGCATGCCCGTGGAAGCCGTTCCAGGCATCCGCGTTTGCAAGATTCAGGCTCGTCTCAAGCTGCGTAAGAAACTCCTCTTCGACCTCGAAGATCGGTGCATCCTTCATATCGATACCGGAAAGTCTGACCTGCGCATACGCCTTTCCGTCTTTTTTCCATGCCCGGTACGTAACGCCGGAACGAAACATCATTCCGCTGGTGGAATACTCGAAGTTCCATTCCTCGGGTTGCGGATTTCCCATCATTCCGAAGATACTCAGATTGCCTTCCGCCACAATATTGTTCGTTACGTTCGTCATAGTCTCAACGGGCGCTGTGTTCGAAGAGCCATCCGTCACTGTCGGCTCATCGGATATTCTCCCCTCGAGTTTCGATCCGCAACTCGGGCAGAATTTCGGAAGATAATCCTCAGCGAACTCATAATTGCAGCACATACAGTATTTTGCCATGTCATTTTCCTCGTTATCGTATTACGTTCCCGGTTACTGTGTAACCACATTCCGCGGCTTACCCTCCAAAAATGCCCGGATATTGGCCGCTGTTTCCTCCGCGCATCGCGTCCTGGCTTCCACGGTTGCCCAAGCGATATGCGGTGTAATGATCAATCGCTTCGAATCCGAGATCACCGCCAGCGGACAATTCGGATCCATCGGTTCTTTCACAAGCACATCCAGTCCCGCGCCTCCGATTTCCTCGTTCGCAAGTGCCTCGGCCAGCGCGCTCTCATCGATGATCGGCCCCCGGCCGAGATTTAACAAGATCGCGTCGCTCTTCATCGCACGAAGTTGCTCTGCACCGATGAGATTTCGAGTCGCCGGCGTGAGCGGACAATGGACGGAGACGATATCGGATTCCGAAAGCAGCTCAAAAAGACTTCGCTCCGGGAACCGGTCCGTGTGATGATTGCCCGAGGTGCTGTAATAGATCACTTTACAGCCGAACGCCTCTGCGATCTCACCGACTTTTGTTCCGATGGCTCCGAGCCCGATGATCCCCCATGTTTTACCGCTAAGCTCATGGAACGGCACCGTAAAATGACTGAAGACGTCATTGGCCGCATACTCCCCGCTCTTCACGAAGGAATCATAGTACGCAAGTTTCTCGTAAACATAAAAAAGCAGGGCAAACGTGTGCTGCACAACGCTGTCCGTCGAATAGCCCTTAATGTTGCAGACCGTGATCCCGCGCGCGTTCGTATACGCGAAATCCACATTGTTCGTTCCCGTCGCCGTGAGGCAGATGAGCTTCAGTTTCGAAGCGTCCCGCAGCAGTTCCTCGTTCATCGGGATCTTGTTGACAACGACGATGTCGGCATCCTTGATCCGGGCGGCATTTTCCGCGGGATCCGAAAGCGGATAGGTCACAACCTCCCCGAACTCCGAGAACATTTCCACGGAGACGTCAGTCCCCAGTGTGTTTCGCTCCATCACCACGATCTTCAAAGGTTTTTTCGCGTCTGTCATAATCGCCCTGCCTTCCCGGCCGCATGCCTTCGCGGTCTCGTTCCATTATATCATCCGCCCCGAAAAATGTACACCGGGAACCAAAAAATGCATTCGGATTCGTTGCAGTTTTGCCGCTGATGATGTATAATACCGATAATTTCGTAAACCGCCGAAATCAAAGGAGAAACCATGAAGACTATCGCAAGTTTTACCGTTGATCACAACAAGCTGCTGCCCGGCGTCTATGTGTCTCGCAAAGACACCGCAGGCGACACGGTTGTCACGACCTTCGACATCCGCATGACGGCTCCGAACCGCGAACCGGTCATGAACACCGCAGAGATCCACACGATCGAGCATCTCGGAGCTACGTTCCTCCGCAACCACGAAAAATGGGCGGACAAAGTGCTCTATTTCGGCCCCATGGGCTGCCGCACGGGCTTTTATCTTCTGCTTGCCGGCGATTACACCTCTTTGGACATTCTTCCGCTCATGCGCGAGTGTTTTTCCTTTATCGCAGAATATCGCGGCGACATTCCCGGGGCTGCTCCCGAGCAGTGCGGAAACTACTTGGACCAGAATCTTCCCATGGCGAATTACCTGGCAAACCGCTTTTTTGAGGATGCGCTGATGCATTTTTCGGAGGAGCGCTACACGTACACGCCTCTGGCATGACAGCAAACCATCGTAACAACAGACGGACCGTCCGAAACCGGGCGATCCGTCTTTCTTTGTCTCTAATTATTCGTTTGTGAATTCTGATCTCTCAGGGTTTTACGACAATCGTGAAGATCTTGCCTTTGACGTAGATCTTCTTCACGATCGTTCCCGTAAGGAACTTCGCCGCGTCGGACTCCATAACCTTCGCAAGAACACTGTCTTCATCGTCCTCCATGGTGACATTGACCTTACCGCGGACTTTGCCGTTCACCTGCACGGCGATCTCCACGGTATCTTCCTTCGTCTTTGCTTCATCGAAGGCCGGCCATGCCGCATACGCGATCGTCTCATCGTGTCCGAACTCGCTCCAGATCTCCTCGCCGATGTGCGGGCAAATGCAGGCAAGCATCTTGATAAAACCTTCCGCATATGCCTTCGGGCAACGGCCCTCCTTGTAGCATGCGTTGACAAAGATCATCATCTGGCTGATCGCCGTATTGAACGCAAGCTTCTCAAAGTCGCCCGTCACCTTCTTGACGGTCTGATGATAAACTTTCTCCAGAGAAGGAATGTCCTCTTCCGTGAGATTGTTGCTTTCGGTAAAGAAGTTCCACACGCGGTTCAGGAACTTGCGAGCGCCCTCAACGCCGGAGTTGCTCCACGGCTTGCTGACCTCAAGCGGCCCCATGAACATCAGATACAGGCGAAGCGTGTCCGCGCCGTAGTCACGAACGATATCGCTGGGGTTGACAACATACTCGGGGAATCTCTTGCCCATCTTGATGCCGTTTGCGCCGAGGATCATGCCCTGGTGAACCAGTTTCTTGAACGGCTCTTTCGTCGGAGCGATGCCCTTGTCATAGAGGAACCGGTTCCAGATGCGGCTGTACATCAGATGTCCTACCGCATGCTCCGGACCGCCGATATAAAGGTCAACCGGCATCCAGTGCTTCAGAAGTTCGGGATCCGCGAGCTGCTTGTCATTGTCGGGATCGATATAGCGAAGGAAGTACCAACTCGAACCTGCGGAACCGGGCATGGTAGATGTCTCTCTCTTGCCCTTAATACCGTTGCGATCGTACTGCTTCCACTCGGTGGCATTCTCGAGAGGCGCCTGACCGTTCTTGCCCTTGTAATCGTCGAGTTCGGGCAAAATGAGCGGCAGTTCGTCGTCATCGAGCACATGAATCTTTCCGTCCTCGGTGTGAACCACCGGAACAGGCTCGCCCCAATATCTCTGGCGCGCGAAGATCCACTCGCGGAAATGATAGTTGACGGTGCGCTTTGCAACGCCCATCTTCTCCAATTTCGCTGTGATGGTTTCCTTGGCTTCCTCCACGGTAAGGCCGGTAAACTCCTCGGAATTTACGAGGATGTAGCCCTTCCCGAGATAGTCGCCCTTCTCAAAGGCATGCTCGCTCACATCTACATGGCCGAGTTTCTCCGTGCCGTCGATAACCTGGATCATATCGATATTGTGCGCGATCGCATACTCAAAGTCACGCTGGTCATGGGACGGAACCGCCATGACAGCACCGGTACCGTAGCTAGCAAGTACGAAGTCGCCGATGAACATGCGGACTTCCCTGCCGTTAACGGGATTGATGCACGTCACGCCCTTCAGTTCGCAACCGGACTTCGTCTTGTTGAGCTCGGTGCGGTCCATATCATTTTTCTTGAGAGTCTCCGCGATGTACGCTTCCACTTCCTCACGGTTTTGAACGCGGTCAAGCAGCGTCTTTACGATATCTCCGTCCGGAGCGAGAACCATGAAAGTGATACCGTAAATGGTCTCGATACACGTCGTAAAGATGGAGAAGTCCCCACCGCCCACGATGTCGAACTTCACCTCGACACCGGTGGAACGACCGATCCAGTTCTGCTGCATCAGTTTCGTGGACTCCGGCCAATCAAGAGTCTCCAGACCCTCCAGAAGCTGCTCGGCAAATGCCGGCTGGTCGATGACCCACTGCTTCATATTCTTGCGGACAACCGGGAAACCGCCGCGCTCACTCTTACCGTCGATGACCTCGTCGTTGGAAAGCACCGTGCCGAGCTCCTCGCACCAGTTGACCGGCATATCAATGTATTTTGCGTATCCCGCCAGATACAGCTGCTTGAAGATCCACTGCGTCCATTTGTAGAACTTCGGATCGGATGTCGCTACCATCTTCGACCAGTCGTAGTCAAAGCCCAGCTCACGCAGCTGCTTTCCGAAGTTTTTGATGTTCTCCTGGGTGAATCCGTTCGGATGATGTCCCGTCGTGACGGCGTACTGCTCCGCCGGCAGACCGAAGGAATCGTATCCCATGGGATGCAGCACGTTGTAGCCCTGCATGCGCTTCATGCGCGACATGATATCGGTCGCCGTATAGCCCTCCGGATGGCCTGCATGAAGACCGACACCCGACGGATACGGGAACATGTCGAGGACGTAATACTTCGGCTTCGAAAAATCCCACACATCCGTATGGAACGTGTCATGCTCCTCCCAATACTTTTGCCATTTCGGTTCGATTTTTCCGGGCTCGTAATTCTTCATGTCTGGCTCCTTCCGCCGCGACAATTCCGCCGCGGCTGTATATAGTACTTCTTTTTGTTTCGGAAAATATAGCACATAATGTAGCACCGCACTCGGAAAATGTCAACATTTTCCGAAGAAATCCCTGCGGTTTCAGCCGAACACCGCGCCGTTGATGTCCTCGCGCATGTCGATGACCGCCTGGCGCGATGCGTCCGCAAAATTCTCCGGTGAGAACCGCTCCGCATATTTCGCCTGTTTGTACGCTGCAATAATGCCTCTGGACGAGTTAACGATCGCACCGAGACCGTCGGCATTGAAGTACGGCTTCAAACCTTCCGCCGTGCCGCCCTGAGCGCCGTAACCGGGCACAAGGATGTACGCTTTCGGCATGATCTTGCGAAGGATCTTGCCCATCTCGGGGTAGGTTGCTCCGACCACGCAGCCGACGTTGCTGTACGCGCCGTCCATGCTGGCTTCGCCCCACTCCGCTACCTTCTCGCCGACCCACTCATACAGCGGTCTGCCGTCGATCAGGCGATCCTGGAACTCGCCGCTCGAGGGGTTCGAGGTCTTAACCAAAAGGAAGATTCCCCTGTCATCGCTGTTGCAAACCTCAAGGAACGGCTTCACTCCGTCCGATCCGAGATAGGGATTGACCGTGGCAAAATCCTCGTCGAAAGCCAAATAGGATCTGCTGCCTACCGTCGTTTTACCAAGGTGCGCAACCGCGTAGGCCGCGGACGTGGATCCGATGTCGCCACGCTTGACGTCGCCGATCACGAGAAGTCCCTTCTGATGGCAGTAATCCACCGTCTGCTTAAAAGCCACAAGCCCGGGAATTCCGAACTGCTCATACATGGCGATCTGCGGTTTTACGCACGGGATCAGGTCGTACGTGGCGTCGATGATCGCCTTGTTATACTGCCATACGGCTGCCGCAGCACCCTCGAGGGTCTCGCCGTACTGCTCGTAGGCAGCCTTCGTGATTTGCTCAGGAATGTAGTTAAGCATCGGATCGAGACCGACCACGATCGGTGCGTTTGTCTTCTGAATTCTGTCAATCAATTTGCTGATCATTGTTTACTTCCTCATTTTCTAAATATTCTGTATTTCCGAGTGCTTTGGCAATCTTGTCCAAAGCATGCTCCATTTTGCTATCTCCCTTACATAAACAGATTCAGTAAACCCTTCTCCCGTCTACGTACGTGGCGAGCACTTTTCCGTACACTCTGCGACCGTCAAACGGCGTATTCGTTCCCTTGCTCTTAAAGTCCGAAGCGTCGATCCTCGTCTCCTCCCCGGTGACCACCGCGATGTCCGCAGGTGCGCCTACAGAGAGCGTTCCGCCGGTGTGACCGGCGATCTTTGAGGGGTTCGTGCTCATCAGCCGGACTAGCGTCGTCATGTCGATATAACCGCCCTTGACAAGCGTCGTGTACGAAAGCGCAAATGCCGTCTCCGAGCCGACGATCCCGAACGGTGCCTTCGCAAAACCTCGGCTCTTTTCCTCCGTGGTGTGAGGCGCGTGATCGGTCGAGATGCAGTCGAACACGCCTTCTCGGATCGCCTCGCGAAGCGCTTCCATATCGGCGCGGCTTCGAAGCGGAGGATTCATCTTGTAGTTCGCATCGTCCGACGGGATCTCGTCATCGCACATTGCAAAATGATGCGGGCAGACCTCCCCGGACACCGGATAGCCGGCCTCCTTCGCGATCTTTAACAACCGCGCGGAAAATGAGGTCGACACATGGCACAGATGCACATGACATCCGGTCTCTCCCGCAAGGATCAAATCTCTCGCGGTGATCACGTCCTCCACCGCGTTCGTGATGCCGGGAAGTCCCAGTTTCTTTGATGCGACGCCCTCGTTGAGCACGCCTCCGGCAACCAGGTTCTTGTCCTCACAGTGAGCGAACATCGGAAGGCCTAAGTTCGCAGCTTTGCGAAGCGCTTCCCGGTATACGGAGATGTCCATGACGGATTTGCCGTCCTCCGACATCGCGACCGCCCCCGCGCTCTTAGCTGCGGCGAGATCCGCGATTTCCTTTCCCTCCTGCCCCAGTGTGACCGCCGTGATCGGCAGAAGTTTCACTCTGCACTCCTCCTTGGCGCGCCGAAGCAGTTCGGCGATCTTTTCGGCGGAGTCCGTGGCCGGTGACGTGTTCGGCATCGGCGCTACCGCGGTGTACCCGCCGGCGGCCGCCGCAGCCGTTCCCGTGGCTAACGTCTCTTTGGCCGTCTGGCCGGGATCTCTGAGATGCACATGCAGATCCACCAGTCCCGGAATGACATAGGCACCGCGGCAGTCAAGTTCCTCCTCGCCACCTGCCTCTATCTCCGGAGCCACTTCCGTGATGACGCCGTTAGCAAATCGAACATCGAATTGTCCGTCGATTCCGTTGGCCGGATCGACGACATGTCCGTTACGAAGAATCATGGTTCCCTCCTTGAATTTTTTTCGGAAAATCCCGTCAATCTTTTCTCCCGGGCTTGACAAACCCGTCCCCGTCGCGTATAGTAGCGTCGTAAAAAACGCTAGGGGTGCTTTGCTGAGATGAACCGATCGGTTCGATCCCTCACTACTTGATCCGGATAATACCGGCGTAAGGAAGCGATACTTCATCAAGTTGCGCATATTGACTGCGCGAGTCAAAGCCCTCCGGTAGTAATCACCAGGAGGTTTTTTTATGGTTTCTTTGTTAGTGCAATTCATCACACCAAAAGACGAATACGGCTACCGTTCTCTGACGAAGGCAGGAAATATTCTTGTCATCACGGTGGTTGCCCTTCTCGTCATCGCAGCCGTTGTTTTTATGACCCGAAAAGAGAAAGACCATGAAAAGCGTGCAACACGTTTTACGGTTTTCGCAATCTCGATTGCTCTCGCACTGGTCGCTTCGGTGTTTAAGCTCTTCGAACTCCCGAAAAGCACACTCGTTGTCTACATTTCCGGCGGTCTTTTGGTCCTTACCGGCGTGGTTGCGATCATGAAAGTTCTCGATCACGGTGTGGACAAAAACCTTCGAACGATCCGACTTACCGTCTCAGCGGTGTCGCTTGCGCTCGCCTTTGTCACTTCGTTCATCGAGCTTTACAAAAACCCTTGGGGCGGTTCCGTCACACTCTTCAGCATGTTTTTTGTATGCTTTGTCGGTTACCTCTACGGTCCCGTCACCGGTCTGACCGCGGCATTCGCCTACAGTATACTTCAATTTGTCCAGTCAGGCGGCAGTTATGTACTCTCGATTCCTCAAACGCTTTTCGATTACTTTCTGGCGTTCACGGCTCTCGGCATTGCGGGATTCTTCTACAAGAGAAAGCACGGTATGTTGATCGGTTATATCGTCGCCTGCCTCTGCCGCGGAGTCTTCGCCTCCATCGCCGGTTATCTGTACTGGATGGATTATATGCCGGAAAACTTCCCGAAGAGCTTAACCAAAGTCTATCCGATCATATATAACTACAGCTACATTCTGGTTGAGATGGCGCTCACCATCATCGTATTGATGATCCCGCCGGTCAACAAAGCGATCCGCAGAATTGCTTTCGAAGCTACCGTAAACCGTCGCGGCACCGGAAAAGCTGTCGTCGCGGAGCCCGTATCGGTATCGGAAACCGAATCGGAACCCGAAACCGAATCGGACAACGCCTGATCGGCGCGATCAACCGCAGTCATCCGGAAGGAACTCTCCCATTACAAGGAGGGTTCCTTTTTTGCATGCGATCACCGTATCCTCCGCCGCGAACGAATTGCTCACCCCGAGGGCGAAATCGTCCGTAAGTTCCGCTCCTGTGATCTCGTATTTTGCCCCCGCGATAGTCACGCCGGAAACAACTCCTCCTGCGGAAAATACGCTGAATGTCCTGCCGAGTTCTCCCCGGATCCGCAAAGAAGCCTCCTCGCCGGATGCATGAAACGCCGTGACCGTGAACGCCGGTCCGACAAGATAGCCGGTTCCGCCGTTTCTGGCAATATTGGTCAGCAGCTGAATATTCGCCATGGTATGATCGATGCGGCCGCCGGTTCCGCCGTAGAGATAAAACTCCGTAAAACCATTCTCCCGGCCGATCTTCACCGCCGCACCGGTATCGGTATCATCCTTCTCAACCGGCAGCGCCGTGATCTGCGTCCCCATTGCCTCGCATTCCGCACGCAACGAAACCTCGGATTCTCCGGAGGAATCGAAATCCCCGACAAAAATCCGCGGCACATATCCCGAATCTTCGGCTCGCAGCGAAGCAAGCCAGGAAAAGCCGCCGTCGGCAGCGATCACACAGTCACCCGGTTCCGGTGTGACAATCCGTTCCGCAGGAATTCTCTCTCCCGCTCCGAAGATCAAACATCTGCCCATCGCGTCCTCCGACTATTTCGTAAAATGATACCCCGTCACCTGAATCTGCACCGAAACGTTGCCGTTGTACTCGTGCCGCTCGGGGTAGTACAAAAATGCAGCACGCTCATTGCCCCGTCCGGATAAGGCTGCATCAAGGGATGCATTCCCGAACGCCTCGGCATATTCTTCCGTAAACTCCGCGGCATCACCGAAGTACACGCCGCGCATCTGTGTGCCGTCGCTGTCGCGAAGAACCATCGCCAGATACCGGGAATCCCGTCCGATGTAGCGCAGCGTCTGGATTGTCACGTCCTTCTGTGCAAAGACCGGCTTCGGGTTGCCGTTTCCGAAGGGCTCCAACAACGAAAGCTCCTCGGTCAGCGGAATCGTCAGGCAACGAAACGGAAGCACCAGGTCAATGGTGATTTTCTTCTTCAGCGTCGCTTCCTGCGCGGCAAATGCATCTGCCATCGCTCTGCGAAACGCCTCAATATCGGCTTTTGGCATCGTGACGCCGGCCGCAGCCGCATGTCCGCCGAAATGATCAAACAAGTCGCGGCATTCCATCATGCCGTCAAACATGGAAAAGCTCTCCGTACTGCGACCGGAACCCTTCACCAGTTCCGCGTCTTTCGCAGTGTCCGTCAGCACGAACGCGGGGCGCTGAAACCGCTCTCTCACGCGTCCGGCAACTATTCCCGCAAGGCTCTCATGACACTGCGGCAGATACAGGATCAAAACCGGATCATCCCCGCCGGCGGCAATCATGGCGTCCGCCATTCGGACAGCCTCATCGGTCATCAACTCCGACTGCTCTTTCCGTTGGTCGTTGACCGAAACCATGCGTCTTGCGCACTCTGCAAGCGCTGCCTCGTCGCAGCCGAGCAGAAGTTCCACTCCGGGGTCGGCAGTCTCTAGACGCCCCAACGCATTGATGCATGGTCCGAGGATAAACCCGAGATGATGATTGCGAACCTTTCCCTCGATGCCGTTCGCCGCAATTAAAGCGCGAAGTCCGGCATTCCAGGTCGATACGGGCTTCGCAAGCCCCCTGCGAACGATATCCCTGGCAACTCCCGTAAGAAGCATGACATCACATACCGTAGCCAGCGCCAGAACCTCCACCGAGGCCTTCGCATAGCCGTTCATGCCGTACGTTTCCAGCAATGCATCCGCAAGCAATGCCGCTACGACGGCTCCGCACAGATTCTCATACCGTTTGCCTTCCGGCGCCGCCTTCGGGTCCACGGTACAATCCGTCTCCGGCAACTCTGCCTGAGGCTCATGGTGGTCGGTCACGATCATCCGGATCCCCAGGCTTTTCGCAATCCGGCACTGCTCAACGGCGGCAATCCCGTTGTCAACCGTGACGATCGTTCTCACACCGTCCGCATGGGCCGTACGGATCATCTCCGAAGATATCCCGTAGCCGTCCGCCACACGGTCCGGTATCCGGTAATCCGCATCCGCACCGAGCATTCGAAGCGCCGTCACCATGAGGTATGTCGCGGTCACTCCGTCCACATCGTAATCGCCGACGACGCGGAACTTTCCGCCTTCCGCAACTGCCTCACGCATCACCCGCACGAATGTGTCCGTTCCGTACAGGCGGGGCCAAGCAAGCTCAGTCTCCGGATACAGGAATCCTGCGACGTCCTGCTCGGTACAATATCCGCGGTTCCAAAGAAGTCTGGCAAACACATCGCTGATACCGAAGCGATGCATGATCTCCGCCACATTTCCCGGTTTTCGGACCGTCACCCAGTTTTCCTCGTATCGCTTCATCAACCCGCTCCGATCCTGTTTCTCATTTTCCGTAAAAAACTGCCGGACAATTTTTCTCGTCCGGCAGTGATGTTCCGAACGAAATCGTTCGAACGCTTATATTCTTAATCAAGCCTCGTTTTTCGCTCCGCCGAACTTCTTGCGGAAGAAATACCACAGCGTACCGGCGATGCAAACCGAGGAGTAACCGCCGCAAACGATACCGACTGCCATCGGAATTGCGAAGATACGCACGGACTCTACGCCGAGAATGATCAGCATCACAACCGTGATCAACGTCGTTACGGAGGTATGGATGCTTCGCGTGAACGTCTCGCTGATGCTTCGATTCACAACATCCGCAAGATCATCCTTCTTGCGCATCAGACCGAGGTTCTCACGCAGACGGTCGAAGATAACGATGGTCGCGTTGATACTGTAACCGACGATGGTAAGCATGCAGGCGATGAAGCTGGTGTCTACCGTGAGACGGATCACCGCATACAGGCCGAGGACTACCAACACGTCGTGAACCAATGCGAGCACGGAGCTTGATGCAAAAGCGATATTCTTGAACCTGATCCAGATATAGAGCAACATGCAGACCGTCGCGATCACGACAGCCAGAATGGCATCGCGCTTCATCTCACCGGAAACGGTACCGCTGATGGTCTCCGTCTCAATATCGGATTCGCTGACTGCGTAGGTAGACATCAATCCCTTCTTCAACGTATCAAGGGTGTCCTCGGAAAGACTCAGCGTCTTGAGAGACAGGGCGTTGCTGCCGCTGATCTCGGAGACGGTCGCCTTCTCGCCGATGGTATTCTTAACGAAATCCTCGATCTCGGCATTCGAAGGAACATTGTCCGGGAACGTTACCTGTACCGAAGTACCGCCGACGAAATCCAGACCGTAGTTCAGGATATCGCCCGTGTTCACCTTGTTGACAATCAGCATGACAATGCAAAGACCGATCATCGCACCGGAGATGCAGACGTACTTCTTCCAGTTCTGAACGATACGCAGAGTCTTCGGCTTCTTAGCGACGTTATACATCTTCGGATTGTCGAGTCCTGCGTAGTAAAATGCCTTCATAATGAGGGATGTAACGATAAATGCCGTGAACATCGATACCACAATACCGATGCCGAGTGTCGTAGCGAAGCCTTTGATGACACCGCTGCCGAACGCGAACAAAACGATCGCCGCGATCAACGTGGTGATGTTTCCGTCAAGGATTGCCGAAGCAGCCTTGTGGAAACCGAGTTTTACGGCGGAACGCACCGTCTTGCCGGTTGCCAGCTCCTCACTGATTCGCGTGAATATGATGACGTTCGCGTCGACTGCCATACCGACGGACAGTATAATACCGGCGATACCGGGCAGGGTGAGCGTCACATCGAAGAGCAACAGCATGCTCATTACGATTCCGAGATATACGACAAGGCTGAGGCTGGCGGTAAGTCCCGGAAGTTTGTAAACAACGATCATGTATAAGCAAACAAGGCAGAGGCCGATCAGGCCGGCGATCAGGCTGGTCTTGAGAGCACGGCTGCCGAGCGTAGCGCCGACAACGTTCGAGCGAAGAGGCTCAATCTCCAGCGGCAAAGCACCGATGCGGATGATCGTCGCAAGGTTCTTCGCATCCTCGAAGGATCTCTGGCCTTCGATCTGTGCTTTTCCGTCGTCGAGAACAGCTTTTACATTCGCAACGCTGCTGATCTCATTATCGTAAACGATCATGATCTGATTACGAAGACTGTCAGTGTCGCGGAATCCGTAGCACTCCGTGGTCGCGTCCGCAAATTTCTTCGTTCCGGCTTCCTTGAACGTCAGGGAAACGATATACTGAACCGCACCCGTCGAATTATCCGTTCCGGACAATGCTTCCGCAGAACCTACATCGGTACCGTCAAGGATAAGTCTGCCGTCCGCAGTGATCTCTTCGATCGTCTTGGTCAGAACGTATTTGCCGGATTCATCCGTCGCATAATAGCTGTTTCCGTCTTTGTCACAGGCATACGTAAAATACACGGAACCCGCATCGCCGAGAGTCTTGAACACCTCGTCCGCATTATCCCGTCCGGGAATGTCGACGTTAATTCTGCGATTTCCCTCGAGATACACATGAGCTTCGGTGCTCAATGCGGTCGCACGCTTATCCAGTTTTGTCTGGAGATCGCTCATATCATCAGAGCTCGGATTCTCTTCCTTGGTCTGATACGTAACACTCACGCCGCCCCGAAGATCCAAACCCAGATTGATATCTTTCGCACCGGGAACGTCATCCGTCATCGCGCTGAGTCCGATCCAAAGACCGATCGCAGCCACGACGATGACCGTAACGATCAGCATGATTATACCTTTAGTCTTGTCCTTCATGGTTACCCTTCCTTGCTATTAACGGTTTATGCGCGCAAAAGACGCACACACTTGTGAAAGTATATCACATTTTTTTCAAAATGAAAACAAAAACCTAAGAAAATGCGAAAAAAATGCTGTTGCGTTTACCGGGTCCGTGTGGTATGATATCAATGTAGTTTTTAATTCTACATTATCTGTTTTTCATTTTCTAAATCATTGTGTTTCGGAGGAAACGATGAGCAATTTTGTTATTACCACAGACTCCACCTGCGACCTTCCCTATTCCTTTATCAAGGAACACGGTGTAGTCATCCAGCCGTTGGAATACTCGGACGGCAAAGACACCTTCCAGGACGGACCTACCACGGATCTGAAAGCATTTTACTCAAATATGCGCAACGGCGTTGTCTACAAGACCAACGCTTCCAACCCGCAGGGCGTTTCGACGACCTTCCGCAAGATTCTCGACGAGGGCAAAGACATTCTTCACATCGGATTTTCATCCGGTCTGAGCAGTTCGTTCAGCAACACACTGCTTGCCGTGAGCGAGCTTGAGGAGGCTTATCCCGACCGCAGGATCATCGCGATCGACTCTCTCGCCGCTTCCATGGGTCAGGGATTGATCGTATACTACGCATGCAAGCTGAAGGAGGAGGGCGCGTCCCTCGATGACGTAGCCGATTGGGTTCGTCAGAATCGCCTTCACGCCTGCCACCAATTCACCGTCGACGATCTGAAGTATCTGATGCGCGGCGGCCGTGTCAGCAAAGTTTCCTACGTTCTCGGAACGCTCATCAATATCAAGCCCGTGCTTCATGTGGACGACGAAGGTCATTTGATCCCGCTCAGCAAAGTCCGCGGCCGCAAGAAGTCGCTGATCACGCTGGTCGACAACATGGAACAGACCATGGGCAGCTACCGTGACCGCAATGAGATCGTCCTGATCTCCCACTGCGACTGCCTCGAGGACGCACAGTTCGTAGGCAATCTGATCACCGAGCGCTTCGGCATCACGAATATCGTATATAACTACATCAACACGGTCATCGGCTCACACAGCGGCCCCGGCACGGTTGCATTGTTCTTCCTAGGCGAAACCCGCTAGAAACCGAACAACGAAAAGGACTGCTCCTCCGTTTGGAAAAGCAGTCCTTTATTTTGTCTCGGAAAATGACTTCTTACGCCCAGGCGTCCTGCGACTTCGAAATGCGGATGTCCGCCAGAAGTCCGCGGTAGCTGTCTGAGAAGACAAACCACTGACCCGTCGACGGCTTGTTGCGAAGCGTGATATTGCGCATCGAATCGGCGCCGCCCGACTGCAGCCAAAGCGTCAGATAGCCCTCACCCCCGTCGCGGCTGTACGGATTCTCCGTAACCTTGATGGTATACGGCGAAGACGGCATGTAATCGTTGTCCGGCGTAGCTCCCACAAAGTAGGAACGCGGCTTGTATTCCTTATTGTCACGGAAGCGGTCCTTGATGAACGCTACGTCTGCCGGAGTGATTGAATCCGGTCCCTTCAAATAGTTCATCATCTCGACCGCCGTCGTTTCGTCTGTCGGGAAAATACAGGTAGCGCACACCCACAATGCCGCTACGGCAAACGGATCCTTCAGATCTCCGTACTGCGTTGCCTTCAACGCCTCAAGCGATGTCGGGATGTCCGCAAAAACGATATCCTTCGTCTGGTTCTTCGGAGTATTGTCGGCAGGTCCGTTGAAAATGTTGGTGACTGACTTCTTCAGATCATCAAAAAAACCCATGGTCTTTCTCCTTTCCTCATACCGTTTTGGTACGCATCTATTGTACCATGCCGGCCGGGAAGGTGCAACAAAAACCTATGAAACTTCACCTTGTACTCAGGCTTACGGTTTTCCCCGGAACTCTGTTTCCGCAGGCAGTTTCACCTGCGACAGGGCGTCCTTCTTCATCATATCCCACTCATGTACGATTCCCGGCAGAATCTGCCGCCGCAGCATTCGCTGCGCGATCAGGTCGCAGTCCCCGCCGGCATCCGGATACTGGGATTTCATCAGCCACTCGCTGACGTACCGGATGCTCTGTATGGTTCTCTCTTCCCGCTGACGCTCTTTCCGAGGCGCCAGCCCTTTTTGTCTCTCTTTGGTGATCGCAAGAAGCTCCTCCGCGAACTTCTCGCCGTACTCTCTCTTCCAACGCCGATAGGAATCCTCTTCACTCTCCTCAAGATTTCGCATTCCCTCGTACCGCCCCGTCTCCTCCGAGACCCGCTCCTGCTCCGGCGCCGGATTGGCCACGATGCCGTCGAAGCGATCCAGATAGTCGATTCCTTTTCCGACATCCAGATATCGGATCAGTGCGTCGGTATACCGCAGATAGCAACATCGCAGCGCATGCTTCGGCAACAGACGTTTGATTGACCCGAGCACACGGCCCGGTGCGTCGCGGGTGCCGTAGAAAACCAAGAAACATTTTCCAGCGAGAGATCGGTAATTCTCATAGAATTCGGAAAATGCCGATTCCGTCGCGGGCAGGCACGTGACTACGATGTCCGAGCGGTCGAGCATCGTCATCGTTGTGCTGTTCCCGTTGGATTCCAGGTTCAGAAAGACGTTTCCGAACAGTTCCTCCATCTCGTATGCCACATCCTCAAACACCGCCTTCATCGCATAGCGGTACGGATCCGCCTGACGGCTTTGATCCATCGGCAGAAACCACAGTCCCTTCGGGTCCGCGTCGATCAGCGAGCCGGTCCGGCTGTTTTTCTGCATCTCTTCAGCCACATACCGCGCATATGTCTCTCCCGGCTGGTACAGGCTCTCGGAATTCGGATTCAGGGCGCGCCGCACGGAATCGTAGCGCTCCCCGAGCAGATGAAATCCGAGATTGCGTGCATGCAGGTAGTTCTCCGCGGCGACGATGCTGCAGGGGAACAGCCGACAACACATTCCGCTGACCAGCGCAAGGATCTGCGCCGTCTCCTCCCGGTAATGGCTGAACCAAAAACTCACAATCATGGATACCTCCTTCTCCGAGCGTGCTCCTCTGTGTCAGCCGCTCTTGGTAGTTTTCGGGGAAAGATGATTCAATTATACCGAAGCGCAAATACGGCGTGCAAGTACTCCGCAGGAAGAGCATACGACAACCTGTAGTCCGTATTCGTCTAAAATACCAAAAGCGGCACGGGAATCTCCACAAAACGCCGTATAAAAATGGTCGTTTTCCGAGAATTTTCCCGTGCCGATATACAACTGTGACAAGTTTCCCTGAAGGATTTCGTAACTATGCCGATTTTTTCCGTCTCATGAAAGGCCGTGTTTTGCAAGATGCGAATTGCGGTATCGTTTGTCCTCCGTGACATCCTCTCCGAACCATTCCGGAAGCTTCTTAAGTTTTGCTTCCTCCATGTTCGGAAACTCGATCTCCGCAAGCTGAAGCCCTTCGAGTTCCCCGTGGAATATGTCAAGTTCGATCGTGTATTTCAGATACGGAATGCGGTACCTGGTCTTGCGTATGACCTTCGATTCCGCATGGTTAAGAAGACGCTCGTACAAGTCGCGGTCGATCTCCTCCTCGATCTCGATCCTCGCAAGGATCTCCTTCGTCCGATACTCCGATTCCTTTGATTTCTTCTTGACGGTCAAAACATACCGGTCTCCGTCGCGGCGCACGCGCACCGTCGTTCCGCCGCTCGCCAGATACGCCTGTTCCAGCTCCGTGTGCGGATAGGTTTCCAGATCGGCGGGCAAACTTTTCAGGAGAAACTTTCTCTCAATTTCCATTTGCGATTCCTTTCGTTCCATGCTACCATGATCAGAGATTACTGACTGCCGGAGGCATCCATGCAAAACATTGTATTTCAACTCTCCCCAGACTGTCCGGAATCCGTCTCCGGGGAATTCTTACGCAGCGCCGAATCCGCGGGGATCGGCATTCTTCGGCGCGCCTCGGACGACCGTCTTCCGTATCCTGCCGACTGCCTCGTCATCACCGACCTTCCGTACGTGATCCGTCGGTGTCTGTCATCCGATCTTCCTGTCATCGGTTTTGAACATTCCGAACGCCTTCCCGGTCCCGAGATCATCTCCTCCCTTACCGGGATAACCCTCGAATACTGTATCGACCGTTACGACGCCATGCGCGGATTCCGCGTCATCTATCGCGACGGCGATATTTCCTTCACCGAACTTCGGGAAAACGACTTTATCACCGCATACAACGCATACCGCCGGGAGCCGTTTTTTCTGACTCCCGAAGAAGCCTCCTACGGCGATGAGGACGTCCGGCGCCTCTATCTCCGCCGTTCGGTCAGCATGCTCTCCTTCGACACAACCGGCAGTTTTTCGGTTGCATTCCGCGGCGAGCCTGTCGGGTACGCGGGAGTGACGGCATCGGACTCCGAGCCGTTGATCGCCGCCGTTGATTATTATGTTTTTCCGAGTCTCCGCGGACGCGGCTACGGGCGTTTGATCGCGGCTGCTCTGGTATCCTATATCCGAAGTCTGCAGCCTCATTTTTCGAAGATCACTGCGACGGTTGTGTCGAAAAATGTCGCCTCAGCCGCTTTGCTTACGTCTCTTGGTTTTCGATGCGATGCGCCGCAAGAAACGCCTTCGCTTTCATGTACGCCGACTCCGGAACCAAAACGTCGATCCCGCGAATGCCCATCCCTTCGGCGATCCGTATATTCTCTTCCCCTTCGGTCATGATCATACACTCCGAGGGAGTCAGACCGTTCTCCCGCAGGACATCCTCGATTGCCGTCTCAATGGTCTGCGGACCTTCCGCATTCGACACCGACAAGACCCTGACTCCGAGTCCGTCAAGTTTCGCGCTCTCCGGCAAGAGTTTGTCGGTTGCCGTTAACAGCGTGGTGATCTCTCTGCGCTCGTGATTCAAAATCGCCTGCATCGCCAGTGTCTCAAACTCGTCAACGCTATGCTGCGGTGACAACAGCCGTACCCGGCTTCCGACGGCCAAAAGCCACCCGAGGAAAAACCGGTTCGGCACGATCTCAAAGGTGAGTTCCACCTCTTCCGAACGGCCGTACACCGTGATTGCATCACGGCCGATCTTGTCCACAAAAGTTCCGATCATCGTGCGCGGGCAGCGCACTCTCACACGCTCTCTGCGTCCGTCAAACATCTCAAAACGCGCCTGCGCGTACTGTGCGGGTTCCGATGCCTTCGCGGCCTCCGCTCCCTCGCGCACAGCCGTTAGAACACGAACGTTACGCATCTTGTCGACGCGGTAGGTTTTCATTTTCCCCTGCGTTCCGTCATACGCTCCGAGATAGTAATTCTCGTTGTTATATACAAGCCACCAAGGACTGATCTGCGTCTTCTTCCCGTCGGGCCGCGGCACCAGCGTAAGTGTCTCGTCCCACTGCAGATACGTAAATGAAATCTGGCGGTTCTCCCGCAGCGCGGTCTGAATCGGATCGACATTGGAGTAACCGTCGTCATCGCCCGAGGACGCATGTCTGCGGATAAACACGGTTCGGTTGAGCTGGCGTTTTTCCTTCGCGCTGACCAGCCGCTCCAGCTTGCCGATCAGTTCCCGCGAGCGCTTCTCCGTCACGAACTTCGACGCCGCGATCAGGTCCGCCAGCATCTTGATGTCCGCCAGCGACAAGATCTGTCCGACGGCGTAATAGTAAACGTTTCCGTCCTTTTTGAAGCGTTCCACCTTGATATACTCGCCGAATTCATTGATCGCCGTGATATCGTTGTAAATGCTCTTTCGCTCCGCCGTGATCCCGCACTCCTCAAGTGCCTCCAGGATCTCCGGCATCGTGATCCCGTTGTCCTTTGAGGTACGTTCCGTCAGGATCTTCATCAGGAAAATGAGTTTCTTTTTCTGATTTTCCGATTTTGCCATACACTCCTCCAATCGAGTAGGAGGGGAACTTGAAAAGTCCCCCGACCTCTCACACCACCGTGCGTACCGTTCGGTACACGGCGGTTCAATCAACTTAACAAGTGACACACCTTGCGGTGTAGTAGTCAAGCATGGAGATTAGCCCAAAGT
>JAFRYE010000005.1 GCA_017441265.1 Lachnospiraceae bacterium | reverse complement strand
TGGGTTACGACTGTCCAGCCGACTTGCACCAAGGCCGGTCACGCCGATTACAAGTGCAAGAATTGCGGTCACGTTCTGAACGGCCAAGATGTCCCGTTCCCCGGCCACAGTTGGAATACCGGAACCGTCACCCAAACCGGTAACTGCGGAAGAGCAGAGATTACCACTTTCAAATGTACGAAATGCGGTACTACCGAAACAAGAACAACCAAAGCCGCTACCGGCAACCACTCCTATGAGTGGGTAACCACCGTTCAGCCGACTTGTACAAAAGCCGGTCATGCCGAGTATACATGTAAGGTTTGTGGCCACGTTATGAATGGTCAAGATGTTCCCTATCTTGGGCACATTGATTCTTGGACCACTGTAACTAAACCCACTGAAACCAGTGTTGGTTCCGAAAAAAGTACGTGCACTCGTTGCAAAGCTGTAGTAAAAACAAGAGAATTGTATCTCATCTCCTACAAGGCAAATGGTGGATCAGGGGCTCCTTCCAGTCAGACGAAATCCCAAGGTGTCGCTATTACGCTTGCTAATGCTGTTCCAACTAGAACAAATTACACCTTCCTCGGTTGGGCAACATCCGCGAATTCAACGAAAGTTGCATATGCGTCCGGCGCCTCCTATACAGAGAATAAGAACCTGACGCTTTATGCCGTATGGCAATATGATTACTGCACTATTACATTCGTAGCTAATAACTGCACCGGCACTGTTCCGGACTCGATCAAAGCCAAACGAGGCTCCTATATTACCATCCCGAAAGCTAGCTTGTCCAAAACGCACTACTATTTCATGGGTTGGGCGCTTACCGAAAATGCATCGAAGTATGATTATAAATCCAATGATTCAATGCACGTTACCACCGACAGAAAATTGTATGCAGTTTGGCAACCACGGAATTACCTTCTCGAATTTAACTTAAACGGCGGTACAGGTACTGCTCCAAAGGACAGAAGTATTCCATATGGATCAAGTACTACGATTGGGTCTGCATCCCTGACGCGTGAAGGTTTCTTTTTCCTTGGTTGGTCTACGTCCAGCACAGCAACCTCGGCGATGTACAACTCCTCAAGTAGTATTACGATCACTGATAAAACAACACTATACGCAGTTTGGAGCGAGATAAAATACCAAATTGATTTTAACGGAAATAGCAATGGTAGAGGCACTGTTAGCAATATTCCTGGTGGCCTGTACAAATACTACACTAAAGATTTGACGCTTCCCACGAAGACCCCTACCCTCAAGGGTTACAAATTCATCGGTTGGGCTGCTTCTGCAACCGGCGCTGTACAATGGACCGCTGGTGGAAAATTCAACATTAATGCAAAAACCACCCTTTACGCCGTATGGCAGAAAGATACGGAATGTACTCTAGTGTTTGATGCTAACGGTGGAAAATCGGCACCTAGTTCAATCACTGTCCCTAAAGGCACTTCTGTAAAAATCCCTGGTTTTGCCATGTCTCGTGACGGTTTTTGGTTCGCGGGCTGGGCAACCTCCAAGAACGCAACCGAAAAGGAGTACACAAGTGCGTCTGATCCGATAACTCTCTCAAAAGACATGACTCTTTATGCTGTATGGACAGAGAAAAAATATCAAATCGGCTTCAGCGGTAACAGCAATGGCAAAGGCACCGTCAGCAAAGTACCCGGCGGATTATACAAATATCACACCAAAACCTTAATCCTTCCTACTCAGGTACCTTCGCTCAGCGGCTACACGTTCCTCGGTTGGGCTGATAATGCAACGGCCACCACTGCGAAGTGGCCTGCCGGAGGAAAGTTTGATGTCAACGCTGACACTACGCTCTACGCCGTCTGGGAAGACAGCAATAATTATACGCTTACCTTCAATGCGAACGGCGGAAAACCCACACCCAGTCCGATTCTGGTTCCCAAAGGTTCTTCCGTCAAAATACCTTATTTTTCCATTTCTCGCGAAGGCTATTGGTTCTCCGGATGGGCAACCACAAGGAGCGCAACCGAAAAAGAGTATACAAGCGCATCTGCTCCTATTACACTTACCAAAAACACAACACTTTATGCCGTTTGGACCGAGAAAAAATACCAAATCGGCTTCAGCGGAAATAGTAACGGAAGAGGAACCGTTAAAAACGTTCCCGGTGGTCAGTACAAATACTACACCAAGGATTTGATTCTTCCCACCCAAAAGCCCTCACTCAGTGGTTACACCTTCTTAGGATGGGCTGATAATGCAGCGGCCACCAAGGCAAAGTGGGCTGCTGGAGCAAAATTCAGCGTAAACGCTGACACTACACTCTATGCTGTCTGGGCGAAAGATTACACCATTAATTATTTCTGCAACGGCGGAAGTGCTGATGGTAAGGGACAATTCACTGAATACTGCACCGGCGACACACAAAAGATCACATCAATTAAGCCTAAGGCTACAGGTTATACTTTTGTCGGCTGGTCTGTTGAAGGATCAAAAAAGAATATCGTATATACTGAAAAAGATACGTTAAAAACAGTATTAAAAGAAGTCGGTAGCGAAGTGGATACGATTTATCTTCAGGCTATATGGCGGATGGCCTCTGTAGGAACTCATGTGCTCGGTAATGATTGCGAGATTTGTTTCTATGGGATGAATGCGGTTATTTACATTCCTCGCAGTCAAATCTCTACATTCATGGCACAAGTAAACGCTCATAATTCAACGCCTACAGATAAATACGGAGATCCTAAAGCCGAAGACCGAACAAGTGACGGCGCGATTCTTGAGCAAATTCGTAATGCACTGTATTATGCTTCAAGCGGATATCGCATCGATTATATTTGCAAAGCGCTGGACGGCAAAACATTTAATTATAAAACCGACTATGTGGAAATTGTATTGCTCAATGACCGAGACGGACTAAGCATAAATGAAATTGTTGGTAATGTAGCCGAAATCCCCGTAACCGACGGTATCTGGTATGCCTTAAAATCTTTTGAATGCAAACTGAGTCAATTGATTTCCAGTTCAAATGGCGCCAAACTTATAGGTTTCAATAGTTTTGTTGCAACAATCGGGAAAGATGGCTCTACCATCCATTATGGAATTAGGCAAGGTGAATTTCTTAATGATTCCAACTTCATGGCTGATTTAAGAAAACGTTGTGAAAAGGTTGCCTCAGATCAAGTCAACGCACAATATGCCATTATGCTAAGCGCTGACCCCTATAATATTCTTTCCTCTAAAGAATTAGCCGATTGGAAGACAAGAACTACCGATGAACTTATAGGCAATCTGAGCAACGGTATCTGCGGACCGACATCTGCCATTGCCGTTTACCTCTATCTCAGTGGCCAAAAGAAAAACATCACCTTTAATCAGATTTACAATCTGCTACTCGACTATTTCGACACTGAAGATGGATGGTTAGATTGGGCTTCGCGAAGCATCGTCGGTGGTGATGCATGGTGGAGTGTTACTCATTTCCTTGAGAACAAACTCAAAGTCAGTGCGAGCGCCGGAGCATTAGGCCTTGGACGTGTATGGTTTGACGATATGCGTGGCGAAGGCTACAAAAAAATCAACAAAATGCTGAATAATGATATCCCCGTTCTCATGGCGTTCTATAGCCCCGATGAAGAGTTACGATTCCTATATTCTAACGGCAGTCTGGACATGGCTGCAGATGCACACTACTTTGTAGCAACCGGCTTCCTGGAAAGTGCAGATGGTCTGCATAAATATCTAAAAGTTTCTACAACATGGGGGCCTGCGGGTTACATCAACTGGTATGAATACCTCGCAAAGGCAAACCGCGGAGTAACAAGTGATGTTGGTTCTGGATATGTAGATATCCACTAATTAATTTATGCCAGATCAATCTTCCTACAAATACGCTTAATTCTCTTTAGGCAGACAATTGGTTCTTACATGGCCAACGAAAACGGCACCCTTTGATTTGCATCACAGGGTGCCGTTATTTTGCGCGTTATTATTTGTCCGAAACCAAGCGAACGCGGCTAATTCTCATTTTCCGAAAGGTACTTTCCTACTCCCCCTTCACCAGATTCTGCACCCACACGCCCTTTTTCACGAGGGCAAAGCCAATGGCGCATTTGATGAGGTCGACGGACTGCATGCAGAGGTAGAACGGGAGCACCGGGAGCGAGGTGAAGTGGCTGATCACATAGGCCAGCGGGACACTCATGCACCACAGGAAAACGCTGTCGAAGGCGAAGGTGATCAAAGTCTTGCCGCCGGTCCGCAGCGTGAAATAGGTGGCGTGCATGAAGGCGTAGATGGGCATGCACACCGCGCCGATGCGGATGAAGCCTGTGGCCAGGGATTTGACCGCGTCGGAGGTGTCGTAGAGCATCGGGAAAAGCGGCGCCAGGAAGAACAGGACAAGCCCGATGGCGGCGCTGGATGCAACGGAAAATGCGATCAGCTTCGTGTCGGTATCCTTGGCCTCATCAAGCTCGCCTGCGCCCAGGAGCTGGCCGACCATGATGGAGACGGCTGTGCCCATGGCAATGAAGACGACGTTGAAGAGGTTGGTGATCGTCGACGAGATGTTGATCCCGGCCACCGCGTCAAGGCCGCGGCGGGAGTAGGACTGGTTCAGAAAAGCCATGCCCACCGACCACAGGATCTCATTGGCCATCAGCGGGAATCCCTTGATCGCTATCTTGCCGGCGAGGGCGCCGGGAATCCCGAAGGCGCGGTACACGCCCTTGGCAAATGCCATTCGGATCGTGTGAAGGTGCGTCCAGAAGACGACGATGCCGGCCTGCACGAAACGGCTGATCACGGTCGCGATGGCCGCGCCGACTACTTCGAGCTTCGGGAAACCGCATTTTCCGAAGATTAAGAGGTAGTTCAGGCCGAGGTTGACAAAGACCGCTACGAGGCCGGCCACCATCGGGACACGGGTCTCGCCGCACTCACGAAGGGTGCTTGCGTAGACTTCCTCGATACCGAAAGGGATCAGGCCGATCAGCATGATCGCGAGGTACTCGCGGCCGTACTTCATCACGAGCTCCGGCGACTGCGTCGAGTCCACGTTGTCGTGAAGATACAGCCGAAGCAGCGGATCGCCGTACAAAAGAAGCACGACAATGCCGATGATCAGGATGCTCATGCCGATGTAAAGCTTGAAGCGGAAGGTATGGCGCACGCCGTCGTGGTCGCCTTTGCCGTAGAACTGGGCGCCGTAGATGCCCGGGCCGGCCAGCGCGCCGAAGATCGCCAGGTAAAGCACAAACAAAAGCTGGTTGACGATTCCGACGCCCGACATCGGCTCCGTGCCGACGCGTCCGATCATGATATTGTCCAACAGGCTGACGAAGTTGGAGATGCCGTTCTGAACAACGATCGGCACCGCCACCGTCAGCACTTTTTTATAAAATGTCTTATCACCGATAAACTTACTCACTTGCGAATCCTGCTTCTTTCCGTAAAATCAGAGTATGACAATAATACCGCAACCGATCCGCAAAGTCCACAACAATTTAACCGGCTTGTTTCAACTCGCTGTCGAGCTGATCCTGAATTTTGTCTTTATCCTCGTAAATGACGGCGCCCGGTACCGCATCGGGAAGAACATCCTCCATGTACAGCAACGTTTTCCATTTCATTCCCAGGATACCGCAGATGAACATGCACAGACCGAACAGAAGGCAAAGCAGTGCCATGCCGCGAGCCGGGTCGCTTCCGAGAACCGACGTCACAAAATCCGCAGCTGCCCCGGTTTTGTTCGGAAGGTCCTTGAAATACACATCGCTCAACCCCTGTGCGAGCAGGACGGAGAACGGCGAAAGCAGCGACACCAGCATGACGTTGATGGAGAACACACGCCCCTGCAGTTCCATTCCCACCTTCGTCTGGATCAGGATCTGCCAGTGCGCGTTAAGTATCGAAAGCGACAAACCGACGCCGAACATACCCACCGCCGCAAGCCATGCGCTCGGTCGCAATGCAAATACCATATACGCCAGCCCCCACGGCATAACGAACCCGATCATACCTTTTGCCCGGCGCGAAAAGCCGCCCCAGACGGTGATGATCGCCGCACCGATGATCATACCGATGCTGTTCATCGCCAGCACTACGCCCATTCCGCCCTTGTCGATAAAACCGCGCAGGATCGGCTGCTCCAGAAATGCAGCGGCGTATCCGAAGAAGTTTACAACGACAAAGAAGATGACCATCGCACGCATACTCTTGCGCTTCGCAATATACTTCCATCCGCCGAGCAACTCCTTTTTGAAGGACTCCTCGCGCTTGCGGAACATGCTGTTCGGGAACCGCACGAGAGACAGCGTTATAATAGAGATCAGGAATGTCGAAAAATCGATCAGTAATACACCTTTCAGATCAAACAGCGCCAGCATCGCACCACCGAGCATAGGCGCAAGGAACCGGCTTGCGGAATCCCCCAGTTGGATGACGCCGTTGACATGGCCGAGATACCGCTTCGGCGCGATCTGCGCGATCGCCGCAAGGTACGCCGGCTGTTGGAATGCCCCCGCAAATGCGCTCAGGATCGCGGCAAGATACACCTGCCACATTTGAATCTCACCGAAGAACAGCATCGTTGCGACCAAAACCGTTCCCACGGCCGCAATACAGTCGCTGATGATCATAACTTTTCTTCGGTCAAACCGGTCAACGATCGGTCCGGCAAAAGGCGCCACAACAAGCCCTGTCACCATGATCAGGATCGAGATGATCGCAAACGGTCCGAGGTTAATATCATCGCCCATCGCCCAGATTCCCATCGCATAGCTGGACATGCTCGAACCAAGCAGCGAAACGATCTGTCCCAATGCGACGATAGCCATGATCTTGAGATTCGGCCTGGGATTTTCCCGGAGCGCTTTCAGGCTGTTTTTATCTTTCGGTTTCGTCGCCGGCTGCGCTTTGACAGGCAAGTCCTTTTGCTTGGCTTTCTCCTCCTGCCACTCGACAACCTGCTCCGTCATCAAAGCGGCCAACTCCGCCGACTGATGTTTATGGAAGAAATGACCCGTCTGCGGAATGTGCCGAAGCGTCACCGTGTCGCTGAAATCCTTCCACTCCAGGTAGCGCTCCTGATAAAACATCGTCTCACGATCACGTTCTCCGAAGATACAGCAGATCGGCGACCGGATCTTCTGAAAGTCCGGCGTGTAATTGAGAATTTCCGTATAAAAATCCTCCGCCTCACGCATGTCGTGGCGCATGCCTTTGATCATGTATTCCTGCTCTTCTTCGTCTTCGCTCTCGTCGCCGCCGCCGATCATTTTCAGCGATTCCCTGTATAGGCGGTTCGAAGTGAGCGACTCTGTCGGGATGAGCTTATTCCAAAACTCAAAGAAACGGCCGGGAAGTCTCGGATACGGAAAATGAGCCGCCTCAAAAACTCCGATCACCTCCGCTCCCTCCTTTTCGAGCAGCATGGCGAGCAGAACAGCAAGTGCACCGCCGACACACTGCCCGTAGATCGCGATCGGCCCTTTCACTTTCTTTTTAATCTCGTCAACGCACATTTGTGCGACTTCTTCCAACGGTTTCGGATCCGGGACCGCGCTTCGGAAATCATGCCCGGGCACCTGCACCGAGTAGAGACCGTATCCCTCCGGCATCGCATTCGCCAACGGCTGGTAGGTAATCGCATTCCCGCCGCCGTACGGAATACACACGAAATTTGCCTTTCGCTCTTTACCGTCGGGTCGGGTCAGTTCAAACAGGATCCCCTCCTGCTCTTTCGGCGCGTCACCGCCGATGATCTTTGCAAGTTCTCTCGCGGTCGGATGTTTGAAAAGCTGAAGTACGTTCAGCGTCGGATCAATACGGCGAACGGCCTTGATGGATTTAAAGGACTCTCCGCCGAGATCGAAAAAGTTGTCATCGATGCCGACTCTCTCAAGGCCCAAAACATCCTTGAACACGATAACGATCCGCTCTTCGGTTTCATTTCTCGGAGCAACATACTCCTCGCGAACTTCCACACAGACATCCTGAATATCCGGCAGTTTCCGATAGTCCAGTTTGCCGTTTTCCGTGATCGGAACAGCGTCGATGATCATGAAGACGGACGGCACCATATACTCCGGCAGCACCCCGCGAAGGAATGTGCGGATCTCCGAGATGTCAACCGTTCCGACGTCACCGGCAGGAACCAGATACGCGGCAAGGCGCGCGTCGCCCTGACGGTCTTTGCGCATCATCACAACCGCATTTCGGATCTCCTCCCTGCGGCAGAGCACCTCCTCGACGCCTTCCGGATCTATACGGTAACCGCGGATCTTGATCTGGCGGTCCATGCGCCCGAGCATGTCGATATCGCCGTTGCGAAGCAACCGGACTTTGTCTCCCGTTCGATAGATCTTATACGGGTCATCCGGAGCAAACGGATTGTCGATAAATGCTTTCGCCGTTCCTTCCGGATCTCCCAGATAGCCGGCGGAAACCGTCGGTCCGCCAATATACAATTCACCGTATACACCGTAGGGAAGAAGCTGCCTGTTTTCATCCAGGACATATGCGCGCACGCCGTCGATCGGTTTCCCCAGCGGAACGATACTTCCGGCTCTCACCTCTTCCGTCACTTTGTGGCACAGAACGGACACGGTCGTCTCCGTCGGCCCGTAATTGTTGTAGATCTCACAATCCGGATTCTGGTTCCGGATCTTCCCGACGACCTCGTACTTGCAGGCCTCTCCGGCAAGAATGATCTTTTTCCCGGGCAGCACCGTCTCCGGATGCTCAAGGACCTGCATCGCCTCAAAATGACTGGGGACGAACTTCATGGCATCGATCTCATTTTCCGAAAAATACTGCGAAAGCGCTTCGGGGTCCGTCGCTCTTTCATACGACACCATATGCACACAGCCGCCCGTCACGAGCGGAACGAAAATGTTCGTGCTTCCGAGGTCTGCGGCAAATGTGGAGACCAGGGCGAAACTCATAGGCTCGCTCACGTTGAGCTCCTTGCGGATGCCGCGAAGATAATAGAAATAGTTTCTGTGCCGGACCGCAACGCCCTTCGGCACGCCGGTGGATCCGGACGTAAAGATGACATACATCAATTGCTCCGGGGAGATCGGCAGATTGGGATTTCCTGCAGGCATACTCTCCATCGCCTCCCGGCATTCATCCAGATCGATCTTCCTGATCCCGTCGGAAAGAGGAATCTCCTGGTCGCTCTCATTGTTCGTGATCAGGACCGTGCACTTCGATCTCTCCAGGATGGAGCAGATCCGATCCATGGGATAGTGCGTATCCAGCGGAACATACGTCCCACCGGCCTTGAGAACACCGAACACGGCTGTGAGCGCGGCGACAGATTTCTCGAGCAGTATCGCCACCCGGTCCTCTTCCTGCAGCCCCTCCGCGCGGAGCAGCTGCGCAAGTCGGTTCGCCCTTTCATTCAGCTCACGGTAGCTGACATGCTCTTTTTCGTAGCACACCGCCGTTGCTTCCGGCGTCTTTCTCACCTGCTCCTCGAACAAGGTATGAATGCAGACAACATCATCGTATTCCAGCACATTTTCCGCGACACGGGAGAGGATCTCCGCCTTCTCCGCCGGCGTGATCAATTCCAGCTCGCCGATCTTCGCGTCCGGCGTTTTTACAGCCTGCGCAAGGATGTTTTTGCAGTTTCGCAGGATGCTTACGGCCGTCTCTTCGGAAAACAAGGCCGTGCAGTATTCCAGTCCGAATTCATACCCTTCACCCTGTTCCCATATCGTGAAGTTCAGATCCAATTTAGCCACGGTATGTTTTCCGATCGATACGTACTCAACTTTCTTTCCGTCCAACTCCATCCCGGCAGCTTCATTTTTCTGGAAATTGAACAACACGTCGAAGATCGGATTTCTGGAGATATTCCGCTTCACATCGATGTCTTCCACCAGCTTCTCAAACGGGTATTCCTGGTTCTCATACGCCCGAAGCGCAGTCTCTCTGATCTCCTGCAAAAATGCCGTAAAGCTCTTTTGCGGCGACGGTTTTCCCCTCATTGCCAGGCTGTTGATGAACATACCCATCATGTGCTCCGTGGCAGCGTGAGTTCTCCCCGAGATCGGGCTTCCGATGACGATGTCGTCCTGATGACTGTATTTTCCGAGGGTTACCATGACGCCCGCCAGCAGCACCATATATTCGGTCGTCCCGGTCTTCCTGCAAAGCTCCCCGATCGCTTCCTTGAGCGAAGCATCGATCTCCGTCCGGCAGGAATCGCCGCTGAAGCTCTGTTCCTGCGGCCTCGGAAAATCCGTCGGAAGATCAAGCACCGGAATTTCATCCCGGAACTGATCCATCCAATATTCGCGCTCGGTCGTGTATTCCCGGCCTTTACTGTATTCACTGTAGTCTTTATACTGCAGCTCCGGCTCCGGGAGCGTTTCCCCGTTGTATATCGCCGTAAACTCCCGCAGGAACAACTGCAGGCTGTACGCGTCACTGACCGAATGATGCATATCCAAAAACAGCAGGTCCTTCTCCCCGCGATGAGCGATCGCCATGCGGACCAGCGGCGGATTTCCAAGGTCAAACGCCTTCACAAACGAGTCAAATGCGGCTTCCACCCCGCTTTCATCCACTCCGTTCAGATCCATCTCAGGCACATCCGCCGGAACGGAATCCACCACCTGCTGAACCAGTTCATCGCCCTTCATCAAAAGGCGTGTCCGCAGGATCTCATGGCGCGAGAGCATCTTCGCAAAACTACTGCGAACCCGCGCCGGATCCAGGCGGCCGTCCACCTCATATGCCATGGGGATATTGTATGTGATTCCTCCGCTTTCCAGCTGGTAAAGCAAAAACATTCGCTTCTGTGCGGATGACATCGGGTACTCCGGCTTTTCTTCGGCTTTGGCAATGCACGCAGCCGCTGTCTGTCTCGTATCCCGATAGGATTCATCAATCCGGCGGGCCAACGCTCGCGGCGTTGCATTCTTGAAGATTTCGCGAAGCGGGATTCGGATCCCCGTTGTTTCCTCGATCTTGTTGACAACTTTGGTCGCTTTTAAGGAATGGCCTCCGAGTCGGAAGAACTCGTCTTCCGCGCTGACCTGCGCTATACCCAGGACTTCCGAGAAGATGTCGCAGATTTCCTTCTCGGTTTCCGTGGTCGGAGCCACGTATTCCCTGCCGGTCTGCACCTCGATCTCCGGCAGCGCACGGCGGTCCAGTTTTCCGTTTTTCGTCACCGGGATCGACTCGATCTGCATCATATGCGTCGGGATCATGTAGTCCGGCAAAACCCTCGCCAGCGCATCCCGCACTTCCGAAAGATCGATCTTTCCGTCTCCCACCAGATATGCATGGATTGCTTTCTCCCCCGAACGATCCTCGCGGACCAAAACGGCGCAATCCTTAATGAACGACAACTCGCGGGTTCGGCTCTCGATCTCCCCGAGTTCGATGCGGAATCCGCGCACCTTGACCTGATCGTCGATCCGTCCCAGATACTCGATCTTTCCGTCCGGCAGCCATCTCGCCAGGTCTCCCGTATGGTACATCCGCCCCTCGCCGTACGGATTCTTAACGAATTTGGCAGCCGTGAGCTCCTGCTTGTTCAGGTATCCTCTGGCAAGGCCGTCTCCCGCGATACACAATTCGCCGGGGATGCCGATACCGCACATGGTTTCGCCCTGCACGATATACACCTGCGTATTGGCGATCGGATATCCGACCGGTATGTTTTGATAATCTTCCTCGATAGAAAGGCACGTCGACCAGACCGTCGTCTCCGACGGCCCGTACACATTTTCCACCAAAGCACCGGAAGACTCTTTCAGCTTCCGGACGACATCCGCCCCGACGGCCTCTCCTCCGAGCATGATATATCTCATACCGGAAAACACCTTCGTCTCCGGATCCTGAGCGAACATGCCCTTGATCCGACTCGGGGTCGTCTGAAGGATCTGAATATCATTTTCCTTGATCAACTGTTCGAATCTCTGAAGATCGTTCTGCTGCTCCCGGTTTGCGATATACGCGGTCAAGCCGTTGCACAGCGTCAGGATAACCTCCGTGACAAAGATATCGAAGATCATATTGGTCACGGATACAAAACGTTTCAGGTTCTGCCGGAACGCGTACGCCATCACGCTCTTCTCCGAGCGCGAGACATAATTCACCACGTTGCGATGCTGGATCATGACACCCTTGGGGTTGCCTGTAGTTCCGGACGTATAGATGCAATATGCGAGATTATGCGGTTCCGCGACAGGCGCAGGATTTTCCGCCGCATTCGGAAAATGAGCGACATCCTCGAGGCGGATCGTCGTGATCTCCGGCCATTCCCCGGCCGAAACGCCCTCCCCGTAGGTCAGGATCACCTTCGGGTGACAGTCCTCGATCATATAGCGGATCCGCTCCTCCGGATACTCCGGGTCCACCGGGACGTAGGCTCCGCCGGCTTTCAGCACACCGTACATCCCGACGATCATCTCCGGGCTTCGTTCCGCCATGATCACCGCAAAATCATCCGGTTTCATCCCCAGATTGCGGAGGCGGTACGCCAGCCGGTTCGCATTTTCGTTCAACTGCGCATAGGAGAGTGACCGGTCTTCAAACACAATCGCGGTTTCGTCGGGGGTCCGCCCGACCTGCTCTTCAAAGAGGTTGACGATCGTCTTCTCTGCGGAGTACTCCACCTTGGTATCATTGAATTCTGTCAGAATGGTCTGCTTTTCCGAATCGGTCACAACCTCGATCTCACCGATGGGCCGCGCGGAACTTTCGATGAAACGCGTCAACAACAACTGATAGTTTTGCAGGATGCGGAAGATCGTATCCCTGTTGTAAATGCTGCTGTTGTACTCGACAAATCCGCCGATGGAATTCTCGTCATCGTGAATCTGAAAATTCACATCCGTAAACGTGAGATGATCTCCGAGGCCGAACTCCTCACACTCACACCCCTGCAGAACGAGCTCCATTCTCGATCGCGGGTTATAGGTGAACCCGACCTGATAAAATGCCGTCCGGCTCAGGTCGCGAGGCGGCTGTACCGCCTCCACCAGCCGCTCAAGCGGAACATCCTTGTTGTCGTATGCCGTAAACAGCTTTGTCATCGTCTTCGCAACGATCTCATCAAAGCTCATTCCGTCAGTCACCTCGTTGACAATGACGAGGTTGTTGATAAAACAGCCGATTAATCCTTCAATGCGCTCGTCCTCACGGTCCGCAACCGTCGTTCCGATGACAACGGCGTTGCTTCTCGAGTACAGGTGCAGCAGACAGCTCATTCCCGCGAAAAGAATGACATTCGGCGTAAAATGATGCTTCCTCGCATACTCGTAAACCGCCTTCTCCACCGACTCCTCGAACGAAAAATAAAGCATCCCGCCTTCGGTGTGCCGGACGGAAGGGCGGATCTTATCCGTGGGAAATTCAACCGTCTCAACGCCGGAGAGCTCCTCCGTCCAATAGCGGAGCTGTTCCTGTATCGCGCTCGATCGCTCAAGTTCCGCACGATATATCGCATAGTCTCCGTAGCTGATCGTCGGCTTCGCAAGAGAAGATTCCTCTCCGTTTAGGATCGCGTTGTACTCACGGCTCAACTCGCGGCAGAATATGTTTTCCGAGCTGCCGTCATAGACGATATGATGCGCCGAAAGGATGAAATAGAACACCTTATCCTCGGTCTGATACAATGCAAAACGAACCAGCGGACCCTTCTCCAGGTCGATTGGTTCCTTTACAAATTCCTTTGCTTTTTCGGCGATTGAGACATCTGTCTCATCATTTTTCCGCAGGTCAAACCAACGGTAGTCAAGGTTCGCGCTCTCGCAAACCTTCTGAACCGTCTCGTCTCCTTCTTTCACGATAACACAGCGCCAAGCGTCGTTGCGGTCGAGGATCCTCTGAAGGCTCTGCTTAAGCACCTCCTGATCAACGGCTCCCCTGATCTTGCACGCAAACGGTATATTATAGACTGCGCTGTCCGATTCCAACAGATAATCCATCCAGATGCCTCTCTGTACATCCGACAGCGGAAAGCTGTCACGCTTGTGATGTACAAGTTCCGGACGCTTTGGTTTTTCCATTACAACCTGCTTCTTTCGGGCCGAAACCTTCTCCAAAAGCAGGCGCTTCTTTTCTTCTTCCGTCATTTACGCACTATTCCTCTTCTTTATTCGTTATAATACAACTCCCGCTTCGATCTCTCCGTCCGGAGCAGGAATACACGCCACAATATAACGGCCTTCCAGGTTTGCTACGAAGGCCTTACCGACTTTTTCTCCGCCGGCGAACACAGCGTAACCGTCCTCTCCCCGGACCGCCTCATAGCTTCGCGAATCCAGCCCGAGCCCCCGGCCATCCCTCTTGGAATACGCTTCCTTCACCGTCCAGATTTCGTAAAAACGCTCCGCCGGACCGTCCGCCAGAATCAACTTCTCTCCGGCCGTATAAAAATTCTCCGCAACGTCGTCATCGACTTCGCCGATCTCCTCCACGTCGATGCCGCATGGTTTGTCGGCAACAATACACGCAACACAATTCCCCGAGTGCGATATGTTGAAAAATGAACCCGGCGCATTTTCCGCATACGGCTTCCCACACTCGTCCGTCCGAAAGATCAGCGCGTCCGCCGCAATTCCCGTCACTTCCGCAAGCATTGTCCGCGCAAGCGCGTCGCCCAGCAGCGATCGTCTGCGGTCGGCTTCAAAGCGAAACCGGTCGATCCTCGCCCGCTTTTCCCCGGACGTCATGGCGCGAAACTGTTCGTAGTCTCCGGCATCAAAGTCATCCACGTGAAGCAATCTAACTCTGACCACATTTTCCTCCGTTCTTCATCATTCATTCGACAATCCTGCAGAACTCGACTCCCTTGTCGAGCAGCGCTTTTATGATCGTCTCAAACATGTCCGATGTCTGAGGATGGTCATGGATCACGATGATCTCTTCCGAGTTCGGATAGTTTAAGCCCATCCAGCGGTCAGGCCAATCGATCTCCATCATCTCAAGGACATCATCGATCGTCTTCACGCCATACGGCGGCTTTTCCTGAAACACACACCATTCCATCGTGTCATACGTCCAAAGCCAGTCCACACGCTTCGTCTCCCGAAAACGCTCATAGTACGGATACGTGATATTTTCAAACGGGAACGTTGTGTAACCGTTATCCGTCAGCACCTTCTGGATCCGTTCGACCCTCTGCCGCTCCTCGTCCGTATAAGCCACGTCGAAAAAACCGCGTTTTACGCCCTCGTTTCCGTACGGAAAACGAAACAACTTCACCGGCCGTTTCACCCCGGCCTTTTGGTACAGCTCGTCGATCATGCGATCCGTCGTAACGATCTCCCGTTCGCATTGTTCGAGGTCAATCTCCGAAAAATTCGGATGGTTATAGCTGTGATTTCCGATGATCTGACCGTTTTCTATCGTGTACAGCGCATCCTCCTGCCGGGCTTCCATATCGATCCCCATGCAGAACCATACAGCCTGAATGCCGTATTTGGTCAATACGTCGACTTTCTGTCTGCGTGCAACAGACGGTCCGTCATCAATCGTAAGATATGCTTTTTTCATTGTTCCTCCGCAATTGGTTTTCTTCCTCACCGTAAAGCCATCAGCCGGTCCGGTTCGCATTTCCGCGTTTTCGCAGATTCAGCAAAAGCTTCGACCGCTGTTCGCTGCTTAAGTTTTGCAACTTTTCGACGGAACTCTTTTTCTGCGCATCCGGATCATACTCGCCCCGGGGTTTCACCGCCGGCGTATATCGGAGGTTGATCCCGTAAATGTATGAATCGTTATTCAGGAGTTGTTCAACGCGATCAGCCGCAACGGAAACTCCGCAATTGGCCTGCATCCTTGAGATAAACCGGCAACAGTTGTCCGCGACGCCGGCCGTTTCCAGTGAGCGCACCATTTCGGCGATCTTCTCTGCCTGCCAATTGACCGGAAGCAGATAATCACCGGCACCGAGTTTTTTGATCAGCGTCGCATTGTACGGCCTGTCCACGTAACACGGCAGGATAAGCTGCGGTATCCCGGCAGCCAGCGCACCGGTTAACGTACCCATTCCTCCGTGATGGATCAGCACGCGAACGTGCGACATGATCTGATCAAGCGGCAAATACCGGTACCGTTTGACATTCGGCGGCAGCTCCTTCGGAAGGAATTCGTCGTACTGCGACAGAACAACCGTCGGCTGCCCGAGAAGCGCGCATGCCGCAATGCTGCTGGTATAGAATCTTTCGTTGATGCATTTGGTCGTTCCGCCCGTTATGACGATCGGGTTCGGATTATGGTTCAACCAACTCGTAAAATCTTCGGGGATTTCTCTTCGATAGACATCTTTTCCCTCCTCAAAAGGGAATCCGACCGTCTCGATGGAAGCGGGCCATTGATCGTCGATCTCGTCATACCACTGCGGCCAGAGAGCCAGTGTCATCTTGGCACTGCTCTCCCATTGCAGCCATGAATCCACGGCCGGCAGATTTACGTCTGCGCGCAATTCGTTCAATCGAGGAAGATCGTTGTGTCCTTCCAGCTGTTCATAAAGAAGCATACTTGCCACTTCCGTCGGGTTCATCATGACCGTCGCAAGCGGCAGCCTGCGTTTTTCCGCCACCATATAGGCGGCAATGCTGGATCTGTTTTTGCATAGAATTGCCGTGTTCGGTTTGTCACAGCATTCAGAAATGATCTTATATTCCTTCAGTCTTACTTCGATACTCTCGTACTTTTGACGAAATTCACTCTCGGAATAGGAATAATGATTCGCAGAAGAATTGTCGGACTTGTTTTGCTGCATGTTATCGACAAGGATCCGGTATTCCTCCGGCGTGTCCCATGCTCGGAAATTCAAGCCCGCCTTTTGCGCCATCGACTCAAAATGGCAATGCGTGATCAGCGTTACCTCATGACCTCTTCTCTTCAGCTCTTTCCCGATCCTGACAAACGGAATCACATCCCCATCCAACCAATGAGTGACTATTACTACGTTACCCATGTTGTTTCTCCCTTATGAGACGATGACTGTCAGTGATGTTGCGTTGCCAGGCGTTTCTTCTTGAGCAACTCGAGCATTCTTGCCTTCGCATTGCCCGCCGCAGCGGAAAATGTCTCCGCGGTCGCTCCGTTTTCGGCGGAACGCTCCCGCATTTCAAAAAAGCCGAGTCGGTTGATCACCCTTGCCCACAAGTTGCTTCGGTAATCCGCCTGATTTTTCTTTTGATACGCAACGCAAACACTCTTCGTCTCGTCTGCCAGCACGCGTTTGCTGGCCTCCGCGATCTTCTCAGCATCCCAGTTTTTCGGCGCAAATTTGACAGCAACGCCCATTTTCACAAGCCGGTCCGCATTGTCCGGGCCGTCCGTCAAATGAGGCATGATGATCTGCGGCAGCGCGGAATCGATCGCCTCATTGATCGTTCCCATTCCGCCGTGGTGAATGATCAGATCGCTCACGCGCATCAGTTTTCGCAGCGGGATTGACGTGATCCAGTGGATATTTTTCGGAAGCGGCTGCGGAACATATTCCTTGTACGGAGTGACCAGATATCCGACGGCATCGGTCTTTGCCACAGCTTCGACCGCCGTCTTGTAAAAGTCGGAACTCACCATGCGACTGCTTCCGCCCGTGATGAGCACGTGCTTTCTGCCGATCTCATCCCCGGTTGCCAGCGATTCCGCAGGAATGTCCGCTGTCTCCGCGTCCTTCCGGTCCTCCAGAAAGCCGATCGGCGTCGCGCCTTCGGGCCAGGTTTCATCCCTTTGCGCATACCATTCCGGCCACCCGCAGAGGATCGTCTTCGGCGAGTACAGCCAATCCTTCCAGTTTTCCACCGGCTGCAGGCCCAGTTCTTCTCTGGTCCCGTTGATATCCTTTAAAAACTCCGCGCCGAACATTTGATCATGGAGCTCCATATGCGAAAAATAATTCGGTGCCAGGATCATCGACGCATACCGAAGATGATTTTTCTCGGCCGCCAGCTGTCCCGCGATACCGGAGCGGTACCTCGCGATCACGATACTCTCGTCGGAAGTGACCTGCTCGATCAGACGAACCTCACGAAGCAAACGTGCTTTTCCGTGATAGGTTGCATAGAAACGCAGAAAATCCTCTCTGTTCCCGATGGGATCCGATAACATGTGCAGATCCCGATTGATGTTCTCATATTCTTCCGGAGTGTCAATTGCATGAAACTCCAGTCCCAGTTCTTTCGCTTTATCTTCATACACGCAATGAGTCAACACCGTGACTCTGTGACCGATCTCCCGAAGGAGTTTTCCGTACCTCAAAAAAGGGTACACGTCGCCCCCGGTCCACTGCGTAAACAGTACTATATGTGCCATTTAACCCCCTTGCCCTCTGCGGGCTTTTCCCCGATATGCCTTCTCACTCCGCCTGCATCAATTCCGCCAGTTCCTCCTCGGAAAGGCCGGAAAGCAGGTTCTCCTCCACGAGCATTGCCATTTCCTCTACCGTCATCGGACGGGAAAAAAACTCAACAAGCGTGATCGTTGTTCCGAGTTCCTTGTTGATCCGGTTCACAAGCCGGTTCGCAAGCAGAGAATGACCGCCGAGCTCAAGAAAATCGTCCTTCACACTCACCTGCTCAAGATTCAGCAAATCCCCCCAGATACCTGCGATGATCTCCTCGAATTCGTTTCTCGGAGCGACGAACTCATTTTCCGAAGCAACCGGCTCCGCTTCCATCGCCATCAATGCCTTGCGGTCAACTTTGCGGTTGGCTGTCATGGGATATTCTTCGAGGAACGTGAAAATGTTCGGGACCATGTAGTACGGCACCTGCCCCTCAGCAAACTCCTTCAGCTCCGCAGCCGTGAGCTGCGTATCCGGTTTCACTTTGACAAACGCGCGGATCTTCGCGTCCTGCTCTCCGCCGGTCACGACCACTACCGCCTGAGCAACCTTCTCGTTACGGGCCAGTGCCGCCTCGATCTCCCCCAGCTCAATCCGATATCCGTGAACCTTAACCTGGAAATCACTTCTTCCGACGTAAACGACCTGTGTTCCGTCGATAATCTTGACGATATCCCCCGTCTTGTAGATCCGTCCTCTCTCGGGATCCACGGGATTGGCGATAAATCTTTCCGCCGTCAGTTCCGGATTGCCGTAATAGCCTCTCGCGACACCGATCCCGCCGATGTAGAGGTCTCCTTCCGATCCGTCCGAAACCGGCTTCATATTCGCATCCAGCACATAGATGTCCGTCTGATCGATCGGCTCGCCGATCGGGATATATGTATTCGACGGAAGGATCTGACACATCGTCGAATAGATCGTCGTCTCGGTCGGTCCGTACACATTCCACAACCCGGTACAACCGCGCTCAAGCAGCTGCTTCGCCAGGCTCATGCTCCACGGCTCGCCGCCGATCAGCATACTGATCCCATCCAGATCATCCAGACCGGACTCCAGCAGCATATATGCGGTGGACGGTGTGAACCCGCAAAGATTAATGCGCTCGCTCTCAAATACTCTGCAAATAGCGGCGCCGTCCTTCGCAGTCTCATTGTCCGCAATTACAAGCGTTCCGCCGTTGATCAAAGGCAGGAACAGCTCGGAAATGGAGATGTCAAACGTGATCGTAACAACGGCGAGACCTCTCGCGCTGTCCGTGAGTTTAAGGTTATCGCTCACGCTCAGCAGATAGTTGACAACACCTTCCTGCTCGACTTCCACGCCCTTGGGATTGCCCGTCGATCCGGACGTGAAAATAATATAAGCGAGCTGATTATCCCCTCCGATACGGTTTTCAGGCTCGCTTCGCTTCTCACACAACAAAGAATCCCAGATCTGATCGAGACAGATAACCGTTCCTGCGAAGTCGAGATCGTTCTCATACTCCTTCTGCGAAAGGATCACCCCGATCCGGGATTTTTCGATGATGTATTTGTTTCTTTCCTTCGGATGTGCGGGGTCCAACGGAACATACGCTCCCCCTGCCTTCCATACCGCCAAAATGGCAACAACCATCTTCTCCGACCGATCCAGGTATATTCCGACCGGCTCCTCTTTTTTTACGCCTTTTTCCTGAAGCAACGAAGCAAGCATGTCTACCGCGGAAACCATACTCCGATACGACAATACTCTGTCATTGCACTTCAACGCCTCTTTCTCCGGATACAAAGCGGCCTTTTCCTCAATTAAACTGATTACAGTAACACCTTTTGTTGCTCTTGGCTGTCCATAAAAGACACTCATGCAACCCCCTTTCTGTCCTTCCCGGACAATCTGCCTTTTCAACTCATAACACTTCCCGTACTTCTTTTCCTACAATACTTTTAAACACGCTTCCAAATGCGCCGGAAAATCCCGGTCGTGAAAAGCAAAAAAATGATCTCCCTCAAAAACATGCGCGGAAAATGGTCCTGTCGTATAGTATTGCCACTCCATCATGTCTTCTGCCGGCGTCTCTCTGTCCTCCTTTCCCGAAATTGCCATCATCGGAATGCATAATTTGCTTCCGGAATAGTCCTTTTTATACTCGCGAAACATTTGAATATCGGAATACATAATGTCTGCTATAATATCATACAAATCTTTGTTATCAAACACTTCCTTCTCCATCTGTCCCAAGGAAGCAATTTCACTCATCAGCTCATCTTTTGTGAGTTTTTCCAGCGCTTTGTCCTTGTACGCAAGATGCGGCGGCCGGTTCGCGGCCACGATAACCGCCTTCGGAAAGATGCTTTTTTCCTGCAAAACATACGCCGCTTCCAGCGCTACCAGGCTTCCCATGCTGTGCCCGTAGATCACAAAATCACCCGTCTGCGATTCGGCGATCGAAGCAGCCGCATCCCGTCCCGCCTCCTCAATGCTTTGAAAACAGTCTTCGGAGAAGCGTTTTCCGTGTCCAGCATACTCTAACGGGACAATGCTCCAGTCGCTTCCTGCCGTATCGCACCAGTCCCGGTAAATCCAGCCGCTTCCTCCGGCGTATGGCAGACAAAACAACTGCGACATAAACTCTCTCCCTTTCTTCGCACTCGCTCCCGTGAGATCTTCCCGGGACGTCCGATCCTTCGGAATCTCCGGTTGCGTTTTTATGATTTCGACAGATCACCTAAAGCGAAACCAAATTTATATAACGTAGTTTTTAAAACGTTAACATATTGAATATCAAACCAACCATCATATTAACATATTAATTATATGTATGCAAGAGTTTTCCCCGCGGATGAGTTTTAAAAAAGTATGAAGTCCTCCGGTGCGGCACGCCGGAAAAAGCGCAAAAAAATAAGGCTCTCCCGATCGGAAGAGTCTTATCCTTCAAATACAAACGTATACTGTTTACTCCAACACAACGGCGCAGATCTTCTTGCCTCTGGTGCCGACAACGATGGTGTTTCCGAACACCGCAGGTGAAGCCTCAATGTTCTTGCCGAGGTTCACCGTCGACTTGAGATTTCCGGTGCGGCCGTCGAGCAGGAACATGTTTCCGTCGGAGTCGCACAAAATGATATAACCGTCTCCTTTTGAGTCATAAACTGCCACGGGACTCGACCAGCTGTAGTATTTCATCTCAACGCTCCAGACTTCGCCGCCGGTCTTCTTGTCGATCGCGACAAGCTTGCCGTGCTTCTTTCCGCCCGTCCGGGCAACGTTGAAATACACGAGATCGGAGATGTTGTTCTGCCCGAGGCAGGCCGTTGCCTGAACACCGCCGGAGACGCCGTCCACGGTCTTGCACTCGTAGGTGCGCTTCCAGATGATCTCGCCGGTCGCGGCATTGATCTTCATAACGGGAATCTCGCCGCTGTCGCTCTTATTTTTCGTCCAATGCAGAGACGTCGATACGTAGAGATACGCCGTTCCGTCCGTCGCGTCGATGTCGAGCACCGGCGACGCGTTGCTGTCGTCCACCGTATCCTGCACCCAAACCAGCGACATCGTATTGAGGTCGAGGCAGATCAGATCGCCGCTGTTGTCGCAGGCGTACAGATAATGGTCGTAAATGCAGGCAGACGACTCGATGCCGAGCCAGTATGTGTCCTCGCCGGTGCGGGACGTCTCGTAGTTCCATTTTACGACTTCGGACGGGTCGATGGTGATCTGCTTGCCGTCGTAGTCCGAATTGAGTTTCATCGTGTAGAGAATGCCGTTCTCGCCGGGCTGGATCAGCGTGTCCGTCGTCACATCAAAGAGCGGCGATGAGTCAAATGCACAGAAGTTGCCGTTGTCCTTGCGGAGCGAGAAGGGATCGTCGTTGCCGTACGAGTAGATGACTTTGCCGCGCACCAGGTCGACGATAAATGTCCTCGCCGCCTCGTCGCCCATATCGTCGCCGGCGCCCACCACATACAGCGGAGTACCGTTGGGATACAGCGAGCCGGTGCCCTTGATGGGGAATCCGAGCTTGATCTCGTCCCGCGTCGCCGAGCCGTCATCCAGATCGAGGAAGTAAATGTTGCCGTCCATGGTCGCGTAGATGACTTCGACCAGATCCTTCTTATTTTTTTTGGAATCATACAGGTTCATGACCTGCTTGGTATCGTCGTCCCAGCGCACCAGCAAAGGCTGTCCGGTCCAGCCGCTACCGGTCCATTCGCCCTTCTTCACGCTCTTCTTGAGCTCGCCGGTGGTGACTTCCCAGCCCTTGCGGAGCTTGTACTCCGTCATCACCGCCGTGCCGTACGACGCGCTGCTGCGGTAGTTGTCCCCGCGGAACGTGACAACGCCCTCGAGCGTCGTGTAGTTCTTGTTCGTAAAATGAATCTCTTCCTGGCGAAGATACCCATCCACATCAATCCCGTTCACATTCAATCCGGTCCTGTACCCAAACGCCGACGGCTTCGTCGATTCCACCGGCAAGCACACGCCGGTTTCCAAAAGCTTCTGTTCCGTCGTCAGCGCCGTCGTGTTCAGCACCGGCGCCACCAGATCGCCCGCCTTCGGCTCCGAGAGCGGATCGCCGCAGCTCGTCAGGCAGACCACCATGACAACGATGATGACCGCAAGCACGGCCACACCCGCAATGACAGTTTTCTTCATCGCTTATCCTCCGATATTCACGTCATTTGTAATTTCTGTCCCCCGCACCGTCATTCTCCGAAAAACGAGCCGGGGCAGGTGCCCGCCCCGACTCGATGAATCCTGCTTTCTTTGCAGCCGTTCACGGCCGCTCATGGTCCTATTACAGAACGCTCTTAACGGTAGCAACAACATTTTCCGCCGTGATACCGAACTTCTTGAAGAGTACCGAAGCCGGAGCGCTTGCGCCGAAGCCGTGCATCGTCACATAGCCGCCGTCCAGGCCTACATACTTGCCCCAACCGAAGTCGCTGAGTGCCTCAACGGCAACACGCGCGCGAACAGCCTTCGGAAGAACGCTCTCCTTGTAAGCATCGCTCTGCTCCTCGAAGATGTCCATGCAAGGCATGCTGACAACGCGGGCGTCGATGCCCTCTGCAGCAAGCGTTGCCTTCGCCTCAAGGCTGATGCTTACCTCGGAACCGCTTGCGATGATGATCGCATCCGGAACTGCCTTCTTGGAATCCTCAATGATGTAACCGCCCTTGAGCGCTTCCTTGGAGGAGCCTGCAAGCTGCGGAAGATTCTGTCTGGTGAGAACGAGCGCCGTAGGCGTCTCCTTGCTCGTTACCGCGCTGTACCAAGCAGCCAGCGTCTCGGTAGCGTCTGCCGGACGGAATACATGGAAGTTCGGAAGCGAACGAAGCATAGCGAGCTGCTCGATCGGCTCATGGGTAGGTCCGTCCTCGCCGACGCCGATGGAGTCGTGCGTGAGAACGAACGTGGTCGGGATGCGCATCAGAGCGGAAAGTCTTGCCATCGGCTTTACGTAATCGCTGAATACGAAGAACGTAGCGCAGTAAGCGCGGTGGCCGTGAAGCGTGAGACCGTTGCTGATCGCTGCCATCGCGAACTCACGAACACCGAAGTGAAGGTTGCGTCCGCTGTAATCGTCCTTGCTGAAATCTGCAATCTCCTTCATCGCCGTCTTGTTGGAAGGAGCGAGGTCAGCGGAGCCGCCGATCAGGTTCGGAACCTTATTTTTCAACTTGTTGAGAGCCCAGCCGCCGAGGTTTCTCGTAGCGTCTGCCTTCTCCTCATATGCCCAGTACTCAGCGTCGTCGATGAGCGGCTTCGCGATGTCCATATTGAACTCGTCGTCCCAAGCCTTCTTCATCTCCGGGAACTTCGCACAGTAATCGGCGAAGAGCTTGTTCCAAGCCTCCTCATCCTTTGCATGCTCAGCCGCGAGTGCCTTGTAGTTGTCATATACTTCTTCCGGTACGAAAAATGCTTCCTGCGAAGGCCAGCCGAGGAATTCCTTCATGGCTGCCACATTTTCCTCACCCAGAGGCTCGCCGTGTGCGGACGCCTTGCCCTGCTTAGCCGGGCAGCCGTAACCGATCTGCGTCTTGACGGTGATCATGGAAGGCTTCGTGGTCTCTGCCTTAGCCGCCTCGATCGCTGCAGCGATCTCATCAAGGTTGTTACCGTCCTCAACAACGAGGGTCTGGAAGCCCATAGCGCGGAATCTTGCCTGAACATCCTCGGTAAATGCGATGTCCGTGTTACCCTCGATACTGATCTTGTTGCTGTCGTAGAACACGATCAGCTTGGAAAGTCCGAGCGTGCCTGCAAGGGACATTGCCTCGTAGGAAACACCCTCCATCATGCAGCCGTCGCCGCCGAGCACATACGTAAAATGATCAACTACCGGATAGCCGGGCTTGTTGAACTTTGCCGCAAGGTGTGCCTCAGCCATCGCCATACCGACAGCCATACCCATACCTGCGCCGAGAGGACCCGTGGTCGCCTCAACACCCTTGGTGTGGCGGTACTCCGGATGACCCGGGGTCAGGGAACCGTCCTGACGGAACTGCATCATATCTTCCTTGGTCAGGCCGTAGCCGAACAAATGAAGAAGCGAGTAGAGAAGCGTCGATCCGTGTCCGCCGGACAGGATGAACCGGTCGCGGTTCGCCCAGTCAGGGTTCGCGGGATTGTGCTTCATATGCTTTGCCCACAGCTCGTATGCAACGGCAGCCGAGCCGAGCGGAAGACCCGGATGACCGGACTTCGCCTTCTGAATCGCGTCAGCCGCAAGCACGCGGATGGCGTTGACAGACATGGTATCAATAGATTTGCTCATGTTTTTGTTTCCTCCGAGGAAAATTCTCCCTGCATACAGCGGAAAATGCCCGCCGCGCGGCAGGGGCCGCAGCGCCTACTGCTTCGGCGCATACCCGATGCTATGATATCATACAGCGCGGCACAATGCAAGATGCGCAAGGGCCGGAGTTCGAAAAATCGCGCACCCGGGTAGGTGCGCGAAAAAACGCGGCAAAGTCATTCTCTTAAATCGTGGGAATATTCCCACGTCGGTTCGCCCATCATATTCACATACTTCCGATCTTTGGCAGAACTGACATACGTAAACCTCTCCACCCAGATCGTCGGATCTTTATCGAATCGGAAAAAAGTCAACGAGACAAACGACGGAAAACGATCCGCAAAGTCCGCAATCGAGAACTTCGATAACTGATTGCTTTTTTCGCAGTAGTATCGCGCGACAAAAGTTATCTTTGCATGTGTATTCCCGGAAAAGCCCGTTCCCCATTGCGCCTCGACAGCAGGCCTGTCAGCGGGAAGCATTTTGCGCAACGAAGGATCGTCCCCCATATGATCGTGTTCATACTCGACGGAAACAGTAAAAGAATACTCATTTCCGCGAAAGAGTTCTCGATTCTCGATTTCCTGTCCTATCTCTTCGGTGATGCGCCGAACACACTCATCATAATCTCTGTCCGAATAAGCCTCTCCGTACTCGGAGATAAATACGCAGAACGATTCCTCTCCTGTTGAAATGCGCCATGTCTTCCCCTGACCGGGAGAAGCGAAATCTTTGTAAGTACAAGCAATCTCTTTAGTCGTGTAAGAGCCTTCTTCCAGCCCGTAGCGAGTCCGCAACACCTCCGGAAGCAAAGCCTCAGCCTGCTTGCGTCTTTCCCGCATCTCTTCATTATAGCTCTTATGAGTCTTACTATACTTCTTCAATTCATACTCACACTTTACAACGATCGCAATAACTGCCGCCAAAAGGAGAAAAAGAAAGATCGTCCTTATTCTGTTACCTTGTTTGTTTTCACTCATAACTGCGTCCCCCGCACTTGATCCGTTATACCGAACTGTTCGGGAATGGGATCCCGGTTTTTTTCAGTATACCATATTTCAACAAATAATCCAACTTACAAGGTTCTTTTCCCGACTTGTACCTACCGGATACCGGATTTCGCGCACCCGGTAGGTATGCGGAAGCTTCTTGCCTGCCGCCGACAGGTGGCCTGATCCCCGACTTGTACCTACCGGATACTGAAATTTGCGCACCCGGTAGGTGCGCGGGAGCTTCTCGCCTTCCGCCGGCAGGCGGCCAGCCCCCAACATGTACCTACCGGATACTGAAAAACCTGAACCCGGTAGGTACGCGGACAAAAACAAGCTTCCAAAAAGTGCACCCGTCTCCGCTTTTCGGGGCTAATTTGATAATCGTTCTCATTTTCGCTTGACGGCCCCACGCCTTACTGTTATAATTGAGAATGATTCTCAATTTCAAGGAGGCAACCGCATGAACTCCCGTGCCAAATACCACACGAAACAGCGCGATCTGCTGCTGCAGTATCTCTCCAATGAACCCGGCATTCACACGACGGCTTCGGATGTGTGCACTTACCTGAGACAGCAGGGCATGCCCATCGGCCAGTCAACCGTGTATCGGCAGCTGGAGAGCCTGGTTGCGGAGGGTCTTGTCAGGAAATACATCATCGACGCAAGCAGCCCGGCCTGCTTTGAGTATGTGGGCGAGGCAGCGCGCGAAGGCGCGGACTCCTGCTTCCACTGCAAATGCGAACGCTGCGGCGCGCTGATCCATCTGCACTGCGACGAGCTGGCAGCGGTCCGCTCACATCTCTTTGACGCCCACGGGTTTCGCCTGGATCCGCTGCGCACCGTGTTCTACGGGCTCTGCGAGAATTGTAAATAAGCCGCTTCCTAAGGCAGTTCGATAACAAAAAAGCACATCGCGGAAACATGTCCGGCGCGCTGAGTGCGCATTCGGAGTTTCCCGCAATGTGCTTTTATTGTCTTTGTCGGAAAATGAGCCGGTGCCTCAGCGAAGCGTGTTCACATATTCGTCCACCGCCTCGCGGATCATATCGGCGCCCCGCGGTCCGATCAGCGGCATATGGTGCGCGACCTGCGAGCCGTCGATCAGCGGCGTGGCGATGCGAAGGAATGTGTTGGTGCCGGAGATCAGGCGTTTTGCCGTATCATCGGCGAGAACCAGCGTGTGATCCAGACTTTTTAGGATCGATATGCGTTCCTTTTCGCCCGGAAGATAGAGGATCCCTTCCGCGACATCCGAAAGAGGAGCCGTATTGTGGGTGCTGATCTGATAGGTCGGCCGGATTCCCATCTCGGAGAGAAACTCCCCGATTCCCCTGACGGTTTCGTACTCTCCGTAGAGGTATGCCTGCATTTTGTCCCGCCGCAACATGCGCGCATACATCCGGTATTGCATCATTTCCGTTGCGCTCTTCTTGAGCGGTCCGATCACCTTCGGATTGGGGACACGGCCGAGTTTTTCGGAGATCGCATCAAGCCATTCCGAAGTTTTTTGATACCCGTAAGGGGCCCCGAAAACATACGGAATGCCGAACTGCTTCTCCAGAAGCTGCGCAACCGGGAGCGCCTCCTGCCGGATCACCAGATTGATTTCCGCCCCACTCATCGATTCAATGCAATCGACGGTCGTTTCCAGACAGAACGGACAAAGGCATCGCATGGAAAAAGTCTCGCTCATCAGGCGCTGGAGCTCATAGGCATCGGCCTTGCAACGGTAGGCACCGGAGGATGCTCCGAGGATGTTGTACGTGCCCGGCCGGTGTTCCGCACCCCGCACGGCAAGCGACTGCGCCAAAAGCTCGTAAGCTGCTTTTATTCCGAAGGAGTAATCACCGCGAAAGCCGCCCTGTTCAAAGGCGATCAGGCGCGCGCTCACCTTCGGCTGAACCATTTTGCTGACGCCGCGAAGATCCGTTCCGATGACTGCGGAGCTGGAGGACGCAACCACGAAAATCACCTTCGGCGCGAAATTCTGATCCACTTCGACGATCGCATTTTCCAGGCGCGAAGTGTCTCCCATAATGACATCCTCCTCGCGCATGTGCGTCGTAAAGAGGCGGTTTTCCTGCTCAATCCCGAGTTCCCCGAACAGCCCCATGCTGAAGTGGGTGGTGCCGGCAGGGCCGTACTCGATGATGACGCTGCCGTCGATGTTGAGCAGCGTCCAGAGAATGCCCATGCGGTCGCTCGGGGTAGGTAAAAAGCGTGTCAGACTCATTGTGCGTCCTCCTTCCCGATTGCCTCAGCCTCCTCCGCCGCGGCCAGCAGCTGCTTCGTAAAATAAGTCGTCACCTCATAGCCGAGCATTCCGCCGCCCGCGTCGGTATGCACGATGGCAATACCCTTTTTCCGAAGTCTGGCGGCATACTCATGGCCGAGGTACAGCTTCGGCTTCAGCACGTCGTAGATGTACTGCAGCGGTGCGATGTTTGCCACCTGGGTGATATATGGGTCAGCGCACTGCAGGATGTGTTCCGTATCTCTTCGGTCGTCCTCCGAGATGCCGTGGCACTGGATCAGCTGCGGCACCATTCCCAGAGACGCCATGAAACCGCAGGCCTCAAAGCATCGGAACGGCGTGTTTCCGTAGATAAACGGAACGCCGGTCAGCCTCTCTTTTGCGGCCGCTGCCGCAGCCTTTGCCTCCTCGGAAAGCGCAGTGAGTTCCTCCGGAACCTCAATGTTCAGAAACGCAAACAATTGCTCGTACGCTTCCGCGATGCGCGCGGGGTCGGAGAATTTGTCGAAAAATACGCAGGGCGTTCCGAATTTCGCCTTCATTTTCCGCGCAAGCGGCATTCCGATATCGTTGACGACAATGTTCACCTTTGCGGAGGGCGCCCTGCGGATCTCGGCGATGCTGCATCCGCTGGGGATCATCGCGCAGACGGGGACTCCGGCGGACTTCAACACGCGGTACAGCTCGGTGTCCTCGAAGCGACCCAGTCGCTGCCCCAAGACGTTCACGCCGTCCCCGACAGGCTGCGGCTCCATGAGGCGGATGCACGCCGTGATGGCGCGCTCGACGCCCGGCATGTGGTTTTCGCATTTGAAGTGCTCCGTGTGAACCGGCATGACGGGAATCCCATAGCGCTCCGAAAGGCTGTCGGCGATGGCGTCAAAGTCGTCGCCGATGATCTCCGGGACGCAGGTGGTCACCAGAAATACCGCCTCGGGCGTAACCTCCTCCAACAGTTCGGAAAATGCCTCCTCCGTCTTCTTCGCGCACCCGAACGTCACATCGTGCTGATCGATGGTCACGGAGACGCAGCGGCCGGCGAGACCGCCCCAGTCCTCCGAGTGAATCGTCATGTGCTTTGTGTAGTAGGAACACTCGTCGGTTCCCACGATCATCATGTATGCTCCGCGGATCCCGCGAACAGCCATCGCCGCTCCCATCAGCGGACAATGAGTGCCCGGAAACTGCGCATAGCTCAATCCGTGAATATCCTTGTTCGGGTCCTCAATCTTACCAAGCGTTTTCAGCCGGCCCAGCAATTCGTTACCGTCCATAACATCTCCCGTAAAGTTTCATTTTTCAAAGTCACGCCAGCTCCCGGTAGGCGATCAACGGTTTCTGTCTGCCCGGGACTCGCAAAATGTCGCAATCGACATCGTACACTTCCTTCATCATTTTCGGGGTGATGACATCCTCCGGGACGCCCTCGTCGTACTTTTTGCCGTCCTTGATGACGACGATCCAGTCGCTCACCTCCAGCGCCTGGGAAAGGTCGTGCAGGACCATGACGACACCGATGCGGTTTTCCCGGTTCAGCTTTTTCACGAGCTGCATCATTTCCATCTGGTGGGAAATGTCCAGATAGGTCGTGGGCTCGTCAAGGAACAGGATTTCCGGCTGTTGCGCCAGCACCGTGGCGATCCAGACCCGCTGGCATTCGCCGCCGCTGCACTCGTTGATGCATTTTTCGCGGAGGTGCCAGATTCCCGTCGCTTTCAGGGCCCAGTCGATGATCCGTTTGTCCTCGTCGCTGTTTTTCGCATACCATTTCTGATGCGGGACGCGGCCGTATCCGACGAGCTCCTTCACCTGAAAATCCGGCGGTGCGGAGTGCATCTGCGGAAGTACGCCGACGATCCTCGCAAACTCCTTTGCTCCGAAGCTTCGAAGGTCCCGCCCGTCCACGCAAATGGTTCCGTGTTGGTAAGAAAGCAGGCGTGTTAGCGCCTTCAAAACGGTGGATTTTCCGCTTCCGTTCGGGCCGATGATCGAAGTGATCACGCCGGGCCGAACCTGAATGGACAACTCCTCTACCACCGGGGCGCCGCCGTATCCGATCTGCAATTGTGTCCCGTTAATGTCCACTGACTTTACCCTTCTTTCTGAGCATATAGAGGAAAAACGGTCCGCCGACCACGCTCATCACGATACCGACGGGGATTTCCATTCCTTTGACCGCCGTGCGGCCGATCGTGTCCGCAAGCAGTAACACATCCGCGCCGAGCAGCATCGACGTCGGCAGCAAATGCTTGTAATCCGAGCCCACGAGGATCCTCGCGATATGCGGAACCACCAGCCCGACAAACCCGATCATGCCCGCCACGGAAACCGTCGCCGCGGCCAAAAATGCGGAAACCGCGGAGAGCAGGATCCGCGTCCGGCTCACGTTGATCCCCAGCGACTTCGCCATCTCGTCGCCGAGCTGCAAAATGTTCGCCCCCTTGATGCACAGAAAGGACAAAACCAACCCGATCCCGGAATAGATCAGGCAGACGCGCACATGGGTCCAGTTGCGCCCCGAAAGGCTTCCGTTCATGAACGCCAGAACGCCTTCCAGACTGTCCGTGTGCATCATCTGAAGCAGGGCATTGTACGCGCCGAGCACACTGTTGACCGCCACGCCGGAGAGAATGATCCGCACCGGATCCACGCCGCCCTTCCATGCCATGGAATAGATGAGAAAGCACGCCAGCGCCGCCCCTCCGAACGCGAACAGCGGAACCGACCCGGTCAGCTGCGGAAACAGCAGCAGGATCGTCGTCGCCGCGGTTCCGGCGCCTGCCGAGACGCCGATGGTACCGGGATCCGCCAGCGGATTTCGCATCACCGACTGCAGGATCGCGCCGGACGACGACAGCGAAGCGCCGATCATACATGCCAGCAGAAGCCTCGGCATGCGAAGATTCATCACGATGATCTTCGCCGTGGATTTCTCGTCGGAAAGTACGGCGTTGATAATCTGGCGAACCGAGTATTTTGCGCTTCCCACATTGATGGCAACAACGGCCAATACTGTCAGCACCGCCAGCAGTATCAGCCATATGGTTCCCACCCGCAAAGCGCTCACTTTGGTTTCACGCTTCGGTTTCATTGTCACCTCTTACTGTAAGCCGAAATGTGCAAGCACAATACCACTCAGCTCATTGATCCGATCCAAAATGCTGATTCCGGCGGTCGACGTAAACGAAACCGGAAGATAAATGATATTGCCGTCCTTGATGGCCTTGATGGCGTTCCAGTAATCCGGATTTTTCGCAAAATCCTCTTCCATCACCTGCTTGTGACCTTCCGCCGAAGGCATCATGCCGCAGGTGAGCACCAGATCGGGATCATAGGAAAGCGCCTGCTCGAAATCCACTTCCGCCATGGATGTCGCGTCGTTGACATACACGTTCGTCAGACCGATCATTTTCGCCATGGTTCCGAGGGTGCCGTTTTCCGTCTGGATATAATGGCTCGGGGGCGACGACTGCAGGATCATGACCGTCTTGCCCTCCAGCTTCTTCTTGATCTCCGCAAGCTTCGACTCCAGATCCGAGAACGCCTTAAGGAGCGCCTCTCCCTCCGCCGTTCCCTTGCCGAATGCCTCAACCAAAACTTCCGTCTGCGCTTTGACGGACTCATAGGACACCGTGTGACCGGCATCCACGTAGTACACCGGAATTCCGGCGTCCGTCAGCTGGACTCCGTACGTATCCTTGGAAGTCGCACCGAGGATCACCAGATCCGGCTCCATCACGATCACCGTCTCGATGTCAAAGTTCGAATTCATCGAGGTGTTCAGCAGCGTGACATCCTTCATGTTCTCCGGCCACGTGACAACCGAGGTCTTCGGGACCGCGATGAAGTTGATGCCAAGACGATTCAGCGCAAGTACCGGCGCCGTGCTCATGGAGACAACCTTCTCCGGCTTCTTATCGAGCACCACCGGCTCGGTAAATCCCCTCTGCTGCATATTGGCAGGATAGGCGATCGTAATCTTGCCGTCCTCCTGCTTTGCCGCATCCGTGGGGGTTACCGCCGCCTCCGTCGGCGTGACCGCACTCCCGGTCGGCGTTGCCGCATTTTCCGTCGGCGCCGTAGCACTTCCGGTCGGCTTGGTGCCGGAGTCGGAAGTCGTGTTGTTATCCTTATCGCAGGCCGCTGTGCCCAACATCAGGCAAAGCACCAGCAGGATTGACAGAACTTTTTTCATACAGTACTCCTTTGTATTAATGTATTATAGAATCAGATTTCTCCGATGCTCTATCACTCATTTTTCGGAAAATGAGACAGTCATCCCACCGACTCCGCATACTTCCCTGCGTCATCGTCCTCGGTCAGTTCCAGCACGGTCTGCGCCAGTTTTTCGTACACCTCCCGCATCGGCGATTCCGGCACGTATTGTAAAATGGTGCCGCCCTTCGCCTCCGCCTCCTGAATGTCTCCGCATCTCGGAATCCTTGCGATAACCTCCGCGCCGATCTCCGAAGCGGCTTTGTCGACGATGTCGTTCTCATTGTCGATATTGCGGGAATTCTGGATCAATCCGGCGACATGCGCATATCCGCGAGACGCAAAATTCTTCACCGCTCTCGCAATGTTGTCCGCTGCGTAAAGCGCCATCATTTCCCCGCTGGTGACGATGAAGACTTCCCTTGCATACCCTTCCCGGATCGGCATCGCAAAACCGCCGCAGACAACATCTCCAAGGACGTCGTAGATGACAATATCCGGCCGATATGTCTCAAAGGCTTCCAACTCCGCGAGCTTCTCAAAGGCGGAAATGATCCCCCTTCCCGCGCATCCGATGCCCGGTGTCGGGCCGCCGCTCTCCACACAGAGAACGCCGTTGTACCCTTCAAAAACGATGTCTGACAACTGCAGAGAATCGTTCTTCTCCCGAAGCTGGTCGAGCACCGTCGGGATCCGTTTGCCCTCCATCAGTCCTTTCGTTGAGTCCGCCTTTGGATCGCATCCGATCTGCATCACTCTATAGCCCATCTTCGAAAGGGCCGCGGAAAGGTTCGACGTGGTCGTGCTCTTTCCGATGCCTCCCTTTCCGTATATGGCAATCTTTCTCATAATCTCTCCTTTTGGTCAGCCTTTCGACATACGAAACCCTCCCCCGCCGCGGTGGTGTGCCCGCAAAATGCAGAAGAGGGATTTGCGTATATGCGTATGATTCATTCGATGTTAGCTATGGCTAACTGCGACGCATCATATCACACTTATGAGATTCTGTCAACTGTTTAAATTGCGCTTTTTATCATGGTTTTTGGAATTCTTTTGAATTGGATTGTTTGCGGTTGTCTTGCGGTAACTACATCCGGTGCTCAAGGGTTATGGAAGCTGAATCAGCCCTGCGCCTGCCGCCGGCAGGCTGCTTTTTTCCGAGTTGTACCTACCGGATACTGAAATTCGCGCACCCGGTAGGTACGCGAGAGCTTCTTGCCTGCCGCCGACAGGCGGCTTTTTTCCAACTTGTACCTACCGGATACTGAAAATCGCGCACCCGGTAGGTACGCGAGAGCTTCCAGCCTGCCGCCGGCAGGCGGTCTTTTTCGGATTTGTACCTACCGGATACCGAAAATCGCGCACCCGGTAGGTACGCGGGATCTTTTAGCCTGCCGCCGACAGGCGGCTTTTTTCCGAGTTGTACCTACCGGATACTGAAAATCGCGCACCCGGTAGGTACGCGAGCGCTTCCAGCCTGCCGGGCCGAGCCCCAGCCTGCCGCCGGCAGGCGGCCCGGCCCTTTCAGGCAAAAAAAGCCGGGCCCCGCCACGCGGCGACACCCGACTTCTGACTTCCTTTTCCCTTTTCAATTATCCTTTTACTGCAACTGAGGCTCCGCATAGTAGTCCGGAACCACAACAAAGAACCACATGATTGAAAACAGCATCCGGATTCCGATAATTCCCAGAAAGAGCCACAGCCCGTACTGATTAAAGTTCTTTTCGACAACGGCAAAGATCGAATTGCTTTCGTCGGGCTGCGGAAGAATGTCAAAAAACAATGCCAGGAATGCGGCAGATGCGATCATAAAAAAGCAATGAAACACAATCTCTACGACATTTTTCCGGCTCTTTAAGAGCATTACGACAAGGCTTCTCAGAAAAATGCTCTCCGCTATAACGACTATCATCGCGGCCGCCGGGATCAGATCGAACGCTTCGAACCCGTGCAGATGTTCCTCCTCAACCCTCTGCTGAAAACGCATCTCCTGAACAATAAAACAAATGACGGTCGCGACAACAGCAGCGACCGCGATCCCATGCACGATCAACTTCTTTTTCACAGCATTTTCCCCCGAATAAAATCCACACAAATCGTCCGAATGACGGCTTTTTCGTCAGAATCATACTATAGATCATGCAATTTGTCAAATTGAAAAATGCTCCCTCCGCCCGTTTTTTTCAGGCAGAGGGAGCAACTATGTAAGAGCTTATTGCACACGAAAGAATTTGTTTATTACTCAAGCACGATCAGCGAAAGCGAAAGAGGCTTGATGTGAGCGGAGACAACGCCGTCCGCGAGCTTGGCACGCTTGTTGACGGAAGGTGCGAAGATCTCGTCGTTGCCGAATTCGCTCTGTGCCTCGGGATCGCCGGCGATCTCGAACATGGTGCAGGTCGTAAAGCCGGTTGCTTTGGCGAGGGTAATCTTCGGTTCTGCGGGAGCAGCCTTGGGCGGCTTCGCACCGAAGCCCGGCCAGCCGCGGTCGATCACTTCCGCAACGCTCGCCGTAACAGGCATTGCCGCAACGCCGTCGAAGAAGCCTTTGACGTCTAAGGACAACGCGTAATCGTCGGTCTCACTGCGGTTGATGACAAACACCGCGAGGCGCTTGCCCTTCTTGTCCCATGCGCAGGCAGCGTCGACGTACGGAACGCCGTTCTTGCCGGTGTACTGCGAAGTGTCATCGATCGCGTATGCGGGAATGTCGTAGGTTTCGCTCTCTACCGCAACCTTCATCGAGGTGCCCTTCGCGTAGGTCAGCATTTGCATGAACGCGTAGTGCGAAGCCGAGCGCCATACATGGTCGTGGTTCGAAGCGCACAGGGCGCCGAGGCCGCCGGTCATGCAACCGATCTTCACGCGGTCGGCGTGGCGCAAAAGAGCCAGCTGGATGGACGCCATGGAGAGCATTTGCGTCAGGTCGCCGCCCGGGAAACGACGGTCGGGCATCTTGTCCGGATCGTGGCGAACGTACCGGCGGTCGGGATTGAAACGATAGTGCGAGCGCGCCATGTTGTAGCGGCCCCAGCCCGGATTAAGCGGGGAGTTCGGACGAACCATGCCGCCGTACTCGTCGAAGGAGATCATCATTTTCTTCGGCGAGCGGTGCTTGGACTGCACATAATCGCACATCGCAGTCAGCGTGTTGATGAAGTCCTCGTAGTACAGAGCTCCGCCGAGCAAAGCCTTCGTGTCTCCGGGAGGCGCGCTGTGATAGTGGTGAACGGAAAGGTAGTCGACCGTGTCGTAGCACACGTCGAGAGCCGCCTCATCCCAATCCGGAAAATGCTCCATGAACGGCGCGGAGGAACCGCAAACGCCCGTCTTGATGGACGCGTCGATCCACTTCATCGCCTTCGAAGTCTCGTTGACCATCACGCCGTAAGCGCGGGGATCCTTGTCCCAGGACCCGAGCTGCCACGGGCCGTCCATCTCGTTGCCGAGATACCACGTCTTCACGCCGTACGGCTTCTCGTGACCATTCTTGATACGCAGGTCGGACCAGTAGGTTCCGCCCGGGAAGTTCGTGTATTCCACGCAGTCCATCGCGTCCTGCGTGCGACCCGTACCCATGTTGACGGTGTACAGGGAGCGGGCGCCGATCTTCTCCGCCCACTGCAGATACTCGTCGTGTCCGACGTCGTTCGGAATGATCTGGTACCACGCGGGATCCAGATGAACCTTGCGCTCCGACATCGGTCCGATGGAATCCTTCCACTGCCATGCCGAGACAAAGTTTCCGCCGGGAAGGCGCACGGCCGGAAGGCCGGTCTTCTTCAAAGCGTTGATGACGTCGGTACGGAAGCCCTGCTCGTCCGCCGTCGGATGCTTCGGATTGAACATTGTGCCGTTCACCATCGTGCCGATCGGCTCCAGAAACGCCGAGAACAGCTCGTCCGAGATTTCCCCGATCTCAAACGACGGATGAACCGTGATTTTTGCTTTTTTAGCCATAAACCCCTCCTATTTTGCCGGCTCGTGAGTGCCGGTTGAAATCTTTTTGATCCATTTTTCGCTCTTGAGGCGGAAATAACACCACACCGCCTTGACGATCTGGTCGGACTTTAAGCAGATGTAGATCCAGAATGCGTTGAGGTGAAGCACGAAGCCCGCGATGATGCCCAGAGGCAGCGCGATCGCCCAGAGGAAAATGTTGTCCATGAGCATCAGCATCTTCGTATCGCCACCGCCTCGCAGGACGCCCTTGGTCATGATGCTGTTGGTCGCCTGGAAAATGAGGATGATACTGATGGCGCTCATGAGCTGGAACGCGATGTCCTTGGTCGTGCCGGCGACGTCGTAACTGTTGACGACCGGATACTGAATGATCAGGATGATCAATGCGGCGACCAGACCGAGAGCCAGGCCGAGTCCGAAGAACATCCAGCCCTGCTTCATGGTCTTCTCCTTGTCGCCGGTGCCGAGCGTCTGACCGGTCACGATCGCGCCGGCCTGGCAGACGCCTTGGATACCGACGGTGCTCATCTGCTGCGTCACCGCGGTGATGGCGTTGGCCGAAGTGAATTCCGATCCGAGCTTACCGATCACCATCGCAACCGAGTTGTTGCCCAAAGCGAGGATACCGTCGCTGATCAGCACGGGAATGCTGATGCGAATGTACTCCCGCAACAGAGATTTCGTCTTCATGAACAGGTCGCGGACGCGGAAGCGGATCCGCTGATCCTTGACGAACAGGTATCCGACGATCAAAACCGCCTCGAAAATGCGGGCGATCAGAGTGCCGAGAGCCGCGCCCTTCGTCTCCATACGCGGAGCGCCGAAGTTACCGAATATGAACGTATAGTTGGCAAGCAGGTTGACGATCAGCGCACCGATGGACACGAAAAGCGGAAACAGCGCCTGACCGACGCTTCGCAGAACGATCGTGACCGTCAGCGACGCGCCGAGGAAGAAATAGGTAATCACCGAGTACCGCAGATAGTCGGCACCGCGGCGGATGATCTCGCGGTTGTTGAAGTTCTCCGCGATGGTCTTCTCGACCTCTTCCGCGGAGACCGTCGAAATGTCGACCTGCTTCTTCGCGTACATTTTCATGATCGTCTCGGGCATGAGGAACGTGGTGATCGCGAACAGCGCAGCCAAGATCAGTGTCAGGCGAAGCATCAGACATACGGTCTGCTTGAGCGCCGTCGTAGCGCGCCCTCCCTCGTCGTCGCCCTTGAGCTTCATACCCCAGTAGCGCGAGACGAGCACCGAGGCGCCCATGCCGAGGCCCATGCAGAAAATATGATAGATCCCGATAAACGTGTTTGACAGCGAAACTGCCGAGAGCGACTGCTCGCTCGCGAGCTCCGCGGGCGTCTTTCCGAGAACACCTTTCGTTACCGCGTCATACACGTTGCCGACGGAGCCGATCTTTCCGACCATGATTGTGTCGAGCATGTTCACGCCGACGGCAATCAGGCTCTGCAAGGCAATCGGCAGAGCGAGTATGAGTACTTTCTTATAAAACGATTTGTCTTTTTGAAACAGTTTCATGTATTCGAAATCAAACCGACGGTTTGTCGAAAGGCCCTGACCGCCGGCACGCTCCTTTCCTGATCGCACATCGAGATTATTGTACCCGAAAGACGGGTTGAAATCCATAGATATCTTTGTAAAATCGCTTGTAAAGAGTAACAGGAACCCGCCGAAGTGGGTTCCTGTTACTCTATTACACGCAGAGGATATCATCAAATTCATCTGACCGTCCCCACGGTCATCTCACGGACATGATTATGCCGCAAAATCCCGAAAAAGAAAATGCACCTTTCTCTCCTTCGGCGAAAAAAATCCATGTTATTTCTTATACTAGGTTCGAATTAGAATTGCACTTGACAAGGCATTTTCCGAATCATAGAATTAACGCGTAGGCGCTCGAAACGCCCGCGGAGGGGAGATTTCATGGGAAACCGCACATTGACCAAACTGAATTCGACAGGCCGTTCCGAGCTCAAGCGGGATATTCTGCTGTGCGGCCTGATCGTACTCATATCGATACTTCTGCACTCGCTCGCGATGCCGCTGTTCATGCTTGACGAGGACGCGAAGGAAGAGCACACCATCGACGGCGGCCTTCCGTACCTGAGCGAGTTCGATTCCTATCTCTACGCCCGCCTCACGGAGGAGGTGGCGGACCGGGGGCTCTCCGGCTACGAGCTCAGGCACAGCCGCGCGGAGGATCCGTACATTGCGGCAAATGCCTCCGACGACGAAGGCGACGTGGTCATGGGTCTCCCGATGCTCGGCGCCACCGTGTACCGGCTGATCTCGTGGATCCCCGGCGTCACCGTCTACGGCGTCATCTTCTGGCTCGCACCCTTCATCACATCCCTTGCGGCCATCCCTGCCTACGCGTTCGTCAAGCGGCGCACCAACCGCATCGGCGGACTTGTGGCCGGAGTGCTGATCGCCTGCGCGGAACCCTTTGTCGCATGCACCACCGCCGGCTACTATGACACCGACCTCGGACTGTCGCTTCTGCCGTGCCTGTACCTGCTGTGCTTCGCCGAGGCGATCATCGCCCGCACCCGCCGCTCACGCATCGGCTGGGCCGTCGCCAGCGGTGTCTCGCTGTGCGGACTGAGCCTTTTCTGGCGTGCTTACTACGCCTATTTCTGCATCGGGATTGCGGCCGCATGCTGCGTCCTATTCGCTCATTTTGTCGTGACAATCGTCCGCTCGCTCATCTCGCGTCGCGCTGTTTCTTCGGAAAATGAGACTGCTGTCTCCGTGTCCTCCGACGACGCCGGAACACCGATTGAAGAGGCCGCTGTCGACGCGGGCATCCCTTCCGAAACGCCCTCTCCCGGAGCCGTCGCCTACGCGGGCGGCATCCGCGGGTTCTTCCGCAGCACCGAACTTCGCGGCGCGGCGCTCGGTCTTCTCACACAGGTTTTGTGCTGTCTGCTGACGAGAGGACGCGAGCTCTTCACCGACATCGGCGGATTGCTCGGACAGGTCAGTGGGACCATCGCCGGCGGAAGCGCAGCATTTCCCGACGCTGCCCGTTACGTGTCGGAGCTGCAGCCGACTCCGCTGATCGGCGACTATTACAACAAGGGGATCCTGCTTCGCCTGCTGAACGGATTTGCCGCGTACGACAACGGCACCATCAACGAGCTCGGCGCGTGGCTGATTCTGTTCTTCACGATCGCGACCGTCATTTTCCTGATCATCCACTGTTTCCGCGCGGCGTTTGGCAAGCGCGCGGTCACCTTCCGTCCCGAAGAGGAGCCCGCTGCGACGTCCGTGTTCGGCGATGTGAGGACCTTCATCTCCGTTGCGGTATTTCTGTGCGTATGGCTCGGCTGCGGCGTGATCATCGCCTTCAAAGGCTCGCGCTTCAGCAAGATTCCCGCGCTGCCCATCGGCGTCATGTGCGGCCTCGGCGCCGGGATCTTCGCATGTCTGCTCCGGCGGATGGTCATCGCGCGGCGGGAAGCCGAGCGACGCAGTCTGCCGCTGCCGCTGTCCGTCGCCATGGTGGTGCTCTCGGCCGCGACCATGGGCTTTTCGCTTCGGCCGGAGCTCGGCTGGACGATCTGCCTGATCGTGCTCGGCGCGGTGCTCGTGATCGGCCTTGGCTTCACGTTTCTCGGCGACTCGACGATGCCGGCCGTCATTTTCCTGTGCGCCCTGATCTATGTGCCGATCATCACCTGCTTCGGCTACGGATACGGCGCCTACCCAAGCGCCGATGACACCCTCAACGAGGTCTGCCGTTTCATCGATGAAAACGCCGAGCCCGACGCAGTGATCGCGTCGTGGTGGGACTTCGGCTACTTCTACGAGTACGCCGCGCGGCGCAAGACTCTCGGGGACGGGGGAACCTTCAACGGGGAATGGAATTATTTTACGGCAAAGGCCCTCGTGACCGAGGACACCGCGCTGTCACACGGGATCTTCCGGATGCTTGACGCGGGCGGTCTGGACGCGTGCCACCTGATGATGCGCGAGTACGGCGTCTACGACGAGACCACCGACAACGGCATGAAAGCCGCTGCCCGCAGGGCGGTCAACCTCCTTTTGACCCTTCTTCCGATGAGCCGCGAGGATGCGCGCACGGAGCTCCAGGCCCGCAACTTCCCGGCCGACAAGATTGACGAGCTGCTCGCGCTCACGCACCCCGAGACGACGCATCCGATCTACCTCGTGGTTTCGACCGACATGTTCCGGATCCTCGGCGTCATCCGCGATTTCGGCTACTGGGATTTCGGCACCACGACCTACTCGCCCGAAGTCTGGATGAACGAGGACTGCCCTTATATCGCGCCGGGACAGAGTGCGGTCATCAACCTCAAAGACAGCACCTACCGCGTCCGCATCAGCGTCTCCGCGACCGGCGAGACGACCGCCGAGCTGCTCCGAGCGGATGACACCACGGTGCCGACCACCCTGCGCTACGACAATGCCGTCGGCACGGACGGCACGTTCCCGATCTACCCCGAAGCCACCGGCTTTTACACCATTTACCTCCGCAAGGACGGCAATTGCTACCGCTGCCTCGTGTGCGGCTCGCGATTCGCCGACTCCGTGTTCATGCGCTCCTTCATGAGCGAGGGCGATGCGCTGCGCTACCGCAAGGTCACGGGCGGCACGATGACCATTGACCGGCCGGACAACCTCCCCGGCGAGAGCGACGGCAACCGGAGGGAATTCAGCGTGTGGAGATACGGGGAGTGAACTAACGCGGCTTTTCATGGAAAACATCCTCAATATGTGATATAATTACGGTATGTATGTCCGAATTTATCACAAGGATGATCAAACCATGAAGAACTTCACCCGGAAAAATGAATTGCAGATACTGGCGCTGAGCCTTTCCCTCGGCGCTACCGTTTGCTTTTTCTCCCCGTTTGAATTGTTGGTTAACAACCAATCGGAGTTTCTTATCAACCCGAAAAATATCATGCTCTCGCTGTTGCTGACCGCACTGGCAGCCATAGCGGGATGCATTCTTCTTTTCAATCTTCTGCTTCTCATCAGCGAGAAGCTCTATCGTCTCGTACGTTCGCTTCTGTTCGGTTTCCTGATCGGCGGTTATATGCAGATGCTGTTTTACAACGGCCGCATGACGCTGCTGAACAAGGACGACCCGATCAAGACGGAAACTTCCCTTTACGGAACGATCAATTACATCATTTACGCGCTGTTTCTTTTGCTTCCGCTCATCATCACCGTTCTTCACATCCTTGACGAGCGAAAACAAAAACCCACGCCGGAAGTCTTTTCCAAGATCATCACGCTGGTCGCCGCGGCGATCTTTCTCATGCAGGGCGTCGGCGCACTCTCAAGCGCTCTCACCTCCGAATGGATCAAGCCGGACGACGAATATCCCAACGAGCTGACTTATTTTTCGTACGAAGGGGTCACGAATCTCTCCTCCGACGAGAACGTCATTGTCTTTCTGGTGGATCGATTCGCCGGAATGTGGATGGACACCGCACTGGAATGCTATCCTGAGCTGAACGATTCGCTCACCGGATTTACGTACTACCGCGATTGCGTCAGCTGCTATCTCAACACGTTTCCCTCCGTCGCCCAGGCCGTGACCGGCCGGCAGTACACCGGGCAAACCTGGAAAGAGTATCTGGATGATGCCTGGTCCGGAGACAATGTCCTGAAGGTGCTGAAGGACAACGGCTACTCCGTGAACCTCTCCATTGACAGTTCGACGACCTATGCGACGATGAAGTCGGTGGCATCCTATGCCGACAACATTGTAAAGCCCGACGCCGACAACAAGGACCATGACTCCGATCTGTGCCGGATCAACTACCTCGGAGACGGCGGCGTTGTCCCGGTTTTCCTGAAGTATTCCATGGCTAAGTTGGTTCCGTATTACGTCAAATACAACTTCCTGGTCAGCATCGGAACCGACCCGACGGCCCGTTTCATGGAATTCCGCGAAGAGCGGATCGAGCGGCAGCCCACCCTGATCTCCAACGATTCCGACATGGCGTTTCTCAACTATGTCAACACCGTCGGTCTGCGAGCAGATAACACAAAGAAAAACTATGTCTTCGTACACTTAAACGGCGTTCACAATCCAAGACAATTTTACGCCGACCTGGCGCCGGACCACGGCGCAGCCGCTCCGAGCCTGACGATCGGGACGGCCCGGGGCGTCTTCACCCTGCTCAACAGTTATTTTGACAAGATGAAGGAACTGGGCGTGTACGACAACTCCACGATCATCATCATGGCGGACCACGGAAACCAAAACCTGAATATTCCGGAGCTCCGCAGCAAAGGATCGGTGGAAGGAAGCGTTTCCGGCCTGATAACCACCTTGTTGTACAAGCCGAAGAATGCACCGAGCGTGCCTCTTCAGACCGACGATTCGGCGCAGCTCTCCAACCAATACATCCCGTCCACGGTCCTGAACGCCGCGGGGATCAACCATTCCGCGTACGGAACGTCCTTCCAGGACATCTTCGCGGGAGCGACCGCCCCGGAGCGATGCCTGCGCATCTACGAGTTTTACGGATTTTTCTCAACGGCAGTTCCCGACAACCTCGGCGATCTGCTGATCAACGGTTCGTCCCACGACGACAGCAACTGGCGTCTCACCGACGCTCCCGAAAAATAAGACAAGGAGTCAACCCATGTTCGAAGTACTGTCACAAATGATCACCACCGAGTCTCAGGGCGCCCTGAACTTTGCCTACATTGACCCGGCTACCACCAGCTACCTGATCCAGATCGGAGTCGGTGTTCTGATCGCCATCGGAACCGGCATCGGCATTTTCCGAAGCAAGATCAAAAAAGCCTTCAAACGCAAGAAGGACAACGAAGCGATTACCACGATCGAAAAGAAAGACGCCGAAGGGAAAGACTGCGTGACCGCAGAGGATCTGCTCGGCGACGACACCCCCGGAGAAGACGCATGAAATACCTCGGCATCGCCCTGGGTCCGGTGATGTATCTCTGCTATCGCATCACAGGAAACTACGGCCTCAGCATCATCCTCTTTACTTTGCTGACCAAGATCCTGCTGTTCCCCATCGGCATTCTGACGCAGAAGAATTCCATTCAGATGGTCAAGCTGATGCCGGAGAACAATGCGCTCAAGATCAAGTATGTGGATGACAAAGACAAACTGGCAGACGAGCAACTCGCCCTGTACAAGCGGTATCATTACAATCCGTCCCTCAGCATCATTCCGCTGCTGATCCAGATTCCGCTGGTGCTGGGTCTGGTTTACGTTGTCTATCACCCGCTGAGCTATGTTCTGCGGCTGGATTCCTCCGTCATCGACGGTCTCAAAGACTGGATCGCCACCGTTCTTCCGGGCCCGTTCTCGGAAAATGCCTACCAGAATGACATTCTCGTTCAGATCAAGGACGGCGTCCTTCCGGCCGGGGAAACCTTCGGCGATGCGATCACTTCCATCCGTTCGTTCAACGTGTCGTTCCTCGGGTTTAACCTAAGCCACATTCCGTCGTTCAAGCAGGAGTACAGTCTTCTGCTAATCCCCATACTGTCCGGCCTAAGCGCCTGGTTCATGTGCTTCGTTCAGAACAGGATCAACGTCCTTCAGGTGACCCAGAGCACGCTGACCAAGAACCTGACCACCGTATTCATGGTCGCATTTTCCGCATATTTCGCGTTTCTCGTGCCTGCGGGAGTCGGCTTGTACTGGATCTTCGGAAACCTCTTTGCGATACCGTCGATGATGCTATTAAACAAGGTCATCCCGCCCGAAAAATACGTGGATTACGAGTATCTCCGCCAAATGGACGCCCAGCGGATCGAGAAGGAAGCCCAGCACAAAAAGCACCACGCCCGGGAGAAAGCGGACTACAAGCGCTTCCTTTCAACGCCGGACAAGGAACTGGTCTTCTACTCGGAGAAAAACGGTTTCTACAAGTACTACTCCGACATCATCGACTATCTCCTTGCGAACTCCGACGTCACCGTTCATTACGTGACCAGCGACCCGGACGACAACCTCTTCACGAGCTGCCCTGACCGCGTGATCCCCTACTTTGTTTCCTCGGATCAATACCTGATCCCGCTGTTCATGCGGCTGGATTGCAAGATCTGCGTCATGACGGTTCCCGATCTGGAGAAATACCATATCAAACGTTCCCGCGTGAACAAGAACGTCGAATACATCTTCACGTCCCACGGAATGGGAAGCACCGCTCTCACCTTCCGTAAGGGTTCCTTGGACTGGTATGACACCATTTTCTGCCCCGGCCCCGACACCTTCAACGAGATCCGGGACGCCGAGGAGCTCTACAAGACGCCGAGGAAGCGCCTCGTGGAGACCGGATATCCGCTGATCGACCGCATGATCGCGGATTACGATTCCTCCGCCCACGAAGCCAATTCGCGGCCGAAGATCCTGATTGCACCGTCCTGGCAGCCCGACAACATCATCGACACCTGCGTCGATCCTTTGCTGGAGAGCCTGTCCGAGCTGCAATGCGACATCATTTTACGACCGCACCCGCAGCAGGTGAAGCACGAGCCGGAAAAGTTCGTTTTGCTCAAAGAGCGCTATAAGGACTGCGGAAACATTGAGATCCAAACCGATTTCTCCTCGAATTCCCCGGTGCTCTCCTCCGACCTTTTGATCACCGACTGGTCCGACATCACCTGGGAGTTTGCCTTCGTGACACTGCGTCCGGTCCTGTTCATCAATACCCCGATGAAGATCATGAATCCGGAATACGACAAGATCAAAACCAAACCGATCAACATCACCCTGCGAAACGTGATCGGCCGCTCCGTCTCCCCCGACGAGGCGAGCACAGCGGCGACCGTCGCGGCGGAATTGATCCGCGACGCCGGCAAATTCCGGGAGATCATCCGCGAAACCCGATCCGAGCGCCTTTACAACATCGGCAAAAGCGCAAAGCTCTCCGCCGTGTACATCATTCGCTCATTGAAAGGACAGATTTAAACCGTATCAGGAGGTGCCTGCATGCAAGCAATTATCTTGGCCGCCGGAATGGGCAAGCGCTTGAAAGAGTATACGAAAAATAACACCAAGTGCATGGTTGAAGTGAACGGAACTCCTCTCATCGACCGTGTCCTCAGACAATTGACGGCGCTGCATCTCGACCGCGTCATTCTCGTCGTGGGATATTGTGCCGACAACCTGATCCGCCATATCGAAGCTCTCTCGCCGGATATCCCGGTGCAGTTTGTTCGCAATGACGTGTACGAAAAGACCAACAACATATACTCTCTCTGGCTTGCTTCGGAGTACCTCACCGAGGACGACACCCTGCTTCTGGAATCCGATCTGATCTTCGAAGACGATGTCTTAAAGCTGTTGCTTGACGATCACCGCCCCAATCTGGCACTGGTCGACAAATACGAAAGCTGGATGGACGGAACCTGCATTAAGACCAACCGAAAAGGAGATATCCTTGATTTCATCTCCGGGAAGAGCTTTTCATTTTCCGAGACATCCGATCTGTATAAGACCGTAAACATCTACAAGTTCAGCAAGGAATTTTCCGCGCAGCAGTACGTTCCTTTCCTGAACGCCTACTGCAAGGCGATGGGCAACAACGAGTACTACGAGCAGGTGCTGAAGGTCATTTCCATACTCGACAGTTCCACCATCCGAGCGAAAAAGCTGACCGGACAGAAATGGTACGAGATCGACGATGCGCAGGATCTGGACATCGCCTGCACCCTCTTCCCCAACGACAGCGCGCAGCACCTTCAGCTGATCAGCACCCGGTACGGCGGCGGCTGGAGATACCCCGATCTCATCGACTTCTGCTATCTGGTAAATCCGTTCTATCCGTCGGACCGCATGATGAGCGAGATCATCTCCAACTGTGACAAGCTCATCCGGCAATATCCTTCCGGAATGCGCGTCAACCGGATCCTCGCGTCCCGCAACTTCAACATAAGCTACGACACCGTGGTTGTGGGTAACGGAGCGGCGGAACTGATCTCCGCCCTGATGAGCGAACTTGACGGAACCGTCGGATTTATCCGGCCGACCTTTGAGGAGTATTACAACCGTTATGAGGGCGACAAGGAAGTATTCTTTGCCTCCGGCCCCGACTACACGTACGATGCCGATGCGATCATTTCCTATTTCGGTCAGCGGAAGATCAGCGCTCTGATCCTGATCAACCCCGACAATCCTTCCGGCAACTACCTCCCGACTTCGGAGGTCCGGCGCCTGGTTTCCTGGGCAAAGGAGCGCGGTATTACGCTCGTGTACGACGAGTCCTTCTCCGACTTCGCGGACGAAGAAAACCATTCCCTTCTCGACAATGCCTTCCTTGCCGAGAACCGCAACCTTGTGGTGATCAAGAGCGTCTCCAAGTCCCACGGCGTACCCGGACTTCGCCTCGGCATACTTGCCACCGGCAACACGGAACTGCTAAGCCGGATCTCACAACGGGTTGCCATATGGAACATCAATTCCCTCGGCGAGTTCTACATGCAGATCTTCGAAAAATACCGAAGCGTCTACGAGAGTTCCCTGAAGACTCTCCGTAAGGAGCGCTCACGCATGTTTAAGGCTCTTTCCGGCGTCGACGGACTCCGTCCGATCCCCTCTCAAGCAAACTTCATCACGGCGGAGATCACGGACGGAACGACAGCGGAAGCCCTGGCGCGCGCCCTTTTGGAAGACGGTCTGCTGATCAAAGATCTGAGCCCCAAGGAGGGCTTCGACGGCGCGCAGTACATCCGGCTGGCCATTCGCAACGCAAAGGAAAATGACCTGCTCGTTCAGGCACTGAAAAAACATTTAGGCGGACAAAACAATGAAAAATGACTGGAAACGAATCTGGGACAATCGACTGTTTGACGAATCCGTTTTGGCGGAGGAAGATCCTCTGAAGGTGTTTGTCGAGCTGAAGCGAAGCAACGGCTTTGACACACAGGGAGGCAACATTTCGCCCGAGGAATTGTATCATCAATACGAGACCACGAAGCAGACCTTGTTTGCCGGCAGAGACACCGCAGGAGCGTCCGTGTATGAGCTCGGCTGCGGAAGCGGCGCCAATCTTTATCTGTTTGAACGGGACGGCTTTCAATGCGGGGGGATTGACTATTCCCCGAGCCTGATCGCCATCGCCGAAAAGGTACTGAAATCCACCGATATCACCTGCGGTGATGCGCTGACCTGCCCCGAACTTCCGCAGTACGACAGCATCTTGTCGAACAGCGTTTTCTGCTATTTCGAGAGCGTCGATTACGCTCTTGCGGTGCTGGACATTCTTCTGAAAAAGACCCGGTATTCCATCGGGTTGCTGGACATTCACGACATCAGCACCTACGATGATTACATCGCCTTCCGCAAGAAGACGATCGACGACTATGAAACCAAATACGCTTCCCTTCCCAAGTTATTTTTCGACAGAAACGTGTTCATCCGATATGCGGAGGAGCACAACCTCGATATCGTCTTCACGGAATCGGAAGTGAAGGGCTATTGGAACAATCCGTTTATCTTCAATTGTTACCTGTATAAACGCTCCTAATTTTCTTGCAATCGCCCGCATTCTATAGTATACTTTCATGGCATGTGACTCAGTAATCAACAAAGTTGAAAATACAGACAGAAAGATTCAGGAAATACAGGAATGGCCGATTTACACGAACAGATCAACAAGCGCAGAACTTTCGCGATCATTTCCCACCCCGATGCCGGTAAGACGACGCTCACGGAGAAGTTTTTGCTCTACGGCGGCGCGATCAACCTGGCCGGCTCCGTCAAGGGCCGCAAGGCCGCAAGACACGCGGTTTCGGACTGGATGGAGATCGAGAAAGAACGAGGCATCAGTGTCACCTCGTCCGTGCTGCAGTTTAACTACGACAACTATTGCATCAACATATTGGACACGCCGGGACACGAGGATTTCTCGGAGGACACGTACCGCACGCTGATGGCAGCGGATTCCGCCGTGATGGTCATCGACGCCAGCAAGGGTGTGGAGCGCCAGACGATCAAGCTCTTCAAGGTTTGCGTCATGCGCCACATCCCGATCTTTACGTTCATCAACAAGATGGACCGCGAGGCCAACGACCCCTATGAGCTCATGAGCGACATTGAAAATGTCCTCGGCATCGCGACCTGCCCGATCAACTGGCCCATCGGCTCCGGCAAGGGTTTCAAGGGCGTGTACGACCGCGAGACGCGCGAGGTGGCGCTCTTCACGGCCGCTATGAACGGTCAGAAGGAAGTGGCGACCGAGTACATGAGCGTGGACGATCCGGCACTTCGCGACCGCATCGGATTTGATTTCCACGACAAGCTTTTGGAAGATGTTGAGCTCCTGGACGGCGCCAACGCCGAGTTCGATCAGGAGCTTGTGAACGCCGGCGAGCTGTCGCCCGTATTTTTCGGAAGTGCCCTCACAAACTTCGGTGTCGAGACCTTCCTCAAGCACTTTTTGAAAATGACGTCCTCCCCGCTGCCCAGACAGTCGGACCAGGGCGTGATCGACCCGTTCCGCGATGATTTTTCGGGCTTCGTCTTCAAGATTCAGGCGAACATGAACAAGGCGCATCGCGACCGAATCGCGTTCCTTCGCATCTGCTCGGGCAAATACGTCCCGGGCATGGAGGTCAACCATGTACAGGGCGGCCGCAAGGTCAAGCTCTCCCAGTCGACGCAAATGATGGCCGACGAGCGCCACATCGTCGAGGAGGCGTACGCCGGCGATATCATCGGGCTCTTCGACCCGGGCATCTTCGCCATCGGCGACACGCTGTGCACCTCCGGAGACAAGTTCCGCTACGAGGGCATTCCGACCTTTGCGCCGGAGCATTTTGCGAGAGTGCGCCAGGTCGATACCATGAAGCGCAAGCAGTTCATGAAGGGCGTCACGCAGATTGCGCAGGAAGGCGCCATCCAGATTTTCCAGGAATTCAATACGGGCATGGAGGAGATCATCGTCGGCGTGGTCGGCACGCTGCAGTTTGACGTCCTCATGTTCCGCTTAAAGAGTGAATACAACGTCGAGATCAAACTCGACCCGCTGCCGTACGAGCACATCCGCTGGGTGGAAAATCCCGACGAGTGCCCGGTTGAGAACATCGTCGGAACGAGCGACATGAAGCGCATCAAAGACCTGCACGATAACCCGCTTCTTCTGTTCATCAACCAGTGGTCGGTAGGCATGGTGCAGGAACGAAACAAAGGCCTGAAGCTCGCGGAATTCCGCGTAGACTAGGCGCGCGCGTACACCGTACGTCGGTGTTATTGGGGGAAAATTCGATTATCACAGAAACGAGCAACTTATGAAAAAACGCAACAACAAGCGAACGGACACGTCTTCCGGCTCCCGCCTGTACCGCAAGCGATTGGCGAAGCGCCTCGCGCAGCAAGAGGCAGCGGAAGCCCAGGCGTTTGACGGCGTTTTGGAGCCTGTCGGCGTCCTGACCGAGGGCGAGGCGACCATCCTGGCCGACCCCTCCGTGGACGATCCGACGACATCCGAAGACATCGGCGTGTCCTGTCCCGTGGCGACGCCGCCGAAGACCGGCTCCCGCCGCAAAACCATCATTTGGATCTTCTTATCTTTCGGCATAGCACTGTTGAGTATATGGGCCGTTGTATCGCAAAATAAGCATTTTTCGTTCCAAGTCTTCCTGCAGCGCCTCGCCGACTCCAACAAAGGTTGGCTGGCATGCGCGGTCGTCGCGATGCTCGGCTTCATCTGGTTTGAAGCCCTGGCGTTTCGGACCATTTTGCGCGGTCTCGGCTACCGGCGAAGTTTGTTTGCCAACTACACCTACGCCGCCACGGATATTTATTTTTCGGCGATCACGCCGTCTGCGACCGGCGGTCAGCCCGCCTCCGCTTACATAATGATGCATTCCGGCGGAATCTCCGGCAGCGTCACCACCGTAACGATCCTCGTGTGTCTCGCCCTGTACGCGCTGTCGATCATCGCCCTGGGCATCGGCTGTTTCCTCTTCCGCCCCGCGCTGTACTTTTTGTTCAGCGTTCCGTCCCGGATCATGATCATCATCGGCGTCGTCGTGCAGGTCGGCCTCGCGTTCATGTTCGTCCTTCTGATCCAGCGCGGCCAGCTCCTGTGTAAACTCGCCTGCAAGCTTCTGCCCCTCGCGGCCAAGCTTCACTTAGTGCGCAACCCCGAGCGTCGCGCCGAGCGCCTTCGCGAGTCGCTCAATAACTACCGCCTCTGCGCGGAAATGACCGCCGGCAAGAAACGCATGCTCCTTCGGGCGCTCATCTACAATATCCTGCAGCGCGCCTCGCAGATTTCCGTCACGGTCTTCGCCTACCTCGCCATGGGCGGTAAAGTGAAAAATGCCGTCGACATCTTCGCCATCCAAAGCTACACCATCCTCGGTGCAGCCTACGTGCCCATCCCGGGCGGCATGGGCGTCATCGACATGATGCTCTCCGACGGCCTTAGCGGCTACATCGACAACGGCCAGGACTTCGTCGCCACCGAGCTCACGCTCTTAAGCCGCGCGATCTCCTTCTACGCCTGCATCCTGCTGTGCGGCGCCACGGTACTTGCCATCTACATGGTGCAGAAGATACGGGGAAAGAAGATACGCTGATCGCTCATATGGGAATACTAAAAGAAACTCCACGGAGAGGGTTGCTTGCCCTCTCCGTTTTTGTATGTCGGGAAATTCCCCGAAGAGCGGCTGCCCGGCTGAAATCTCAGCACCCGCTTTGGCTTCCGACTACCGCAGATCACATTATGAACGACATAAAGAAATTTATAGATATCACTTTTAAACTATGATATAATTAGCGCATAACAGAAGACAATCATTCGACGGATTTAAACACTTCTATGGGCTTAAAGAAACATATGAAACGCTCTTCTTTCATCGAGGAAAAACGCATGAAATTATCAACTTTTGAGTTGTTTAAGCATTTACCGACGGAGGCAATGCAGTTCGTTGAGGTCTCCGGCGAAACATTAAAACGACTGCAACAGGTTCTGTGTGATATGGCTGCCGATGTGATCGAAACCTGTGACGAAAACGGTATCTATTATCAATTATCCGGCGGAACCGCATTGGGCGCAGTCAGACACAAAGGGTTTATTCCTTGGGATGACGATATCGACATAAACATCCTTTCTTCCGATCTTCAGAAACTGAAAAAATGCATTCAGAAAAAATACGGCGACAAATACATTTTTCAAACTTATGATGATCCGGACTACGGGATCATCCCCAGCAAAATTCGTCTGAGGAACAGCGTAGCTCGCGGACGCGAAGACCTGCACAGTAAAGAATGCGGCATTACTATTGATCTCTTTGCCATTGAAAACACCTTTGACAACTCCATTTTACGAAACATACACGGTTTGTTCTGTATGGGATTCGGCTTCCTTTTATCCTGCAGAAACTTCTATAAAAACCGTGACTTCATGCGGCAATGTGCAAAACAGATGCCGGACGCTGCCTTCGTTTTTAAGATAAAGACATTTATCGGTTTTCTGTTATCATTCCTGTCCGTACAACGGCTTGCGATCATCACTAACAGCTGTTACGGACTATGCAAAAACAGGCGCTCAAAGTATGTCTGTATCCCCAGCGGTCGAAAACACTTTTTCGGTGAATTGTACCGTCGTCGGGGCATGCTGAAGACAATCAAACTGCCTTTTGAAGGGCATCAGTGGAATGTTGCCAAAGACTACCACTCTTACTTTTTGAAATTGTACGGCGCGGACTATATGACCATACCGCCGAAGGAGAAGAGAGAAACTCATGCGTTACTGGAACTGAAGTTTCCGGAAGACATTCTTGAGGGAGGCAAAAGCAAATGAATGTAGCAATAATAATCGCTGCGGGATCCGGCCAAAGAATGGGCCAGGACATTCCCAAGCAATTCATAAACGTCTATGATAAACCGGTGCTGATCTATACCCTTGAAGGTTTTCAAAAACATCCTCAGATTGACGCCATTGAGGTCGTTTGTCTGGAAGGATGGCAGGATATCGTTTGGGCATACGCTAAACAGTTCAACATAGACAAATTAAAATGGATCGTTCCCGGAGGCGCCTCCGGTCAGGAGTCTATCCGCAACGGTGTCTATCACCTTGAAGGCATCTGTTCCGATGACGACATCACGATAATTCACGACGGTATCCGTCCTCTTGTAGATGAGACCGTTTTATCCGATGTCATCGTAAAATGTCAATTATATGGCAACGCGGTTACCTCCATGCCATACAATGAGCAGATCTTCATCATCGATGACGAAATCAGCACTGTTAAATATATCCCGCGAGAAACGCTTCGTCGTGTTGCAACGCCTCAGGCATATAAATTCGGTAAGCTGCTAAGCTCCTACCGTACCGCATTTGAGAAGGGTATCGGAATCCACGGCTCTTCATACACCAACACGATGATGGTAGAATTGGGCGAGCGACTATACTTTGCAGCGGGATCCGACAAGAATATTAAACTCACAACAAAAGACGATCTCGAACTGTTTAAGGCATATTTGAAATCCGAAACAGATAACTGGCTGAAGTAAGGAATGGTGAATCGATATGCTTTATGAAAATGAACTGTATCTCGAAGACGTCAACCTCGTTGCCGACGCCTCCCTTCCCTGGGAATTGTTAGAAGGAAAGACTGTCGTTTTATCCGGAGCAACCGGTTTGCTCGGAAGTTTTTTAGTGGATGTGTTGTTAACCAAAAACCTTCAAGGCCTCAACTGTCATGTGTATGCCCTCGGGCGAAACGAGAGCAAAGCCAAAGAACGCCTGTCGAAATGGTGGGACAACGACCGCTTCCGTTTTTGCCGTTGCGATGTTAATTCCCCGATTATTCTCGAGAGACTCGACAACGTTGATTATGTCTTCCATTTAGCCTCAAACACGCATCCGATCCAATACGCTACAGACCCTATCGGAACCATAACGACCAACATCATCGGACTCCAAAACATGCTCGACTTCGCCGTATCTCACGGTGCCGCCAGATTTGCCTTTGCTTCTTCCAACGAAGTGTACGGCGAGAACCGCGGCGATGTAGATTTGTTTGAAGAATCTTACTGCGGCTACATAGACTCCAATACCTTGCGCGCCGGATACCCGGAAAGCAAACGATGCGGAGAAGCATTATGCCAGGCATACCGTGTTCAGAAAAAACTCGACATTGTTGTTCCCCGGTTTACACGTTCCTACGGACCGACGCTTCTCTCAACGGATACCAAAGCAATAAGCCAATTCATTTTCAAAGGCGTGAACAAAAAAGATATTGTTCTCAAGTCAAAAGGCACGCAATTATATTCCTTTACATATGTCGCGGATGCAATAAGCGGGTTCCTGACTGTCGTATTAAAGGGCAATGACGGAGAAGCCTACAACATCTCCGATATGAACTCGAACATTACACTTCTGGAACTGGCCAAGACAATTGCCGACATATCCGGAACAAATGTTGTGTTTGATATCCCGGATTCTGTGGAATCCTCCGGATACAGCAAGGCAACAAAAGCTCTGCTCGATAACAAGAAGCTGGTTTCCCTCGGCTGGTCCCCGTGTTACGACATCCGGCGGGGAGTACAAAGAACAATAGAGATTATGAGGAGTACACGTTGAAAGAACTATCTTTAGCAGAAATCAAAACCTGTGAACTGAATATGCTGCTGGCCCTGCAGCGGATCTGTGATGCCCATCAGTTAAAACTATATCTTTGCGGAGGAACTTTGCTTGGTGCGATAAGGCACAAAGGTTTTATCCCCTGGGATGACGATATCGATGTATGCTTGCCGAGACGCGATTACGACCGCTTGTTGGAGTATGCAAACGAACTCCCTGATAACTACAAGCTCCTCTGTTATGAAAACAAAACGCTGTACCGCCCGTTCATCAAGATTGTCGATACCACTACTCGTATCGTCAACAGCGAGGAATTCGTAATAGACCAAAATGCTCCTTCCGTATGGATTGATGTTCTGCCTGTTGACGCTCTCCCGTCGGACGCGGCCGAAGTAAAAAAGATCTATAAGAAAACGTTAAACCTGCGGCGCACGCTTTACCGAAGCAGATCCATCCCCGGAAAAGGACGAACAAAGCTACGCGCTTTAGCGAAAATCCTACCTGTCTATTATGCGAAAAAGCGCGGCGCCGATCACTGGATAAATCGAATTAACGAACTTGCGAAGAAAACCGATTGGGAAACTGCCGACTATGTGGGCATAATCACAATCGGTATTTACGGAGCAAAAGAGAGAATGCCCAAAAAAGGGTTTGAGGACGGATGTGACGTTACCTTTGAAGGACATACTTTCCGAACCATGTCCTGCTGGCACGACTATTTATCCAATCTGTACGGGAATTACATGGAATTGCCGCCGGAATCGGAAAGACACACCCATTCCATTTCCGCATACATATCCGATGATGCAACCTCTGTCGCTGACGATAAATAGATCGTTCGAAACTCAAGGCTGTAATATTCGCAGCCACACCAATACATCAGTGGAACGCAAAACACCATGAAACAATTCATTAAAAACTTCAAAAAACACCAGTTTCTCTTTGAGGAACTAGTCAAGCGAGATTTCAAGAAAAAATACAAGGGCACCGTGCTCGGCATGGCCTGGAGTGTACTTTCCCCACTGTTAACTCTGCTGATCATGCGGTTGGTATTCACTCAGTTTTTCGGCCGCAACATGCCTCACTATACAACTTACCTTTTTTGCGGAAACCTGATCTTCTCCTATTTCAGCGAATCAACGCGGCAAGGAATGAGTACCCTTCTGAACAATGCCAACATTTTCACGAAGATCAATGTTCCGAAATATCTCTTTGTATTTGCAAGAAACGCTCAATGCCTGATTAACTTCAGTCTTACACTTAGCGTGTTTTTTGTCTTCTGTATACTTGACCATGTTCATTTTACATGGCGGTTTGTTTTGCTCCTGTATCCGATCGTTTTGCTTGTATTATTCAACGTCGGCGTCAGTTTGGTTTTGTCGGCACTCTTTGTATTCTTCAGAGATATTCAATACCTGTGGACTGTATTTACTCAACTATTGATGTACGTATCCGTAATTTTCTATACACTCGACAGCTTCAGCCCGACCGTACAGAAGATTTTCCTGATCAACCCGATTTATCTCTATATACGCTACTTCCGACTTATCGTATTGAATGCATCCATACCATCACTGCAGTATCATCTCCTTTTGGCCTCGGAGGCGCTTGCAGTCTTTTGTTTCGGCTGTTGGATTTACAAAAAATACAATCATCAGTTCCTGTATCACGTGTGAGGAAAGTGAAAAATGAGCATACTAAAAGTTGAAAATGTTTCCATCCGCTACATAACAGGAGACTTTAAGGCAATCGGTCTCAAAGAGTTTGTTCTTCGGAAAATGACAGGAAACTATCATGTCACCGAATTCTGGGCCGACAGAAATATCAATTTCACTCTGGAGCGAGGCGAAATGCTGGGTATTATCGGCACGAACGGCGCCGGCAAATCCACTTTGCTGAAAGCGATTTCCGGTATCATGGTGCCTACGGAAGGGACCATTTATCGCGAAGGTAAGATCGCTGCATTGCTTGAGCTCGCAAGCGGATTTGATAACGATCTGAATGTTCGCGAGAATACATTTCTCCGAGGCGCAATGCTTGGTTACACCAGGAAATTCCTAAACGAAATGTATGACCAGATCATAGATTTTGCCGAATTACAGGGATTTGAAGACCTTCCGTTCCGCCAGCTTTCCTCCGGAATGAAATCAAGACTGGCTTTTTCGATCGCCTGTTTGGTGAAACCGGATATCTTGATCCTCGATGAGGTCTTATCCGTCGGCGACGGGGCTTTCCGAAAGAAAAGCGAAGCCAAGATGCGTGAGATTATCAACGGAGACGCAACGACGATACTGGTATCACACTCTCTGGAACAGGTTCGGGAACTGTGTACGAAAGTATTATGGCTTCATAAAGGAAAGCAGGTTGAGTGCGGATATAACGTACAGGAAATCTGCGATCATTATCAAACCTTCCTGGATGAATCAGGGGAATCCGGAGACAAAGCATAGAAAAAACGGTAAGCATTTTTCTTCGAAATCTGCTTACCGTTAATTATTGAAAAAGTCTTACTAAGGCCTATTGTTTCTTCGCTTTTATTTTTCGTGAAAGAAATCGGAAGCCCTTGACAATCCAGTTCTCCTTCTCCAGGAACATATACGGAACATCCTTGCTCTGAATCTTGTTTGTCTCAAGCCAAACGTCGAGAAGCCGCTCCGCGACAAAGCCGAACACACGCTTATCATTGTCACTGTAGGCGCTGATATCCAAACGCTTTTCCAACTCAAACAGGATGTCAAACAGCCATTCGCAATACCGGTCCGCCAGTTCCTTCTTCATGACGAACATGTTGAAGCGATGGCCTTTGGTGCGCTTCATATAGGCATCGTACACGGGCAGATAATCCGAATAACGCTCCTCAAGAATCCGCCTGGTTTCATCCAGGTCGATCGCGTGGTGTGCATGAATGTATTGTTTGTAATTGGTCTCGATCCAATAGTTGCGCTTCTTCGGCAAGATCACATCGACGTTGCTTAGTAGACTTCTTGCCTGGTCGAGAGCAAGCACGTCACGACGATCCTTACTGCCGCGCCGCACCGTAAAATGCCTCCGGTAATGGGCGAGCCCCAAATACTCGCAATTCAGGTTTTTCCATGCCCAATACAATCCGGTCAGCTCGCAGTAATTGGGGTTCTTTGCGCTGATGTTATCGCCGGTATTGTCCGGAGTAAACCCGAGATCTTCCTTGCCCTCGGCACCCACCTGCACCGGGACATACATCTCATCGGTGGGCATCCAATATGCTTTATGGCTCGCAACAACAATCTTGACGTCCGCTTCGGACTCGACGACCGTACCCAGCTTCTCGCTGTTGATCATCGCCCACGGAACGGTCTTAAAGAAAATGCGAAGATCCAACAAGGGGCTCCAGTTGTCGATGTACCAAAGATCCAGTTCAATTCTCTTTTTGATGCTGGTATCACCGCGGTAACCGTTGACCTGCGCCCACCCGGTGATGCCGGGTTTCACCTGGTGCTTCACCATGTAGAGCGGCACTTCCTCTTTGAACTTCTCCACGAAATACGGGAGCTCCGGTCTCGGTCCGACGAGGCTCATGCTGCCGAACAGCACGTTGAACAGCTGCGGGAGCTCGTCCAGACTGGTCTTCCGAATGAACGACCCGAATTTGGTCCGGCGGTTATCCCCTTTCTTGCTCCATGCGGTGTCGGACTCTTTGTTGACCACCATGGAACGGAACTTCAGCATGGAAAATTTCTTGCGGTGATACCCCACGCGCTCCTGACGGAAGAAAACAGGACCGGGGCTCGACAGCTTGACGCCAATCGCAAGGATCAGCAAAAGAGGGCTGAGAAGAAGGATTCCCAAAGCGCTCACAAGGATATCAAAGGCTCGCTTCAGCGCTGCCCAGCCGAGTGCCTCCAGCCGGTTTGCTCGCATGTTGACAAGTTTGGTTCTCCCGATGTTCTCGAACACGGGATGCGCGGGAATCATGTCGTTATAGAACGGGATGACATAGTATTTGACGCCGCTTTTCTCGCAGGCGGATATGACTTTTGTGATGTTGCCGTACTGTTCCGGCTCCAGCGCGATCACGACCTCGTCGATGGACGTATTCATGAATCGGCTTTCCAGATCCGAATCGGCCGCAACGATCTCATCGATCTGAATTCCGAGTTCCGGCTCGTTGCCGATGTCTTCCCGGTATTGTTTTGCCAGCCTTCCGTCGCCCACTACGATCTCATGCTTGATGTTGTAGCCGGATTTGCGGATCTGGTTCAGGACCATGCGCACGGCTATCTGCTTGAGGCTGAGAACAACGATCGTCAGCGCGTAGAAGATCGCGATGATACCACGGGACACATCCTCGATCTTGAACACGAAGATGAAGGCCGTGACAATAAAGATGGCCAACGTAGTTGTGAAAAATAAGATTCCGAGTTTTCTCGACAGTTTCTTAATTCGGGTAAGTCGATAGAATCCGAAGATCGAGAGCATGAAGATCAGCCCGGCTGCGTAAAACAGCGAGGCGATGATCATCGGCCGGCTCAAGCCCTTATTTTCCCACGAACCGTCAAGCACCTTCAGGCGGAACCACGCGGCAAAAAGGTAAGACAGAAACACCAGGACAAAATCGATGGCGGCGCTGATTCGGTTAAGATATTTCTGATTCTGCTTGATCATGCTGCATCCTTCCCTGAAGCTTCATCCGACTGTTTCCCGTAGAACCGATCCCGGCACGTCATCCCAAGGATGATGAAGAAAAACGGTGCTGTGTAGTACATTGTATTGCCGACGAATGCCGACGCGATATACCCCGCAGCGCCCACGAAGCAGGCGAGGCTCACACTGTCGGAGCCTTTGAGCCGCGGGAACATTCCGAACATGATCACGCAGAGTCCCGCGAAATAAAGAAGTGCCGCGGGTATTCCGAAAAATGCCGCCCACTGCAGGTACTCGTTGTGGGGCCGGTCATTGATCGTATCCTTCTCCGCTTCAAGACGCCTCGTGATGCCGTCGACGCCCCAGCCGACCACGGGCTTTTCCGAGATATAATCAACCGTGTGCTTCCACAGCGCCCAGCGGCCGGTTCCGGCAGAAGCGGCCTTCTCGTCGTCGGATGTAATCTTTCCGATGTCGCTCACAAGCCGCGACATGTTGGTCTTCGACCCCAGCTCTAACGAATGCATCACGACCGTGATCAACGCAAACGCTGCCCAGACAATCGCAACGCGGACCCATTCACCGCGGTTTTTGCGGAAGATCGCAATCACAACGCCGCCGAACAGCAGCGCCAAAATCACGGCAAGATAGCAGCCGAACGTGTTGTTCAGGATCAGGATCACGTTGTCGACAACAAACACGACGGCGCTGAAGATGCGAATCCAAAGACTGCTTCCCGCCGCGATGAACAGAGTCGCCGCCACAAGGATCGCCATCGTCAGGTAGTATCCGTAGTGGTTGAATTGGTGGAAGATCGCCGACATCCCCTCACTGTCAAAGAACACGCGGAGTTTCGGCCCGAACCGGTCGATCAACGCAAGGACGCCGATCACCAGATTTGATCCGAGGAAAATGATACTGAGCGCCTTGCGGAACCGCTCCGATCGTAGCGTCGTTCCCAGGAAGAAGTAGCCCATCAGATAGGTGATGAACGTCAGCAGACTCTCGTTGCGGTACTCCTCGCCCATCAGCGCGTAATCGGTGAAACCGTTGATGCTCTGGCTGATATAGGTCCAGAGAGCAAGGGCACCGAAGATCACCAGGGGAAGAAACAGTTTCGGGCGCTCGCCCTCTTTGAATTTTTGTATCGTCTTCATAAGAAGTCCGGACCACCGCAGGGTCGCCGCAAGGATCACGGCAGTCATGATCATGTTGACGGTGGACGGATATGTCCGCATATTCCCGAAATATTCACTCACTCTGTGCGGGAACAGCCACTCGCGGATCACCTGGATCACCGGACTCAGGACAAACAGGCACAAAGCGATAAAGGCCAGGATGTCGCACCCCCTGTCCCATCGCTTCTCAGCGTCGATCGCGGCTTCTCTTTTTTTACTCGTCTTCTCACTCATTTTACTTATCCCATTTTCCGGCCAGCGCATTGATCTGGTCCGCGAACTTGCCGAGATCCTTGTTCGACGATCCGCGGTTTCTCTCGATCACGGCCAGGAGCTTCTTGCCGGCAAGGACAAGCCGGTCAAATACCGCTGAGGCGGAAGATTGTTTCTTCGCTGCCTCCTCAGGGGCCATATCAGCCAATTTGGCGCGGTTTCCGTCCGCTAGGCGGGTGTTCGTCACCAGATCGTACAAAGCGCCGTTATAGGGCGCCTCCGTGGCGTAGCCGAGCTCTTTCCATACGAGCTCCGCCCATGCGGCGCAGGTTTCGTCGTCGCCGTGGTTCATGAAGACCTTCTTCGGCTTCGACGGCAGCGCGCGGAGCCAATCCAAAAGGATCGGCTGGTCGGCATGGCCGCTGATCCCTTCCATCTTCACGATGTTCGCGCGGATGCTGATCTCCTCGCCGAAGATCTTTACGGACGTCGCACCGTCGAGGAGCGTGCGCCCCAGGGTTCCGACCGCCTGATATCCGACGAAGAGGATCGTCGACTCCGGTCTCCAGAGATTGTGCTTTAAGTGATGGCGGATCCGGCCGGCCTCGCACATTCCGCTGGCGGACAGGATCACCTTCGGCTCGCGGTCCTCATTGATCGCGCGCGAGGAATCGCTTGTGAGGGAGATATTCAGCCCTGGAAAACGAAGCGGGTTCACGCCGTCGCGGATCAGCGCCGCAGTGTCTTCATCGCAGTAGGACAGCATGTCCTGGCTGTAGATGTTCGTAGCCTCAATGGCCAGCGGGCTGTCGACCCAAACCGGAAAATCATCGTGGCCCTTCACCAGGCCGGCTGTCTTGATCTCCCGGATCAAATAGAGCATCTCCTGGGTTCTTCCCACGGCAAATGCCGGGATCACCACATTTCCGCCTTTGTCAAATGTCGTCTGCAGGATCTGCGCCAGCTGCCCGGCGTAATCCGCCCTCGGTCCGTGCTCGCGCATACCGTAGGTGGACTCGATCACGACGTAGTCCTCAGCCGCATCCGGCAGCTCCGGATCGCGGATCAACGGCCGGTTGCGGTTTCCAAGGTCGCCCGAGAAAAGCACCTTCGTGATGTTGCCGCCCTCGTTGACCGTGACTTCGATGCTCGCGGACCCGAGAAGATGTCCAGCGTCCAAAAGCCGAACGGTCACGCCGTCCAAAACGTCGATCGTCTCATGGTACGGCAGCGGCTTCAACAGCTCGATCGCCGCCAGCGCGTCGTCCATCGTATACAGCGGATGCGCGGCTTCCCTTCCTGCCCGCATCGCCTTGCGCGACTTCCAGGACGTCTCAACCTCCTGAATGTGCGCCGAATCCTTCAGCATGATATCGCACAGTTTCGCGGTGGGGATCGATGTGTAGATCGGCCCCTTGAAACCGCCTGCCACCAGCAGCGGCAGTTTCCCCGAATGATCGATGTGCGCGTGCGTCAGAAGCACGCAGTCAATATCCCCCGGCATACAGGGCATCTCGCAGTTTTCGTAGGTGTCTTTCCCCTGCTCCATCCCGCAGTCAACCAGAATCTTAAACCCGTTTGCATGCAGCAGCGTGCAGGATCCCGTCACCTCGCGAGCGGCGCCCAAAAATTGCATTCGCATGGTTTCCTCAATACCTCCGTCAATTCGGTACTTTCTTACAGTACCCCTTAGTACATCATACCGCAAACCGTGGGATTTGGCAAATCCAACCGACGCTTTTTCTCATTTTCCGCGCAAAAAAAACAGGGACCTTTCAGTCCCTGTCATATGCTGTATATCACATTCCGGCCAGCGCCTTGAGTTCGTCTGCGCGATCCGTGCGCTCCCACGGAAGATCCACGTCCGTGCGCCCGAAATGTCCGTACGCCGCCGTCTGCTTGTAGATCGGCCGGCGAAGATCGAGCATCTTGATAATTCCACCCGGACGGAGGTCGAAGACCTTGCGAACAAGCTTTGTGAGTTCAACGTCGGAAAGCTTTCCGGTGCCGAAAGTATCGAGCATGACCGATGTCGGTTCCGCCACACCGATGGCGTAGGACAGCTGAACCTCGCAGCGATCGGCAAGACCTGCCGCCACAACGTTCTTAGCCACGTAACGCGCCGCGTAGCTCGCGGAGCGGTCCACCTTCGTGCAGTCTTTGCCGGAAAATGCGCCGCCGCCGTGGCGGGCGTATCCGCCGTAGGTATCCACGATGATCTTGCGGCCCGTGAGACCGGAATCGCCGTTCGGTCCGCCGATCACAAAGCGACCCGTGGGATTGATGTAGAAGATCGTGTCGTCGTCAACCATATCTGCCGGAAGCACCGGATCGAGCACATACTTTCTCACATCCGAATGCAGCTGTTCCTGCGTCACATCCGGATCGTGCTGCGTCGAGAGCACGACCGCGTGCAGATGCACGGGCTTGCCGTTCTCGTCGTACTCCACCGTCACCTGGGATTTGCCGTCCGGACGCAGGTACGGAAGCGTTCCGTTCTTGCGAACCTCGGCAAGCTTTCTCGTCAGCTTGTGCGCGAGGGAGATCGGATAGGGCATCAGCTCGGGCGTCTCGTTCGTCGCGTAGCCGAACATCATACCCTGGTCGCCGGCGCCGACTTCGAGGTCGTCCACGACCTTGCGGTCATTTTCCGAATTGCCGTCGTAATCCTTTGCCTCGAGCGCCTTGTTCACGCCCATGGCGATGTCCGCGGACTGCTCGTCCAGCGCGACGATAACGCCGCAGGTGTCGGCGTCAAAGCCGTATTTTGCGCGAGTGTAGCCTATCTCGCGGATCGTGTCGCGGACCGTCTTCTGAATATCCACATAGCCGTCGGTGGAAATCTCGCCCATCACCAGCACAAGGCCTGTCGTGATCGCCGTCTCACAGGCAACGCGGCTCATCGGATCCTGCGCGAGCAGCGCGTCCAGCACGGCGTCCGAAATCTGGTCACAGATTTTGTCGGGATGGCCTTCCGTCACCGACTCCGAAGTAAACAATCTCTTTTCCATGTCCTTCCGTGTCCTTTCCGTTAACACTTTTCGTAAAATGATAAATCCCCGGACACAATCCGGTTCCGGGGATTATTTTCCTCAGACTGGCACTTTTTCGATATCTGCGCCCAGCTCGCGCAGTTTCAAGTCAAAGTCCTCATATCCGCGCTCGATGTACTCGATGCCGCTGAGCACACTTCTGCCCTCAGCCGCAAGCGCAGCGATCGTCAGAGCAGCGCCCGCACGAAGATCCGGGATGTCCATATCGGCTCCGGTGACCGCAGCCACTCCGTGAACCTTGCAGGACGACTGGTCTTCCTTGACATCGATGGAAGCGCCCATTTTCCGAAGCTGTTCCACATAGCGGAAACGGCTCTCGAAAATACTCTCGGTCACGTCGCTGTTGCCCTGCGCGCACATCAGAACAGCCGTGATCTGCGGCTGCATATCCGTCGGGAATCCGGGGTACACATTGGTCTGCACACGGGTGGAGCGGACTCTCGTACCGGGCAACGCAACCACGCGCACTTCCTCATCCGACTCTTCAACATTCACGCCGATCTCCAACAGCTTCGACGTGATGGACTCCAAATGCTTCGGAATGACGTTGTGAAGCGTCACATCGCCCTTCGTAGCCGCCACAAGGCACATGAACGTTCCCGCCTCGATCTGGTCGGGAATGATGGAGTACGTCGTTCCGTGCAGTTTTTCGGTTCCGTAGACACGGATGGCGTTAGTTCCGGCGCCTCTGATCTTGGCGCCCATGCTGTTGAGGAAGTTCGCCACATCAACGATGTGCGGCTCTTTCGCCACACCCTCGATCACCGTGGTTCCCTCGGCCAGAACAGCCGCGAGCATGATATTGATCGTCGCTCCGACACTCGAAACGTCGAGAACCATATGACTGCCCTTGAGGTGTTCAACCTCTGCCTCAATGCTGCCGTCCAGCTCCTCGCATTTCACGCCGAGAGCGCGAAATCCCTTCAAATGCTGATCCATGGGACGGGCACCGATCTCACATCCGCCGGGCATAGCAACGTGCGCCTTGCCGCGTTTGCCGATGAGTGCGCCGAGCAGGTAGTACGAAGCGCGGATCTTCTGAACATATTCCGAATCCACAACTTCCGACGTGATCGTTGCTCCGCAGATCTTTACCTCATGGTCGCTCACGCGATCAACCGTTGCGCCGATGCTGCGAATAGCCTCCAGCAACACATTGATATCGCTGACGTTCGGCAGGTTTTCGATTGTGACCGTTTCGTCGGTCAAGATCGCAGCGGCAATGATCCCCAGAGCCGCGTTCTTCGCGCCTCCGATCGTCACATCACCGTACAATGGCTTGCCGCCGTTAATGATATATTGATTCATACGCACCAGTCGGCCGATCCGACTGCCCTCCAACTGTTTATTCTGTCACGACGCCCGAAAGCCTCGATCAATTCTTTTTATCCTTGTCCTCGCCGAGGAGATTGTAAAGCGCCCGCTCGATCGCCGCATCGTCGAAATCCTTCGATGCGTCTGCAACCGCCTTCTGCGTCTCCTTCTCGATTACCTGCGTGTCTCCCAAAAGCCGGTCGGGATCGTCGCTCTCTTCATACAAGCTTCCCCGGTCAGCCTCGGCCGCGCTGCAAATCTGGCTCGCCAGCTTCTCCGCTACCGAATCCAATTCCTCATTAATCGCGTCTTCGTCGACTCCGACCTTCGGAACGATGACATCATCGTCGTCATCTTCCTCTTCGTCCTCGTCATCGTCCGAATCCTCGTCCTCCTCCGCTGCGTCATCCTCCTCGGGAACCGCGCCGTACAGAAGCACGTCATCATCGTCCTCATCCGATTCGCTCTCGTCGTCTACATCCTCGTCGAGCTCATCGTCGTCCTCGGACTCTTCCTCTTCGGACTCATCATCCTCTTCGTCCTCGTCGGAATCATCGTCCTCCGCGAACTCAAGGTCATCTTCATAATATTCGTCGTCTTCGTGCGACTCATCGGATTCTTCGGAAAATGCCTCTTCGTCTTGTTCTTCCGTAACTTCCGGCTCTTCCTCGGAATCTGCAACTTCTTCAGCTTCTTCGGTCTCGTCCGCTTCTTCTGTCACTTCTTCGGACTCTTCCGCTTCCTCGACTTCTTCCTCGACCTCTTCGGTCTCCTCCGAAGTCTCTGCCGTCTCCTCGGAATTCTCAGCGATCTCTCCCGTCGACTCCTCGGCTACATCCTCAGCCTCATCGGCCGAAGTTTCTTCGGTTTCCTCTTCGGCTGCTTCTTCAACGATTTCTTCGGTTTCGCTGACGGCTTCCTCAGCCGCCGCTTCCGCATCGCCGATCGCTTCCTCGATCACGAGCTCAACGTCGTCATCGTCGTCCGCAGTCGCTTCCGTCTCGGCAGTCTTCTCGCTCTCACCGCACAGGATCACATAGCTCTCAT
>JAFRYE010000022.1 GCA_017441265.1 Lachnospiraceae bacterium | reverse complement strand
TACCGATTCCTTTTTTCTTTTCCATATCGACGCCTCCTTTTACTTATTGACACGAACACGCGGATCGACAAGACCGTACACAAGGTCCGTGATCAGGTTTCCGATCAAGCCGATGAAGACATAGAAGCATTCAATCAGCATGATGACGTCGTAGTCCGCGGTTCTCATTGACTTCAGGAACAAGGTACCCATGCCGTTCAGAGCGAACATGGATTCAGTGATCATGGAGCCGCCGAACAATCCCAGGAACCAGCCGATGACAACCGTGATGATCGGGATCAAAGCGTTGCGCCACGCATGCGAGTAGATGACGGTGCGTTCACGAACGCCCTTTGCACGGGCGGTACGAATGCAGTCCATCGAGAGAGCATCCAGCATGGCGGTACGCGTCAGACGGGTCATATAGGCCAGCGACGAGAAGGTCAGCGTGATGATCGGCAGGACCATGTAATAGACACGATCCCAGAACCATTTCCAGCCGGTATAGTTGCTGCCCGGCGTTTTCATGCCGCTCGGCGGCAGCCAGTGCAGGACCGAGCAGAATATGAAGATGAAAAAGATACAGAAAATAAAGATCGGCAAGCTGTAACCGACGATCGTAACGACCTGAACGGTTTTGTCCAGCACGGATCCGCGCTTGACTGCGCAGCGAATACCCAGAGGGATCGTGATGCCGAGCGCAATGACTGTTACAAACAGGTTGAGGAACAGCGTGTTCTTCATCGGATCGCCGATGATCGTGATAACTTCAGCTCTTTCTTCCCAGGAATAACCGAAGTTGCCCTGAAGCAATCCGTTGCAGTGACCGTCATAGAACGGCCATACACCGACCCATCTCAGATAACGAACGATCTTGTTATCCGTATCGGTGCCGTACATTCTCTGATATTTCAGATACAGCTCATCAAATTTGGCGTCTATTTCACTCGGCTTGAGCATGTTTTTCATTGCGTTGACTTCCGTTTTCGCGTCGGTGTAGGCGCGGTTTTGCGGAACCAAGCTGTAGACGTTATACAGAATGAACGTCAGGAGAATCAAGACGACAAAGACGTAGAGCAATCTCTTAAGTATATATTTTCCCATTCGGTTACCCCTGTCCTTTCGTAAAAGGTCGCTGTGCGCAAAAAGATGATTCTTTCTGAAAAAAATACGTCCGACGGCGTTGCCACCGCCGGACGTATGTGTTACTTAATCGGATTACCGATTGATGACATAGATATCTGCGAGGTCCTTGACGTAGCAGATGGAGTAGTCATCATACATTGCCGGGTCAACGGTCCAGTTGTAGGAGTAGTCATACACTGCGCTGTTGAAGCCGGTTGCGAAGTTGAACAAGCAGTACAGCGGGCTGCCGGAATAGTAACCGTAAACAGCCATCTGATAGAGCTCGTCAAGCATCGGAGCGAAGTCGCCGATGGTGTTGTACACCGCGAAGCCAGCCGCCTTAACGTTCTCGTTCTCCATGAAGCCGGTGAGAAGCAGGTTGGTGAACTCGTTGTTGACCGTGCCGTACCAGTTGATTACGAGCGGCATGTAGTAGTCGTCGCCGACCTTCTCGGTCTTGTACGCTTCATCCTTGGAATGATAGTTGATATCATTCTCGGTTGCTTCCGCTGCCGGGATCTTCTTATAACGGACGCCGGTGCCTGCATAGTCGGTACCATCCGCATTGTAGACCCAGCCGCCCTGCTCGAGGACCGCGATTGCGCTGTCGAGAGAGGTTGCATAGGAGTCAAGCATCATGCCCTGTGCGCTCGCAGCCTTGTACATCCAGGAACCCTTGTAGTACGGGCCGTCGACAACACCGCCGTAGCCGCCGGTGAAGTCCTTCGCGAACTTTGCACGATCCATGCAGTACGCGATCGCCTGACGGACTTCGACGAACTGGACGGGACCGTAGTCAGCACGCATACCGAGCTTGCCGTAGCCTGCACGGCTGTAGTGCGTTGCGATGTACTTGCCTTCGGAAGCATCGACCATTGCCAGAGCTTCGTTCGTTGCGTCGCCGCCGGTGATTGCTGCCAGAACGTCGAGGTTGCCGGCCTTCAAGTCTTCGAGCTGCGTTGCGTCAACGGACTTCTTGTAGATAACCTTGTCGATGGAGGGCTTGGTGCCTTCGTAGTTGCCCTTGAAGTTCGGGTTCTTTACGAGGACAGCAGAACGGTCGGAGGAGTCATAGGACTCGACGCAGTACGGACCGGAGTAAGGATAGGTCATGTCGGTGTTCAGCGCGGAAGCGAGGATGTAGGCTGCCATCGTGTAGGTGTCGCCTTCCTTCGCATAGAACTCATCGCTGAGATAGACGCCGTTGCCGTCATCCTTGATCTCGCAGTCGCCGATCCACATCTTGGTGAATTCGGGGCCGTATGCCGCATAACCGGTGTCATAGTAGTACGGGAGGTAATCCGGAGCAACGGTGACCGCGAACGTATATTCGTCGATCAGGCGGATGCCCTTGAATTCCTTCGTGCCGGTTTCGCTGCCGGGGCCGGTGTAGGTGTTGTAATCATCGAAGCCGACCAGGGACAGACCGGAGTGATGGTCACGGCCTGCTGCCTGTGCGCCGACCGGGGAACCGAACACCAGCGTGCTGACGATATAGTCCTTCGCGGTGACGGGGCTGCCATCGGAGAAGACGAGGTCCTTCTGGATGGTGATCTGGAAGGTCTTGGAACCGTCTTCGTTCTCGGTCTCAACGTGATCTGCAACAACGGTGGGATTCCACTTGTAGGAACCATCCTTGGTAACGGTGGAGACAGTCTCCAGACCGCTGGTCATACGACCGACGTCGTTATCGGACGCGCCCGGAGAGTTTGCACCGAAGGACGGGAAGCGGAACTTACCGGACAGGTCGGTGCTGCTGCCGAGGATGATCTGACCATCGTCGGAAGTCCAGTCGATCAGAGCAGATGCCGGATTCCAGTACGGGTTGGTCGGATGTTCTTCGACGCCGTGGATCTTCGCATTGTACACATCGTAGTACTCGTTGCTGTACAGCGGGATCTCGGGGAGCAGGTAGTTCCAACGCTGCATGTACAGCTTCCACCACTCTGCATAGACTTCGTCCGCAGTCGCAAATTCGCCGACGGGCTCAGTCTTGTAAACCATTGCCATGGACAGGAAGTCCATACCGAGGAGATAGCGAACGCCGTCAACGGTAACATACGCGAAGCCGGTGT
>JAFRYE010000021.1 GCA_017441265.1 Lachnospiraceae bacterium | reverse complement strand
GGGTTCAGTGAAGTCATCGGGTCTTGGAAGATCGTGGAGATCTTCGCGCCGCGGATGCCCTCCCAGTCCTTGTCCTTCTTCAGCTTGGTCAGATCCTTGCCGTGGAACATGACCGAACCGTTCGTAATCGAGCCGTTCGATTCGAGCATGCCCGTGAATGTCTTGGTGAACACGGACTTGCCGGAGCCGGATTCGCCGACGATGGCAAACGTTTCGCCCTCATACAGATCGAGCGAGACGCCGCGAATCGCGGTGAGGTAGTTATCGCGGACGCGAAACTTCACTTCAATATCCTTTGCGGATAAAATCACGTTGCGTTTTTCTTCCATGACAGCCTCCTTACATGTGCGTGCGCGGGTCGGCCGCGTCCGCAAGGCGCTGTCCTACGATGTACAGCGAGATTGAAATGATCGCCAACACGCTGACCGGAATCCAAAACAGATGCGGATATCCGTTCATGTAGGACGTATACATGGAGATCGAACGGCCGAGAGACGCGTTCGTGGTACCAAGGCCGAGGCCCATGTACGAAAGGAATACCTCGTAAGAGATCAACGACGGAATCTGCCGAGAGATATAGGTCATGATAACCGAGATCAGATACGGCAGAATATTCTTGGTGATCATCGTCCATGTCCGCGTGCCGAGGCACTTGGATGCCATGTTGTATTCGCGGTCGCGGATGATCATAACCTGTGTGCGGATAAAGTAAGCGACGTAAATCCATTCCGTACAGGTCATGGTGAAGATCAGCGAGCCCATGCCGGCGCCGAGGATGTAGGACAGGATCATTGCCAGCAGCAGGAACGGGATGTTCGAAATGACGTTGTAGACCTCGATCATCCACTTATCCATCTTTTTCGAGAAGCCCCACAGCGCGCCGACCGGAATACCGATCAGCATGTTGATCGCCGTACAGGCAAAGCTGACGATAATGGAATTGCGTGCGCCGGCCCAAACGGCGTCAAAGACCTCGTTGCCGACGTGGTCGGTGCCGAACCAATGCTCTGCGCTCGGCTTCAGGAACTTCATTTCGGCGTTGTTGATGTTCGGCGCGATGATCGGACTGTAATTCGACACGGATGGCTGAATCATGGCAATCGCAATGATGATCAGCAAAAAGATTGCCACGCCGACCGTGAACTTATTGCGGATGAACGTTCTCCACACCGATTTCCAATAGGAATACCGGGGCGCCGCAATGTGCTCGGATTCAAGCTCGTCAAACGACGCAAATTCAAACAGATCCTGATTTTGCATTTCTGCATTTTTCGCGTTCTGTTCCATCATGACCTCCCTGCCTTCTCACTCAGCGAAATCCGCGGATCAACCTTGGTCAGCACAATATCGCCCGCCAAAACGGAAAGAACCGAAATGGTGGAGAACATGAATGCCAGCGCCACGATCATAACGTTGTTGTACTGATTGATCGCGTTCGGGAGCATCTTGCCCATGCCGCCGACGGAGTAAATCGACTCGGTAATGATCGCGCCGGTAATGCAGCCTGCCAACGAGGACGGAATGCCCTGCGCAATCGGAATGATTGCGTTCTTGAAGATGTGTCCGTTAAAGATTTCCCGCTGACTGAGCCCCTTCGCCTTGGCGAACTTGACATAGTCCGAATTCATCTGATCGACCACGTAACGCCGCGTCCAGAGCATCAAGCTCGCAATCGACGGCAATGCGAGAGAAATGATCGGCAGAATCCACGAACGTACATCCTCCGGCCCGTAGGTGGTGAACACCGACGGCAGATTGAACAGCGTCGTGCCGAGATAACGGAACAGGTAGATATATGCCAGCGACGGCACGGCAATGATGAAGATGATATAGACCATGCCGAGCTTATCAGCGAGCTTATCCTTCTTCCGCGCCATCAAAACGCCGATCGGCAAGCCGAGCATATACGCCAGTACCAGAGCAAAGATGCCCATAATGAACGAGGTGCCGATCATTGACGGCTGGTTCTTGATCGTCTCATAGTTCGCATAGTGATCAACGAATTTCTTCGTATCCATACGATCCAGCGTGCTCTTATAGGTCAGCGATCCGAAAATAATGCCGGATTCCGCTTCATAACCGGTCTCGAATGTCACAGGGCGTTTGACCTCGGTGCCCTGCGTCTGGAACAAGACCTGCATAACATCCAACCCCTGATAGGTCGGATAGGATTTTCCGAAATTCAGAGAAATGATATTCTGGTGGATCCACGGGAAGTTGCTGTCCGTATAGAGCAGATACTTATGCGTAGTGCCGCTGCCGATCAGCGCCAGTCCGCCCGTGGGTGTTCTGCCGAACTTAAGATAGCGTTCGAGATCCGGGTTGTTCTCGTCCTGTACCGACCACGGCGTATCAATGACGATCAGGCCGGAAAGCCACTTCGCCATACGCTTGATCAGCGGCACGTCGCGGTACGCATAGTACCGGCCGGTTGCCAAAAACTGTTCCACCGTGTAGCCCTGCGACGTATACATAGCAACAAAGTCGGCGCTTTCCTTGGAATCCGGCGAAAGAGCTGCCGCCAGCTCCGGACTGCCCGCCTCGTAAAGCGTCAATGCATAGTCGTTGATGCGAACATAGTCCAGATAGCCGAGCTTTTGCCATGTCGTGTAGACATACTCGGTTTTATCGTCGTTTTTACCGCCAAGCTTTCTGTATGTGCTGTCCTCGAAGAAAATGCTGTCGCGGGGAACCAGCGTGTACACCATTGTGAACACGATCAGCATAATAATCATGACGGAGATCAGCGATCTTAACAGGCGCTTCCAGATATAGCCTTTTTTCATAAGCAAACCCGTCCTTATTAAGATAAGAGGGAGCCAGAAGCAATGCCGTCCGGCTCCCTCCTTCGTTTAATTGTTTACCGAAGAATCAGAGATCTGATCCTTATTCGCCTGCCAGCCAAGCTTCCTTAGCAGCCTCATAATCAGCAGCGGTAACCGGCTCGCTGAGCAGCTGCATGTACTTGAAGTACGGGACAGCGTTCCAAGACGCCTGGCCATACAGACCGTAAGCCGCGGTGAACGGCTTCACCTTGCTGACGCTCAGGCTTGCACCGCTGGTGCTGTACGGACGGAGGATACCGCCAGTCAGCAGCATAGCTTCGGCCTTCGCGAAGAGCTCGATACGCTCGTCGCCGGTAGCGACAGTCGCCTGATCGACAACAGCCTGGATCTCGTCGAGACCGAGCGCCTTCAGCGCCGCGATCTGCTCGTCGTCCTGACCGTCGAGCGCGGTGTTGATGCCGGAGTAGTTCAGCATGTCGCCGTCATTGATATCGAAGCAGTGGATGTAGGTCAGCGGATCGCCGTAGTCCGGGCCCCAGCCTGCGCCGAAGACGAGGTCAACAGAGTTGGACACGCCGTCCGGAACAGTGTAGAACGAAGACAGGTATGCGCTGCGCTCGCCCTCGATGTACTGAATGTCGATCTTGACATACTCGCCGAGAGCGTCCTCAATGGACTTCGCCATTGCGAGCTGCTGGTTCTTGTTGTTCTCGTTGGAAGCCTGTACCGGGACATCCAGGTGGATCGGCCAGGTCACGGTGTCGCCGAGTTCTTCAACAGCCTTAGCCATGAACGTCTTGGCGAGTTCCGGATTGTACCAGCCATCCTGACCGTCGTTCAGGTTGATGCCCTTGTATTCGGGAACGAGCTCCTCAGCATACTTGGTCATGATCGAGCCGTAGGAACGGCCGTCGGACGTGGTAGCAAAGGTGTACGGAACGAGGGTGTTACGGATTGCATCGTCCGCTCTCTCTTCACCGCGGGTGATTGCCTGCACGGCATGCGCGGAGTAAGCGGCATAGATCGCACGACGGAAGTTCGCGTTCAGAATCGCAGCCTTGGTATCGGCCTTCTGCTCGTCGGTCTCCTTGGAAGTCGTGGAAACGGACGGGTTGTTGTACAGAGCATAGGAACGACGATCCCAGTTGAAAGCGCCCCAGTAAGAGGTAGCGGTCGTCAGGCTCTTGTACTGATTATCCTTGTAAAGCTCGTCAGCCTTAGCAACGACATCCGGCAGAGAGGAGTTGATCGTGGTGGAGGTGACTTCGCCGTTCACGAACATGTTGAAGTTCTGCGCGGGATCTTCACCGTTGGTGTAGGTAACGACGACATGCTTGACAAATACGTTGTCCTTGTCATAGTAGTTCGGGTTGGCATCGAAGCGAACTTCCTGCGCCGGAACGATAGAGGACAGGATGTAGCAGCCGTTGTAGAGGATGGAATCGGGCGCAACTGCACCGAAGTCCTCACCCTTGGACTCGAGGAACTCGGCGTTGATCGGCCAGAGGATCGAGTAGGTGGTCATACCGTCGAAATAGCCGCACGGACCGGTCAGCTTGTAGGTCAGCTTGTTGCCGTCAACCTTGATGCCGACATCATCCCAAGTGCCGGTGCCTTCCTGATACGCGCGGAGACCGACGATCAGGTCAAGAACGAGCGTGAGGGTCTCGGACTTGGTCGCAACCGCATGCTGCATGCCGGTCACGAAGTCCTCCGCCTTAACGTTGTCATAGACTTCGCCGGAGCTGGTGGACCAGGTAGCGTCGTCACGAATGATGAACGTCCACTCGGAACCGTCTTCGTTGGCGCTCCATTCCTTCGCCATACCGGGAACGAGCTTGCCGTGGCTGTCCTGCGTGAGCAGGCCTTCGATGAAGTTCGAGGTGTAGTCGCCGTTGGAGGACTTGTTGTTGTAAACATAGTCCAGCGTGGTTACGTCGAAACCGTCGATCATCGAATATGTGTCGGGCGCAGCGGTCTCTGTCGCGGCGGGCGCATCATTCGCAGCGGGCGCATTGTTCGCAGCGGGCGCATTGTTGGATGCGTTGTTGTCGGAAGCCGGCGTCGTCGTGGACGGCGTGCTCGTGCAGGCAACCGCTGCAAAAACCATGACCAGTGCGAGAAGCATTGCCATCAGTTTCTTCATGTTTGTTTCCTCCTGTGTTTTTGATGTATTGATACGAATGTATAAATACCTTTCGTATTCTATATCGGCCGGATCGACCGGTATATGCTTTGCTTTTTCTCCCCGTTCGCAACCCGAAACGGTTCCTTGGGAGAATATAGATTATATAATAGCAAGTTTCCC
>JAFRYE010000020.1 GCA_017441265.1 Lachnospiraceae bacterium | reverse complement strand
TCGAAGTGCTCAAGGACTGCTAAAGGCGGACTAAGAATGCGCGATGTGCGCATATGCAAGGCAGTTTCTGCGGAACTCGCTTCGCTCGAACAGTCCTCGAAACTGCCTATGCGCCCGCCTCGCATTCTAAGTCGCCCTTGCGCGAGTGCCTCGCGCAAGCCGCAATGTCCTTTCGCGCTTTCGACTCCGTCCACCGGCTGTTCTCGCAGCAGTCCAGGCGCTTCGGCTCTGCACCGGCAACTCTCGCAGCGGCTTGGGCCGGAAGTAGGCAAGAAGCTCTCGCGCACCTACCGGGTGCGCGATTTCCTGTATCTGGTAGGTATGAACCGGGGAAAGGCCGCCTGCCGGCGGCAGGCAAGAAGTGCTCGCGCACCTACCGGGTGCGCGATTTTCAGTATCCGGTAGGTACGAACCGGGGAAAGGCCGCCTGCCGGCGGCAGGCAAGAAGCACTCGCGCACCTACCGGGTGCGCGAGTTCCTGTATCCGGTAGGTACGAACCGGGGAAAGGCCGCCTGCCGGCGGCAACAAAAAGCGCCGAACTCAGAGAGCAGAGCCCGGCGCTTTTTAATGGTTTTTGAAATCTTTCAGATGAATCGGATCAGATTGATCACCGCGGCTCCTACGGCGTAGCAGAGGATCGAGGCGATCAGCAGGCCGTATTCGCGCCCTGTGGCGTCTGCCTTCGGCGAGGGAACTCGCTTTTTCTGCCAGACTTTCTTGTCGACAATCCAGACAATGATAAACTGCAGGAAGGCGAGCTGCACGCCGCACACGCGGAAGAACAGTCCCGTCAGGGGGATCGTGCCGGCGTAGCACAGGCCGAGCATCAGGCGGATTCCCTGAACAAAGAACCAGCCGGTGAGGAAGCCGAGCAGCAGGTGAAGCAAAAGGATCAGTTTCGTGGGTAACTCACGAAAGAAGGGCATGTCGGTAGGTCTCCTTTCAAAGCGGTAAATGCATTAGTTGTCGTTGTGATAGGAAGGCAGCGTAACGGCGGAAAGTGCGATCATCTCATCTGTGTTCGAGAAACTAACTGCCGTGACCTCTTCGAAATCATCGTAGATCCACGGATCGACCATGACATAGCGTGTATCGTACAGGCCGTAGGCGTTGTCGATGTAAAGGTTTACTGCTCCGCGGAATCGAATGCTCTCCAAACGCTGAGCGTCCCCGTCTTCAAACGGCCAGAAGGACAGACTGTATGCTTGCTTGGTGGCCGGGTCGGTGAAGTCGATATAGGCGTCGGACTCCTGCTCGGAAGCTTCCTTCTCGTCCAGACCTTCGAAGGGGATGCCGGCCGCTTTCAGCACTTCGGTGGCTTCCTTCCAGGTCATCGTCTTGATTCCCTTCGCGAGGGTGGAAATGGCGGCCCTGCAGGGATTCGTATAGAGTTGCGCATAGTCCGGCGTCTTGCGCGGAACGGAGCCGTCGTAGCTGCCGATCCACTCGGGAGCGAACAACTGCGGATAATCTTCAACCCGGACGAGCAGGGTCACGCTGTCCACCGCTAGGGAAGGATAATTTTCCGCATTCAGATAGAATTCCAGTCCTTCGTCCACGGCAAGCCAGGGGGCCATTTCTCCGGCGATGCGTTTCTTGAAAGTGTCTTTCCAGGCGCTATCCTTGAAAATGAATTCGGAGCCGGCAAGCTTGTCTGCAACTTCCGTGATCGCGGTGAAGAGAGCGTCCATGTCAGTTACCATTCGGCTCAGAGAGAGATACTTGCCGGTGGCCGTCTCATAGTTGTTGGTGTATCGGAAAACGCGATCCTTCACATCGGTCTTGTAACCGCTGAAATCCACGGCGCAGCTGAATACCAGGGAGTCGGATCGTCCGACGGTGACGTCGGCGTGCAGCGAATGCTTGGAACAGTCGCCGAGCTCCTCTGTGAAGGACTTGACTGCGCTTGCCTGATAGCCGTGAAACTCCACGAAGGTGGTGTAGTTCGTTATTGCGGAGAGGGTTTCCATCAGATCCTGATATCCGGGATCAGCAATATAGACGAATTCCGCATGAAGACCGGCCTCCGGATTATTTTCATCCATAGTATAATGATACCAGTTTGTGGTTCCGATGATGTATGCAGGACCGGCTTTCGCAGCTACCGCAGGAAGCTTCGGAGCCTCCGTCGGAGTGGGTGTGGGAATATCCGTAGGAGTCGGTTCCGCTGTGGGTGTCGGCTCCTCCGTAGGCGTCGGTTCCTCGGTGGGAGCGGGAGTTTCCGTAGGCGTCGGTTCCTCGGTGGGAGCGGGAGCTTCCGTAGGAGTCGGCTCTTCTGTGGGAGAAGGTTCCTCCGTGGGAATAGGCGTTTCCGTGGGAACGGGCTCTTCCGTGGGAACGGGCTCATCCGTAGGTGTCGGATCGGCAACGGACTGCGTGGGTGTAGGTGTCTCGTCCGCCTTCACCGTGGGCGTCGCCGCCTGGGTTGTATTGTTTTTTCCGTCTCTTTCCTTGGCATCGTCCTCGCAGGCTGCCAGCAGCAGAACTGCCAGGATCGCAACTAAAAGAACGCGAAGTTTTCTCATGTTTCCTCCTTGCGCGCGTCTGCACGCGTTCAAAAATGCTATGGAATGTATTATACTCTCAGTACCTCGGAAAATGCAATCATCACTTTTCCCCTCAGACATTGACATTTTGCGGGGGAAGGGCTACAATGTGCATACTGCGCTCCCTGTGCATTTTCCGAAAGTATCGGGCGCGCGGGTGTGAGTACCGCGGAAGCAGCGGTGCTTGCGGGAATCGCGATGCCGGCGAACGAGCCGGCGGAACGGGAGGTATGATATGGACGAATTGAAAGAACTTGCGGCAAGGATCCGGGAACTCCGGGAGGTCTGCGGATACACGCAGGAAGAGCTTGCGAAGGAATTGCACATCGACGTGGACACCTATCGGGGATATGAGGAGAGCGCGGCGGACATTCCGATCAGTGTGATCTATTCCATCTCCAAGAAATTCAATGTCGATTTTTCGGAGATCATGACGGGCGTCAGCGGAAAATTGCGGACGTACCAGGTTGTGCGCGCCGGTCAGGGACAGCTTGCGGACCGCTATCCGGGATATACGTTCCAGAACCTCGCGTATCATTTTACGAAGAAGATCATGCAGCCGTTCCTCGTGACCATCGACCCGTCGGACAAGCCGGCGGCGCTGGTGCAGCACGACGGCGAGGAGTTCAACCTGGTGTTGAAGGGCAGTCTGATCGTGGTCTTCGGCGACCAGGAGATTGTGTTAAATGAGGGCGACAGCATTTACTTCAACCCGACGTACCCGCACGGACAGCGGTGCAACGGTGACGTGCCGGCGACGTTCCTCACGATGATTGCGGAATAATATAAACGAGAACAAGGACGAAAAGCATGTTAGAGCGGTATCTCCCTCGCATCGAGTTCGACTCGTACGAGGACTTCAAGAAGAATTATACGGTAAATGCACCGGAGTATTTCAACTTCGGCTGGGACATCGTGGATGGCTGGGCCGAGGAGAAGCCGGACCTTCGGGCGCTTCTCTGGTGCGACGATTTCGGCAATGAGAAGACCTTCACCTTTAAGGACATGAGCCTTCTCTCCAACAAGGCGGCGAACTATTTTAAGTCGCTCGGCTTAAAGCGCGGCGACGTCGTGATGCTGATCCTCAGAAGACGCTGGGAGTACTGGGTTTGCGCGACGGCTCTTATCAAACTCGGGATCATCATCATTCCGGGCACGCTGCAGCTGACGAAGAAGGACATCGTCTACCGCGCGAACGCGGCGGATGTGAAGATGTTTGTGTGCGTCGACGACGAGTATGTCATGTCCCAGATGGAGATGGCAAAGCCGGAGATGCCCGGAGTGAAGTATCTTGCCGTGGTTGACAACGTAAAGCGCGACGGCTGGATCGATTTCAACGCGGAGATGGAAAAATGCTCCGACGTGCTTGCAAAGCCCGAGGGCGACGACCGCACGAAGGGCACCGACATCATGCAGATTTATTTTACGTCGGGAACCACGGGCATGCCGAAGATGGTAACGCACAACTATCATCATCCGTTAGGACATATCGTGACCGCAAAGTACTGGCAGCAGGTGCAGGAGGGCAAGCTTCACATGAGCGTGTCCGACTCCGGCTGGGCGAAGTTCGGCTGGGGCAAGATCTACGGACAGTGGATCTGCGGCGCCACGATCTTTGCATACGACATGATCAAGTTCAAGCCCGCGAAGCTCCTTGAAATGATGGCGAAATACAAGCTGACGACGTTCTGCGCGCCGCCGACGATGTACCGCTTCATGCTGCAGGAGGATGTGGCGAGCTACGACCTTTCGAGTATTCAGAATTTTGCAACGGCCGGCGAGCCGTTAAATGCGGATGTATTCGACCGCTGGCTAGCGCTTACGGGCGGTAAGATCCACACCGGTTTCGGTCAGACCGAGGGTACGGTTCTGTTTGCGGACTATCCGTGGTTCGAGCCGATTCCCGGCGCCATGGGCAAGCCTTCGCCGATCTATGACATCAAGCTGATGATGGACGGCAAGGAAGTGGAGCCCGGTGCCGAGGGTGAGATCACCATCTGCGACGTTATCGAGCACCATCCGATCGGATTGTTCATCGGTTATTACAAGAACAAAGAGCAGACCGACGAGGCATTTGCCGGCGGAAATTATAACTTAAAGGATGTTGCTTGGCGCGACAATGACGGCTACTGCCGGTTCGTCGGACGCCACGATGACGTTATCAAGTGCTCCGGCTACCGCATCGGACCGTTTGAGGTCGAGAGTGCGCTCGTCGCGCATCCGGCGGTTGTGGAGTGTGCGATCACCGCAGCGCCCGACCCGATCCGCGGTCAGGTTGTCAAGGCGACCGTTGTGCTCGCCAAGGGCTACACGCCTTCGGACGAGCTCATCAAGGAACTTCAGAATCACGTGAAGAAGATGACCGCGCCGTACAAATATCCGCGAATCGTGGAGTTTGTCGACGAGCTTCCCAAGACGTTGGGCGGCAAGATCAAGCGCGCGCAGATCCGCCACGAGGACGAGATGAAGAGCGCAAACAAACAGTCATGATCAGAAATGATGACAAGCGCTTCCGACGCATGCCGCCGGGAGCGTTCTTACTATCTCAGGCATTTTACGAAGCATCAAAACAGGGGAGACGCGGTATATGAGCATTGCATACGAATACACCGACACGGTTCGGTACAGCAAAGTCGACGGGGAACTGAAACTCACGATCCCGGCGTTGATCGATTATTTTCAGGATGCGGCGATCGAGCAGAGCGAGTCGCTGGGAGTCGGGGCGGTCGCGCTCACGGCGCGGTCTCTCGCATGGTTTCTGATTTCGTGGGACATTCGCATCCGGAGACTTCCGAAACTGCAGGAGCGGATCGTTGTGGGGACGTATCCGTATCATTTTCGCGGGATGCTCGGAAACCGTGCGGTCTACATGAAGACGGAGGACGGCGAACTCCTGGCCGAGGGGGACGCGCAGTGGGCGATGATGGACACCGCCAACATGCGCATGACCCGCGTCCCGGACGACGTGGCGGCTTCGTACACGCTGGGGGACGGGCCGTTGTTTGAAGCCCGCGGCCGCAGGATCTCGGTGCCGGACGGCGGACATGTGTTTCCCTCCGTGCCGGTGCAGGAATACATGCTTGACAATAACGGACACGTGAACAACGGGCAGTTCGTCCATCTGGCGATGAGCTATGTGCCGGCAGGCGCGGATGTCCGGGAGTTTCGCGTGGAGTACAAAAAACAGGCGCGCCTCGGCGAGTCGATCACGTCTATCGTGAGTACGGAGGACGGGCGGACGGTCGTCGTCCTTGCGACGGACGAGCCGGCCTGCATCTCGGAAATCCGCAATGAGAATAAATGATAGGAGATTGATGAGTTGAAACGAATACTTTTGGGGATGACTGTTGTTGTTTTTGCTCTGATCATCGGAGTATTGGTTATTGTCAATGTGATCAACAAAAAATACGACATTGCCATTCCAAGTGTAGATGGGGAGACGGAGCTTGTCTTTGAAAAGGCCGGCGCGAAAAAAGGTATCGGACAGACAACATACCAGGTGCATAGTTTTACTGTTGCCGAGGCAGTTTCCTTGTGGCAGGATGTTATCAAGAATCACCGTGGGTACTTGTATTCGCTTGATTCGAATAACAGGAAAAGCAATGAGGAAACAGGAGAATACCTGCTTTGCCATGACGGGCATTATTTTCTTTTATCAGTGAAGAATACCGATGCGAAAGTAACGGAATTGGTGTTTGAGATTTCGGTTTCGGAACCGGAGTATTATTTCGGCTTTGTTTTGTTGCCGTTTGCAGGCATAACGGGCATCAGCACGGACAATAACTGTTTTACGTGGTCAGATACCGTAGGGCTTACCTGCTTTGATGATCTGGTTGAGTTCTACGGGAGGGTTGATAAAAAACTCTATCAGATCGATTACGATGATAAGAAAATATCCCTCTTTCCCGGGGATCCGCAGGTGAAGACTCCGTTGGCGGTCTTAACCGTTAAGAATGACGAACTTGTTTTGGAGTTTACGGCGAAACTGACCTTCGAGAAATAGGATCGACGGGGTCGGATTCAAATACGCGGAACGAACCGTGAAAAACTCCGACAGATGCTGATTTTTGCTTGCTATGCGCCGTGACGTGCGGTACAATAGCAGAAAGGCATGTTGCGGCGCAAAGGGGTTGCTGCGCGCAGCCGGAGGAGGAAAATTATGGGAAACCGCGTTATCCGGTTCTACGATCCGGACAGTGAAAACGGGTACCTGAGCAACTGGTACCGGTCTGATTTTACGTACGCAGGGCGCAAGTATCATTCTGCGGAGCAGTACATGATGTTCCAGAAAGCGTTGGTTTTCGGGGACTTGCAAACTGCGGACAAAATTATGGCTTCGGACAGCCTTCCGGAGATCAAGAGGCTCGGCCGCACGGTCGCGCGATACAACGATCTTCTGTGGAAGTCCATCCGCGTGCAGATCATGCGCCGCGGAATTCGTGCTAAATTCCAGCAAAATCCCGAATTGTTATATAATCTTCTGAATACGGGCTCCTCGCTGATCGCGGAGTGTGCTCCCCGTGACCTCGTATGGGGTATCGGTATCGACATCGAGGACTCTCGAAGCGCCGAGCCGAAGGAGTGGAAGGGCCGCAATCTGCTCGGGCGAACGCTGATGCGTGTCCGGGAAGACCTTCGCGCGTGGTGCTCCGTAGCGGGCGGCCGCATCACGGAGTACGTGGATGCCTTTGACCTTCGCGAGCCGCAGCCGATCCGCGTTGCCCGGAAAAATGATTCCGACAGCGCCGGCGGAGCGAACGGCGATCCCACGCAGGCGTCGGATGATACCGTGACGTCGCGCAGGACAAATTATGCGCTGAACGGCAACATCATCGAGGAGGGCGAGCCCTCCGTTTGGAATATGCACATTTACGAGGCGTGCATGCTTCCGTACGTTTCGGAGATCGTCTCCACCTGGATGGAGGCGGTGTTCTTCAATCTCCGCAGAAGCCGTTCCTATGAGGATCTCGGCGTTGCCAATTACACATTTGAGGAGTTGGAATGGATGTTCCGAAACGGTCAGAATGCGGGACTGCCGCTGGCCGGCTTCTTTGAGATGAAGCAGGACATCTTTGATCTGATCCGCTATCGCGGCGGTCTTCGCAACCCGATGACGCTGCTCGCCCAGGTGGAGAGCTTGACGGACGGCTTCACCGAGACGATCCCGTCCACCGAGCAGGAGGACGACTGGACGGAAGTCCTCGAGGAGGTTCCGGCGGAGGAGGTCGCAGTAGAAATCCCGGCGACGGAGTCGGCGGCAGAGGTGCCGGCGGCGGAGACCATGCCGGAGGCGGCGGAGGAAACGCAGCCGGAGAGCACGGAGGAAATCCCTGCGGAAGGTACTGCGGACATGGCGGCCGCAGAGGCGGAAGAAGCCGAGATCCCGGCCGCAGAGCCTGTGAGCGCAGAACCGCAGCTTGCGGATACAGAGTTTGCGGAACCGGAACTCGCGGAGACGGCAGACGCGGAAGCGGCAACGGACTATGCAGCGGACTATGCGGACAATACAGCGGAAGAGCCGATCCCGAAGTCCTTCGCGGAGGCGGTTTCGGAAGGCGTGACCGCGGAAGCGCCGGCGGACGTCGCGGCGGACTATGCCCCGGCTCGGGACAATGCGGAGACCGTTTTCACAGAGGCGGCAACCGGCTCGTATGCAGTCGCGGAAGAGTCTGCGGAGAGTGTTTCCGCGGATACGGATGCGGGATACACATCCCTGCCTGAGACGTATGTTGCGTCCGAGGCTTCGGACGTTAAGGAATATGAACATGAAGAGGGCGAGGAGACGACGACCAGCGTCGGTTCCAGCGCCGTGGCCGGCAAGACGGCAGCGGAGTTCTGGAGCGCTATGCGCGACCTCGCGTCCGACTCTCCGGATATCACCGGAGACGAGGCTGCGGACAATATGGATATGACGTCCGGCGGCAGCTCATTTTCCGCTGCATCGGAATATGCCGCGACGGACTATTCGACAATCGAATACAAGGCGCCGGAAATCACTCCGACAGTCACCGTAGCGGAAAATGCGGAGGAGGAATTCCTTCCGAGCGTTGCGGCTTCGGAAGCGCCGCGTGAGGAGACCGAGGAAGAGCCTCAGGACGAGGATGTCGAGGAGTACGAGGAGGAAGAACCCGAGTACGAAGAGTCCGAAGATGACGAGATCGACGAAGAGTCCGAGGACGACATCGACGAGGATGACGAGGAATCCGACGAGGATGACGATGAAGACGAGGACGATGAAGACGAAGATGAGGATGATGACGAGGACGAGGAC
>JAFRYE010000019.1 GCA_017441265.1 Lachnospiraceae bacterium | reverse complement strand
TGAAGAACGAGGACATCGAGGCTTCCTTCGGTTTCGATACCGCTACGAAGACCTACAGCGAGCTCATCGGCAACATCGAGCGTGACGCGAACTCCGCGAAGAAGTACTGGCACTTCATCAAGGTTATGGGCCGTTCCGCTTCCCACGTTGCCCTGGAGTGCGCGCTGGAAACCCAGCCCAACATCTGCCTGATCGGTGAGGAAGTGGCTGCGAAAAAGATGTCCCTGGCGGCGATCACGAACTACATCGCCGATTCCGTCGAGACCCGCGGCAACAACGGCGAGAACTTCGGCGTTGCCATCATTCCCGAGGGTATCGTTGAGTTCGTTCCCGAGTTCTCCGCACTGATCAAGGAGATCAACGAGCTTCTTGCAGGTTCCAAGACGGACGAGTTCAACGCGCTTCCGGATTGGAATGCGAAGTATGCATTTATCAAGGCCGGCCTCACCGCCGAGTCCTTCAAAGTATTCGACATCCTGCCCCAGGGCATTCAGCAGCAGCTCTTCCTCGAAAGAGATCCTCACGGCAACGTTCAGGTTTCCCTGATCGAGTCCGAGAAGCTCTTCTCCGAGATGGTGAAGAACGAGCTCACCAAGAGAGCAAAGGCCGGCACCTACATGGGCAAGTTCGGTCAGCAGCATCATTTCTTCGGTTACGAAGGACGTTGCGCATTCCCGTCGAACTTCGACGCAGACTACTGCTATTCCCTCGGCTACAATGCGTTCATGCTCATCCAGTACGGCTACACCGGATACCTTTCGAAGGTTTCCAACCTTTCCAAGCCGGCTGAGGAGTGGAATGCGGGCGGTATGCCGATCACGAAGATGATGAACATCGAGCGCCGCAACGGCGAGGACAAGCCCGTTATCCGCAAGGCTTTAGTTGAGCTTGACGGCAAGCCGTTCAAGTACTTCGAAGAGCATCGCGACGAGTGGGCGATCAAGACCTGCTTCACCTATCCGGGCGCTATTCAGTACTACGGACCTGCTGAAGTGTGCGATCTGACCACCAGAACGCTCGCTTTGGAGAAGGGCTGATAAGCTCTGACAATCACAGGAAATCCGGCCCGGGGCACTTTTGCCCCGGGCTTTTCCAAAAAATCAGGAGAACGACTATGAGAGTATTGTGTTCCACAGGCGCGCTCATCGGGCGCCCCAACGGCCGCAACCCGAGACTCCTCGGGGAATTAACGAAGAAACTGCAAGGCGACGGCGTGGAGTTCATGATGTACAGCACGTGGTACGACACCGTGGAGGAGATCACGGACTACGTGAACACCCTTGGGCTCACCATCCCGGTATACCACTGCCAGAAGACCGTCGGCGAGGACGTGACGAGAGGGGATTTCGCGGAGGCCTATCGGAAGATGTCCGTCAACGCCAAACAGGCCCACGACATCGGAGCCGACCGCATGGTGTTCCACCTCTGGAACGGCGAGATCTCGGACTGCTGCTTTGAGAACAACTTAAAGGCGTACGGCGATCTGCGCGCGATCGCGGCGGACCACGGCGTCGACCTCTTGGTGGAAAATGTCGTCTGCAACGTGGAGGACCCGCTTTTGCACTGGCGTCAGATCGCGGACCGCTACGAGGATCCGCACTTCATCTTCGACACGAAGATGGCGGCGTTCCACGGCCAGATCGAGGCATTTTGCGAGGGTGAGTACGCGTGGGCGTGGAAGGAAGGCTTGGTGCGCCACTACCACATCAACGACTACGCAGGCGGTTACAAGGACTGGACAGCCCTTAAGACGCTGCCCATCGGTGCGGGCAAGGTCGACTTCGAGGCATTCCTTTCGTTTGTGAAGAGCACGGGCTATGACGATACGTTCACGCTGGAATCGACGGCCTTCGACAAGACCGGCGCGGTGGACACGGACATGCTCAACCGGCAGGTTGCGTACCTTCGGGAGCAGTGGAACCGCTGATTCGCGCGAAACGTAGAGGAAATGCCGTGAGAGCAGTCATTTTTCGTATAGTTTGACCATTGACTTTGTTTTCTAATCCAGTATAATACTGTTGGTATGTGTAACGGGGAAAACAGTCACAGAAAGGGTCAAAAATCATGAAAAACTTGTTTGATCTTACCGGACAGGTAGCTGTTGTCACCGGAGCTTCCACAGGACTCGGAGTCCAGATGGCCAAGGCACTCGCCAGCCAGGGAGCAAATCTCGTGCTTATGGCACGTCGTCAGAATCTTCTCGATGAGAACAAGGCCGAGATCGAGAAGGAGTTCGGTGTGAAAGTCCTTGCGTACGCTTGTGACATCACCGACACCGAGAGGGTGAAGGGCGCTGTCGCAGCGACGATGGCGGAGTTCGGCCGTGTCGACATTCTCATCAACAACGCAGGTACCGGAGCGGTTGCACCGGCAGCGGAGATCACGGATGAGCAGTTCAACAACGAGTTGCAGATCGACCTCTTCGGCAGTTTTGTCTGTGCGAGAGAGTTCGGCAAGGAAATGCTCAAGGCGCACTACGGCCGCATCATCAACATCGCTTCGATGTACGGTTTGGTCGGCAACATGGCAGCGACTTGCGCACCGTATCATGCGGCAAAGGGCGGCGTTGTCAATCTGACTCGCGCACTTGCGGCAGAGTGGGGCAAGGAAGGCATCACGGTCAATTCGATCTGCCCGGGATACTTCTGGACGCCTCTGACCCAGTCCACGCTGGAGACCGATTGGTTCAAGGATTACGCGAAGGGCGCGATTCCGGTCGGTCGTTACGGCAACGAGGGCGAGCTTGACACTTGCACACTGTTCCTGGCTTCGCCGGCATCGGCTTACGTCAACGGCCAGAACATCGCCGTAGACGGTGGATACACCTGCATCTAAGCAGAGGTCAATCAGATAGGAAACCATCGGGCAGGAGTTCTTCCTGCCCGATCTTTGTAATCGGCGGATTTCGCCGGAGGGGTTACACTTTTTTCGAGGAGGTAGTGTTATGAACACCGAAACCATGAAATCGTATTTGGATTCGCTACTTGCGGAGGGACTTCCGTCCTTTGACTGCATCGTGCAGAAGGACCATGAGATCATTTTTCGCCACATGGGCGGTTACGTCGACGCGGGGAAGTCGCAGCCGGTGCGGCCGGATCAGACGTATCTGATGTTTTCCATGACGAAGATCCAGACCATGACTGCGGTGATGCAGCAAGTCGAGCAGGGCAGACTCTCGCTGGATGACGAGGTCGGACGCTACATTCCGGAGTTCCGCGACGTGCTTGTCAGGGAGGAGCGGGACGGGGTCGCGCGGCTGGTGCCGCCGAAGAGTCCGATGACGTTGCGCCACCTGGTGTCGATGCAGTCCGGCCTTGACTATGATCTGCACCGCCCGGGCATTGACCGTGTGTTCGCGCTTCGCGGGCAGGCGGCCACGACACGGGAACTGGTGGGCGCAATGGCGGAGTCGCCGCTTTCGTTCCACCCCGGGGAGCATTTCTGCTACAGCTTAAGCCACGACGTTGCGGCGGCCGTCGTTGAGGTCGTGTCCGGACAGCGCTTCGGGGAGTATCTTGCGGAGCACATCTGGAAGCCTTTGGGGATGACGGCTACGGGATTTGCCAAGCCCATGAATGAGGATCTGCCGAACCTTGCACAGCAGTTCCGCTGTGACACCGGCGACATTCATGATATGCATCCCATGGAGCCCTCCTGCGATTATCAGCTCTCGGAGAGTTACGAGAGCGGCGGAGCGGGCCTTTGGAGCTGCACCGAGGACTACGCCAAGCTCGCCGACGCGCTGGCTTGCGGCGGGATCGGTGCCAACGGTGCGAGGATCCTCAAGCCTGAGACGGTGGCGCAGTTTTCGGTCAATCTGCTGGGGGAGGTGTCCCTCGGCGAGATCGAGCGCAACATGGGACGCCGCGGCTACGGCTACGGCATCGGTATGCAGGTGCTGATGCATCCGGAGATGATCGGCGCGAAGGCGCCGGCGGGGATCTTCGGCTGGGACGGCGCGGCGGGAAGCCTCGCCGTCATGGATCCGATCAACCGCATGTCTCTGGTGTTCACGATGCATGTGAGAAACTGCGGATACGCGTACGGCGTCATTCATCCGTCGCTGCGCGATCTGATGTATACGGAATAGTCGCTCAGTGGAGGAAGTGCGATGAAATACAGACTGCTTGCGATCGATCTGGACGGGACGCTGCTGACGGACGATAAGAGGATCAGTGAGCGCAACAGAGAGGCTTTGGCAAAGGCACAGCAGTGCGGGATGCACGTCGTGATCTCGACGGGGCGCGCCTGGCCGGGAGCGAAGGCATTTGCCGCGGAACTCGGGCTCTCCGTGCCGGTCATCACCAGCAACGGGGCGATGATCGTGGATGCCGTGACGGAGGAGATCATCTACAAAAGAGACCTGGAGCCGGAGGCGGCGAAGAACGTGCTCGAGGCAGGACGGAAGAACGGTGTGAGCCAGATCATCTGGAGCTCGAACCGGCTCTACGGGCTGCCCGTGGATTGGCGCCTTGAGGATTACGGACGGACCTATGGGAAAATGACCCCGCAGCCGATGCCGCCCGTCGAAACTCTGTACGACGCCGGGATCTCGAAGATCCTGTGGTACGACGATCCGAAGCGGATCGCGTCGTTCAATGAGCAGGTTCACGCGGACGGCGGCGATGTGATGCCGGGCGGCCTTCCGAAGGACACGGCGGCATGGATGTCGCAGCCGACCTTTCTTGAGTTTTTCCACAGCGATGTTTCTAAGGCGGAGGCGCTTCGCAGCGTCGCGCAGATCCTTGGGGTTTCCATGGAGGAGACCGTGGCGGTGGGAGATGCGCCAAATGACATTCTGATGCTTCAGGCAGCGGCCTGCGGCGTCGCGATGGGAAACGCTTCCGAGTCGGTCAAAGCCGTCGCAGATTTCGTTACGGAGGACAACATGCACGACGGCGTTGCGGTCCTTACGGAGCGTCTTTTACGGATGTGATGAAGTCACGAACATAGGCGAAGGGATTATCCGAAACCCTTGATTTTTCGACAAAAAGCTCACGCAGACAGCGCTTTTTTGTGCAATTTTGTGTTTGCAATTGCATTTTCCGATGTGCTATAATAACAGTGTAGTCTGACGGTCTTGTTGCACAGAACAGGAGTGATAGCATGTTTGAGAAAGGAGCGTTTGTGGTTCACGGCAGTAACGGCGTATGTCATGTTGAGAGCGTCGGGCCGTTGAGCGGGATGGGTGCCGGCGACAAAGTGTATTACACGTTGATACCGGTGTATTCGAATGGCGGAAAAGTATTCAGCCCCGTGGACAACGCACGTGTCGCGATACGCGCGTTGATGACGATCGACGAAGCACAGGCGCTTTTGGAGCGTGTGGACTCGATCGGGGAACTGCTGATCATAGACGAGAAAAAGCGCGAAGAGGTCTACAAGCAATCCTTCTACTCGGGATTGAGTGAGAACCTGGTGCGGATAATCAAGACCATCCGCAGGCGCAACACGGAGCGCATGGCGCAGGGTAAGCGGCCGACGGCCAGCGACGAGAGGTACCTGCACATGGCGGAGGACTGCCTCTTCGGGGAGTTGGCGATCTCCTTCGGGATCACCCGGGATGAGGCGCGGGAGAAGTACTCGCCGCTGTTTGATCTGCCGCCGTGTGATGAGAAAATATGAAAATGTTGTGAATGCAGTGTCGGAGAGGTGCTTCGGCACTGCTTTTTTATTGTTATTTTTCACCATATGAAACATCAAAATACGTGTATACACGCATTAAAACGACGAAATGCCGAAAAGAGTCATTTTCCGTGATAAAAACACTGGAAAATAATGCGGAAAAGTGGTAAGATATACCATTGGGGATTGGGGAATCTTTGCCCAATCGGTTATCACCCTAAAAGGAGGATTTTTAATGGCCACAAAAAAGAGTACCGTGCCGTTTAACGGGACGGAAGAGCAAAAGCAGAAGCTTCTGCAGGTGATTCGTGAGCTGAAGGATGAGCGCGGCGCTTTGATGCCGATCTTGCAGAAGGCTCAGGACATTTACGGCTATCTGCCGATCGAAGTCCAGACCATGATCTCGGATGAAACCGGCATTCCGCTGGAGAAGATCTACGGCGTTGTTACATTCTACGCGCAGTTCTCCCTGTATCCGAAGGGAAAATACGCGATCTCCGTATGCTTGGGAACCGCTTGCTATGTTAAGGGTTCGGGCGATATCTACAACAAGCTGTGCGAGAAGCTCGGCATCGAGGGTGGAGAGTGCACTCCCGATGGTAAGTTCTCGCTCGACGCATGCCGCTGCATCGGTGCCTGCGGTCTTGCGCCGGTTATGACCATCAACGGCGAGGTTTACGGCAAGTTGACTGTCGATAAGCTTGATGAGATCCTTGCAAAATACGAGTAACAGGAGGAAGCAAATGATATCCATTACGGAACTTAACAAGATTAAGGCGGAGCAGGAAGGCATCGTTGCGATGCGCCGCGAGGGCGAAGCCAAGATCGCCGAGATGAATGCACAGGGCAAGAACTACAAGCATCATGTCCTTGTGTGCGGCGGTACCGGCTGTACTTCCTCCCACAGTGAAGACATCATCGTTGCATTTAACGACGAAATCAAGAAGAACGGTCTCGAGAACGACGTTTGCGTCGTACGCACCGGCTGCCACGGCCTCTGCGCTCTCGGCCCGATCGTTATCATTTATCCGGAAGCCGCTTTCTACGCTAACATGGCGATCGAGCATGTTCCGGAGATCGTTACCGAGCACCTTGTAAACGGTAACATCGTAACCAAGTATCTCTATGAGAAGACGGTTACCCCGAACGGCATCATCTCGATGCACGAGACGGATTTCTACAAGAAGCAGAATCGTGTGGCTCTCCGCAACTGCGGTGTCATCGATCCCGAGAATATCGACGAGTACATCGGTACCGGCGGATATCAGGCTCTCGCTAAGGTTCTTACCGAGAAGACGCCTGACGACGTGATCCAGATCCTCCTTGATTCCGGCCTCCGCGGACGTGGCGGTGCAGGTTTCCCGACCGGCCGCAAGTGGATGTTCGCAAAGGCTAACAAGGCTGATCAGAAGTATGTTTGCTGTAACGCCGACGAGGGCGACCCGGGTGCATTCATGGATCGTTCCGTTTTGGAGGGCGACCCGCACGTAGTTCTTGAGGCTATGGCGATTGCCGGCTACACCATCGGTTCCTCGCAGGGTTACATCTATGTACGTGCCGAGTACCCGATCGCTGTTCAGCGTCTTGAGATTGCTATCAAGCAGGCAAGAGAGTACGGTCTCCTGGGTGACAACATCCTCGGTACCGGCTTCAAGTTCGATATCGGCCTTCGCCTCGGTGCAGGCGCGTTCGTCTGCGGTGAGGAGACGGCTCTTATGACCTCTATCGAGGGTCACAGAGGCGAGCCCAGACCGAGGCCGCCGTTCCCGGCTGTCAAGGGTCTGTTCGAGCGTCCTACCATCCTCAACAACGTTGAGACCTGGGCTAACATTCCGCAGATCATCATGAGAGGACCGGAGTGGTTCGCAGCAATGGGAACCGAGAAGTCCAAGGGTACGAAGGTATTCGCACTCGGCGGCAAGATCCAGAATACCGGTCTTGTGGAGATCCCGATGGGTACCACGCTCCGTGAAGTTGTCGAGGAGATCGGCGGCGGCGTTCCGAACGGCAAGAAGTTCAAGGCTGCTCAGACCGGTGGTCCGTCCGGCGGTTGCATCCCTGCTTCGCAGATGGATGTTCCGATGGATTACGACAACCTGATCGCCATCGGTTCCATGATGGGTTCCGGCGGATTGATCGTTATGGACGAAGACAACTGTATGGTTGATATCGCCAAGTTCTTCCTCGAGTTCACCGTGGACGAGTCCTGCGGTAAATGTGCACCTTGCCGTATCGGTACACGCCGTATGCTCGAAATCCTCGAGAAGATTACCAAGGGTCAGGCTACGATGGACGACCTTGATCGTCTTGAGAAGCTCGCAGCGCACCTGCAGAAGAGCTCCCTGTGTGCTCTCGGCCAGACCGCTCCGAACCCGATTATCTCCACGCTTCGTTACTTCCGCGACGAGTACATTGCCCACATCGTTGACAAGAAGTGCCCGGCAGGCGTCTGCAAGGATCTTCTTCAGTTCTCCATCGATCAGGACAAGTGTATCGGCTGCGGCCTGTGTGCTAAGAACTGCCCGGCTGACGCAATCAGCAGAACCGATTACATTGCTCCCGGCCACAAGCTGGCTTCGATGTCGATCGATGCTTCGAAGTGCGTGAAGTGCGGCGCCTGCATGGCGAACTGCAAGTTCAAAGCGATTAGTAAACAGTAAGGAAGGAAACGATTATGGCAGATGAAATTAAGATGGTTAATGTGAAAGTTAACGGAATCCCCGTATCGGTTCCGGAAGGAACGACGATCCTGGACGCTGCCCATAAGGCAGGCGTGAAGATTCCGACCCTGTGCTTCCTTCGTGACACCAATGAAGTCGGCGACTGCCGTATCTGTCTTGTCGAGTCCACCAAGGCCCGCGGACTGGTAGCTGCCTGCATGTATCCTCTTGCTGCTTCCGATGAGGGCGCAGAGATCAAGACGAACAGCGCGAAGGTTCTGGATTCCAGAAGAAAGACGTTGCAGCTCATTCTCTCCACGCATGATCGCAAGTGTCTGTCCTGCGTACGCAGCGGCAAATGCGAACTCCAGAAGCTCTGCAACGAGCTCGGCGTTGAGGATGAGAAGCTTTACGAGGGATTCCGTCCCGAGTATGAGAAGGACACGTCGGCCGTACATATGGTACGCGACAACAACAAGTGCGTTCTTTGCCGTCGCTGCGTAGGTGCATGCGAGAAGGTTCAGGGAATCGCCGTGATCGGACCGAACAACCGTGGTTTCGCGTCCTGCATCGGCAGCGCATTTGACATGGGCCTTGCAGACACCAGCTGCGTACACTGCGGACAGTGTATCGTTGCTTGTCCTACCGGCGCCCTGTATGAGAAGGATGACACCTACAAGGTTGAGGAAGCTCTGGCTGATCCGGAGAAGATCGTTGTTGTACAGCCCGCTCCGTCTGTGCGTGCTACGCTCGGTGAGGAGTTCGGTATGCCGATCGGAACGGATGTTGAAGGCAAGCTTGCTACGGCTCTCCGTGCACTCGGCTTTGACAAGGTATTCGATACCGATTTTGCAGCAGACCTCACGATCGTTGAGGAAGCTACCGAGTTGGTTGAGCGTGTGAAGAACGGCGGCGTTCTGCCGATGATCACCTCCTGCTCGCCCGGCTGGGTGAAGTTCTGCGAGACCTACTATCCGGATCAGATCGATCATCTCTCGAGCTGCAAGTCTCCTCAGCAGATGTTCGGTGCTACCGTGAAGACCTACTACGCACAGAAGATGGGCATCGATCCTTCGAAGATCGTTTGTGTCGGCGTTATGCCTTGTACCGCGAAGAAGTTCGAGGTTACGAGAGACCAGAGCGCTGTTCCGGGAATCCCGGATGTTGACATCTCCATCACGACCCGTGAGCTTGCCCGCATGATCAAGCGCAACGACATCGATTTCGCAGCCCTTCCGGACGGCGAGTTCGACGATCCGCTCGGCGAGTCCACCGGTGCAGCCGTAATCTTCGGCGCAACGGGCGGCGTTATGGAGGCAGCTCTCCGTACTGCAGTTGAGGTTATCACCGGTGAGGAGCTCAAGGCAGTTGACTTCACGGAAGTCCGTGGTATGCAGGGTATCAAGGAAGCTACCTACAAGGTAGGCGGCCTTGAGGTTAAGGTTGCTGTTGCATCCTCGCTTTCGAACGCACGTATCATCATGGATCAGATCAAGGCCGGCACTTCGCCGTACACCTTCATCGAGATCATGGCATGCCCGGGCGGCTGCATCAACGGCGGCGGTCAGCCTTTGGTTGACTCCGAGGTTCGCAACTTCGTAGACGTACGCGGTCTCCGCGCTAAGGCTCTCTATGACAATGACGCTGCTAAGACGCTTCGCAAGTCTCACGAGAATCCTTCCATCAAGAAGGTTTATGAGGAGTTCTTCGGTGAGTTCGGCAGCCACAAGGCTCATGAGATCCTCCACACGAAGTATGTGAAGAGAAGCATCAACGGCTGATGTCGTTACTTCGTTCGACAGACAGTCGGAAGAAGCCCTGAATACAGGGCGATCGACATGTAAAAATGAAACAAATTGCTTTACAAGACGGGGCTGTCACAGTAGTGGCAGCCCTTAATTGTGCGCTTAATATGTAAAATTTTTGATAAATTGTCTGACAAAATATTTACAAAAAGATAAATGAATATCTATTTTCCATTAACAATTGCATGATAGCATTCAAATCGAAAGGAGGTGTTTTTGCTTATGGGCAAAAAGTTTTTGGCTGTTGCTCTTTCGGTGATTATGTGTGTGGTTACGGCATTCTGCACGACCGAGACCGCTGAAGCTGCGACAGTACTGTACAACAATGCCGAAGGCAACGACGGGGCTTACACTTACGTGCTGTGGAAGGATTACGGCGATACAAGCATGACCTTAAACGGCAACGGCAAGTTCGAGTGCTGGTGGCAGAACATCGGAAATGCGTTATTCCGAGAGGGCGTCAAATTTGATTGTACCAGGACGTACCAACAGATTGGAAACATTTCCATCAATTACGGTGTTGATTACCAGCCTAACGGTAATTCCTACCTGTGTGTATACGGGTGGACACGGAATCCGTTGGTAGAGTATTACATCGTAGAGAGCTGGGGAAGCTGGCGTCCGCCGGGAGCTTCTTCCAAGGGAACGATTACGGTTGACGGAGGCACTTATGAGGTTTACGAGACGACTCGTGTGAATCAGCCTTCCATCGACGGCAATACGACGTTCCAGCAGTATTGGAGTGTCCGCACTTCAAAGCGCACGAGTGGAACGATTTCCGTAACCGAGCATTTTAAGGCATGGGAGCGGATGGGCATGCGCATGGGTAACCTGTATGAAGCTTCGCTGAATATCGAAGGTTATCAGAGTAGCGGTTGGGCCAACGTATATACCAACACCGTAACAGTCGGCGGCAGCGGCAACAACGGCGGCTATAACGGCGGCAACAACGGCGGCAACAACGGCAACAATAACAGCAGCGCTCCGGGTACGAACCAGGGAACCGTGATCGAGTGTGAATCGATGAGCAAGAGCGGGCAGTATACGGGAAATATCAATTCCCCGTTCAACGGAGTTGCCCTCTATGCGAACAACGACGCTGTCTCCGCCAATGTGAATTTCAGCTCCGGCACTCACGACTTCACCCTGCGCGGAGCATCGAACGGTTCAAATATGGCGAAAGCCGATCTTGTCATCGGCAATCAGACCAAGGGGACGTTCTATTTCGGTGACGCGAATACGGCGGAGTATACAATCCGCAATGTAAGCCACGGAACGGGCAATCAAACGGTAAAAGTAGTAGTTACCGGAGATGACGGAACCTGGGATCTTTATGCGGATTGTCTGATCATCGGCGGCGGAGGTGTATCTGCCGGCGGAGGCAATTCGGGCGGTAATTCGGGCGGCAATTCCGGCGGCGGCAATTCCGGCGGCAACTCGGGTGGAAACTCGGGCGGCAATTCCGGCGGCTCTTCGAACGGTACGGTGAAGCAGTGTGAGGATATGACAAAGAGCGGTCAGTATACGGGAGGCATTAATTCTCCGTTCAACGGAGTTGCTCTCTATGCGAACAATGATACCGTTTCGTATACTCAGTATTTTGCTTCCGGCACTCATGACTTCGTGCTGCGCGGAGCTTCGAACGGCTCCAATATGGCGAGAGTGGATCTCGTCATCGGCAACGAGACGAAGGGAACATTCTATTTCGGCGACCAGTATCCGGCGGAATACACCATACGCAATGTAAGCCACGGAACCGGAAACCAGACCGTCAAGCTGGTAGTCACAGCGGATAACGGAACATGGGATGCTTACCTCGACTATCTGAAGATCCAGTAACGGATGTTCATTTTGTAGCATTTTAATATGTATGGGGACGGGTACTGCCGCGGCTGTGGGGTCAGCCGCAGCGGTACCCTTTTACGTTATAATTTCATGCGCACAGAGCAATGATCCCCTTGTTTTTTTGCGGCTTTTTCGATATAATAATTCAGTGTGCTCACCATATGGCGGCACGCGTTAATTAGTGGAAGTACGGAGGGGTGAATATGGACGATTTGTTTGACAAATGTCTCAGATTTACAAGGGCTGATGAAATAAAAGAATTGGGGATATATCCTTATTTTCATGCGCTTGAGAGCCGTCAGGATGTGGAAGTCATTATGGAGGGTAAGCGGCGCATCATGCTCGGTTCCAACAACTACCTCGGACTGACGACGCATCCGGAGGTTGTGGAGGCAGGCATCAAGGCTTTTGAACAATACGGTTCCGGCTGCTCGGGATCTCGTTTCCTGAACGGTACGCTCGAACTTCATCTTGAATTGGAGGCTGAACTCGCGAAATTCCTTCGCAAGGAGAGTGTGGTGACATTTTCCACGGGATTCCAGTCCAACCTCGGAATTATCAGCACATTGGTCGGAAGACATGACTATGTCATTTGCGACCGGGAGAACCATGCAAGCATCTATGACGGCTGCAAACTGAGCTACGGAACGATGCTTCGGTTCCGCCATGCCGACATGGAGGACCTTGAGGCACAGCTTAAGAAAGTTCCGGAGACGGCCGGCTGCCTGATCGTGACGGACGGTGTGTTCAGTATGGGCGGCGACATCGCAAAACTCCCGGAGATCGTCGCACTGGCTAAGAAGTACGGTGCGCGCGTCATGGTTGACGATGCGCACGGCCTCGGCGTTATCGGCGAGGGCGGCCGCGGTACGGCGAGCTATTTCGGCTTGGAGAACGATGTTGACATTTACATGGGAACATTTTCCAAATCACTCGCGTCCCTGGGCGGCTACATGGCAACCAGCGAGAGAGTGGCGAACTTCGTCAGACACAATTCGCGTCCGTTCATCTTCTCTGCGTCCATCACGCCGGCCAGCTGCGCGGTCGCTTTGACGGCGCTTCGGATCCTCGAGCGCGATCCTTCGCTGCCGCTGAAACTGCAGGCGATCTCGGCACGTGCCCGCAATGGGTTGCTTGACCGCGGAATCCGCATTCGCATGAGCGACACGCCGATCATTCCGATCTACACTTACGACACAGAGACGACGCTTCTGCGCGCGAAACAGCTCTACGAAGCCGGCGTGTACGTCAATCCGGTGCTGCCGCCCGCAACGGCACCCACCGAGTGCCTGCTGCGCACGAGCTACATGGCTTCGCACACCGAAGCCCTTGTCGACGAGGCCGTCGGTATCATCGCGGACGTGCTCAGCAAGCCCGCGGTTTTGCAGTAATCTCACAGAGCAACTAAGCACAGGGCGGCACGAAGCGAACAGTCGTGTCGCTCTGTTTTAAAAAATTTTTTTCGAAAAATGCAATGTATCGCTTTCTTTTCCGTCTCTATAGTTGAAGCTTCAAAAACTGTAGCAAAGGTGGTGTGCTTTCATGGATGACGCCGAAATCATCAAATTGTATTTCGACCGGTCAGAGATGGCCATCCGGGAGACGGAGAAGAAATATTCGGGCTATTGTCGGTCCATCTCGTACGGTATTGTGGGGAATCACGAGGATGCCGATGAGTGTGTCAACGACACTTATCTTCGGGCGTGGAATTCGATCCCGCCGACAAAACCGAACAATTTCCGCGTTTACCTCGGACGTATCGTTCGCAATCTCTCCATCGATCGATGCCGCAGTGCGTCGAGCAGGAAGAGGGGAGACGGAGCGGAGCCGGTTTCATTTTCCGAGTTCGAAAACATCCTGATGACGACGGACGACTCGGACGATGATCTGAACACCGAAGAGCTTCTTCGGAACATCAACGGGTTCCTGACTTCGCAAAAGCAGCTGTACCGCATCGTGTTCGTGCAGCGCGTATGGTATCTTCTGCCGGTGCGCAAGATCGCGGAACTTCAGGGAATCAGCGAGAGTAAAACGTTGTCCATCCTTTATCGCATGCGTAAGAAACTGGAAGCACAGCTGAGAAAGGAAGGATACACGCTATGAAGAAGGAAAATGATTTTCTGCATATCGTCGCGGGTATTGACGACCGCCTGATCGAGGAGGCCGATCCGTACCGCGAGAAAACGCCGAAAACCGGAAAAACTAAACTGTCGATGTATCGCCTGCGCATGATCGCGGGGGTCGCGGCGGCAGCAGTTGTTCTGATCGTCGGCGTCTGGCTTGTAAAGAGCGGCGTCTTGAAGTCGCCTCCGGCAGGCCCCGGCCAAACGGTTGTAACGACGCCGACTCCGCCGGCACAGACTACACCGACTCCGGAGATGCCGCAGACAACGTCGACACCGACACCGGAACTTCCGAAGGCAACGCCGACACCGGACATTCCGAAGATAACGGCAACGCCGACACCGGGCATTCCGAAGATAACGGCAACGCCGACACCGGACATTCCGAAGATGACGGCAACGCCGACTCCGGACATTCCGAAGGCAACGCCGACACCGGGTATTCCGAAGATAACGGCAACGCCGACGCCGGACATTCCGAAGATAACGGCAACGCCGACGCCGGGTATTCCGGATGCAACACCGACACCGACGATGGGCGTGCCGCAGCCGACACCGACGCCGATCGGTGAATCCGGGTTGACGAATCCGTTCACAGTCTGGAATTATCTCAACGAAAATGAACGTGTTCTGTCGAAAGAGGAAGCGATGGCATCGGAGTATTATCCGAAGTTGTCAAAGGAACTGCGTTCCCTGTATGCGTATCACTGTGCGACGCAAAGAGACGCCGAGTATGACCGGTATAACGCGATCTGGTTTTACAAGGATAACGGAAATGATTACGATTTCCTGGGCGTCGTCGTACGGAAAAAAGAGGATGTTGTTAATTATGAAGAGCGTTTGATCAGCGCGGCGGACGCTGATTTGTACGATGTGAGAGATCGTGAGGATCCGCTGTGGATCGTTGATGCAGAGGAATTCAATTCATCTGCGAATTCACCGATCTTCCGGCCGGAAGAATTCACGGACGAGGTGCTGAAGCGTCGGATCGTTCATCACAGCGAGGACGGCGAAGAGTACGATCAAATGTGGTTCGGGATCGACATGGGAGAAGAAGTATTTTTATACCTTTTCCACGGAACGGCGGCGGACGCAACCGCGTCACTGTTTGTTCCTTCGAAATAAGGTAACGCACGCAAAAGCGGCTTGGTGAGGGAAATCGAAAAAAGAAAGAACGTAATACTCGGGGAGGCGTGGAAAATGACGCTTCCCCGATGGTGTTGCCGGGAGGTTGTTTATGGAGTTCGTACGGAAGCATTTCAAACTGTTGTTGATCGTCGTTTGCGGCATCGCGCTGACGGCGGAGGTCATTTTGCTGATCCGCACGTTCACGAAAAAACCTTCTGACGGAAAAAAGCGGAAGTATTCGGAATCGTCTGTCAGCGATGACGGAGGATGGAAAGTACAAAGGTGCTATGACGTTTGGGAGACTGAGAAGACGCTTAAATACTCCTGCGAGTATGATGATCACGGACGATTGGTTGCAAAGGCATATTACGATAAGAACGGAGCAACCGTACAATATACCGAGTACACCAAATATACCTTGAACGGAAAGATCAAGGAGAAATGGGCCCCCGATGAAACCGGGGAATTCCTGTCGGCGTATATCTGGGATGTTACAGGATACTATACTGACGTTGACGGAGTTTATGAAACCAAGGTGGATGGGGAAGGCTATTATACCGCGATCAGCGCCTATCGAAAAGGTTCGGCTTCGGAGAGTGAAAGACAGTTGATGAAACAGGTGACGTTTCTCTACGAAGACGGAGGAAAGTCAATCACGAAAGAAACCAGTGAATGGAATGAAGACGGAGCAAGAACGACGCACAGTGTGATCATTTACAAAATGGATGATGAGGGCAGACTGCTACGTGCGGAAGATGAGGATTCCACCTGGAAAACGGAATATCAATACAGTGAGACGGAAACGACGAAGACCGATAGCGTATCAGAAATGTCGTTGACCGTAGTGACGGATAAGAACGAACGCGAAACGAAGTATGTGTTAGAGTATCCATACGGTGCTGAAGAAAGTGTGTACTATTATCCTAAAGTGAATATCCCCGATGACTATCTTGTTATGGCGGATATTCGTGCGATGTCGGATGAAAGTATTGACAAGGAAGGTACCCGCGAAAAGAGTCGCGAAGTGGTTCTGCGATCGGACGGTCAACCGGAGAAAGAGATCAATCCGCGGGACGGAACAACAGTTTGGACGTTCAACTATGACGACAACGGCTGCGTCACCGCCAAAACGGCCAAGGATGCGAAGTATAAGTTTTCTTTGGACGAACACGGAAATCTGATCGAAGATATATTTATCGATGATTCGGGTGCTACCGGATATTACTTCGAGTGGATCTATATCAATGTGCCGGAAGGGGCAGCGGAATGATTCGCCGAAAAAAACGGTTGACATATGCGGAATCCTGTAGTACAGTTAGCACAATATTTTTAAGGGAGAACTTCCGATGTTTGCATTTGTATCCTCCAATTCCAACCCGGGTTCCGAGACGGTGAACAATTCAGTTTACGGTCTTTCTTCCGTGTGCGGATGAGGGGATGCAGCGAATTTCAATCCGAATTGCAAGTTGGCCGCTGATCCGATCCGGATCGGCGGCTTTTTGTATTTCCGGGAGAGATTCACGAAAGGAAGCATTTTCCGAATGAAAGGAGATGGCATCATGGATGATCGATTGAAGATCGTGAGCGAATTTTACGGAGAGTTTGAGGAGGACGGGAGGCTCGAGAGAAGCCGCCACGGCCAGCTGGAGTACGCGACGACGATGGAGTACATACACCGCTTCGCGAAGCCCGGCGCGAAGCTGATCGAGCTGGGAGCCGGAACCGGCCGCTATTCGCTGGCGTTGGCGAAGGAGGGCTACGATGTGACCGCGGTGGAACTGGTGGATTCTAACCTCGAGGTGCTTCGTCGGAAAATGACATCGCTCCCGGAAGGCAGCGTCCGCCTGCAGGCGGTTTCGGGGGATGCCACGAACCTTGCCGCATTTTCCGATGAATCCTTTGACGTGACACTGTCCTTCGGACCGATGTACCATCTGTATGAATCGGAGGACGTCCGCCGGGCGATCCGCGAGGCCGTCCGCGTGACGAAGAAAGGCGGCGTCATCCTGGTGGCGTTTCTGTCGGTGTACGCCATCATGTTCGACAATTACCTGAAGGAGACACTGCACGACGGTATCGTTGAGAACTTTGATGCGGAATACCGGACGAGGCATTTTGCGGAGCAACTCTTCACGGGCTACGATATCGTTGAGTTCGAGGAACTGTTCCGAAGCGAGCCCGTCGATCATGTGACGACGGTGGCCGCGAACACGGTGCTGGAACTGGCGGAGGCGCGGAGCGATTTTTCGATGAGCGACGAGGACTTCCGGGAGTTCTTTCGATACCATCTGGCTACCTGCGAGAAGCGGGAGCTTTTAGGAGCGTCGAGCCAGCTTCTGTACATCTGCCGCAAACAATAGAATCAAGGGAGGCGCTTTCCGGCGGAAAGACCGTGCGGGAAGCGTCTTTTTTCATGTTTTGAATTTTTTTTGCAAAAGGCTATTGACAGCAAAGTGTACTAGTCGTATAATACAGTCAACCGTATTACATGACTAATACACTTTGGACGAAGGAGAATCACGGACAGGAGAGTGGGGACAGAATGATTTCATTTATGGAGTTTAAACCGACGGACGGAACGCCGATTTACCAGCAGATTCTCCTCTACATCAAGCGAGGGGCGGTTGCCGGGACGATCCGGGACGGAGATGAGCTGCCATCGAGGCGCGAGTTGTCAGCCCTGCTGGGGATCAATCCGAACACAGTGCAGAAAGCGTTCAAGATGTTGGAGGATGAAAAATTGATTGAATCACAGACCGGAACAAAGAGTTCCATGACATTGAATGATGCGATGATCCGCAAGCTTCGGGAGGATTTGCTGAAGGATGACATCAAAAGCATGACGGAAGCATTGCGGCAAATGGGAATCACCAAGGACGAAGCACTTCGCCTGATCGAGCGCTTCTGGGAAGAGATATAACGGGAGGATGGAAAAATGAAAGAACATTTATCGGTTGCAACTCTTTTGATCCGGCTTAAGATGAAGTGGGTGCTGATCACGTTAGCGTGTATTCCGCTCATTACGTTGCCGGTATACTGGTTGTTCTTCACGGGAGAATCGGTCCCGAGTTTTTCCGTCGGCGCCGGACACATTCTGTTTCTTGTGATATTTGCGGTCGGATCGGCGATGGTTGCCATGGAATGCTCCGGGATGCTTTTCGCAAAGGATCAGCAGCGATACATGTTTTCCCGACTGCAGATCTCCGAGCGAATGGTGCTTGTATGGAACATTGCGGTTTGCACGCTGTTTATGCTGATGCTCTGGCAGGTGGAGATCATTACACTGGGGGCCGCAGGCTTGATTCACAATTCTACGCGGTGGAATCAGGGCGGACCGCAGGATGTGGTTGCCTCATTGTATTACATAAACCCGTACAGAAACGTGATTCCCACGTTCAACGCGGGAGGTTGGCTGATGGGAATTCTCCGTACTATCGCCGCCGGAGTAGCCTGCGGGTGCATATCCATGTTCGGCGGTAAAAGCGCATCGCGTGGAGTCGGTATCATAACGTTGATTTTGATGGCAGTGGCATTTTTGATAGGGATGAGAACGGAAGTGGTATTTTTCCTTGTTCTGGCGATGGTGACAACGATCGTGCTGACGGTAAAGCACCTGCAAAACGGAAAGGAACGAACCGAAGATGAAACGACGGATTGTTGACCGGTGGTTTCCGGCCAATGCTATGGGGCAGGGGGGCTTGAGTGCACGCCGCAGATACCGTCTTGTGATCTATCTGGCGGTTGCCGCAATCGTGATCTGCAGCTTCTTCATGTTTTTCGGGAGATACCTGAAAGAGAAGAATAAGGATCCGTGGACATTGATGGCGGTATACCGTGTGACAGCGGACGGCAAACGAGTTCTGGAGAATTACCCGGTGTATTATTACCCGGATTACGTTTTCGTGAACGGGATTCATTACAAAATCGAGGAATTCGTCGACGGTCAGCCCGTTACCGAACCGGAGTGGCCGAAGTACTATCAGGTAGAAACCGAGATTGTCAAGGTGTCGAATTTCGATGAAATGATGGGTGGTGTGTTCTGGCTGCTCCCCGTAGTCATCGTGTTCGCGATCGTTGAGATTATTATGAATTATTGCAGTTTCTATCGGCCGACGAAAAGCATTTATCTGATGAAACGGTTCAGGAGCGGTGCGGAATTGAACCGGAGATGCCTGACGATGCCGATCATCATGATACTTGTTTCGGTTCTGGTATGCGTAGGACTCGGCGCTTTGTATTATTGGGTTTATTGTAACTATACGATTCCGGAAAGACTGCCGGATCGTATTACGGTCAATATCGGGAGGATGTTGTTATGGTGGAGTTGAAGAATGTCGGAAAACGCTACTCCGGCTCTGTGGAAGCTCTGAAAGATGTGAATCTTTCCATCGGGCAGGGTGAGATCATCGGTCTGTTCGGTGAGAACGGCGCCGGCAAGACCACGTTGATGAAATGTGTTTTCGGCTTTGTAGGACACAGCGGACAGATCCTTCTGGACGGCGAGCCCATCACCCGGAAAAACATCGCAAGACTGGCGTTCGGAACCTGCGAGTTCAGCTTCTTACCGGAGATGACGGCAGCGGAGCATGCGGAGTTTTATGAGCATCATTTTCCGAAGTTTCGAAAAGAGCGATTCCGCGGTTTGACGGAGTTCTTCGAGCTTCCGTTGGACCGGCCGGTCAAGACGCTCTCTGCCGGGCAGAAAAGCCAGGTGGAAGTGATCCTGGCGCTTTGTCAGGGCGCGGAATACATTTTCCTCGATGAGCCTTTCGTAGGGCATGACATTTTCAATCGCGAGGATTTTTACAAAGTCCTTCTGGGGATTCTGGAACCGACGGAGACGATCGTTTTGTCGACACACCTGATCGAAGAGGTCGAGGGCTTCATTGACCGTGCGGTAATGCTTCGGAAAGGAACGGTCATCGGTGACGTGCAGATCGCAGATCTTGAGGAAAACGGTGAGAAACTGGTGGATTACGTGAAGAAACTCTACGGCTATCAGGCGGACCGCGTCAGCCGGTCACTGGAGCTTATCACCGGGGCGAAACGTGAGTGAGACTGGAGGGGGATAATGAAACGGACAGAATATCTGTGGATCGGAAGGATTGTCCTGCTGATGGGATTTGCATTTTTGATGTTGGAGGCAATCTTCGACAAATGGGTTCCTTTAGCAGAGACAGCGAAACGGGCTGACGGAATATTTCCAATCCTGAATTGCTGGGTATTCCTGATTCCTGCGGGGTATCTGATCGTAGGAATCGCGACTCGGAAGAAGTCCGGTATCGTCTGTGCGGTATTGGCATTGCTGTGCTCCGTATGGTCTTTTCTTGAGAAGTTCGAAGATGCCAAAGGAGCGGTGATGGGGGTTGTCAATACCGGCCTCGAGTGGATTGCGGAACATGAGCATATAGGTGGTGGTCCGGTGTTTTTGGTAGCCGCGATGCTGTACACCGGAATCGTGGCGATCGCGGCGATCCGAGTGCTTTTCAACAAGCGGTATAAAGCATTTTCCGTAGTGCTCGGAATCGTTACACTGCTGTTGTGGGTGTTCTGTATTATCAGTGTCATGGGAATCAAAGATGAGGGCAGTCTTTTAAAGCCGCTCCGGGAAGCGGTTCTTCGTTGGAGAAAAACAGATTACGCCGAGGTCGACGACAGGATTTTCGAGATCTATCGCGGAATCTATATCGGGTTGACCAGTTTGGCAGCCGGTTGTTGTTTCACGGAATTCATCAGCAGTCGGAAGACGGAAAAGTGAGGAGAACGTTATGAGAAAGCATCTGATCATTATGGCAGTCGCATTATTGGTGACGACGGTGGGCTCTGCAGTGATCATCGGTGTGTTGAAACACCGTGAGAATACGATTGTTTTGACCGAGACGACACAAGAGGGAAGTACTTCTGCCGCAGCGGGATTGACGATATCGTTTATGGAATATCCGGGGATATACAACGAGAAGACCGCGGATTATTCCAATATCAGCGATAAACAGTGGGAGCAAACGATCCGATACACTACGGACGGCGTTTCGGTTACTTCCCGGACGATGAGCGATACCGATGATCTGAAAAACCGGGAGAAGGAATCCGAGGAGAAGAGTAACCGTCATTGGGAATCGCAGAATTTTGGACTCGGAGATTATATTGACGGATATTCTTTGAACGGCGATAGAAAGTATCTGAGTAAGTTTATATCGCAAGACATCAAAAATACGCTTGTGACTGACGGACAACCCGTGAAAGTTTCCCTTTCGGATATTCTTACATATTATCCGATGATCTATCGGGTTTCATTGCCATACAGCGGAGATACTCAATCGAGCTATATTGACGTTCCGTCCGACGATAATCACTTTGTGGCCAGCGGTTCGGAAATCCGCCATAGCTCTTTCTATGAAAATAAGGATACAGATAATAACAACAATGTTTCGGTGGACTATACGGAAACGGCCAAAGCGGCTAAGAAACTCGAGGAGTTTTTCAGAATCCCCGTTATCCGTGAGGATGCTTTTGAGTTTTCGTATGATCATGAAGGAGATGAATTTGATGATTTCTGGCTGAGTGTTGAGAGGGTCGGAACTGATCAATTCAATCCGGTTTTCAGCAGTGTAATCTACAATGATGCAGTGTATTTCACATTTGACCCGCACACTGAGCAGGGGAATGTCGTTGATACATCGTTGATCCCCGGTGGTTACGGAATTTACATTCTGCCTTTCAAATTGAATCACGAGACCGGTATAACAACGGCTCTGACAGATGAATTGCGGTTGTTTGTACCGTTGAATCCTGCGATGCGAAACTGTGAGATCTCAATCTCCGAAGAAATGGGAGTGATGGCGATAAACTATACTCTTGACGGTCAGGTCGGAGAGAGAATTATCGACATGAAATCCTGCAACTGCCTGTATGATGAGATGCTTGCAGACGATGCGGAACCGGGAACGTATCTCGCCGCTTACAGCGTATGCGGAGAAGATTTTGTTCTCGTCAGCGTTGCAAAGGGGTTGAAGTACTCGGATGACAGTGAATTCAATTTCAACGAAAACGAGAAGTTTCTGCGGGAGCATTCGAAGTTTTTCGTGATCGGGAAAAAATCGGATGGTACGTATGCTAAGATGTTGGAATCAAACGTAGAGGTTGGTTTTGGGGAAACCATGGCTTTCGACGGAGAGCGGCTTGCTGTCGTTCACTTTTCCGGAATTGATTACGCTGTTGTGCGTGTCTACAACAAAGACGGATTGATGTACAAAGGAAGTTTGGAGACTTCATTTACCAAAGTGGTCGAGTATGTTCCCGGAATGGGTGCTAAGACGTGGGATGTTCAGTGTCGGTGGGAGTGATGCTGCGCTCAGCGAAGGGCTTCAGGGATGAGGGGGGTCAGTGAAGCAATTGTCGCCTCATCGCACTCCTCGACACCGGCGCACGGAAACGGAATTCCGAGAGCTTCATACTTGGTGATGCAGAGCTTGCGGAACGGCAACAGTTCGATTTTACGAAGATTGTCATAGCGCTGCGCCAGCGCGATCATGGCGCGAACATCGGACTCGGAGTCGGTGAAGCCGGGAACGATAACCTGACGTACCCACAGAGGTACGCAGGAAGCTTGTGTGAGGGACAGAAAAGAAAGAACGCGATGGAGACTGCCTTTCGTATGCGAGAGGTAGTCTTCTTCGTTTGTGAACTTGATATCGCAGATCACAAGGTCCGTGACGGAGAGAAGTTGCTCAAGTAGCGGAATCTGGGCATCCGTGAAAGCCGCGCCGGAGGTGTCGAGGCAGGTGTTGATGCCTTCCCCGTGAAGGCGCGTGAACAGGGCGGTCACAAAGCGCATCTGCAGCAGCGCTTCGCCGCCGGAGACGGTTACGCCGCCGTCCTCGCCGAAGTAAGGGCGGTAGCGAAGAATCTTAGCGACGACCTCGTCCACGGTATACTCCGTGCCGGCAGCGGGATCCCAGGTGTCCGGATTGTGGCAGTACATGCAGCGAAGAGGACATCCCTGAAGAAAGACAACGAAACGAAGCCCCGGACCGTCGACGGCGCCGAGGGATTGGAACGAGTGGATGCGACCTTTTACTTCTGCAGACAAGTCTTTCATGTTGATTCCTTTGAATTGTACCTACCGGCACAGGGAAAATCGGTATCCGGTAGGTGTGCGGAAGCCGGAAGCCTGCCGCCGCAGGGCGGTTATAGGCCAAAGCGCACCTACCAACCGGCGAAAATCCGGTATCCGGTAGGTGCGCGGAGCGTGATTCTGATTATACTGCCTCGTGGAATGTCCGCGAGATAACTTCCTTTTTCTGTTCGAGAGTAAGTTTGTTGAAGGTTACGGCGTAGCCTGAGACGCGGATCGTGAGTGTCGGATATTTCTCCGGATGATTCATAGCGTCAATCAGGGTTTCGCGGTTCAGGACATTGACATTTAAGTGGTGCGCCATCTGCGCAAAATATCCGTCCAAAATGTGGATCAGGTTAGCGCAACGCTCAGACTCATTGTGGCCGAGTGCCTGCGGAATGATCGAGAACGTGTTGCTGATGCCGTCCTTGCAGGTCTTGTAGGAAAGTTTAGCCACCGAGTTGAGGGATGCGAGAGCACCGCTTCGGTCGCGCCCGTGCATCGGGTTGGCACCGGGAGCGAAGGGCTCTCCGGCACGGCGGCCGTCGGGCGTATTGCCGGTTTTCTTGCCGTACATGACGTTCGAGGTGATCGTGAGAATCGAGAGCGTATGCTCGGCGTTCCGGTAGGTAGGAGTCTTCTTAAGTGCCGCAAGGAAGAGCTCGGTCTGCTCCTTCGCGAGAAGGTCGACACGGTCATCGTCGTTGCCATAGCAGGGGAACTCGCCCGTGGTCTCGAAGTCTTTGATGAGACCGGTCTCCGGGGCGCGGATTGCCTTCACTTTGGCGTATTTGATCGCGGACAGAGAGTCGGCGAGAACCGACAGGCCGGCGACGCCGAACGCCATGTAGCGGTGAACGTTCGTGTCGTGAAGGGCCATCTGCGTCTTCTCGTAAGCGTATTTGTCGTGCATGTAGTGGATCATGTTCATCGCGGTGACGTAGGTCTTCGCGAGCCAGTCGCGGTAGAAGGCCATGCGCTCGCAAACCTTGTCGTACTCGAGATACTCACCCTCGTAGACGGGCATCTCCGGACCGACCTGCATGTTGTAGCGCTCGTCGCGGCCGCCGTTTAAGCTCATCAAAAGAAGCTTCGCAAGGTTCGCTCTTGCGCCGAAGAACTGCATGTCCTTGCCGAGGCGCATCGCGGAGACGCAGCAGGCGATGCCGTAGTCGTCGCCGTAGATCGGGCGCATCAGGTCGTCATTTTCATATTGGATGGCGTCGGTATCGCAGGATACCTTCGTCGCAAAATTCTTGAAATTCTGAGGGAGATCCTTCGACCACAGCACGGTGAGGTTCGGCTCGGCGGACGGACCTAAGGTGTAGAGCGTGTTGAGGATGCGGAAGGAGTTTTTCGTGACAAGCGTGCGGCCGTCCTCGCCCATACCGCCGACGGACTCGGTGATCCACATCGGATCGCCTGCGAAGAGTTCGTTGTACTCGGGGGTGCGGAGGTGACGCGCCATGCGGAGCTTCATCACGAAGTCGTCGAGAAGTTCCTGCAGCTCGCTCTCGGTGTAGACGCCGTTCGCGAGGTCGCGCTCAAAATAAATATCCAGGAAGGTGGACGTGCGTCCCAGGCTCATCGCCGCGCCGTTCTGCTCCTTGATGGCTCCGAGGTAGCCGAAGTACAGCCACTGGATCGCCTCCCGGGAGTTCGTGGCGGGCTTGCTGATATCGATGCCGTAGAGAAGCGCCATGTCCTTGAGCTTCCCGAGGAAGTTGATCTGCTGATAGAGCTCCTCGAGGCGGCGGATTGTCTCGGCATCCATGGGCTGCGAAGCGGCGAGCTCCGCCTTGTCCTTCGTCTTTTCCTCGATCAGGCGGTCGACGCCGTAGAGAGCCACGCGGCGGTAGTCGCCGATGATGCGGCCTCTGCCGTAGGCGTCCGGAAGGCCGGTGATGATGCCAACGTGGCGGGCCTTGCGGATCTCGTCGCTGTAGACGCGGAAGACGCCGTCATTGTGGGTGGTGCGGTATAAAAACTCCTCCTCAACCTTCTCGGAGAGTTCGTAGCCGTAAGCCTGGCAGGCCTTTCTGGTCATGTTGAGGCCGCCGAAGGGGTTGACGCCGCGACGCAGGGGCCGGTCGGTCTGCAGACCCACGATCAGCTCCCTGTCCTTATCCAGGTAACCCGGCTTATAGTTGAGAAGCGAGGTGACATGCTGCGTGTCGATGTCGAGGACACCGCCGAACTGCTGCTCGAGATCGAAGAGGTGGGTAAGCTTGCCCATCAATTCCTTCGTGCGGTCCGTCGGCCCGGCAAGAAAGCTGCCGTCCCCGGTGTAGGGCGTGTAGTTCTTCTGAATGAAGTCGCGGACGTTGATCTCATTTTCCCAAGCGCCTCCGACAAAACCTTTCCAAGCATCCATGGCAATACCTCCTCGTACTGTGAACCGTTCACTTCAATGCGTCAGTGTGTCATCACGGAAAATAAAAAAGGACAACAGCGTTTGAATACCTGTTGCCCAGACGGTCGGCTAAACGACAGCCGCATGGCTGTCTCACGCATTTAACCTCACTGTGGTTGATTCCACATGAACCGTCAGAGGCTAAATGTTCTTCACTTGCGGTCAGCATACCACAAGATATGGGGATAGTCAAGATGTCATTTTGCACGAAAATATAGCACTTTCGGGCGTCGGGGATTGAAAAAATGCATTGCGGGATGCTATAATCAAGGAGTGATCGCGGCGCCGGCCCGGATGGCGCATACAAGAGGATAATGACAGCGGATACACAGCGTAATATGGAGAACAAAATGAATATGAAAGAAAAGTTTGAACAGTTGTTGGAACTTACGAAAGGGCGGAAGGTTTATATCCAGACTCACGATTATCCGGATCCGGATGCTCTGGGGTCCGCCTACGGCCTGCAGCAGCTTTTACTGCGGTATGGCGTGGATGCCAAGATCTGTTATTTCGGGACGATCGAGAAAGTCAACATCCGCATGATGATGGATGTCTTCGAACTGGAGTCACTCAATGAGCTGGAGATTCAGCGGGTCGGCATGGACTCTCTGGTCATCAACGTCGACGTGCAGAAGAACAATTCCAATCTGACGGACTTAAACGGCGACGAGATGGTGTGCTTCGACCATCATCCGTGGGTGACGGACGTCAAGTACAACATCGTGTTCCACAAGATTGTCGGCGCGTGCGCGACCATCATCGCGCAGCTGTATATGGAGCTCGGTCAGTCATTTACCTCGAAGATCGCGACGGCGTTGTTGTACGGGATCAAGATGGACACGCGCAACATGTGCGCCGGCGTCACGGACGATGATCTGGAGATGTTTTCGCTGCTTCACAAGTATGCGGACGCCGATCTGATCATGCGGTTAGACAACAATACGCTGCAGCTGTCCGACCTTCGGGCGTACGGTGCGGCAATTCAGAATATCGCGGTGTTCGGGCGGATCGGGTATGTGCACATTCCTTTCGACTGCCCGGACGGACTGATCGCGAGCGTGTCGAACTTTATATTGTCGCTGGATGCTGTGGAGATCGCTGTGGTCTACGCCGACCGCGGCAAAGGCTTCAAATTTTCCGTGCGGTCGGAATTGTCGCATATCAATGCGGGGCAGCTGATCAACCTGGCGCTCCGCGACGTCGGCAACGGCGGCGGGCACTCGACGATGGCGGGCGGCCTTGTGTACGGTGAGAGAAGGCATTTGCTGGAGCCCGATCCCGACACGGCGATCCGCAAGCGCTTTACGGACACTTTAGCGAAGTTGATGAGAAGAGCATAATACGAATTCGGGAGGCAGAAGATGAAAAAACGGTTACTGGCATATCTGCAGCAGATTGACGAACTCTTGAAGCATCCGCCGATCGCGGTGAACTATGACGACGAGGTGAAGAAGCATCTCGTACAGATCGGCTTTTTCATGCATGAGCGGCTGATCCATCTGATCGTGACCGTTTTGTTTGCGCTTTTGGCGGTGGGCGTGGCGCTGTTTGCCGTCGCGTCACCGGGAATTCCGATCTTTCTGTTGTTCGGCGCGCTGCTGGTCCTGCTGATCCCGTATATCATGCACTATTACCTGCTGGAGAACGGTGTGCAGAAGATGTACGAGCAGTATGACGAGCTGCTGGCGCGAAGCGAAGAGCAGAAGAAAACGGAGGCGGCGGGAGAATTGCAGTGATTGTGCATTGCTTCCCGGAGGTGTTTGTGATATAACATGAGACGTGTGCATTTTCCGAGGAAGGGTTTGCACACGAAAGATGAGATGAATCCGCGGCGCAGGCCGCGATAACAGGAGGATACCATGAGTCAGGAAACCAATGTAACCAACGCGTCGGAGGAATGCACCCACGATTGCTCGACGTGCAGTGCCAACTGCGGCAGCCGTACGGCGAAAAATGAGAGTTTTCTCGCGCCGGCCAATAAGAACAGCCGCGTGAAGAAAGTCATCGGTGTTGTCAGCGGCAAAGGCGGCGTCGGCAAATCGTTCGTGACCGTCAATCTGGCGGTGCAGATGCAGAAGAAGGGATATCAATGCGCGATCCTCGACGCGGACATCACCGGTCCGTCGATCCCGAAGGCGCTCGGCATGAAGGGACCCGCACGGGGCAACGACGACGGGATCTGGCCGATCGAGAGCAACACGGGCATCCGCGTGATGAGCATCAACCTGCTGCTTGACGAGGAGGAGTCGCCGGTCATCTGGAGAGGTCCCGTGATCGCGGGAACCGTGAAGCAGTTCTGGACCGACGTATGCTGGGGCGATGTGGATTACATGTTTGTGGATATGCCGCCCGGAACCGGCGACGTGCCGCTCACGGTGTTCCAGTCGCTGCCGGTGGACGGCATCGTGATCGTGACGAGCCCGCAGGACCTTGTTTCGATGGTCGTTTCGAAGGCCGTCAACATGGCGAAGGCAATGAACGTTCCGATCCTCGGGATCGTGGAGAATTACAGTTATTTCCGGTGCCCGGACTGCGGCGGTATCCATGCCGTGTTCGGCGAGAGCAAGATCGAGGAAGTTGCGGCCCGCCACGTGCTGCCGGTTCTCGCAAAGCTGCCGATCGATCCGGACTCCGCCAAGATTGTGGACATGGGCCTCGCGGAGCAGCTTTCGGTGCGCGAACTCGAAGGCGCGGTAGAGCGGATCGAGGCGTCGCTTCCGGTCGCAAAATGACGGTTTTACCCGTCGGAAAAGGATATTCCCTGCCTGCCGTAAAATGATATTTTTCGTTGACAGACAGATAGCAATGGGCTATACTGATTAGTGGTTATTCATGGGCGTTTGCGCCCTGTGAGTAGCCCCGGAACACAAGGTATTCGGAGGACGGTTATGCGCGTGATTGCCGGCTCGGCCAGACGACTTCAACTCGTGACTCCGCCGGGGATGAACACCCGGCCGACCACGGATCGGATCAAGGAGACACTCTTCAACATGCTTCAGATGCATCTGGGCGGTAGCGTGTTTTTAGATCTGTTCGCGGGCAGCGGAGGAATCGGGATCGAAGCTCTCTCAAGAGGAGCAAAACATGCTTGTTTTGCGGAGAACGCCAAAGAGGCGCTCACCTGCATCAAAGCCAATCTCAATCATACGAAACTCGCCGATCGGGCGACCGTATACGGCATGGACGTATCGGCCGCGCTGACGCGGATGCAGACGGAGAAACGACGGTTTGACATCGTCTTTATGGATCCGCCGTATGGCCGCGGACTGGAGGTTTCGGCGCTCTCGGCACTTGCCCGGTTCGGGCTTTTGGCGGAGGACGCGATCGTGATTGTTGAGACGGCTTTGGGCGAGCAGATTGAAGGCCTCGAGAGCATGGGATACCACGTCGACCGGATCAAAGAATATAAGACGAATCAGCATATGTTCCTCTCGTACGACGGAGGAACGGCTGGCGCAGGAGCGATATGAAGGTAGGAATTTACGCCGGGAGTTTTGACCCGATCACCCTCGGACATCTGGACATCATCAAGCGCGCTGCCCGCCTCACGAAGCGGCTGATCATCGCGGTTCTGAACAACAGCGCGAAGAAGCCTGCATTTTCCGTGGAAGAGCGGGTGGAGATGATCCGTAAAGTGACAAAGGATATTCCGGGAGTCGAAGTGATGACATACTCGGGACTGACAGTTGATTTTGCGAAAGAGCAGAACGCCAACGTCCTGGTGCGCGGGCTTCGCGCCGTGACGGATTTCGAGTATGAACTGCAGATTGCACAGGGCAACCACAAACTGAATCCGGATGTCGACACCGTGTTCTTGACGACGAGTGTCGAGTATTCCTATTTGAGCTCGAGTATTGTGAAAGAGATCGCAAGCTACGGCGGCGACATTTCGCAATTTGTTCCCGAAGAAGTTGTTCAGGATGTGTATGACAAATTGTATAAGCCAAAGGAGAGTTGAGAGTATGGGAGCTACGATTGAGAAGACCATTGATGAGATTTTTGATTTTATCGACAGCTGCAAGTCGTCCGGCTGGGGCGGAGCGAAAGTTTCGGTTCCGAAGGATGAGTTGTACGAACTCCTGAATGAGCTGCGTCAGCGCACTCCTGATGAGATTAAGAGATATCAGAAGATCATTGCAAACCGCGACAGTATCATCGCGCAGGCGGAGGACAATGCCGAGGGTATCATCCGCGACGCGAAGATCAAGGCCGAGCAGCTGGTCAGCGAGAACGCCATCGTTCAGCAGGCCTACAGCAAGTCGCAGGAGATGATCTCTCAGGCCACCGAAGAGGCTGAGGAGATCCGCAGAAGCGCCGAGAGCGACGCTGCGACGATCCGTTCGGGCGCATTGAATTATGCCAACGACATCATGAGCGACATGGAGCGTATCCTCGCGGATGCGTTCAATGACACCAAGCGTCAGGCCGAGGGCCTGATCACGGCGCTCAATGAGCACTATACGGTGGTTTCCGCGAACCGCAAGGAATTGTCGGCACAGATGAATCCGCCGGATGCGTACGCGCTGTACGATGATCCGATCGCTGAGGTCGGCGACAGTGACGACGAGGGCGAGGATTACGACGGCACGTTCCTCGACGGAATCGAAGAGTAATCAAGGCGATGAAAACCCCGGGCAGGTGACTGTCCGGGGTTTGTTGATGAATTTGAATAGTTGCCCTTACGAAACGACGGTGAGCTTTCGGCGTGTGTCGGAGCGCTCAACGCCGGTTTTTTTATACAAAATCTGCGAGTACAGGGACGATGCGCGAAGGTCTCCCTCAAGGAGATGCTTAGCGTCCGCAGACAGCGAGCGGGTGTCGTCCGCAAGGCGCCGCAGCAGCACTGTGCGGCCGGTGCGGTCGATTTCGGAGAGAAGCGCCCGGGCTTCCTCACGCATGCCGAGCACGCGAAGATACGGGATCGAGTCTCCTGCCTTGAACATCGCCGCGTCCTCGGCAGAGATCCGCAGCAGCGAGTGACACAGGGCGCGGTCGATCCGGCTTCGGGTGAACGCTTTGCATTTGACGTCCTCGGCGAGCGACGTCCAAGTGAACGGGCGCACGGCGCGGTTCAGTATTCTCTTTGCGAGGTCTGCGGGAATGTCGTAGAGTGCGGACAGGGACTCCGGCGTGTGAGCGGACAATTCGGAAAATAACATGTCGCTGAAGTCGTCGGCGCTCACTACGGTCGAATCGTTGAGCCCGGCCACGAGATCTCGAGTTATCGCCGGGACCGAATCAAACGGAAAATCATTGCCGCCGCAGACACATTCGCGGATTGCGGAGGCGGAGCACACGGTAGTCACCTCGGTGTCGTGGTAGCCTCGGTCCGAGCGGGGCACCGCAACGGTCGTAAAACCGCAGGAAGTGCGAAGGATCGCGCTCTCGTACTCGACAGCCAGAATGTTGTTCGGTTTTTGCAGGAAACCGGCATAGTCGGGGCGCTCCGAAGCGATCGTCATCGCGCGCGCTTTGGCGAAGGAATTGCCTTCGCGAACGTGCGCAAGAAGCGCTTCGTGAGACTCCGGATTGTCCGAAAGAAGATACGACGCGATGTCGCGAAACGGCGCGTCGGGATCCTCGGCTCCGTAGGAGAGCGCAGACACGCATCCGAGGGACGCTAAGGCTTTGACACCGGCGAGAGCGAAATCCTCCGCGCTTGCCGTAGCTCCGTACACCGGGAGTTCCAGGACGAGGTCGGCTCCGCATCGCAACGCCGATTCGGCCCGGGCGTATTTGTCCATGACACCCGGAACGCCGCGCTGCACGAAATCACCGCTCATCACGACAACAACGGCGTCGCAACCGGTGCGGCGCCGTGTCTCTTTCAGATGATGCAAATGTCCGTTGTGGAACGGATTGTATTCAGCGATAATGCCGACGATGTTCATACAAAACTCCGAAACAAAATCAAACGCGAACAGGCTCCGGGTAATCCTGACCGAACGTCTCAACGGTCACGGTCTCCATGATAACCGGCGAAAGCGGCTTGTCGGAGTAGTCCGTGCGGACGTTGGCAATGGCGTCAACGACATCCAGACCTTCGATGAGCTTGCCGAATGCAGCATATTGACCGTCCAGATGCGGCGAAGTCTGATGCATGATGAAGAACTGGGAACCGGCGGAGTTCGGGTTCATGGCGCGTGCCATGGAGAGAACGCCGGGGGTGTGCTTTAAGTTGTTGGAAAATCCGTTGGCGGTGAACTCGCCGCGGATGCTGTAGCCGGGATTTCCCATGCCGGTTCCGTTCGGGCAGCCGCCCTGGATCATAAAGCCGGGAATCACACGGTGGAAGGTCAGACCGTTGTAAAAGCCCTTGCGAACAAGCGAGATAAAGTTGTTGACCGTGTTCGGTGCGATTTCCGGATAGAGCTCGGCTTTCATCACGGAACCGTTCTTCATGTTGAATGTGACGATCGGGTTAGGCATATCATTTTCCTCCATTTCTATATTCCGACGAACCGTACGGCGCATCAATAAGGTTCGGTGTGACGGATCTATTGAACGAACGCTTTGTAGATCGCGTTGATCGCTTTCTCGAAATCGACGCCGGCAACGCCGATGATGATGTTGAGCTCGCTCGAACCCTGGTCGATCATCCGGATGTTGACGTCGGCGGAGTAGAGTGCTCCGAAGATGCGGGCAGCGGTACCGTGGCTGCTCTTCATGCCGCGTCCAACGACGGCGATCAGAGCGAGGTCCGTCGCAAGGTCGATGGAATCGGGGTTGCAGAGCTTGTGAATCTCGGCGAGAACCGCCTGCTCGCGAGCCTCAAACTCCGACTGGTGCACAAGCACGGAGAGCGTGTCGATGCCGGAAGGCATATGCTCGAAGCTGATCCCGTTGTCTTCAAAAGCCTGAAGCGCCTTGCGGCCGAAGCCGATCTCGGTGTTCATCATGTCTTTCTCAATGTTGATCGCCGTGAAGCCCTTCTTGCCGGCGATACCGGTGATGGTGTAAGCCGGACGGCGCGACGTGTTCTCAACGATGTACGTGCCCTCGTCCTCAGGCGCGTTGGTGTTGCGGATATTGATCGGGATGCCTGCGGTGCGCACGGGGAAAATGGCGTCCTCGTGAAGCACGGAGAATCCCATGTAAGACAACTCGCGAAGCTCGCGGTAGGTGATCGTCTCGATGACTTTGGGGTTATTGACAATGCGGGGATCCGCAACCAAAACGCCGGAGACGTCCGTCCAGTTTTCGTAGAGGTTGGCCTGAACGGCGCGCGCTGCGATGGAACCGGTGATGTCCGAGCCGCCGCGCGAGAAAGTGCGGACTTTGCCGTCTTCCTGAGCACCGTAGAAGCCGGGAATGACAGCGTTGCTGCGGCCGGCCAGTGCGGCGGAGAGCTTCTTCTGCGTCAGTGCGGCGTCGTAGGTGCCGTCCTCATGGAAAATGATGCATTCCGCGGGGTCGAGAAACTCGAATCCGAGGTAAGCGGCGAGAAGCACACCGTTGAGGTACTCGCCGCGGGATGCAGCGTACTCGCGACCGGCGAGCGCCGCAAACTGCTCGCGAACCGTCTCAAACTGCGCGTCGAGCGAAACCGTGAGGCCGAGACCGTCGATGATCTCCTGATAGCGAGCACGGATGTTCGCCAGATCTTCGGAGAAATCCTTGCCATCCTCGGCGAGAGCGTAGCAGTGATAGAGCATGTCCGTCACCTTCGTGTCGGAGCTGTTGCGCTTGCCGGGAGCGGACGGAACAACGAAACGGCGATCGGGATCCGCCGTGATGATAGCTTTTACCTTACGAAACTGTTCGGCACTGGCGAGAGAACTGCCGCCGAATTTCACAACTTTGATCATAAAAACCCTCCGGGGGAGATATCTTTGCCGCACTCACTGCGGCATCGTTCAACAGTATATCACACCACCCCCGAAAAAGAAAGAAAAAGTTGCATTTTAGCGGAGTTTTCGGGCATTTTCCGCGGTCGCCGCCGACGGACCTGGCTCAAAATAGGGGTTTACATTGAGGTGGCCCTGTGATAATATAATTTATGTATGCTACAATGACTGTCCGTGTGACCGAAAGAAGGGACGGGAAAGCCGAAACGCAGGGCATTTTCCGGGGGGACGGCGGCAGCATGCAAGTGGAAGAAAGACAGGGACTGCTATGAAGAAGATCGCAACATTAATCGCAGAGAAGATGAGCGAAGCGTTTGCCGCATGCGGCTACGACAGCTCATACGGGATGGTGACCGTTTCCAACCGTCCGGATCTGTGTCAATATCAATGCAACGGCGCGATGGCGGCCGCTAAGGCGTATCGCAAGGCACCCATCGTGATCGCCGGGGAGGTTGTAAAAGCGCTCGGAGAGCAGCCGATGCTCGCCGCAGCGGAAGCGGTTGCACCGGGATTTATCAACATCACGCTGAAACCGGAATTTCTGACGGATTACGTTTTTGAGATGGGCCGCACGGAGCGCTTCGGCGTGGAGCAGCCCGCGAAGCCTAAAACCGTAGTGATCGACTACGGCGGAGCGAATGTCGCGAAACCGCTGCATGTCGGACATATGCGTCCGGCAATCATCGGAGAGTCGGTGAAACGCATACTCCGGTACACCGGAAACAAGGTGATCGGTGATGCGCATCTGGGTGACTGGGGAACGCCGATCGGTCTGATCATCACCGAGTTAAAGGTGAGACAGCCGGATCTTGTCTACTTCGATCCGGACTATACGGGAGAGTATCCGAAGGAACCGCCGTTCGATGTTTCCGAGCTGGAGGAGATCTACCCGTACGCTAGCAAGTGGTCAAAGGAACATGAGGATTACCGCGCGGAGTCCCGCAAGGCGATTCTCGAGCTGCAACAGGGACGCAGAGGTTATATGGCCCTCTGGGAGCACATCATGCGTGTGTCGATGGAGGACGTCAAGAAGAGTTACGACAAACTCGGTACACAGTTTGACATCTGGGGCAAGGAGAGCGACGCGCAGAAACACATCCCCGGCATGATCAGGGACATGAAGGACAACGGCTATGCCTATATCAGCGACGGTGCCCTTGTTGTCGATGTCAAGGAGGAGACGGACACGAAGGAAGTTCCTCCCTGCATGATCTTAAAGTCCGACGGGGCAACGCTCTACAACACGACCGATCTCGCAACGATCGTCGAGCGTATGAAGCTGTTTGACCCGGATCAGATCATTTATGTCGTGGACAAGCGCCAGAATCTGTATTTTGAGCAGATTTTCCGCTGTGCCCGCAAGACGAAACTGGTTAAGCCCGATACCGAACTCACCTTCATCGGCAACGGTACGATGAACGGAAAGGACGGCAAGCCGTTTAAGACCCGCGAGGGCGGAGTGATGCGGCTTGAAGTATTGATCGAGAACGTTGCGGAAGAGGTCATGCGGAAGATGGCGGACCGCGACATTCCGGAGCAGGAGAAGCGCGAGATCGCATACAAAGTCGGACTCGCGGCACTCAAGTACGGCGATCTTTCCAACCAGGCGACGAAGGATTACATTTTCGATATGGAGCGGTTCACCTCGTTCGAGGGCAACACGGGACCGTATATCCTTTATACGATGGTTCGGATCAAATCGATCCTCGCAAAGCTCGGACAGCTTCCCGAGATGACGACGAAGGCCGCAGCGCGCGAGCGCGGTGCCGATGAGGTCAATCTCCTTTTGTCGCTTGCGAGGTTCGCAGATTGTGTGGAGAAGGCGGCGTCCGAACTGGCGCCTCATCGGATCTGTCAATTTATTTACGAGTTGGCAGACGAGTTCAACGGTTTTTACCATGCCAATAAGATTGTCGGGGAGACCGACGAGGCGAAGCGCAGCGAGTGGATCACGATCCTGCGGATTACCTTGGCGGTTCTTTCGGACTGCATCGGGATGCTCGGCATGGAAGCGCCCGATCGTATGTAACAGTGTAACAGAAAGTGAGGGAATGACGTTATGCAGCGAAGCAGTGTATCTTGGAAGGAAGCTTTGATTGTAGCTCTGGTTCTTATAGCGGCAATCGCACTTGCCAAGTTGCCGGGATGGCTCTCGGCACGCGCCGAAGGAGAGACTACGGACACTGAGACAGTCGACGTGAGCAAAGACGGTGTAAAAAAAGATCAATATACGAACGGTTACTATAAGGGAACCATCACAAAGGACGGCAGCAGCGTTCGTCAATCGCCCGGTACCAAGGATGCGGACGGAAACAAGAAGGACGATATCCTGAAGACGAGCAAGGGCAAGCAGGTCGTTTTGAAGAAGAACGATACGGTCAACATCTACGGTGAGCGCCACGACAGTGATATGGACGTTTGGTACCATGTCACCGGTGAGTTCGAGGGCGAGAGATTCGACGGTTATGTGTACAGCACCCGTGTGCAGCGCATTGATACGCAGATCACGTTCACGCCTACGCCCACCAACACGCCGATCCCTACGGATACCCCTACGCCGAAGAAGACGGACGATGAGCGTCCGCCTGAGCTTCGTCCGGATCCGACTCCCACGAAGACCGAGGAGAGCCAGCAGACGGTAAAGGAAGCGGAAGATACCTTCGGCACCCTGAAACTGGTGTTGATCCTCTTCGCGGGCATTGCGGCATTTGTCATCATTTATCTGATCGTAAACTACATCACCGAGAAGAATATCGACAAGGAGATGCAGCGCCCGTCCTCGAAGAAAGTCTACGAGGTCGACCGCCTCGAGGGCGAGTCCGAGGAGGACTTTGAGGAGGCTAAGAGAAAAGCACATAAGCGCGTCGTTGAGCGCGAGTTCGATAACCAGAAGGAACGCAATCTCAATTCCGAGATCGGTATCCCGGAAAATGCGGACGTTGACAACTCGGAGAACTTCGATGATTTCAAGATCAATCTCGACGGAATCTTCGATGATGACGCCGGCGTGACAGAGGCAGTTTCGGCAGTTGTGGAAGAGGCAGTCAAGGACGGCCAGACAGCGGACGACGCCGCGCAGGCTTCAATCTCGGAAGCCGTAGCCAACGCCAAGGATGAGAGCATCAGCCCGGCGGATGCGGAGTTCTACCGCAATCTGGAGGCCAATGTCGACGAGCAGGAGAGAGAGATCCTCCGTCAGATCGTTCCGAACTATGTTCAGAGCAATACGGATGCGGACAGCGCTTCGGCGGACGAGCCGGAGGAGGAAGTTCTGTACGATGCACAGGGCGTTCCGTTTACGCCTGAGGAAGCGGTTATCCGCCGCAAACTCGACGCTCTGAAGGAGCAGGAGACTGTCATCCACCGCAAGCGCGGCGAGGGCGAGGTCTTCGACAACAGCGATCCGAATATCATTCAGATCCGTTTCGGCCGCGACTTGTTCTACCTTCGCAAGGACAAGCTTGCCCGCAAGAAATTGATTGAATTATAAATCCGTCCGGATTTACCGGGAAGGAATGACGGGAGACCGCCATTCCTTTCTGTTGTGTCGGCCTTCCGGCGGACGGTGGAGGAGTTCCATGAAGAAAGTATTCCGAAAAGATATGAAGGACATGGTGCCGGCGTTTGCCATGATGGCATCGGCGTTTGTCGTGCTCGAGATCCTGCTTTTGTTAGGCGTTGCGCTGAACAACAAGGGCATGGTCAACACCGCTTTGTATATGGCTGTGTTCGCTATGGTCGTCACGATCGCGTGGATTCTTTATGCGGCTGGCGGAGTGTTCCTTCGCAACCTTCGGGAGAGAATGTATTTTACGCAGCTGGAGAAGGAAGGCGTTTCGGTGACGAAGACGGTCGTGTACAAGATTCTGTACAACACGTTCGCCATCGCGGTGTTCGCCGGGGCGTATGCCGGTGCATTTTTCGTGGATCTGAAGCTGTTGGCTTCGAGATTCCCCGAGGAGAAGGAAGGCATCGAGCAGTTCGGTATTCGGAAAATGATCCAGGGCGAGAGCGGGGATCCGCTGGTTCCGGCGGTTCTCACCACGATCCTCGAGTATCTGACGGCAGGCTTTTTCCTTGTCGTTTTGGTGTATCTGGCGGTCGTGATCACGTACGCATTCTGCTATCGTTCGAAGCTCTGTGCGATCCTGTGCGTTGTGGCTTACCTGCTGCTGTTCATGATGTTTTATAAAGTGAGTCAGACAATCCTCGCGGGATTGAGCGGGATTGAAATGCATCTGGCGGCAAGCGCCCTCAATTTCGGAACCGCGTTTGTCCTGGGCATCGCCGCAATCTGGCTTTTAGTGAAGCGAACGCTGCCGTTAACGGCTCCGAAGCAATATTGAAATTCGAAAAACAGCGCACATGCGCTTCTAACAGGAGGATAGTTTCCATGGCTGATGTAAAACCGTTTTTCTGCGTCCGTCCGACGCAGGAGTTGGCGTCCCGCGTTGCGGCTTTGCCGTATGATGTGTACAACCGCGCGGAGGCAAAGGAGGCGGCGCTCAAGGATCTGCTCTCGTTTTTGAATATCGACCGCGCCGAGAGCAATCTGCCCGACAGCGTCGACACCTACGATCCGATCGTGTATGCAAAGGCGAAAGAGCTTTTGGATGCCCGTATTGCCGAGGGCACGTATGTGACGGATAACGAGGAGTGCTACTATGTCTATGAGCTGATCATGGACGGTCGTTCCCAGACCGGTATCGTTGCGTGTGCGTCCATTGACGACTACGTGAACGGCGTGATCAAAAAGCATGAGAATACCCGCGAGGAGAAGGAGCAGGACCGCATTCGTCACGTCGATACGTGCAATGCCCAGACCGGACCGATCTTCCTTGCATATCCGAGCAATGCGGTGATCGCGGACGTGATGGCCGCATACAAGAAGACGGAACCGCTGTATGCGTTCACGGCCGATGACGGTATCGCGCACAACGTATGGCGTGTCGCAAAGCCCGCGGACGTTGCGGCGATCCGGGATGCTTTTTCGAAAATGAACGCGATCTACATAGCAGACGGACATCACCGTGCGGCATCCGCCGTCAAGGTCGGTCTGAAGCGTCGCGCAGAAGCCGGTTCTTACACCGGCAAAGAGGAGTTCAATTATTTCCTCTCGGTTTTGTTCCCTGAGGATTGTCTGATGATCCTTCCGTACAACCGTGTTGTGAAGGACCTCAACGGCCTCAGCACGGAGGAATTTTTCGCGGCTGTCGGGGAGAACTTCTCGGTTCGCAGGATCGGCAGTGAGCCGTACGCACCGGCCGCCAAGGGAACCTTCGGAATGTTCCTTGACGATGTATGGTATGAGTTGACGGCGCGGGAGAATCTCGCAGCGATCACGGATCCGGTTGCGGCTCTCGACGTGTCGCTGTTGCAGGATTACCTGCTCGGACCGGTGCTCGGCATCGGCGATCCGCGCGTTGACAAGCGCATCGATTTCATCGGCGGCATCCGCGGACTGGGCGAGCTGGAGAGACGCGTCCACTCCGATATGAAAGTCGCATTTTCCATGTATCCCACGCAGATCACGGAGCTTTTCGCAGTGGCTGACGCAGGCCGTCTGATGCCGCCGAAGTCCACCTGGTTCGAGCCGAAACTGCGCAGCGGATTGTTCATTCACAAATTATCGTAAGGAGTGTACCGGCGGATGCGGGCAATACCCGGTATCCGCCGCTTTTTTATCATGAGTATTCTGACAGTTGACAATCTGTCCCACGGGTTCGGTGACCGCGCCATTTTCCGCGATGTGACATTCCGTCTGCAGGCGGGGGAGCACGTCGGGCTGGTCGGCGCGAACGGCGAGGGCAAGAGTACGTTTTTTAACATTGTCACGGGAACGCTCATGCCGGACGAGGGCTCGATCTCGTGGGCGAAAAATGTCCGCGTCGGGTATCTCGATCAGCACACGGTGCTGAAGCCCGGCATGACGATCCGCGACGTATTGGCTTCCTCCTTTTCCTGGCTCTACGAAAAGGAGGCGGAGGTGAACCTCATCTGCGAGAAAATGGGGGAGGCGGACGAGGAGACAATGAACGCCCTGCTGGAGGAGATGGGCGTGCTGCAGGAGATGCTCGAGCAGCATGACTTCTATACACTGGACACGAAGATCGACGAGATTGGGCATGCGTTTGAACTGGACGCCCTTGGGTTTGACAAGGATGTGAGTGAGCTGTCCGGCGGGCAGCGCACGAAGGTGCTTCTCGCGAAGCTTTTGCTCGAAAAGCCCGACATTCTGCTGCTTGACGAGCCGACTAACTACCTGGACGAGCAGCACATCGAGTGGCTGAAACGGTATCTCTCGGAGTATGAGAACGCATTCATCCTGATCTCCCACGACATGCCGTTTCTGAACAGCGTCGTCAATATCATCTGGCATGTGGAAAATGCCCATCTGGAACGGTATCCCGGCGATTACGATCATTTCCTGGAAGTGTACGAGATGCGCAAGGGACAAATCGAGGCGGCGTACAACCGGCAGCAGCAGGAGATCAAGGAGCTGAAGGATTTCGTGGCGCGTAACAAGTCCCGCGTGGTGACGCGAAACATGGCGATGTCCCGGCAGAAGAAGCTGGACAAGATGGATGTGATCGAACTGATGCAGGAGAACCCGAAGCCGGAGTTTCATTTCAAGGAGTCCCGCGTACCATCGCGCGTCGTCGTGGAGACGAAGGAGCTGGTCATCGGCTATGACAAACCGTTGTCCCGGCCTCTGAACATTCACATCGAGCGTGGGGAGCGAGTCATACTCCGGGGAGCGAACGGTATCGGAAAGACGACTCTTTTGAAGAGCATTCTCGGCTTGATCCCCGAGATTTCCGGCGAGGTTATCCTGGGGGATTATCTGGCGATCGGGTATTTCGAGCAGGAACTCTCGGGCGAGGGGACGAAGACGTGCATGGACGAATTCTGGGACGAGTACCCGTCGTACACGAACAGCGAAGTCCGCGCGGCGCTCGCCAAATGCGGCCTGACGACGAAGCATATCGAAAGCCAGGTCCGCGTGCTTTCCGGCGGCGAGCAGGCGAAGGTGCGGCTGTGCAAACTGATGAACCGGGAGAGCAATCTGCTGATCCTCGACGAGCCGACGAACCATCTGGACGTCGACGCGAAAGAGGCTTTGGCGAAGGCGCTGTCCGAGTACCGGGGAACCGTCATCATGGTGTGCCACGAGGCAGAATTTTACGAAGGTATCGCGACTCGCGTCGTCGACTGCGGCGAGTGGAGTCTGTTAGCGTAAATCAAACGAGGAAAAATGATGAAAAACGGATGGAAATGGTGTACAATACTTTTGTTATGTGCCGTGTGTTTGAGCGGCTGTAAGGAGGATGAGACTATGAACAACGAATCTGTAACCGCAACGCCCGTCGAAACCGTCACTGCGACGCCCTCGGCAACGCCTACGCCCACGGTGAGTGTCGCGGAGAAGTGGAGCAAGATCTTTGCCGACATCAAGAAGGCGGACACCCTGAAACTCCCGATCTACAACAATCCGCTGATGACGCAGCGCCTCGGCGCAGACCCGTACGCCCTTGTGTACGACGGACGTGTCTATATTTACATGACCGGCGATGTCATCGAGAAGAACTACGACGGCTCGCCGAAGGCGAACAGCTACCAGAAGATCAACACGATCAATGTGATCTCGTCGGCCGATCTCGTGAACTGGACGGACCACGGCTGCATCAAGGCGGCCGGTTACTCAGGCGCCGCAAAATGGGGCGGCAACTCCTGGGCACCTGCGGCTGCCTGCAAGGAGATCGACGGGAAAATGCAGTTCTTCCTGTATTTTGCGAACAGCGGCAACGGCATCGGCGTGCTTCGCGCCGACAGTCCGGTGGGTCCGTTTGAGGATCCGATCGGCAAAGCGTTGATCAATCGCAACACGCCGAACTGCGGCAATGTCACATGGCTCTTTGACCCGGCGGTACTGGTGGACAACGACGGCTCCGCATACCTTTATGTGGGCGGCGGCGTTCCCGGCGGCAACCAGCCTACCGCGGACCAGATTGAGCATCCTTACACGGCTCGCATGGTGAAACTCGGCGACGACATGATCTCGCTTGACGGAGATCCGATCTCTCTTGACCCGCCGTTCCTCTTTGAGGACTCCGGCATCAACCGCATCGGTGACACGTATTATTACAGCTACTGCAGCAACTTTAACGTGGACGGCCATGCGAACCGAAAGAACTATGATATGCACAACGGCGAGATTTGCTACATGACTTCGGCAAATCCGCTCGGACCTTACACCTATGCAGGCGCAATCCTGAAAAATCCGGGATTCTACTTCGGCCCCGGCGGCAACAATCACCATTGCATCTTCGAGTTCGAGGGCAAATACTACATCACCTACCATTCGCAGATCCTTGACAAGCCTCTCGGCACGGGCGGCGGCTACCGCTGCACTCACATCGACGAGCTGAACCTGCAGGAGGACGGCACGATTGCCATGGGCAAGGGCACGAAGGACGGTGTTAAACAGCTTCACAGCTTCGATCCTTACGAGGTTGTTCCGGCTGCGACGATGCGTACGATGGGCGGCATCGAGACGAAGCAGTACGGTGAGATCGCCAAGAAGTACGGCTCGGGCGACATGGTTGTCACGGGCATCGACGAGGGCGACTGGATCAATGTGGCCGGCGCGGACTTCGGCACGGACGGTGCGAAGACCTTCACAGCGACGTTTACCGGCTGCGCCGAGGGCGTTTCCGGTGCGATCGCCATCCGCCTTGACAGCCTCGGAGGCGAGGATGTCGGATACCTTGAGGTCAACGGCGCCGGCACCGTTTCCGCGGAACTTCTCAGCAATGTGACCGGCGTTCACGACATTTTCCTCATCTTCGCAGGCAGCGGTTATGACTTCTGCAGCTGGAGCTTCGGAAAATAAGGTCAAGTGAAAAACTAATAATCAGAATTCTTTTTCAGCGGGAGCATTATGAACACCAAACAAACCTTGTTGATCACCGGAATTGCGGCCGCGGTGCTGATTGCGGCAATAGCGCTGGTCATTGCACTGAAGCCGGGCAAGAAGAATACCGATGAGACTCCGGTGACGCCGAAAGCGAGCGAAGTGCCGGATAATGAGGTGGTCTACACCGTCAAATACACATATGAGCTTGACGAGTCAGAGTATACGGGGACGGCGGAGATATCGAAGCCGAAAGATAGACTGACGTGGAGTGTCTCGGATATTCCGGAGACGGAGAAGCCGGGTTTGTATGTGGTGAGCGCGGAGATCACGTTCTCCAACCTTCCCGAGTGGACAATCACATGGAAGGAGAAAATGCATTCGTTTGATGGGGATAGCGTGGGAGAGTTTACCTTCTTTCACGACGGAGCGAAAGTTTTCGACACAGAGGCAGGCTACAGAGATTCGCATTTTACGGATTGGAACGGGGACGGGCTTCAGGAGTTCTGTGATGTACAGAAAGCAACGATTATGGTGTATGACTTCGCCAGTCAAAAGCAAAGCAACCTGTTGAGTGACATTTCAAGTGAGAAATCGCTGTTCTACGAATGGTTTGAAGGAACGGACGACGATGTTGTGCTTCGGAGAACGTGGATTAAGGGCAACAATGGCAGCTATGATTTCACACAGCGGGGCAAGCTCGTCATTGCCGGCGAATCGCTGGAGTTTCAGGGGATCACGAATCCGACGTCGACGGACTCCATTGAGGTGATACCCTCAGTTCGTAAACCGGTCGAGTGCTGGTTCGACTGTTCAAAGGGCGATGAGGAGACGCGCCGGCTGATCCGTCCGGGAAAGGACGTACATGGTGAAAAGGAATGTGTGTTCGTTGTTGATAAAGGGCAGTTTTATTACTATTTTCCGACTCCGAGTGATTGGGTGCTTCGGCGATACACGGATTCGGGGATTGTTCGTGTATGCAGCGCCCGGAGATTCCTGAACGCCTATGTGACTGACCTGGACGGTGACAGTATCCGTGAGATCTGTATGACATTCCAGTATCCTATGAACCTTGAACGCAACGGTGCTACTGCCCTTTTTGTATATGGGAGAAGAGAACAGAAGATCGATCAGAAAGGCTACGATCTGCGATTCGTCGAGGAGAACGGCAGACTTGTCGTCAAGCGAAAACCGATCGGCGGCACGCAGGAGGAAACGCTTTCGCTGGAGAAAACGGAGGACGAGCTGTTCGAACTTGCCGCACCGTGAGTGTTCGTTCGATCAGGAACTTGCGTAGCGTCTTTTTAAAAATTCACATTACGTTTGGAAAATAAAACCCGAAAAACATGAAATAAGGCTTGACTTTGTCGCGTTAAAGCGTTACACTTTCAATCGGCAAAGTCAGGCCTTTTTGTTTTGTCTTGCTTTGCATATACTCGAGTATATATTATCGGACGGCCGACGGGTTGTCCGGAACATGGAGGGCAATATGCCGATCACTGAATTTTTGGTGCGCAATGCACAGCTGTACGGAAATGAGGTCTGCCTGGTGGAGATCAACCCCGCAGAGCAGAAGAGCCGCACATGGCGGGAGTATGAACTGATCGAGAGTGATCGCGACGAAAAATACCGCCGCGAGATGACCTGGGAGGATTTCGACCGCAAGTCCAACCGGTTCGCAAACCTTCTTTTGAGCCGCGGAGTGAAGAAGGGCGACAAGGTTGCTATCCTTCTCATGAACTGCCTTGAGTGGCTGCCGATCTATTTCGGCGTACTGAAGACAGGCGCCCTTGCGGTTCCCATGAACTACCGCTATACCGCGGACGAGATCAAATATTGCCTCGACCTTGCGGACTGCAGTGTTCTCGTGTTCGGACCGGAGTTTGTCGGCCGTGTGGAGGATATTGCGGAGCGCATCCCGAAGGTGAAGGAAATGTTCTATGTCGGCGAGGACTGCCCGTCCTTTGCGGACAGCTACGAGAAATACGCCGCTTACTGCACCTCGAAAAATCCGGGCATCGCGCTCACGGACGACGATGATGCTGCGATTTATTTTTCGTCCGGTACCACCGGATTCCCGAAGGCGATCCTGCATGCGCACAGAGCGCTTGTCTCGTCCTGCCTGACCGAGCAGAATCATCACGGACAGACGCATGACGACGTGTTCCTCTGCATTCCGCCGCTGTATCACACCGGTGCGAAGATGCATTGGTTCGGAAGCCTTTTAGTCGGCGGCAAGGCCGTTTTGCTGCGAGGTGTTAAGCCCGAGTGGATCATCGAGACGGTTTCCCGCGAGAAGGCGACGATCGTTTGGCTTTTAGTGCCGTGGGCACAGGACATCCTCGACACGATCGACCGCGGGGAGATCGACCTTTCGAAGTATGAGTTGTCTCAGTGGAGACTGATGCATGTCGGAGCACAGCCGGTTCCGCCGAGCTTGATCAAACGGTGGAAAGAGCATTTTCCGAATCATGATTACGATACGAACTACGGACTTTCCGAGTCCATCGGACCCGGCTGCGTTCACCTCGGGATCGAGAATATCCGTAAAGTCGGTGCCATCGGTGTTCCGGGGTACGGCTGGCAGTGCGATATCGTCGATGAGAAGCGACAGAGCGTGAAGCAGGGTGAGGTCGGCGAGCTTGCGGTGAAGGGCCCCGGCGTCATGAAGTGCTACTACAAGGACGAGGCGGCTACGAAGGCCGTGCTGTCCGAGGACGGCTGGCTCTACACCGGCGATATGGCAAAGCAGGACGAGGAAGGCTTCATCTACCTCGTAGACCGCAAGAAGGACGTCATCATCATGGGCGGCGAGAACATCTACCCCGTGCAGATCGAGGATTTCCTGCGTGCGAACAACAAGATCGCGGACGTTGCGGTCATCGGTGTTCCGGACGCGCGCCTCGGCGAGGTTACGCTTGCGATCATCCAGATCAAAGAGGGGATGACGGCAACGGAGGAGGAGATCAACGAATTCTGCCTCGACCTGCCGAGATACAAGAGACCTCGCAAGATCGTGTTCGCGGACGTTCCGAGAAATCCTACCGGTAAGATCGAGAAGCCGAAGCTTCGCCGGATCTACTGCGGCGGAAGCTTGGTGGAAGCACAGATTAAGTAAGACATTCGGCGCACTCCGGCGCGCTTACGACAGGCCGGAGCGGGCAGTGCCCGGACAGGAGAACCTCTATGTTGATCGGTTTGACTTCGGCTCTTTTGATTTGCTTTTTTTCCTTGATGATCATTGTCGGATGGCGCTGCAAAAAGCATGCGACCGACGTTAACGGCTTTGTGCTCGGCGGGCGCAACGTAGGTCCCTGGCTTACGGCATTTGCCTTCGGTACGTCCTATTTCTCGGCTGTTATCTTTGTCGGTTATGCGGGACAGTTCGGCTGGAACTTCGGTCTCGCAAGCACGTGGGTCGGCCTTGGCAACGCCTTCATCGGTTCGTTGCTGGCATGGGAGATCCTCGGCCGCCGCACGCGTATCATGACGCGTCACTTAGACACCAAGACGATGCCTGATTTCTTCGAGAAGCGCTTTGGTTCGAAGGGTCTCAAGATCGCGGCTTCGATCATCGTATTCATCTTCATGATCCCGTACACGGCTTCCCTGTACAACGGTTTGTCGAGTTTGTTTAACATCGTGTTCAGCATTCCGTACTGGGTTGTTATCGTGATCATGGCAGTGCTCACGGCAATCTACGTTATCTTCGGCGGATATATGGCGACCGCGATCAACGACTTCATCCAGGGCATCATCATGCTCATCGGTATCGTTGCGGTCATCCTTGCGACAATCGCAAGCCGCGGAGGTCTGCAGGCAGCGGTTGCAAAGCTCTCGGAGGGCGTCGCGAAAATGCCTTCCGGCGAGGAACTCAACGGCGCTTACGCAAGCTTCTTCGGTCCGGATCCGTTGGCTCTTTTGTTCGTCGTTTTGCTTACGTCCCTCGGTACCTGGGGGCTTCCTCAGATGGTCGGCAAATTCTACTCCATCAAGAATGAGGATTCCATCAAGAAGGGGACCATCATTTCCACATTTTTCGCGATTGTTATCGCCGGCGGATGCTATTTCTTAGGCGGCTTCGGACGGCTCTTTGCGGACTCTGACGCGATCAAGTATAAGGACGGCAAGATCCTCTTCGACAGCATCATCCCGGCGATGCTCTCCGAGCTTCCCGATGTGATCATCGCGATCGTGATCGTTTTGGTTTTGGCGGCTTCGATGTCGACGCTGTCCTCGCTGGTTCTTACCTCGAGCTCGACGCTCACGCTGGATGTTATCGCTCCGGCGAGCAAGAAGGAGATGAGCGAGAAGCAGAAAGTCGGTATCATGCGTCTGTTCATCCTGTTCTTCGTGGCGATCTCGGCGCTGCTCGCCGTTTTGAAGGATACGCTGAACCTCACGTTCATCGCGCAGATGATGGGTGTTTCGTGGGGCGCTATGGCCGGTGCATTCCTTGCTCCGTTCCTGTACGGCCTCTACTCGAAGAAGGTTTCCGCCAAGGCCGTTGCGGCAAGCTTTGCGTTCGCAACCGCAATGACGGTAATGCAGCTTCTGGTTTCGTTCAAGGTATTCACGTTCGATCCCGAGACCGTGATCGGATATATCTTCAAGTCCTCCATCAACTCCGGCGTTGTATCGATGGTCGGCGGCCTGATCCTGGTTCCGTTGATCAGTCTGATCACCAAGGCTCCGGAGGCAAAGAAGGTGGAAGCAATGTTTGCATGCTATGACCAGAAGGTTATGACCGAAGTTAAGATGCGCGAGCGTCTGGAAGAGAAGTAATGAGAAAAATGATCCGTCGTTGGACAGATCGCGCGGAAGACGGAAGCAAAAGTTTCCTGCGCTCGTATACGATCGCATTTTTCGCGGTTTGTCTGATCGTATTTCCATGGTATTATTGTGCCGGCCGTGCCCTTTTGTGGAAAGGGGACGGCTGGGCACAGCACTATAAAGCAATCCTGTATTACGCAAAGTATCTGCGCGGCATCGTGCGGAACGCGTTCACGGAAAATACCTTCGTCATCCCGACGTTTGACGTCGCGATCGGCGAGGGCAATGACATTCTGGAGACGTTCCACTACTATGTCATCGGGGATCCCTTTGCGTTTTTTTCGTTTTTGATCCCGTCGCGGTTGATGATCGTCTATTATGTCGCGATGATCCTTCTTCGAATGTATCTGGCAGGCCTTGCGTTCACGTGGATGTGCCGCACGCTGTGCCGCCCGGCGAAGGACGCCGCGGAGGCTGTCCGCAAACCCGGAAATGTCGCGCTGATCGCCGGAGCGATGGCCTACGTCTTCGCTTACTGGGGCTTGTTCAACGCCGCCAGACATCCGTATTTTCTAAATCCGTGCATCTATCTGCCGCTCCTGGTGGTCGGCATCGAAAAGATCCTGCGAAAGGAGCGCCCGTACCTTTTTGCGGGGACGGTGGCAGTCGCGGGTCTCAGCAATTTCTATTTCTTTTATCTTCTGGCAATCCTGGCGGCGATGTATGCCGTTGCCCGAATCCTGTGGCTTCGCAGAAAAGCCGGCGGTGAGATCCTTCGCCCGCTGGTGCGGCTCGGTGCAGCGGCAACGGTCGGAGTCCTGCTGTCGGCGGTCATTTTCCTGCCGATGTGCCGTGCGTTTTTGACCAACGCTCGCATGGGAACGGAAAATGTCGGACGTTGGTTGTATCCGCTGAGCTACTATGCGAAACTTCCCGTTCTGACGCTCTCCTCGGGCAACGATCACTGGTTCTGCCTCGGCATAGCGGCGCCGGTCTTTCCTGCAATCTGCCTGATGTGGCGGCGCAAGGGCAACGGCTTTTGCAAACTGTGCATGGCAATCTGCGGCGTGATGGCCGTATTTCCCGTGTTCGGCCGGATGATGAACGGATTTTCCTACATCACCAACCGTTGGAGTTTTGCGCTTGCGCTCGTGTGCGCGACGGCTCTGGTGATCGTCTGGGATGACTTGATGTCGGTTACGAAGCAGGAGTGGAAATTCCTGTGCATCTGCTGCGGAGTCTATGCCGCGTTTTGCATCATCGCCTGGAATTCCCGAACGCTCCGCGCCTTCGGAAGCGTTGCGCTGCTCGCGCTGACTATATGGGTTTTGCGGCCTGCGGAAGACGGAGAGAATCGGCGAAGTCCGGCTGCGGCGGCCGTCGGTTTGATCGCGCTTGCCCTTGGCGTCAACAGCTTCTGGCTCAATGCGTACATCTCGGATTCTTATGCCGCGAAATCGGCCTTTGTGTGGGACGCGGTGACGGTGGATACGGAAAATGAGGCTTCCGAGATTCAGGCAGCCGTGCAGTCCTTGGGCGATACGAAATGGTTCCGATACTCCGGCACGGGGCTTGAGCTGAATGCCAACGTAGTGGGCGGCGTGTCCTCCACCCAGTTCTACTGGACTATCGCAAGTCCGGCGCTTGCGGAGTATCGCTCTGCAATTGCGATTCGGGAATATAGCATCTACAAGTACTCCAACTACGACGAGCGGGCGATCTTAACGTCCCTTGCGGCGGTTCGCTATTACCTGGAAAATCCGGCGGTGAGTGCAAAGGCGCCTTTCGGTTTCACGGAGGTCGGGACCATGTCCGACGGGAAGACGAAACTCTTTCGCAATGAGTATTCGCTGCCGGTGATGTACACCTACGATTCGTTCCTGCCGAGGTCTGCATGGGACGAACGGTCGGCGGCGGAGAAGGAAGATATTTTGTTGCACGCAATGGTTTTGGAGGAGACGCCGGACGGCATCGAGGCCGGCACGGCGGACGCGTACCGGTTGTCGAAAGAATGCCCGTATGAGATTTCCTGCGACGGGTATGTAACTTTTTACGGCGGTACGTTCACCGTGGAAAAACAGGGGGCTGTCGCATGGATCACGTTCGAAGGACTGCCGAAGTCGGAGACGATGGTCGAGGTGAGCGGAGCGAAGATCGCGCCGACGACCGGGCAGGAGCCGAAGCCGATGGGGCAGAAACCGTATAAAAAGCCGATCACCGTCGGTCCGTTCACATTCGAAAAACCGGCGGATTTCCGCTTCCTGGCAACGGATCGGATCGATTGGAAAGTGCCGGATACCGCAGAGATGGTGCTTCTTGCGGAAACCGGCACGGAAAAGAGTCTGGTCTTATATAACAACGAGTACCGCTACTATAACGGCAGGGAGGACTTTTGCGTGAATCTCGGGTATTCCGAGGCGGCGCAGAACAAGATCCGCATCACGTTCACGGAAGCCGGAACGTACAGCTTCGACGCGCTTCGCGTGTGGTGCCGGCCGATGGAGGGTTATGTCAAAGAGATCGAAAAGCGCCGCGAGGATACCGCGACGGACATCGTTCTCGGCGGGACGACAATCTCCGCGACGGTGACGACGTCGGAGCCGAAACTGCTGTGCATCGCGATCCCGTACCACGACGGGTTCACGGCCTACGTCAACGGCAAAAAGACGACGCTGTACCATGCGAACGTCGGATATATGGGCGTGGAGCTGGAGACCGGAGTCAACCGCGTGTTCCTGGAATACCGGGAACCGCTTCGCCTGGCCGGCGAGCTGATCACGCTCATAGCGATGATCGGCTCAGCCGTGTATGTTGTTCTTTATGAGCGAAGGAGGCGCGAAGACAAAACCTGATTCACTCGGGAGCTTCAATCGGCCGGCAGAAATCGGAATCCGAGCAGGTCAAAATGACTCCCGGGCAGGAAGATCATGCTGACGCGGCAGCGTCCCGACACCGGCTGTAACAGGAACGTGAAGTCGCGGGGCGAATCACCTGCGGGAATGTCGACGATCTGCACGGAATCGTCATCGTCCGTCGTAAAATGAATATGGATCGTGCATTGCGGCACATGGGATCGTCCGGTTACGGTGACGGCCTGTGCGCCGCCTTTTGCATCGCCGAAATCAAATTCGCCGAAGTCGAGGCTTACGTTGTTCGTGATATCGTAGATGCCGTCCCCCGCGAGACGATAGGCGTCGCCGCTGGCCGAGGCGAGGTCACATGCGCCGATGGGAGCGAAGGCCTTGCGAAGTTTTGTGAACACAAAGCCGTGCAGCGACAGCCGGAACGGCACGCGAATGCAGATTCCGGTCACGCCGCGAAGGCGGGAGGACAGCCGGAACGTGTTGGATTGGTAGGTGTTGTATCGGCTTTCGGCCTCGTAGTTTCCGGCGAACAGCAGCTTGCCCTCCGGGCTGTTTTCGCGGATCTCCAGAGGCACTTTGTCGGAAAATGAGAAGATCGGCACGGTGATCTCGTCGGAGCCGTAATCACCGAAGTCGATGTTGCCAAACCGGATCCATGTCGGCTCGTCGGCGGTGAATACGCCACCGTCGAAACTGAGGGAGACGTCAGCCCGGTTGTCGCAGCGGATCGCATTGACGAAACTGTACGGGTCCGTCGTGGCGCGCCCTAAGGAGACGTTTCGCATCTCCAGAGAGGAGATGATGTCGGCGTGGGGCTTGCCATTGGCGGCAAAGGCGTACAGGAAGTACCGCGCCTCGTCGCCGAGGGCGGTCACGAGCACGGAGCTGTTGTCCGGCTGCACGGTAAGAGATACGGCAGGAGAGTCTATCCCGTCCGCAGTCAGCGCGCGGAAGAAGATGTCCGTCAGGGTGGCATTTTCCGGGTAAAGAGTTGCCCGAACGAGCACAGAGGGGCGCGCGGGGGAAAGCTCAATACATCCTTCATCGGCACCGTCGGCGGAGAGGGCAATCTTGCGGACGGGCACCTCGGTGAGGACGGACTCGTCCGTGATGCAAGGGGCATTTTCCGCGGAGGCGCATACGGCGGGATCGCTGTCAGCGGGAAGCGCGGTTAGCGAGAGTTCGGCGTCGGGAAGCCCCGGGGAGGACACTTTTACGGCGATTATGCCCGGTTCTTTGCGCGCCGCGAGCATCAGAAGAAGCCGCCCCGAGAAGAGCCTGCGGGACGTTCCCTTGTATTCGTCATAGTCTGTGCTGTCGCCGTTGTCCATGCCGACAAGGCGCGCCGCGCCGGTCACGGAGACGTTGATCCGGTTGCGGGCATTCGCGACGAAGGTGCCGCGTGCATCAAGCGTGGAAACTTCGATAAAAATCATGTCCGTGCCGTCGGCGTTCATGGTCATACGGTCCGGCGAGAGCACGACGGACGCCGGGTCTCCGAAGGAGCATTGGCGGTCGGTCGCAACAATCCGCCCGTCGGGATCGTAAGCGACGGCCGTAAGTTCCCCGGGCGCATACGGAATGCGCCATTCGCCGTGCAACGTCGGGCCGGCAGCGGCGTCGATGTCGCGGGTCCCGAGAGACCTGCCGTCCCGGAACAGTTCCACGCGGGGACAGTTCGAGAAGACCTGCACGTCGATCATCTGACCGACGTTAAAGTCCCAGTAGGGCAGGATGTGCACCATCGGGTGCGTCTCCGCGTCGGTCCAGCCGGCCTGGTAAATGTAATAGGAGTCCTTCGGGAAGCCTGCGGTGTCGCACTGCCCGAAGAACGAATTTTTCGAGTGATAGGGTGTGGGCTCGCCGATGTAATCCCAGCCGGTCCAGATGAACTGCCCGAGAGAGAAAGGGCAGTCGCGATCCCCCGTGATGACGACGGTCGGATTTTTCGCACCCCAGTTGGTGGAGCAGTTGGAGAGCGATGAGCACTGGCCGTCCTCAAAGGTCAGCAGCCTCACATCAGCCGGAAAATGATAGATTCCCCGGCTCTGCACCGTGGACGACGTCTCGCTGCCGTAGATGCACCAGTGCGGGTAGCGCTCGTGGTGCTCGCCGTAGAGGCGCTCCAGGTAGTTGTATCCGGAGGCTTCCAGCAAGTCGGAGCAGCGCTGCGCGCCTTCCCAGGCGACGTAGTTGGAGCCGATGGTGATGAAGGCGTGATGCCGGTAATCATGGCGGCGGACTTCGTCGCGTAGTTCGCGGGTGACTACCAGTCCGCGCTCGGTGTGGGTGTCGTAAATCTCGTTGCCGATGCTCCAGAAGAAGACCGAAGGACGGTTGCGGTCCCGGCGGATCCAGGCGGCCACATCCGCTTGCCAACAGTATTTAAAGAATGTCGCATAGTCGTGTTCGGTCTTGTGCAGTTCCCACATGTCAAACGCCTCGGAGTCCACGAGGATTCCCAGCTCGTCGCAGAGATCCATGAACTCCGGCGAAGGCATGTTGTGGGAGGTGCGCACAGCGTTCACACCCATCGAAAGAAGCGAGAGAAGCTGCCGCTTCGTCGCTGCCTTGTTGACCGCGGCGCCGAGCGCTCCGAGATCGTGGTGCATGCAGGCGCCGTGGAGCTTTCTGTGGCGGCCGTTTAAGAAGAAGCCGCGGTCGGGATCAAGCCGCACGGAGCGGAAACCGATGCGCTGTGTGTGCGAATCGACGGGGCAGGAGGCATTTTCCGAAGAGACGAAAAGCTCCGTCGTGAGCTCGTAGAGATACGGGGTGTCGATGTCCCAGGCAGCAGCGTCCGGCACGGTGAGCACCTGCGTGGAAATGCCGGATCCCGAAGGCGTTACGACGGCTTCCGAAGATGCCGCAACGGCGCCGGATGCATCCCGGAGCGTGTGGCGGAGAAGCGCGTGATCATAAGAACCTAAAACGACCTCCGTGTCGACGGTGAGAAGGCTTTCTCCGGGGAAAATGCCGGATCCGTTACGCGCATCGCAGACGGGCGTCGCGACGGTATAGATGCCGTTTTCCGGAAGGTAGGCGTCGCCGGTTTCCCGGAGATAGCAGTTTCGATAGATTCCGGCGCCCGAGTACCAGCGCGTGTTCGGCGATTCGTACCGGCTCGTCACGACGAGAGTGTTTTCACCGGGCTGCAGATACGGAGTGATCTCGAAAAAAACTTGCGAATACCCATAAGGATGGGTGTGTACCAACGTATCGTTGATGTAAAACCGGGAATCCATGTAGACGCCGTCAAATTGCAGGAAGACGTGAGGCACCGACTTGTCGCGGGACAGTGTGCGCACATAGCAGCCGATGCATGTTTCGTAGAGGTCGGTGACCTGACCGATCAGAAAATCGTGCGGGATGTCGACGGGCGAAAACCCCGTACCGTCATGGGCCGCGGAGAGAATGTCGGATTCCGCCGTGTCGATGGGGAATTTGCGGAAAAGGAAGTTGTTGTTCAGCAATGTCTTCATGGAAAACTCCGGAATCTCCGGCAAAAGAATGCGGGAGGTATTTTCCTCATTGTAGCAAAAAAGCATCAAAATACAATGGAGGAAATTCATTACTTCAGGAGGCAAAGGGCGGATACCTCTGATTTTCCGCTTGACTTTCTTACGTGCGGTGGTATAATCGACTCAACAGTTTTAAAGCGTTGAAGGAGAAAGCAGTACGCACTGTGGGTTGACGAACAGAGAAGGACGCATGTGAAAGCAGGCTGAGAGCGTCCGGCGGAAACCGTGCGGAAGACCGTCTCCCGAGTGACCCCAATCCGGTCCGGTGACTCCGTTACCGTCATCAATGAAGAGGGCCGAAAGGCCAAGCAGGGTGGAACCACGATACTATCGCCCCTGTTGATGCAAGATGCGTCAACAGGGGATTTTTTTTTTCCGATGACGCACGACACGATCTTTTACTCGCAAGGAAAGGAGCAGGAAAATGAAGATTATTTACAACGACGGCACGGTGGCGGAATGCCCCGCAGAAGAAGTAACGCATGTTCTCCGTCATTCGGCGGCGCACATCATGGCGCAGGCAATCCAGAGATTGTGGCCGGAGGCTGATTTCGCGTACGGTCCCGCAACGGAGAGAGGCTTCTATTACGATGTCGATCTCGGCGACCGCAAGCTCGGCGACGAGGACCTTCTCGCGATCGAGAATGAGATGAAGAAGATCACGAAGGAGAATCTCCCCTTCAAGACGTTTGAACTCCCTCGCGCGGAGGCGATCGATTACCTTGAGAAGCGCGGTGCGAAGTACAAGGTAGAGCATATCGGAGACCTTCCGGAGGACGCGAGGATCACGTTCTATCAGCAGGGTGACTATGTCGATATGTGCGTCGGTCCGCACATCACGTACACGAAGGCTCTGAAGGCATTCAAGATCACGATGCAGAGCGGTGCTTACTGGAAAAATGACGCCAAGAACAAGATGCTCACGCGTATCAACGGCGTTGCCTTCGCAACGACGGAAGAGCTCGCGGAGTATGAGAAGCAGATGGAGGAGGCAAAGTCCCGCGACCATCGTAAGATCGGTAAGGAAATGGGACTGTTCATGACGGACGACCTGATCGGCCGCGGACTCCCGATGTTCCTTCCCCGCGGTTACACCGTTTGGAGAGAGCTTGAGAACTACATCCGCGACAAGGAGCTGAAGCTCGGTTATCAGCACGTTTTGACGCCCTGCGTCGGCACGGTCGCTCTGTATGAGACGTCCGGTCACTGGGCGCACTACAAGGCAAATATGTTCCCTCCGATGGAGGTGGAAGGCGAGAGCTTCGTGCTTCGCCCGATGAACTGCCCGCACCACATGATGATCTACGCGAACAAGCCGCACAGCTACCGCGAGCTGCCGATCCGTATCGGTGAGATCGCGCACGACTTCCGCTTTGAGTCCAGCGGTACACTCAAGGGTATTGAGAGAGGCCGTCACTTCTGCCAGAACGACGCGCACCTTTTCGTGACGCCTGAGCAGATCAAGGACGAGGTCAGCAAGGTTGTCGACCTGATCTTCGAGGTTTACAAGGATTTCCGGATCACGGATTACCGCTGTGTATTGTCGCTCCGCGACCCGGCCGACACGGAAAAGTATCATCCGGACGATGAGATGTGGAACAATGCGGAAAATGCGCTCCGCGAAGTTTTGAACGAGATCGGTATCGAGTACACGGAGGAGATCGGTGAGGCTGCATTTTACGGGCCGAAGCTCGATGTCAACGTGAAGCCCGCCGTCGGTGCGGAGTACACGCTCTCAACGTGCCAGCTTGACTTCTGTCTGCCGATGAAGTTCAACTTGAAGTACATTGACAAGAACAGCGAAGAGAAGACGCCGGTCGTTCTGCACCGTGCGATCCTCGGATCGCTGGATCGTTTCATGGCGTACATCATCGAGGAGACGAAGGGCAAGTTCCCGACGTGGCTGGCTCCGATGCAGGTTAAGGTGCTTCCGGTCTCCGAGAAGACGAACGAGTATGCGGCGAAGGTTAATCAGATGCTTGACGACGCAGGCATCCGCACACAGCTTGACGACCGCAACGAAAAGATCGGCTACAAGATCCGTGAGGCGAGAATGGAGCGTGTTCCGTACATGCTCGTCGTAGGTCCGAAGGAAGCTGAGGAAGGTCTCGTGTCCGTACGCAGCCGCTTCGCAGGCGACGAAGGACAGAAGTCCGTCGAGGATTTCATCCGCATGGTACGCGAGGAGATCGACAGCCGCGCGATCCGCGAGACGACGATCGAGGAAAACGCACAGTAAAACGGCGATAACGGTCACGGGGGAAACTCCGCGGCCGTGTTGTATACCCAAAGTCGAAATTTGACTTCGCACAGGAGGAATGCAATGGGAGCAGACTTGATGAAGAAGGAGATTAAACGGACATTTTTCGAGATGCTTAACGAGAAGCCGTTGTCACAGATTACAGTGAAGCAGCTGGCTGAGAAATGCGGGATCAACCGAAACTCCTTCTATTACCATTATCCGGATCTGCCGGCGCTGATCGAGGAGATTGCAAAGGAAGAGGCGGACCGGATCATTTTTGAGTATTCAACCATTGATTCACTTGAGACTGCGTTGCATGCCGCAATCGGATTCGGTAAGGAAAACCGCAGAGCGATACTTCACATCTATAACTCCGTAAGCAGGGATATTTTTGAGCGGTATCTATGGAACGTCTGTGAATATGTGGTGACATCTTACGGAAACCGGGTTTTCGAGGGGATGAATGTCCGCGACACCGACAGGGAGATTATTGAGCGGTTCTATCGATGTGAGTGCTTCGGATTCGTGATCGCCTGGCTGAGCGAAAACATGACTTCTGACGTGACGGAGCAGATCCGTCGGTTTTGTGAGCTTCACCGCGGCCTGCCGGAGGAAATGATCCGCCGTAGCACGGAAGTTCATTGACTATCGAATTGCATATACTTGAGGCTTGCATAGACAAAAAAAGACTCGTGCCTAAATTTCAGACACGAGTCTTTTTTTGTCCGTGGCGGATGCCGGGGGAGGGGAATAGAATACTCCGCAGATGAAGCGTGAGGCATAAGACCGGTCTGTGCTCACGCATAGGAAGTAAGAAAGGAATGATGAAAATGAAATTTGCGCGTGCTGTTGTCAAACACCGGATCCCGATCCTGATCATAACGCTTTTGCTGATGATCCCGGCAGCTTTCGGGTATATCCACACGAGGGTTAACTACGATATGCTGACCTATCTGCCCTCCGACATGGAAACCGTTCAGGGGCAGGACGAGCTGATGAAAGAGTTCGGCAAGGGGGCATTTTCCTTCCTGGTGTTCGAAAATATGCCGGAGCGGGATGTTGCGGCAATGAAGCAGAAGATCGCGGCGATCGACCATGTGGAGAGCGTTGTCTGGTATGATTCCCTCGCGGATCTCTCAATCCCCATGGAAGTGCTCCCGGAAAATGTCTACCGGGCGTTCAACTCCGATGATTGCACGATGATGGCTGTATTTTTCGACTCATCGACTTCGGCGGATGTTACGATGGATGCCATCCGTGAGATTCGTTCCGTCGCCGGAAAACAGTGCTTTGTCACCGGCATGTCGGCGATGGTTACGGACTTAAAGGACCTGTGCGAGAGAGAGGAACCGATCTACGTCGGTATCGCGGTGGCTCTGGCGCTTGCCGCGATGCTGCTCCTGCTGGACAACTGGGTGGCGCCGCTTGTGTTTCTGTCATCCATCGCGATGATGATCGTGCTGAATCTCGGTACCAACTATTTCTTCGGGGAGATCTCGTACATCACGAAAGCGCTTTCGGCGGTGCTGCAGTTGGCCGTCACGATGGATTATTCCATTTTCCTGTGGAACAGCTATAACGAGCAGTGTGAGACGACGGATGACCGTAAGGAAGCGATGGCTTTGGCCATCCGCGAAACGCTCGCCAGTGTGGTCGGCAGTTCGATCACGACGATCGCCGGCTTTATCGCGCTGTGCTTTATGACATACACGATGGGGCGTGACCTCGGGATTGTCATGGCCAAGGGTGTTGTGTTCGGCGTCATCGGATGCGTGACGGTGCTTCCGGCCCTGATCCTGACCTTTGATAAGGTTCTCCAAAAGACAAAACACCGTTCGTTGCTGCCGAAGACGGGGAAGACTGCGGCAGCGGTCGTCAAGGCATTCCCGGTGTTTTTGATCATCTTTGTCATCCTGATTGTCCCTGCATTTTACGGGTACAAAAAGACCTCCGATGAGGTTTACTACGACATGCTGGAGACGCTTCCGAAGGATATGGAATGCGTGATCGCGAACACTAAACTGAATGAGGAGTTCGACATTGCTTCCACGCACATGGTTCTCGCGGACGCGACGCTCTCACCCAAGACGGTGCGTGAAATGAGTCGTGAAATGGAGTCCGTTGCGGGTGTGCGCTACGTTCTTTCGCTGGAATCCGTCATCGGTTCTGCCGTTCCGGAGGAAATCCTGCCGAAGTCCGTGACATCCCTGCTCAAGAGCGATCGATGGGAGCTGTTGCTGATCAACTCCGAATACTCCTGCGCGAGCGATGAGGTCAACGCGCAGGTCGAGGAACTCAATGCCATCCTGAAGCGGTACGATGCGGGCGGCATGCTGATCGGCGAAGCGCCGTGCATGAAGGATATGATTGAAACGACGGACCGGGATTTCCGGATCGTCAACATCGTTTCCATTGCTGCAATTTTCGTGATCATCGCTTTGGTGGAGAAGAGCCTAAGCCTGCCGGTGATCCTGATCGCGGTGATTGAGGTTGCCATCTTCATCAATTTGGGAATCCCACATTACCTCGGACAGCGTCTTCCGTTCATCGCGCCGATCTGCATCAGCACGATCCAGCTCGGAGCGACCGTGGACTATGCGATCCTGATGACAACGCGGTACAAGAAAGAGCGGGCACTGGGAGTCGGAAGAAAAGTTTCCGTTCAGACGGCGCTCGCCACATCAATCCCGTCTATTCTGGCTTCCGGTGTAGGACTGTTTGCGGCAACTTTCGGTGTTGCGGTGTACTCGGAGATTGATATCATCAGCGCCATGTGTTACCTGATGGCGCGAGGCGCCGTAGTCAGTATGCTGATGGTGATCGGTGCGCTGCCCGCGTTGTTGCTTTTGTGCGACGGCCTGATCGGCAGGACCACAGCGGGAATGCGAAAAATAGCGGATGACAGCAGAGATGAGGAGGAAAGGAGTGTTCATCATGAAAACTTTGAGGGATAAAAGAATCAGACATAGCATCGGGGCGATCGCTCTGTGCGCAGCGTTGGTATTGAGTACGGTCGGATGCGGGATGGGTGCGTCCGGCGCCGCCGGCGGAAGCGCTTCGGAAAATGAGGCAGAAATTCCGGCTTCCGAACAGTCGACCGACCGGAATCCCGATGCCGGAAAAGTTGCGGAAAAGGCATTTTCAGAGGAAAACCATGACGGAAAGACCGTCGCAAAGGAAGAGACCGTCTACATCCTTGCGGATGCGGACGGAACCCAAAAATCCGTGATCGTGAGCGACCGGCTCTCCGGCTCCGCCGGGAACGGAGCGCTTACGGATGTATCCGATCTCACGGAAATCGAGGTTGTCAAAGGCAACAGTACCATGACTGCGGACGGTGCGACGAAGGTCTGGAACGCGGCGGACGGGGACGTGTATTACCGCGGCAAAGCCGATGCGGAAGTGCCGGTAGCGGTGCATGTAACGTATCTGCTGGACGGAAAGGAAATCTCTGCGAAAGAGATTGCCGGCAAGAGTGGAAGGGTTACGATCCGCTTTGACTACGAAAACCGGAAACGCGAGACCGTGACGGTTGACGGTAAGGAGATGACCGTACATGTCCCGTTTGTGATGATCACCGGGGTTTTGCTGGACGGAGAGACATTTTCCGATGTATCCGTGACCAACGGCCGGTTGATCAGCGACGGGTCGAGAACTGCGGTCGTCGGTTGGGCATTCCCGGGGATCGCGGAGGATCTCGGGATCGCCGGAGCGGTGGCTTCCGTGCCGGAATACGTGGAGATTACCGCGAATGTGAAGGATTTTTCGCTGGGAATGACGCTGACGATCGCCGCAAATGAAGTATTCCGGGGGCTGAATGTCGGGAAGCTGGATTCCCTCTCGGAAGTCGATGAACTCCTGTCACAGGTTTCGGACGCCATGACGCAGCTGGAAAACGGATCCGGCGCTCTGTACGACGGACTGTGCAGACTGCTGGAGAGCTCGGGAACGCTTGCGGACGGCGTCGACAAGCTTGCGGAAGGTTCCGAAGAGCTTGCAAACGGCGCGAAGAAGGCGGCGGACGGAGCGAAGAAACTTGCGGACGGTGCCGGAAAACTCGATGCCGGACTTTCCGAACTGGATGCCAACTCCGCGGCGCTTCGAGCAGGCGCGAAGCAGGTTTTCCTCTCTCTGCTTTCCGAGGCACAGCAGCAGTTGACTGCGGCAGGCCTCACGATCCCGACGCTTACCGTCGACAACTACGCCGCGGTATTGGATAAAGTGATCGCTTCGCTGGATAAGGATGCCGTATACAGGCAGGCGGAAGCGGAAGTGAAGAAGGCTGCTGAATCGAAGCGCGAGTATATCAAAGAGCAGGTGACGGCAGCGGTCCGCTCGGAAGTCGAGAAGGCGGTCACCGAGGCTGTTCGGGATCAGGTGGCGGCGAAAGTCAAAGCGGCAGCGGAAGCGCAGATGCAGTCCGCAGAAGTTGCGGCGTACGTGGAAGCAGCGGTCGCTGCGCAGATGGAGAGCGACGAAGTCAGGGCGATCATTGCAAAGACCGCGGCGGAGAAGATGGCGTCTGCGGAAATCAGTAAGACAATCGCGGCAAATACGGAGGCACAGGTTGCGAAAGCCTGCGCCGATGCGATGAACGGCGAGGAGGTAAAAACGAAGTTGGCCGCTGCTTCGGCAGGAGCCGTGAAGGTAGCCGATCTGAAGAGATCGCTCAACGAGTACAAGCGCTTTTACGACGGAATCCTTGCCTATACCGACGGCGTGACGCAGGCGGCGAAAGGTGCGGATACGCTTGCTACCGGCGCAGAATCGCTTTCCAAAGGCAATGCCGATCTGGCTTCGGGAGCGGAGAAACTTCACAGGGGAATCGCCGATCTGCGCGACGGAATTCCCGCGCTTACGGACGGAATCCGGCAGCTGTGCGACGGTGCTAAGGCATTGTCGGACGGGCTTGAGGAGTTTGACGGAAAAGCGGTCCGGAGGATCGTCACGCTGTTCGACGGAAATGTTGAGACATTTGCCGCACGGTTGAAAGCAATTGCCGCGGCTGCCGACGTGTACGACAATTACTCGGGAATTGCAGAGGGGATGAGCGGAAATGTGAAATTCATCATCCGCACCGAGGAGATCGGGGAGTGAAATCTGCCCCGGCGTGATAATATCGAGGAAAATGATCAGACAACGATAACGAACGAGGCTGCCCGGGATGAGCAGCCTCGTTCGTTTGGTCTTCCGACGAAAAACAGCGCCCGGGTGTAATCCTGAGCGCTGTTCGTCACATCGTTCGCAATTTCTCAATCTTTGTCGCTCGGCGTCTGCTGCGCGGATTCAACGAGGCAGCAGGCTTCGACTTTCCACTCGCGGCAGGCATAGAAGCCCTTGTCCGCGTAGAACATAGCCTCTTTGGCGTAGGAGCCGGCCTCGGAAGGGGTTACCCCGATCTCCTTGGCATGAGCAAGGCAGCTCATGGTGTATACGGCACAGGCTTCATCGTAGAAGAGATGTTCCGGATCCAAAAGGGATTTTACTGCAGCTGCAGCGCCGCGGTAATCACCGGAGCGGTACAGCGATTTCGCCTTCAGAATAGCCTTGGAATCGCCGTTGTCATCCGTGATGGAGAGCTTGCGATCCTCCGGGGTCAAAAGGTGAATAGAAATATCCAACTTCTTGGAGAGGTATTCCAGTGTTTTGATTGAAGGAACGGCGGTACCGCTTTCAATCTGCGACAGCATATTACGCGTGATGAAATTTCCGACGACCTGACTTTGCGTCATCTTCTTGGCCAAACGAGCCTCTTTAATGATGTGGCCGATTTCGCTGCGATCCATAGTTTGTCCTCCTCTGTCGAACTCTAAGTCGTAAACTTTATTTACAACCAACTGAATTGTAACAGATATTTACAAAGAATGCAAGGAGAAATTCAAAATCTTTTTTTTGCTTTGGGATTGAAATGAATGACGGATTTTCTTATAATTATTGCCGGAACCGTCGTATTTTTTCTCCGACGGGCCGATAAGGTACCGCGGATCCGAGTCCCGCGGTATCGTGGGACAGAAATTACTAACTTAGAGAGGAAACTGTATGAGACAACTCAAAAAAAGAATTCGTTCGCTGTTGTGCGTGATGCTGGCTGTGATGATGCTTGCCGGTTGTGCGAACGACACGTTGACGGAACGCGAGAAGCGTGATCCGTCAAAAGTGACACCGACTCCGACCGAGAGTCCGGCAACCCCCACTCCGGAAGTTACCCCGACTTCGGAGGTGACCCCTACGCAGGAGGTGACGCCTACACAGGAGAT
>JAFRYE010000018.1 GCA_017441265.1 Lachnospiraceae bacterium | reverse complement strand
TTTACTATACTGGCAGAAAATAACGTCGGAATCTTCGGGCTGCGAGAAGACGGAAGTGTTTGGACGTGCTCATTGAACTATCGCAACGCAAAAGTGGAAGAATGGAAGAATGTCGTTGATTTGAAGGCATCGGGGCGAATCGTTGCGGCGCTTCATGCCGACGGACACGTATCGTATGCAGTTGCGGACGGTGGTGCGCAAGAGAAAATTGATGAGGTTTCTTCGTGGAAAGATATCGTTGCAATAGCGACAGATGGTATGACGATAGTCGGAAAGACTAAAAACGGCGAACTTTGCACGTCGGTTATCCGGAGCGTTAGGTAGTACATATGTTGCGGTATATTTCATATACTCCGAGAAGACGAGCATACGAGTATACGATGGTAACTGGCATATGCATTTCAGTGATTTTGGTGCATAGGCAGTTGGTCCCGGTTTTGCCTTGATGAATATAGTGCAATAAGAGCGAGCTTCCTTGGGAGGCGGCTCGCTCTTGTGCATTATGAACCTTTTGCCAATCATCAAAGCTTGCCGACGACGGTGTTGACCGCGGGCAAAACCGTGAGGTCGAGGATCAGCCAGGCGGTGGCGCCTTCGCCGACCGTGTGCTTGTGCATGTTGGCGGCGACTTCATCCATGAAATTCATGTTGCCGACCGGCACGACATCGAGGATCGGTGCCTGCACGGGAGCTCCGTCAATGGTGACGATGACATTGTCGTCACGGTTGAAGGAACCTGCGGTTACGACGCCGCAGACAACGGTGCGGCCTTTGTACATCTTGGCGCGCTTGATGCCGACGACCGTGGCCTTCGGCGTTGTTGTGAACGACTCGTTGATGCGCATCATGTTCGGGAAAATGCCTCCGGCAGGCAGCGTCTCCGGCGCTACAGGCTGTCCGAGCACAACTTCCGGAACGGTTTCTTTCTTACCGAAAAGTGAACTGAAAAACCCCATAAGATATTCCTCCTTTGTTTTGCTCCTCCGCGCGGAGGAGTTAACTACAGGATAGCATGAAACAGGGCGAAAAGCAAGGAAAGCAACGGTAGTGTTACAATTCTGTTAAGAAGTGGGAATTACCTTGCGTTTTGCCTCGTCTGAGCGTATAATACAACAGGTGTCTGGCGCATGATGCCAGACACCTGTCGTTTTTGTGAAGGGAGAACAAGCAGTATGCCGTTGCTGTTATCAGCGCCGTCGTGGGACGGAGATTTTTTGATCTATATTCAGGAGCACATCCGGTGCGGGTTTTTGGATTACATTTTCCCGAACATCACATTTCTCGGGACCGCGGGGGCTTTCTGGATCGTGCTTACGGCGATCTTGTTGTTCTTTCGGAAGACGCGCCGTGCGGGCGTCTGCTCGGCCTTGGCGTTGATCGGTTCGCTGTTGCTCAACAACTGCCTGTTAAAGCCTTTGGTGGGCCGGGTTCGGCCGTACGAGGTTGTGGAGGGGCTTCGACTGATCGGAGCGAAAGCGTCGGATTCCTCGTTCCCTTCGGGACATGCGGCGGCCAGCGTCGCTTCGGCGGCAGCGATGTGCCGGTTCCTGAAAAAGAGGTTTTCGATACCGCTGGTCGTTTTGGCGTTGATGATCGCGTTCTCACGGCTGTACATCGGAATTCATTTTCCGACGGATGTGCTTGCGGGAGTGCTTGACGGAATCCTTCTGGGAATTCTCGGGTGCGTGATCGAGGCGCAGATGTATCGCCGGTGGGCGTGGTACGCGGAGACGTGTAAAGAGGATACTACAGCAGTAGAATCAAGCAATGATAAGGCTGTCGCAAAATGATGCGTCAGTGATGAAGAGAGTGTTCGGAGGCAGCGTGGACGTTACGATTATCCTTCCGTCCCTGAACCCCGATGAGAAGATGATCCGAACCGTGGAGGGCATCCTTGCGGAGGGGTTCACCGACATCGTGGTTGTGGATGACGGAAGTGCAGCGGAGTATAAAGAGCCTTTTGCGACGGTGGCGGCGATGGACGGCGTAACCGTCTTGACGCATGAGGTGAACAAGGGAAAAGGCCGTGCGATGAAGACAGCGTTTTCGTATGTCGCGGAACATCGGCCGGATTCGAAGGGCGTGATCACGGTCGACGGCGACGGGCAGCATTTGCCGAAGGATATCCGCGCCTGCGCGGAGGCGATGCTCGCGGAGGGCGACAAGGTCGTGCTCGGGGTGCGTGACTTCAGCAAACCGGACGTTCCGTTTAAAAGTCGCAACGGAAACAATATAACGAAGGCAGTTTTTCGTATCTTTTGCGGGATCCGTATCAGCGATACCCAGACGGGGCTTCGCGCGATCCCGGCGCAGTATCTGCCGCTGATGGGCGAGATCACGGGAGAGCGCTACGAATACGAGACCAACCAGCTGCTGATCCTCAAAGATAAAGGAATTGCTCTTCATGAGGTCGTGATCGACACGGTGTACATCGACGACAATGCGTCTTCGCATTTTCATCCGTTCCGAGACTCCTGGCGGATTTACAAGATCATCTTCAAGCATATCGGTACGTCGGTGCTTGCAAAGTTTCTGGGGGCCTCGATCATATCGTTTCTGGTGGATACGATCCTGTTTTTCCTCATCAACGTGGGTTTGGAAAATGCCGGAATGGGTGAAGCCGACAGCAAATTGCGCATCGCTCTTGCGACAGTCGGCGCGCGCGTCGTCAGCACGATCGTGAATTTCTGCCTGAACCGCAAAGTGGTCTTCCGAAGCAACGATTCCGTCGGAGGAACGCTGGTGCGATATTACATATTGGCTGTCTGCCAGATGACGGCGTCGCTGCTTTTAGTTCATCTGTTTGCGGAGCGTGTGCTCGGCCTCGGTGCCGGAGTGCTGGAATCGATCGTCAAATTCGCGGTGGATATGTGTCTTTTCGTGATCAGTTATCAGGTTCAGAAGCGCTGGGTATTTGCCAACCGCAAAACGGATCCGACCGCGGAAAATGCGGATTGATCGGGGGAGTGAATCATGGGAAAGAGATTATTACGGTATTTTTTGAGATTGCTGATCTTTTTGGGCATCACGCTTTTGCTGGTGGCCGGCATCCTGTACGGCGTGCTGTACAAGTGCTGCCAGGGACCTTCGGCGGCAGCGAAGACGACCTTTGTCACAACGTTTTTGGAGACCGGTCAGCTGAAGTTTGTGCCTAAGCTGGTGTGCTCGACGGAGGAGATCAACGCAATCGTCGACAGCAACAAGATGGGCAAGGTCGAAGAACAGATCGATTACTCGGCAATCAAGATCGGCGAGGTTGAGGATCCTGAGGTTGATCCGTACGAGGATCCGCTTGGCGGAGGTACGGAGATCCACAAGGAAGAGATCTTCGACGAGAACGGGATCCGCATCGAGGAGGTTCACGGACGCACGTTCCTCGGGAAAATGCTGATCATCAAAGATCCTTCGCAGGTCATCGTCGGAACGACGTATTCCGGCGGCTGGGGTGAGTACGGCAAAAACCTCGATGAGATCGTGAAGAGATACAACGGTGTCGCCGGTGTTAACGGCGGTCTGTACCAGTCGGATGCGAACAAGGGCGGCAAGCCGTACGGCATCGTAGTTTCGAACGGAGAGATTCAGTACAATCATCCTTCGCAGAAGGGTCTGTATCTGATCGGTTTCTCGGAAGATCATAAATTGATTATTGCGGATATCGACTCCATGAGAAACGACGCTTCGGCGCTCAAGAAGTTTGTTCAGGACAATAAGATCCGTGATGCGGTTGCGTTCCAGGAGGAATCTTCCGACGCGAACAATCATTTTGTGCCGCTTGTCGTGAACGGCAAGGGCCGTGAGTTGAAGGGACAGGGAAGCGGAAGCAATCCCCGTACGGCGATCGGACAGCGCAAGGACGGAGCAATCCTGTTGTTTGTTGCCGACGGCCGCGGTGCCGGCGGACATCTCGGTGCGACGGCATCCGACCTGATTTCCGTCATGCTGGAGTACGGCGCGTGGAATGCAGCCAATGTTGACGGCGGAAGCTCATCGTCCATGTATTACAACGGTGAGTACGAGATGACAAGCGTGACGTTCTATTATCAGCATGCGTCATGGCGTCTTCCGGATGCATTTATCGTATTGCCGAAGAATTGATGCGGTTGAGAGAGGGAAAGAGTTACAGTGGACATTTTGGGGAATTTGACAGTTCGGGGGAATTGGATTCGTGAGTGAGCAGGAAAAGATATCCGCGGCGAAGCGGAAAGACCGGTACAGCAAGCTTTATGATGCGTATCGCGACGAGGCGGACAGCGACGATCTGTTCTGGAGCAGCCTGAGTTCCGGGAACGCGCCCGCAAGGGAGGCGACATCGGTCAAGAGTGAGACCCCGGACGGAAAAGCGGCACCGGTCAGAAATGCAGCACCGGTGAAGGCAGTCGCTCCGGCGGAGAAAGAATTGGAGAAATCGGAAATCCGCAAGGTCGTGATCGCGGACGATGAAGAGTTTGATGATGACGAGGAACCGGTAAAGCGCAGGATCGTTTCCGAGCGGAGCGGTTCGAGCGACGACGGTTCGGGTGGAAGCGGTTCCGGTGGAAGCGGCTCGGGAGGCGGAACAAGCCGGGCGGCGAGACGGAAGAAAGAGCAGAAACGGAAACTGCGCCGCGGAAGGCGCATGTTCATCGTGTTCATGGTGCTTTGGAGCATCGCGTTGATCGTTCTCGGCATTTGGCTGTGGCGCTACACGGATCGTTGTCTGGTTGACTACGAAAAATCCCAGCCGGAGAACAACGTGGATCGTCTGCTGGAGGAGTTTATCGTGAAGGCGCGAGACGGCTCCGTGGTGGACAACGTGAATTTTACGCAGTTGCCGGGAGAGTTTGAGAGCCCGGATATTCTCAAGGAACAATACGTTGAGAAGCTGAAATCGGTGAAGTCGTTTACCTGGGAGAAAAACAAACAGAGCTACAGCACGACGAAGCCGGTATACGATATCCTCGGAGACGGACAGACGGTGGCTACGATGACGATCGAGTCATACAATCCCCGCAGAATACTGGCAATCCTTGAGGTGTGTGACTGGAAGATCGAGCGCATCGATCCGGTCGTGGAAAAGGTGAAGACGTCGAACTACCGGTTTACGGTTCCGTCCAAATACACGGTTGTCGTCAACGGGCGGACGCTCACGAGCGACTTTGTGATTTCCCGCGGAGAAGTGCCTTCGTACCTGAAACTTCTCGAGGAATACACGGATTACGATGTCGAGGTGGTTTATGAGATCAAACGTCTTTTGAACGCACCGACGGTGGAAATCCGCAATGCCGAGGGGCAGACGGTGGAACCGACGAAGGACGAATCGGGCAATGTCGTGATCCACGTGAAGCCGTATGCTAAGTTCGCCGAGATGCCGGATGATCGCAAACAGATCGCCGAGACCATCTCGAAGAAGTGGATGGATCTTACGACAAACGATCTTTCCGGAAGCGACCGCGGTCTTTCGAAGATGCGCGAAGACATGGTAAAGGATGCGCAGCTTTACAAAGACGCCGAACAATATGCAAAGAGTATCGATATCAAGTTCGTCAGCAGCCATGTGCTTGGGAATCCGCCGTACACTGGCTTCGCGATTGACAACTATGTGGAGTACTCCGACCGTTGCTTCTCGTGTCATGTTGCCTTCGTCAAGCATATGGTTCTGACGAAAAATAAGAAGTCCGTTGTCAGCGAGATGGATGACACGTTCTATTTCGTTTACATCGACCAGACCGACGACGGCAAGGACAATCCCCGCTGGCTTTTGCTGGACACGATTTCCGGCGTTGTGACCAACGGCGCGCAATAAAGAATTCCGGGACAGGCATGAATTCATGTCTGTCTCGTTTTTTGTATACGCCAAAACGGAGGGGAAGAGGAAAGGATAGTACAGGCATTTTCCGTTGTGCGAAAGGGCGTTGTGTGGTACACTGAACAGAGAGCGGCAGATACGAAAAATGCCGGAAAACGGGGAGGAGATATCATGAACCGAGAGAACAAGAAACGCTCTTACGAAAAGGGTTATTACAAGACGCATCCGTGCGACGAGACGTTCGTGTGCAAGGAGTGCGGAAGAACGGTGGTGCCCGCAGGCGCCGGCAGCGATCATCGGAATCATTGTCCGAACTGTCTGACGAGTCTGCATGTGGACATCGAGCCGGGTGACCGCGAGAGCGATTGCGGCGGCCACATGGACGCGATCGCGGTATGGGTGCGAAAGAACGGGGAATGGGCGATCATTCACCGCTGCCGTGTATGCGGCGCGATGAGTTCCAACCGCGTAGCGGCGGATGACAATCCGATGAAGCTGATGTCGATCGCGCTTCGGCCCCTCACGAATCCTCCGTTCCCGATCGAGCGCATCGAGGAGATGACGCGGCTGATGGGCGGCGAGGGACGCATTCAGTAACCGACTCCGCGTTCGGCGGGGAAAGGCGGACAATATGATCACGGCTGTTGTGTTTGACATGGACGGTGTGTTGTTCGACACGGAGCGGCTCTGTCAGGATTGCTGGCTCGAGCTGGCGAAGGAGTTCGACATTCCGAACATGGAGGAAGTGTACGCTCTGTGCGTCGGCGTCAATGCGCAGACGACGGAGCGGATCGTGTATGAGAACTATGGGAAGGATTTTCCATATGAGCAGTACTGCAAGCTCACGAGCGAGATGTACAAGCGATATATCGAGACGAACGGCATCCCGGTGAAACCCGGGGTGCGGGAAACCCTGGCGGCGCTCGCATCGGCCGGGCTGCGGCTTGCGGTTGCTTCGTCCACGCGCAGGGAGAAGGTTTTGCAGCACCTTCGCGACGCGGGGATCGAGACGTATTTTTCGGCGGTGATCGGCGGCGACACGGTGTCGCATTCGAAACCGCATCCGGAAATCTTTCTGAAGGCCTGTGAGGGTCTCGGAGTCGCGCCGGAGGAGGCGATAGCGGTCGAGGACTCACACAACGGGATCCGGGCCGCGTACGCGGCCGGTATGACCCCGGTGATGGTTCCGGATCTGCTGCCGGTGACGGAGGAGATGAGAAATCTGGCGGCCTATGTCGCCGAAACGATGGACGACGCCTGCGACTGGATGCTCCGGGCTGCAGGGCGATAGTCAGACAACGACAAAGGTGGATGAGAAAGTGGAACAGAACAACGAAAAAATAACCGGGACAATGCCCGGTGAACCCGAGGCTGCCGGCGCTGCCGACGTCAGCAAACTGGCGGATCGCAGACCGATCTTACGCCACAGATGGTTTTTGTATCTGACGGAATTTTTCGCGGGAATGTCCGTGATGGCCGTCGAGCTTGGCGCCAGCCGTCTGTTGGCGCCGTATTTCAGTTCGTCGCAGATCGTGTGGACGATCATCATCGGAACCATCATGATCGCGATGGCCCTCGGCAATATCTACGGCGGGCGCAGTGCGGATAAGAAACCCGACCCCGACCGGCTGTATGCGCGAGTGATCATCGCTGCCATCTGGATCGGATTGATCCCGGTGCTCGGCAAATACGTGATCCTCGGCATTTCCGGCGTGCTGATCTTCTCGGTCGGCAGCAACTTCCTAGTGATCGCAGGCTTTGCGGCGTGTATGGTGATCTTTGTGTTCCCGTTGTTTTTGTTGGGAACGGTCACTCCGTCGCTGGTCAAATTCGCAACCGACAACCTTGAGGACAACGGCCGTCTGGTGGGTAATCTTAACGCTTCGAACACGGTCGGAAGCATCATCGGAACGTTTGTGCCGACCTTTGTGAGCATCCCGTCGGTCGGAACCGCAGTCACGTTTTTGATTTTCGCAGGCATCCTGCTGGCGCTGGCCGCGACATACTACATCACGTCGAAACTTGCGCTTCGGAAGATAAAGAAACTACCGGCGGCGATGGTCATTTTCCTCGTGTGCTGCATCTTCGGCCACAACAACAGCTTCGCGTTCTGGCAGAAGGACCTCCTGTACGAGGGGGAATCGATCTACAACTATCTGCAGGTGTATGAGGACGATGACTTCGTTTCGCTGTCGACCAACGTGCTCTTCGGCGTGCAGTCCGTCTACCGCAAGACGCCCGGCCTTACGGGGATGTATTACGATTACGCCATGGGCGCGGCCTTCATGGCCGGAGTGAATGAGAAGGACCTCTCAGTGCTTGTGCTCGGAAACGGTTCGGGGACCTTTGCGACGCAGTGCGGGCGGTATTTTACGAATGTGACCGTTGAGGGCGTCGAGATCGATCAGAAGATCACGGATCTGGCGAAAACGTACTTCGGAATGCCTGACAATGTGAAAGTGACGACTTACGACGGGCGTGCGTTTCTGAACGCTGTCGACACAAAGTACGACGTCATCATGGTGGATGCGTACCAGGACATCACGATCCCGTTTCAGATGTCATCCGTCGAGTTCTTCAAACTGGTGCGCGATCATCTTACGGACGGCGGCGTGATGGTCGTGAACATGAACATGAAAGCCAACCGCGAGGACGGCATCAATCGCTATCTTGCGGATACGATATCCACGGTGTTTTCGGAAGTGTGGGTGCGCGACGTGCCGGGAGAGACCAATCTGGAGCTTTTCGCCTCCCAAAATCCGAACATGATCGCAAAATTTCATGAACAGACGGAACTCGAGGACAATGAGGAACTGCGCGTCGCGATGCAGCAGGTCGGTGAGTTGCTGGCCGAGTATCAGCCCGGAAACCACATCCTGACGGACGACTGCGCTCCGGTGGAGCTTCTCGGAATGCGGATGATCGACGATCTGATCCGTGAGCAGGTGGAGCGGTACCGCAAGATTTATCAGGAAGGCGGGATGAAAGCGCTTTTGGAGCAGCTTTAGGAAGCTGCGGTAACGTGGGGGACATTTTCGCGTATCGCAGTAGGAGGAAAAGAATATGAAAAATGTCAACCCGCTGACCCGTATGGACTATCCGGATCCGGATGTCATCCGCGTGGACGACACCTACTACATGATCAGCACGACGATGTATTACATGCCGGGCGGAGTCATTCTGCGGTCGTACGATCTGGCAAACTGGGAGATTGCGGCATACCTCTTCGACGAGCTCGACGGAACGCCCGCAGAGCGCCTTGAGAACGGTCAGAACAGCTATGGCAAGGGGATGTGGGCTGCTAGCCTACGATACCGCAACGGACGCTTCTACGCGACGTTTGTGAGCCACGGGCAGGAGGATACGCACCTCTTTACGGCGGAGTCGATCGACGGACCGTGGGAGCATCGGAAAATGCGCGGTTATTTTCACGACAGCTCGCTGTATTTCGAGGACGACGGCCGTGCTTTTCTGGTCTCGGGCAATGCGGAGATCCGCCTGACGGAGCTTGCGCCGGACTTGTCCGGACCGAAGGAGGGCGGCATTGATACGGTGATCGTGAGAGACGACCGTGAGAAGGTGTTCCTCGGCTTTGAGGGATCGCATCTGTACAAGATCCGTGGACGGTATTATCTGACGCTTATTCATTGGCCGAAGGACAGATCGCGCCGCACGGAGGCCGTGTATTCCGCGGACGCGATCGAGGGACCGTACGAGGGCGGAGATGTGTTCTGGGACGACGGAGGATACTGCGGACAGGGCATTGCGCAGGGCGGCCTTGTGGACACTCCGGACGGACGCTGGTTTGCCGTATTATTCCGCGATTCGGGTGCGGTCGGACGGATTCCGATCCTTGTGCCGGTCACCTGGGACGGCGACACGCCGGTGTTCGGCGAGAACGGACGGCTTCCCGAGGATATTGCGATCGTCAGCACGAAACCGGAACATGTGTACCGGCCGCTGTTCACTTCTGATTCCTTTGAACTTCCGGTCGATGCCGTGGCCGTCGAAAGCAAGACGCGCCGGCTGTTGCAGCCGCAGTGGCAGTGGAATCATGTGCCGGATGATACTTGCTGGGATATTCTGCCGGAGGGCGGGCTGACCGTAACCACCGGCGCGGTGTGCGTCAATCCGATGCAGGCGCGAAACACGCTGACGCAGCGCATGAGCTACCCTTCCTGTGAGGCGGAGGTGACGGTGGATGCCTCGGGGCTTTTTAGCGGTGACCACGCAGGGATGTGCGCGATGCAGGGATGCTATGTAATGATCGGCATCACAAAGGAAGACGGACGATACTACCTGGAGATCGCCGAGCGAAAGGAGCCGGTGAAGGGCTTCGGGATAGGCGGAAATGACACGGAGCCGCCGACGGTGACATACCGCGAGGAGCTGGGTGGCGAATCGACAGTCACGGTGGGGATCACCGCGGACTTTACGATGATGAAGGATACGGTAAGTTGTTTTGTGCGGCGAAACGGTGAGAAGATAACGGTCGGAGAACCGCACCGGATGTACTTCCGGCTTGATCATTTTACGGGTGCGCGGTTCGGGCTGTGCACATGGTCGGAGAAGGCGGCCGGCGGCACAGCCGTGTTTACGGATTTTGTATATCGACAAGTTGATGAATGAAATGGTTCTACATGAGTAGAACCAATGAATATAATGGATTTACTTCACAGGGGAAAGTACCCCGGAAAGGGCACGACAATGGGCTTGGACCACAGAAAAGCAACGAGAAAAGTGAAAGTTACGGACGCGCAGGGCAACGCGCTGGCCAATGCGAAACTGAATCTCCGCCAGACGAAACATGCGTTTTTGTTCGGTTGCGGAGCATTTGATTTCATGCCGTATCTCATGAGTCTGAACGCGGACGGATTTCCGCCGGATCTGCCGGAGAGATTTCGTCCGAATCCGGAATTCTTGAAGAAAAAGATCGATCAGTGGCTCGCGGTGTACAACTACGGTACGCTGCCGTTTTACTGGGGCATGTTCGAGCGCGAGGAGGGCAAGCCGAATACGGAAAATATGCTCAAGACCGCGAAGTTCATGCAGGAGAAGGGCATCACTGTCAAGGGGCATCCTCTGTGCTGGCACACGGTGTGCGCTGAGTGGCTTCTGAAATACGACATCGACACGATCTACGAAAAGCAGATGAACCGCATTACCCGAGAGGTCACGGACTTTAAGGGCGTCATCGACATCTGGGATGCGATCAACGAGGTTGTGATCATGCCGATCTTCGACAAATACGACAACGCCGTGACGCGGCTTTGCAACAAGTACGGGCGTGTCGGTCTCATCAAGAGAGTGTTTGACCGGGCAAAGGCGGCGAACCCCGACGCAGTGCTTCTGCTGAATGACTTCAATACCTCGATCTCCTACGAGATCCTGATCGACGGCTGCCTCAATGCGGGGGTTCCGATCTCCGCCATCGGCATTCAGTCGCATCAGCACCAGGGCTACTGGGGCGCAAAGAAGGTGGAGGAAGTGCTGAAGCGCTACGAGCATTTCGGACTGCCGATTCATTTTACGGAAAATACGCTGATCTCCGGGGATCTGATGCCGGCGCACATCGAGGATCTCAATGACTGGCAGGTGCCGGAGTGGCCCACCACGCCCGAGGGCGAGGAGCGTCAGCGCAGGGAGATGGAAGAGATGTACCGCATCCTCTTTGACCATCCGCTGGTTCAGGCGATCACGGGCTGGGATTTCACGGACGGCGCATGGCTCGGCGCACCCAGCGGCGTGCTCCGCAGAGACGGAAGCGCGAAGCCTTCGTATGAGATGCTCAAGGACCTCATCAAGGGCGAGTGGTGGACGAACGCGGAAGTGACGACGGACGAGGCAGGCTATGTGACGCTCACGGGCTTCAAGGGCGAGTACGAGCTCACGGACGGTGCGAAGAACGCAGCGCTTTCGCTTCGCGAAGACAGTGATACGACAGAGACGATCATTTTGTAAGGAGACGGTTACATGGATTACGATCGGGACGCGCGGAATGCGGATGATGACGCCGGTCTTCGCTGGGAGACTCTCTCGACGAAGACGCTGTACTCCCACCGCGTCATGGAATTGATTGAGAAAAATGAGCGTGCAGCGAGCGGGCTCATCGGGGATTATGTCGCGATCCGCACGCGCAACTGGGTCGTTTCGGTCCCCGTACACGACGGACGATTCGTGATGGTGCGCCAGTGGCGCCACGGCATGGACGGCATCACGGTGGAGTTTCCCGGTGGGGTGAAGGAGGACGGCGAGACGGCGGAGGACGGTGCGATCCGCGAACTCTTGGAGGAGACCGGATACCGCGCGGGGCGGGCTGTCGTTCTCGGCTGCTGCAACCCGAATCCGGCAATCTATCAAAACATGATCACCTTCGTGCTTGCGGAGGATCTGACGGCGACCAACGTGCTTCACACGGATGAGGATGAATTCGTCGAGCCGGTGGAGATTCCCGTTGACGAGGTGCTTAAGAACTTCGGAAGGGGCGAGTTTTGCAATGCATTTGTCGGCACGGCGCTGGCGCTCTATCTGAGATATGTCGGCGCGAGGCTCGAAACGAAGAATTAAATTCATTTTTCGGAGAATCATCATGAGTGACAAGAACAAGGACATCCGCGGCCGAAGACCGCAGTACACAAAGGACAATGTGGAGACGCTTTGCGACGCCAAATACGTGCGTCTGTACGATCTTCAATACAGCGAGGGCAAGCATTATTGCGACGCATCCCGAAGAACGAAGGACGAGCTGGTGGCGTTGAAATCAGACAGTGAGTTTCAGTCGATGCTCCCTGACGCGGTGACGATCGCGGTGGTTGTGATCCTTCCCGGCGAAGAGCCGAAGCTTCTGCTGAATTACGAGTACCGCTATCCGATCGGACAATATCTCTTAAGCCCGATCGCGGGTCTGATCGATCCCGAGGACCGGGACGGGGACGAGCCGCTGGTGACGGCCGCTGTCCGCGAGATTGCGGAGGAGTGCGGGCTCACCGTCAAGCCGACGGACAAGGTTACCGTGCTCAATCCGTGCGCGCTTTCTTCACCGGGAATGACGGACGAGAGCAACGCGTTTCTGTGCGCGGAGATCTCCGTGGAGGATATGGCGGAAGTTCGGCAGGACGGCGCCGTGGGCACCGAATTGTTCGCGGGCTTTGAACTGTGCGACATCCCGGAGGCGGAGCGGCTGTTTTCGACCGGGCGAGACCGCTACGGCAATTTCTTCTCCTTGGCGACCTGGGCGGTGCTGGGGTATTTCCTTTCGACATATCGATAATCCGGAAAATGAATTCGGAGGGCATATGAAGACAATCAACGGAATGAATGTTACCCTGACGGACGGGGAACTCACGGAGCGGGAGATGAGAAACCGCGAGTATCTGACGGAACTAACGAACGCCGGACTGTTGCAAAATTACTACCAGGAGGCCGGCCTTGCGCAGAACTTCGGCGCGAAGGCGATGGCGCACCATGGCTGGGAGGATCCGTCCTGCCAGCTGCGGGGCCATTTTCTGGGGCATTATCTGAGCGCCTGCGCCATGCGGATCGCGGCGACGGGAGACGGGGAACTGAAGGCAAAGGCCGACGCCATCGTGCATGAGCTGGCGCGTTGCCAGCAGGAAAACGGCGGGCAGTGGGCAGCCTCGATCCCCGAGAAATACCTGCACTGGATCGCGAGAGGAAAGCAGGTCTGGGCGCCGCATTACACGGTGCACAAGACGCTTATGGGACTGGCGGATATGTACCGCATGGCGGGCAACCGCGAGGCTTTGGAGGTCGCGGATCATTTTGCGGATTGGTTTGTTGCTTTTACGGACGGCAAATCCCGTGAGGAGCTTGACGACATCCTTGATTTTGAGACCGGCGGCATGCTGGAGGTATGGGCGGATCTTTTGGAGGCGACGGGCGATGACAAATACCGTACGCTGATCGGTCGCTACTATCGCGGCCGCCTGTTTGACAGGCTTCTGGCAGGTGAGGACGTGCTCACCAACATGCATGCCAACACGACGATCCCCGAGGTGCTGGGGTGCGCGCGCGTCTATGAGGTGACGGGCGAGGAAAAATACCGCGACATCGCGCTGGCCTATTGGAAATCAGCGGTGACCGATCGCGGGACATTTGCCACCGGAGGACAGACGCTCGGTGAGATCTGGACGCCGCCGCACAGCATGGCGGCGAGACTCGGGGAGCGCAATCAGGAGCATTGCACGGTGTACAACATGATGCGCCTCGCGGATTTTGTATTCCGTCAGACGAAGGACGCGGCTTGTCTTGACTATCTGGAGCGAAACCTCCGGAACGGCATTCTGGCGCAGGGCCATTGGCGCGGCGGCAGTCTGACCGGGGAGGCAACTCCGGGCGAGGGTTTGATCACATACTATCTTCCGCTTCGCGCCGGCTCGAAGAAGGGCTGGGCGAGCAAGTTCAATGATTTCTTCTGCTGCCACGGCACGCTTGTGCAGGCCAACGCCGTGCACAACCGCTACCTCTGGTATCAGGAGGAGGACAGAATCTACGCAGGCATTTTCGCGGACTCCGTGATGACAACGGAGGTGGGAGGTGCCAAGGTGACGATCCGGCAGAGGCGTGATACCCTGAGCGGAAGTGTTCAGGCAGCCGGGGACGCGGCTTCCAACCAGGCGCTGTCGGCGGACGCAAGCCGCTACGGAATCCATCCGGACCTCAGAGTGCAGGTCTTCCGTGTCGGTACCGATCGGCCGGTTACGATGGAGCTTCAACTACGGATTCCGGAATGGGCCCACGGTGAGATCAAGATCACGAACCCGGACGGAACACCGTGCGACGCCGTAAAGCAGGACGGCTTCTTAGCCCTTCGCAGAGTCTGGAACGACGGTGACGAGATCCGCATGACGATCCCTCTTGGTGTGTACACAATACCGCTCGAGGGAGAGAGTAAAGAGGACGTTAGGGCATTTGCCTACGGACCGAGCGTGCTGGCCGGCCTGTGCACCGAGGAGCGCGCTTTGGTACTTTCCGACAATGCGCCGGAAAATCTTCTTGCCCATGAAAATGAGCGCGAGTGGGGCATGTGGAACGATTGCTTCAGAACACGGTATCAAATGCAGGGAATCCGGTTTGTGCCGCTGTCGCAGATCGGTTATGAACGGTATCAGATCTATTTTCCGCTGCTGAAAAAGTAATCCCGGGCGGCTTGCCGCGGCCGGGAGGAGCATTTTTCAAAAGCGCGGACAAACAATGATACTACTGCGGTAGAATCTTTTTGGTCATTATGCCTATTGACTTTCTTTACGGAACATGCTATCATGTATGGTAAGTTGTATTTACACATGATACGGCGACCCTTAGCCGGGAGAGGAGAGAGAGCATATGGTATATGATGATGAGCCGATCGTAATCAAAAATGTCAGCATTCCGAAGAGTGAAACTGTCGGAGAGCTTGGCGTCCCGCTGACCATCGCCGGTCTTGCGGGGATTGTAATTTCCGTTTTCCTGCCGTATGTTACGGCGAGATCGGGGGTCAACAGCGGAAGCACACTGACGTCGTGGGATGTGGTTGATGTCTCGGACATCGGCTTCCTGACCAAATACTTCTTCATGGTGTTCGCACTGCTTGCGGTTGCGGCCGTGTGGAAGCAGAGCGGTAAGCTGTTGGTAGCCTGCTGCTGTTACTGGATCGTCAACTTCCTGTTCTGCGTGAGCAACGCCCGCAGTTCGGAAGCGCTGTTTGCCGGTTCGCATCCGGCAATTACGGAGAGTTCCAGCGTGTTTGAGTACTCGATGGGACTCGGGTTCTACGTGTACGTGATCGCCATGGTGGTCTTTGTCGCGGGAACCGTGTTTTACTGCAAGGAGAATGCCGAAGGGTAGTTCGGCGGCTCCGGTGCGGACAATTAATCCTGAAAAAATAGCTCCCGGCAAAAACCGGGAGCTTTGCTTTTGGAAAGAATACTGTGCGTTTATCGTTCGCCCTTCATTTTCCGCTTGTTCTCGTACATGCGCGTGTCCGCGCGGCGGAAAATGGCGCTGTAGTCGTCACCGACATGCTCTAAGGAATCCGCCATGCCGGAAGCCACGGAGATTCGGTCAACCGGTGAGATGGTCGGATTGGCGTCGAGCTCGTTCATGCGCTCGCGCATTGCATTGAGGTACTCGTAGCGCTGCGTGTAGTCGTCATGCACGGCAATGGCGATAAACTCGTCACCGCCGATGCGGAATACCGGACTGTGTTTGAAGGTGTTACAGATGAGCTTGCAGCATTTGCGGATATATTCGTCGCCCGCCTCGTGACCGAGCGCGTCGTTGACCTGTTTTAAGTAGTTGATGTCAAAGCAGACAACTGCGAACGGTTCGAAGTCGCCGCTGAGCATCTGAGACTCGAGCCTCTTTACGAAGCGGTCGTAGGCGGTACGGTTCTTTACGAAGGTGAGAGAGTCTTTCTCCATCAGCATCGAGAGCTTCGTGTTCAAAGCAGTCAGCTGCATGTTGCGGCGGTAGGAGATGAGCGCCCGGTTGAACCGGCTTTGGCACATCTGGAAAAACCGGTCCATCAGCCAGGAGTTTTGGTCGGTCAGGGTGATGTAGCCGCAAACATAGCTTTCATAGTGGATCGGAACAAAGAAATAGAAATGATTCGGCCCTTCGGGGTCGTCATCCGGAAGCAGCTGAGAGGTCGGGATCACGCCGGCTTCCACAGGCTTTCCGCTTCTCTTGGCAACAAAGGTATCCATGACGTCCGCAAACCGGAACTGCGGATAGTTTTCCATGTCAGACAGCGAAAAATCAACGATCCGCGGATCCATCATGATATAGAACGTCTGACCTTCCTGACCGAAGGTGTTGCAGAAAAGTCTGCGCAGTTTTGTCTTCAGATCATCGTAATCCACCGACTGGATGATCTCCTTCTCCATCTCATGGAACCGGCCTTCCACGATGTCCTGCATCATGTAGCGTCGAGGAATGTTGCGGGCTACCTCGCGGCGACGGATATCGTCGTTGCGGGAGGAGAGACATCCGCAACTCTCGCCGGGACGGAACTCGCAATCAACCAGCTGTTCCATCGGAGTTTCTTCGCCGCGGAAAATCTTGCCCAGTACTTCCACGGTGAGTTCACCGGCCTTTCCGTATTGTTGGTCGACCGTGGCGATCGAGGGATAGAAATTCTGACCTTCCGTAAGGAAGTCAAAACCGGTAACGATCACACTGTCCGATGACAGACCGTTGTCCGTGAGGACGTAGCTGACGGTCTCGGCCAGCTGGTCATTGGCACACACGAAGGCGTCCGGCAGTTCCATGCCGTTTCGGATGCGCGCGGAATACTCTGTGAGAAGAGTTCCGAGATCCCAGTTGGAGTAGAAAATCCTGTCGTTGGAAAACGGCAGACCGTGCGCATACATGGAATCCCGCAGGGCGATCAGACGGTTGTTGGAGTCTTCATTTTCCCGCGAACCGGCGATAAATACGACATCCTTGACGCCGTGCTCCTCAATCAGGTGGTCGCAAAGCTTCCGCATGCCGTTATAGTTGTTGATCGTGATGGAGTAAAACTTCGGATTCTGCATTCCGATGCAGATTACCGGGATGTCAGACGCCTCTAAGCGCTCAACGAGACGGTTGATGACGTCGGTGAAATTCAGACCCGGCGTGAACATGATCGCCGCATCGAACGTCTTCAGATTCGGAAGATCGAAGATCGCGTTCATGCTTCCCAACTCCGTCTCTCCCATGGAATAGACGCCGTGGCTCACAAAGACATAGTAGTCAATCGAATTCTCCGGCGTAAACTGCGACAGGCCGTTCAGGTAGCGGTATACATTTTCCGAGTTCCAGCCGTTGACAAATACGGCCACTTTTTTCTTGTTGCTTTGCGTCCCCATAGTTCAACCCCCTTTCGTATACCTAATTATACGACTATCTTTCGGAAAATGCCATTGCAGAAACAGAAAAAGTGCGATGTTTTTGCAGACTTGATAAAGTTTGATGAAATCAGACAAAAATGCCGTAAAACATTACATAATTGCAGAAAAGAACGGCCCGCACGGGAATCGTGCGGGCCGTTTTGAACCCTTGGTCGTTATAATCCGCCGGTCGTTCACCGGCCGGAAAACTCTCGTTTAGCGCTCTGTTCGCGGGCTTCGCCCGCTCACTGTACGTGCGCTCGGTTTTCCCGTCGCGTACTTCGTACGCTTTCGTCTTTCTGTCCGTCGCTCATCGGAAGCTTCGCTTCCGTGAGGCGCCGGCCGGAAATCCGCCGGTCGTTCACCGGCGGGAAAACTCTCGCTTAGCGCTCATAGTCGTAAGGATAAATGGTATCGATGGTGCCGTCCTCATGGATGTTGAGCTTCGTGTACTTCACGCAGCGCTCATGCGTAACGCCGCCCGAAAGCTCGCAGTCATGGTAGAACAGATACCAGCTGCCGTCGATCTGCACAACGGAATGGTGCGTTGTCCAACCGAGCACGGGCTCCATGATGCGTCCCTTGTAAGTGAAGGGACCGTCCGGCTTCTCACCCTCGGCATAGCAGAGATAATGCGTGGTGCCGGTGGAGTAGGAGAGGTAATACTTACCGTTGAACTTGTGCATCCAGGGACCTTCGAAATATCTGCGGTCCTCGTCGCCGGCCTTGATCGGCTCGCCGTTTTCGTCGAGGATCACGAGGTGCTTCGGCTCGGTGATGAATGCGGTCAAATCGTCGTTGAACTCGGCGAACATCGGTCCGAGTGCGGGCTCGTCGCCCTCCGGACGATGCGCATCCGGGTCAAACTCGCCGGACTGCCACATCTCGAGCTGGCCGCCCCACAGACCGCCGTAGTAGCAATAGGTGCGGTCATCGTCGTCCACCAGCACTGCGGGGTCGATGCTGTAGCTGCCTTCAATGCAGTGTTCCTGCGGCGTGAACGGGCCGACCGGAGAGTCGGATACGGCTACGCCGATATGGAACTGACCGTTGTAATCCTTTGCGGGGAAAACAAGGTAGAATTTGCCGTTCTTCTTGACGCAATCCGGTGCCCACATCTGGTTCTTCACCCACGGGATATCGTCCTCGGAGAGGGCGAGACCGTTGTCGACGCATTCCGAATCCAGGCTGTCCATGGACAGAACGTGGTAATCCTTCATGATGTACTGATCGCCGTTGTCGTCATCGGGGCAATCATGCGCAAAATCGTGGGACGGATAGATGTAGATCTTGCCGTCAAACACATGAGCGGACGGATCCGCCGTGTAAATGTTACGAACGAGAGGCGTTCTCTCGTTGGCTCTTTCGAGCTTGACTTTTTTGTTGTCACCCATTTTTTTCAGACCTCCTCTGGAGCGTGTCTTACGAATTCAAAATATCGCATTTTGCAGGGTAATACAAGAGAATTTTTGCGAATTGCATTGCAAATCGTGCTATCTTTCAAAACGGCGTTCGCTTACGGGTATTCGGGAGCGGAAAATAGTTGTTGACAACGGCAGTGGGCGGGGGTAGAATGTGGGATATTTTTTCATTTTTCGAACGGTGAAGGGGGGATTCGAATGAAGGAGAAGAAGCAGCCGGAGATCGGCAAGTGCCGGGCTGTGAGTAACAATCTTTTTGCCGTCGGATTGCTGCGGCGGATATGTCCGTCGATGGTGGTTCACCAGGCGATCAGCCGGTTCTTTTCGTATTTTGAGTGGCTGTTCTACAGCGCATTTTTCATGCGCTACGTGATCGACGCCCTGGACCGGGGCGACACGTTCCGGAAGATCATGGTGTTCATCGTGATCGTGGCCGTCGTGGAGGCGGGGCTCTCGCTCTACGACAAAGCGCTCAGCGGCCGGATTTATCCGGTGAATCAGGCGATCGTGAACAAGCGCCTTTTCGGCAGGTTGTTCCGCAAATCGAGAAATGTGGAGCTTTCCTGCTTTGAGGACAGCGATTTCTACGATCGCTATACTCTGGCGATGGAGAAGGCGGACACCCGCCTGATGGCGACGACGGAGGCCGCGTTCAAGGCTGTCTTCGGAGCGATCGCCAGCGTCTGCGCGTTCGTGTTCATGTACCGCGTGGACAAGATCTCGGTGCTGTTCATCCTGTTCCCGATCATCGGGAATTCCGTGTTCAATCGGAGAAACAGCCGGATCGATTATGCGAGAAATAAGGACATGGCTCCGCACAACCGCAAGATCGCGTACGTCAACCGCGTGATGTATCTGCCGGAGTATGCGAAGGAGATGCGCCTCACCGGCGTGTTCTCGCTGATGCGCAGACAGTACCGCGAGGCGATCACCGGCGTCAGCGATGTGACGAAGAAGTACACGAAGAGGGCGGCGATCAACCACTGGTTGTACGTCATGTTCACCTTTACGTTTATTTTCGAAGGCTTGCTGATCTACGGCGCGTACCGCACTCTGGTGAACCGCACGATGACCCTCGGCGAACTGTCGGTCATCACCACCATGATGGTGTCCACCACGTGGATCCTGATCGGCTTTACGGAAGCGCTCACCGAGCTCTTCAAAAACGGTCTCTTCATCGAGTACCTCCGCAACTTTCTGGAGTATAAAGAGAAGATCCCGGAAGACGCCGACGGCGCGGATCCGGGGACGGAGATCCGCTCGATCGAATTTAGGGACGTTTCATTTTCCTATAAGGACAAAGAGGTATTGTCGCATCTTTCGATGGAGTTCCGGGGAGGAAAGACGTACGCGCTTGTCGGGCACAACGGCGCCGGCAAGACTACGCTGATCAAGCTGTTGCTGCGGTTCTACGACCCGACGGAGGGCACCATTCTTTTGAACGGTCGCGACATCCGCGAGTACAATCTCCGCAAATACCGGGCGCTCTTTGCGACCGCGTTCCAGGATCACCGCATGTTCTCGATGTCGGTGGCGGACAACGTCGTCATGGGTGAGGCGGTTCCCGCGGAGGAGAAGGAAGAGCGCGTGACCTGGGCGCTGAAACAGGCGGGAGCGTACGACAAAGTCATGTCCCTGCCGAAGGGCATGGACACGATCCTGACGAGAGAGTTCGACGACGAGGGCGCGATGCTCTCGGGCGGGGAATTCCAGAAGATCGTCGTGGCGCGCGCATTTGTGCGGGAGTGCCCGTTCAAGATCTTCGACGAGCCGAGCAGCGCTCTCGATCCGATCGCGGAGGCGCAGCTCTTCGACAACATTTATGATTCGTGCCGGCACAATACGCTGGTGTTTATCTCGCACCGACTCTCTTCGGTGCAGAATGCCGACTGGGTATATCTCCTTTCGGACGGCACCGTCAAAGAAGCCGGAACCCACAGGATGCTGATGAATGAAGGCGGGATCTACGCCGATATGTACACGAAGCAGGCGAAAAATTACCTCGCTCTTTCGGATGCGAAAGGGGGTGCTTCGGCATGAAACGTGTGATCCAAAATCAGTGGTTTCTCTGGAAATTGTGTTTCAAAACCTGCCCCGGATTTATGATCTATCATCTGTATGACGGCTTCCGGTATCAGGGTATCATTTTCCTCGAGCACGTGCTCGGGATCCGCTATGTGCTTCACTGCGCGGAGTTCCACGAGCCGTTCTGGAAAGCGTTCCTCTTCATCGGGATCATCCTGGTGATCAACATGCTGCAGATCATTCCGGACGGATTGTTCATCCACGGATGGACGTACCGCTCGAAACCGAAGCTGTACCGGGCGCTCAAGGAGCAGATGTTTCAAAAGGCGTCGGAGCTGGATCTGTCCTGCTACGACGACCCGTCCTACTACAATGATTTCGTGCTCGCGGTTGCCGAGGCGGAGAGTTCCATCGACCGGTTTTTGTCCATGTGCAACCTGATGATGCAGGGACTTACGATCCTCTTCACCACCGGCGTGTTCTACCTTTTGACCAACGCGATGGGCATCGTGTTCGTACTTGCGTCATTTGTGCTTCGATTCCTCGTTTCGAGGGTGCTGAACAAGCTCAATTACCGCGTGCGTCTCCGCGTCAACCCGCTGGAGCGCAAGCGCAATTACGTCAGCCGCGTCTTCTACCTCAACGATTACGCGAAGGAGCTTCGGCTGCATCCCGAGGTCGGCGACCGCCTGGAGAAGGAGTTTGACGAGGCCAACGACGAGATCATCGAAGTGCAGAAGAAAGTGGGCTGGAAGCGAATCCTGCTCGGCTTTACCAACGCGTATGTCGTCGGCGATTTCATCCTGGACGGACTGTACATCACGTATCTGGTGTATCAGGCAGCGGTGCTGCATACGATCCCGTACAGTGACGCCGTTGTTTTGTTCAACCGTACCGGCAGCCTCAGACGCGGTATGATGAACCTTGCGGACGTGATCCCGCAGGCGCAGGAGAACAGCCTTTACATCGAGAAGATACGGTCGTTCCTTGCATATGAGCCGAAGATCCGAAACGGCGAGGGCGAGGAGGTTCCGCAGGGCAATGCGGGACTTACCCTCAACGGAGTGAGTTTCCGGTACCGTGACGATCTTGAGGAGACGCTTCGCGAGATCAAACTCTCGGTGAAGCCCGGGGAGAAGATTGCCATCGTCGGATACAACGGCGCCGGCAAGACGACGTTGATCAAGCTGCTCATGCGTTTGTACGATCCGACGCAGGGCACCATCGAATACAACGGCCGCGACATTCGCGAGTACAAACCCGAGGAGTACCGCCGACGCATCGGCGTTGTTTTCCAGGATTATCAGATGTACGGCGCGACTCTTGCGGAAAATGTCATCATGGACAACCGCGAAGGTCACTCCGACGATGAGGCGATCGTGTCGGCTCTGACGAAGGCCGGCTTCGGCGAGAGACTTGCGACTCTGCCGAAGGGACTTGAGACGCAGATCACGACGGAGTTTGACAAGGACGGCGTGAACCTCTCCGGAGGCGAGAGCCAGAAAGTCGCGATCTCGAGAGCATTTTACGCAAATGCGGACATCCTGATCATGGATGAGCCGAGCAGCGCGCTCGATCCGCTGGCGGAATATGAGTTGAACAAGGCGATGGAGACCGCCGCGAAAGGCAAGACCGTGTTCTATATCTCGCACCGTCTGTCCACGACGAGGGATGCCGACCGCATCCTGATGCTTGAGAACGGACGGATCGTCGAGGAGGGCACGCACGCAAGCCTTCTTGCGATGAACGGCCGGTATGCCGGAATGTGGCGCGTGCAGGCCGGACGATACGAGGCGTGAGAGCGACATTGTGTTTCTTGCCTTACGCACGAAACATGCTATAATGAAAGTGTCGGAAATACCAATCTTTTTCGGGAGGATGGGAAAATGGCACTGATTTCATGTCCGGAATGCGGGAAACCGGCGTTGGTCCGCGGGCCGGAAGGACTGTGCCTGCGGGCGGGGGACCGGGAACTCCGCGCAGATCTCACGACGATGATCCCGAGGCTTTCGCAGCGCAACCTTGCAGGGGAACTGCTGGTGAAAGCGGCCAAAGTCAAGGGAGACCGAAGCACCATGACGGTTGTGGACGCCACCGCCGGGTTCGGAGAGGATTCTCTGTTGCTGGCGGCAGCGGGATTTCACGTGGTCATGTACGAATGTAACGAGACGATCGCGGCGCTTTTAGAGGACGCCTTGGAGCGTGCGGCGGATCATCCGGTGCTCGGACCGGTGGTTGCGAGGATGGAGCTGATCCGCGGCGACAGCATCGCGGCGATGCGGGCTATGACGACTCCGCCGGACGTGATCTATCTGGATCCGATGTTTCCGCAGAGGACGAAAAGCGCGGCGGTGGGGAAGAAGTTTCAGCTGCTTCATCTTTTGGAAGCCCCGTGTCCGAACGAGGAGGAACTTCTCGCGGCGGCCATGGCGGCACATCCGCGCCGGATCGTGATCAAACGCCCCTTAAAGGGCGCGTGGCTGGCGGGAGTGAAACCGGATTTTTCCATGTCCGGGAAAGCTGTTCGATATGACGGGATCGTGCCGGTTCCTCTGTCGGGAGAAACGGACGCATAAGGAGTGAACGATGGAACGTATTTTGATCGTCGACGACGATGCCAATATCAATACGATGCTTCGGGAGGCACTGGAGCGGGAGAGCTTCTCCTGCGAGCAGGCGTTCTCGGGCTCAGAGTGTATTCTCCGACTGTCGGCAGAGCACTATGATCTGGTGCTTTTGGATCTTTCACTCCCCGGAAAGGGCGGCGAGGAAGTGCTTCGCAAGCTGCGCGAGGACGGCAATGCGACGCCGGTGATCGTCGTCAGCGCGAAGGACGACCTGGATTCCAAGGTCGACGTCCTGAGCATCGGCGCGGACGATTATGTCACGAAGCCGTTCGAGATCAAGGAGGTTGTGGCGCGCATCCGCGTTCAGCTTCGCAAGCGAAGCGCCGCGGGAACGGAGAACAGCCGGCTTGAGTACGGCGGGATCTCGATGGACCGGGAGCATTTTTCGGTGACGGCCGACGGGGCGGAAGTGCCGAAACTGACGCGGCAGGAGTTCCGCATCCTCGAGCTTTTGGTTCAGCACCCGACGCGCGTGTTCTCGAAGGACGCGATCTATGAGTACGCGTGGCAGGAGCCGTACATCGGTGAGACGAAGACACTTGACGTCCACATGAGCAACCTGCGCAAGAAACTGAAGCAGGCGTGCGAGAGAGAATACATTGAAACCATCTGGGGAATAGGCTATCGCATGAAAGCCTAGCAAAAATTCCCGGTGTCGGGGAAGGCTCCGGGAGAAGGACGGGGTGGTATGGAAAAACAGAATACGCAAAAAGTATTGCAGCTGATGATGAAACGCTACACATGGAGATACCGAGGTATCTTATGTTGGTTGTGTTTGTTGCGGCAGCTGTTCCGGTGCTGCTCGGGCAGAAGAGTGCGGCACCGGTTTTTCTTTTCATAGACATCAGCTGTCTGTGCCAGCTGGTTTACGGTGCGCGATACCGGGGAGAACTGAGCCGGATCGAACGGGGATTTCGGTGTTCGTATTATCTCTCCGTTGTGATGGCGGCCGGATTTGTTCTGACGGGAGTCGGAGTGATCGCCATGATGCTGGATTCCGAAGAGGTGTATTTCGATTCGATCATCCTCGGATGCGAGCTCCTGTGGTTCGTGGCCATTCCGATCCTCTGGATGATCCGGGAGCTCTCGTATTACGGTTGGATGAATCGTCTGTCGGACCGGATCCTTAACGAGCCGGGTTACGGGTGGAGCAACCTGCGGCGCTTGCTTTGCCGATGCGATGATCGGGATGCTTGACCGTGTTGTCAAGCGTTCAGCATCAGAGGAAACACCGGTCGCACCGCAGTGAAAAAATAGCGGCTTGTACGCGGCGAATGATTGCATTTTCCGAAACAATCATGATATAATCTGCATAGTGGTTTTCCATGTGATACGGGGGATTTGGAGAGAGAACAGAGAAGCATCATACGGAAAGCGAGGTTGAGCCTATGCGTGGTATCAGCAAAAAGTCGTTATACTACACGCTCTTGCTGTTGGCGTTCGGACTTAGCATCAATCGAATCGGGCGGATGATCACCGAAGCGTTTGCCAGTCCGCTGTATCTGGATTCCATCGGCACGATGTTCACGGCCGCCCTCGGAGGGATCTGTCCCGGCATGTTTGTCGGATTTCTCACGAACATGATCGGCGGTCTTACCGACACCGACGGATCTACATTTTACTACGGCACGATCAACGTGTTGATCGCTTTGATTGCCGGCGTGGCGGCTCACCGCGGCAAATTCCGTCGCTGGTACGGGCTTTTTGCCATTCTGCCGTTCTATCTTCTTCTCAGCATTCCCGTTTCCGCATTATCGTATGTCATCTATGACTGTCAGATAGCAGATACCGCGGCTGCGCCGGCTGTCCGAGAGTTCCACAGTTGGGGGCTGGCGGTGTTCCCTGCGCAGGTTCTCGGGGATTTCTGTGTGGAGGCTCCGGACAAGCTGATCTCCCTCATCGTCACGTTCTGTATGCTTCACCTTACGCCGATGCATCTTCGAAAAACCTACTTCGATCTGTCCGGCCGCGAGTTTTACAGAAGCAGTGACAATGACCGCACGCATGTCAGCTCCATCAAGCGCCAGATTGCTGTCATCATGACGATCGCCGGCCTGGCGGTCGTGGCGGTGGCGTTTTCCGTATCCTACAAGACGTACATGGAGGCGAAGGTCGCCGGGTATCCGACCAGCAGCTATGATATCAAGGCAATCCGTAAGGAAACGCTTCTCTACAGCGGGAAAATGCTGTCTGCGGTGTTCGGACTTCTGCTCTGCGTGATCTCGTACGCGATCCTCCTGGCCAACCGCATGGTGGTGACGCCGCTGCTTCGTATGATGCGCGAGATGCGGCGCCTCTCCTACGACACGGGCGAAGGGCGCGACCGTTCCCTTGAGAAAATTCGGGCGCTCAATATCGATACGAAAAATGAGATCGAAGAATTGTACCACGCGATGACCAAGACTGTCGCGGACATCGACAACTACATCGACAAGACCAATGAGCAGGCGAAGACCATCTCCGATCTGCATGTCAATATCATCACAACGCTTGCGGATATCGTCGAGAGTCGCGACGAGACCACCGGCTACCATGTCAAGAGGACGGCGGAATACTCCACGATCCTCGCGAAAGAACTGCGCGATGAAGGCGAGTACACGGAGGATCTCACGGATGCGTTCATCGATGCGCTGGGAATCGCGGCGCCGTTGCACGACATCGGCAAAGTTCGTATTCCGGATGCGATCCTAAACAAGCCGAGCCGTCTGACGGACGAGGAGTACAGCGTCATCAAGACGCATACGACGCTGGGGGCGACCATGCTTGACAATGCGGCTGCAAAGCTCGGAGACACGGCGTATCTTCGGTTGGCAAAGCACATCGCGCTGTACCATCACGAGTGGTGGAACGGCGGCCCGAAGGGATATCCGAGGGGACTCGAAGGGGAGCAGATCCCGCTTCCTGCCCGTATCATGGCCGTGGCAGACGTGCTCGACGCGTTGCTTTCGAAGCGCTCGTACAAGAGCGGATTCACGCCGGATCAGGCATTTGCCATCATGGTGGAGGAGAGAGGAACGCATTTTGATCCGAAGATCATAGACGCGCTTCTTAACGCTCGTGAACGCATCGAGGAAGTATATCATAAATACTCCGATGAGGCGGCCTGACCTCGCAGGATTAACAAACAGATAAGAAACAGAGAAGAAACGCATTAAGACTTCCGCCCGCAATTCGGATACGATGGTAACATCAAGAATTGCGGGCGGTGATTTTTATGGACGATAACTACAAGAAGTTCTTGTTGCTCTGGGCCGGCGAGCTGATCTCCTCCGTCGGCGGCGGGCTCACCAGCTTCGGACTCGGAATCTACATCTATCAAAAGACCGGAAGCGCGGCGAGCATGTCTTTGATGACGCTTCTGGCGTTTTTGCCGGGGCTTTTGTTGAAAGTCCCTGCGGGCGTGCTGGCGGACCGGTATGACCGGAGACTTTTGATGATGATCGGAGACGGCTGCTCGGGGTTCGGAGTGTTGTTCATCCTGCTGTGCATGCTGCGGGGCGATGCGTCGATCTGGCAGATCTATGCGGGTGTGGTGATCAGTTCCGTGTTCTCGGCGCTTTTGGAGCCGGCGTTCACGGCAACCATCACGGATCTGCTGACGAAAGAACAGTTCTCCCGGGCGAACGGGCTGGTGTCGATGGCGGGAAGCGCAAGATATCTCTTCTCACCGGTCATCGCAGGGTTCCTTCTCGCCGTCAGCGACATCAGACTGATCCTGGTCATTGACATCGCGACATTTTTCGTGACGATCTTTGCGGCGGCCGTCGTTCGGAGAAGCCTTAAGAGTAAACCGCAGGAGACGGGGGAATCGTTTTTGGCCAGCATGAAAGCGGGCAGGAGAGCGGTGGTCGGCAGGAAGGGACTGTTTCTGCTGGTTGTGATCTCGGCCGGGATCACGCTTTTCATGGGTGTGTTTCAGGTGCTCGCCCAGCCGTTTGTGCTCTCATTTTCCGACTCGAAGACACTCGGGATCGTGGAGACGGTCGCGGCGTCGGGCATGCTGGTGACAGGCGTGTTTCTGGGTGTTAAGGGAATCCGGCGAAACTTCGTGCGGGCGCTCAGCGCGGGACTTGCGGTCAGCGGCATCGGAATGGCGATGTTCGGCGTGTTCCGAAACGTCTGGCTCGTCGGCGCGTTCGGATTTCTGTTCTTCGCGGCGCTGCCGTTTGCCAACAACAGCCTGGATTATCTGGCGCGGACAAACATCCCCGAGGAGATGCAGGGCAGAGCGTGGGGACTGATCGGATTCATCTCGCAGTCCGGGTATGTGATCGCGTACGGTTTTGCCGGCCTGACGGCCGATGCGATCGGGTCGGCGACCGGCAGAGGCGTCGGATACGGAGCCTCGGTGACCATCCTTACCTCGGGACTTTGCATGGCGGTGATCGCTGTGATCCTCGGCAGGATCGGCCGGATCCGGAAACTGGAAACGGAATCCGAAAAAAGTGAAAAAGAGGCTGGTCAAAGCCCGGATAGTGTGGTAAAATAGGCGAAATTCTTTTTTTTCGGAAGGAGATGATTCCTATGGGCAAAGACATGACAGTACCGTGCGGTGACGGCCTGATCAACCTTCGCGTCGGTGCCATTATCCTCAAGGACGGAAAGTTCCTGATGGTGGGCAGCGACAGGGACGATTATCTGTACTCCGTGGGCGGCAGAATCCAGTTCGGCGAGACGTCGGAAGAAGCCGTTGTTCGCGAGGTGGAGGAGGAGACGGGAGTCCGCATGGAGATCAACCGGCTTGGTTTCGTGTCCGAGGTGTACTTTTACGGTGACGCACCGTCGAACCTCGGGAAGACGATCTATGAAGTGTCATTTTACTACTACATGAAGGTGCCGGAAGGTTTCGAACCGGTTAGCAGCGACTTCATGGAGGGCGAGTCCGAGGAGCATCTTCGGTGGGTGAGCGCGGAGGATGAGATTCGGATGTTCCCGACATTTTTCAGGACCGAACTGTCGCATCCCGAGCACGTGGTGAAGTACTTTATGAGGGACGATCGATAGAGACGAAGAGGGCAGCTTTGAAAGGGCTGCGGGCGAAACACGAAAGGGGATTACAGCGATGGAGAAGGATGAATTGAGGATCGAACTGCAGGACAATGAGTGGCCGCTTGAATACATTAGCCACGACCGCCGGATCGCGCGGGGAATTGTCTATGATGACGGTGGAAACTTTTATTTCGTGAAGGCGGTGCGCGACGATCTCTTCGGCAAGGCGACGCATATCGAAACGCCGGGAGGCGGCGTCGAAGAGGGCGAGGATCTGGAAACCGCCATCCGCCGAGAACTCAGCGAAGAGCTCGGCATCGAGGTCGAGATCATCTGCCGGATCGGCCTTGTAAGCGACTATTACAACGTAATCCACCGCCACAATCTGAGCAACTATTATCTCTGCAGGGTTGTTTCCTTCGGGGATAAGCATTTGACGCAGGACGAGATCGAGAAGTTCCATCTTTCGACGGAAACCCTGAGCTTTGACGAAGCCGTCGCGGAGTATGAACGCTGCAGCGAGACACCAATCGGCCGTCTGATCGCAAACCGCGAACTGCCGGTGCTCCGGAGGGCGAAAAAAATCATCGACAGCAGGAAAATAAGGGGGGAACAGGCGCAATGTGGGACATTTTCAGATCGCACTGCGCCAGGCGGATTATGTGACGGGGGCGACGGAGTCCCGACCGGGAGGTGAATAGAATGGATTGCTTTGTGGATGAGAGAGATTATCGATTGCTGGAGAGCGACAAATACACATTTTACGTGTTGCGTCGGATCATTGGCGGCGAGTGCAAAGTGTTGCTCTCGGATCATGAGAGATTGATCATTTGTTTTACGGGACAGCCGTTCCCGGCATGGATTTGGACCGCGGATGACGCGACTTCGGAGGAGATGGACAATGCGTACCGCGCTGCGAAGGAGAGCGGGCTGGTTGATGGTGAGCACCGGTTTAACCTGAAATATTCTCTTGCGGAATACTTCATCAAACGGGCGGCGGAGGACGGGATTTCCTTAAACGTCTCCACCAACATGTTCGCCTACGACTGCCTTCAACCGATCGCGCCGGGCGTTGTGGCCGACGGAGGGCTGCACCATTGCACGGAGAAGGATATCGACGAGCTGGTCGAGTTCATGGATCTGTTCCATCAGGATATTGCCGCCGACGCCGAGAGCCTCGAGGCGTACCGCGCAAAGGCGGAAAACGGCGTGAAGTACGGCGCGTATTTCTTCTGGAAAGACGGCTCCGGGCGGTCGGTCGCAAGCTGCAGCTGGCATCCCAACGGGGATCTGGCGGCCATCGGATTGGTTTATACGAGGAAGGAAGCCCGCCGGAAGCATTATGCGGAAAACCTGGTATATCACGTGACTAAGATCGCGGAAAATGCGGGATTCACCCCGATGCTGTATACGGACGCCGACTACATTGCGTCCAACGCATGCTACGAGAAGATCGGCTACGTCTGCCGCGGAAAATTATGCACCATCGGTTGAACGTTGAGTGATCAGACATTTTCCGAAGCATCGTCGATGGCCTTGCGAAGCGTGTTCAGCACATGCTTTTTGTCGGCGCACCATGCGGGCTCGATCAGCAGCCGCTTAGGTCCATCGCCCGTGATGCGGTGAACGACGGTCGAAGGCGGGAGCAGCCGAAGCGCTTTCACAAGGAGGTCGGCGTACTCGGGAAGAGTCATCACCGGCCAGGGGTCGGCTGTGAACTCCTCCGCCATGCGCGTGCCGCGCAGGATTTGGAGAAGCTGAAGCTTCACGCCGTCCGGAGGCGGGGTGAGCGATGAGAGAAAGCGGACCGACGAGAGCATGTCGGACTCATTTTCCCCCGGAAGGCCGAAGATCAGGTGGACGATCACCGTGAGACCGGCGGCTTTCAGACGGCGGTAGGCGTCCTCGAAGACACTGCGAGGGTAGCAGCGGTGAATGCGCTCCGCGGTCTCGTCGTCAGCGGTCTGAAGTCCCAATTCCACCCAGACGGGTTTGATGCGGTTCAATTCGGAGAGCATGGCGATCACGTCGTCTCCGACGCAGTCCGGCCGTGTGCCGAGGGCGAGGATGACGATGTCGTCGCGCTGGGCGGTGCGGCGATAGAGCTCACGGAGCCGTGTCAGGTCGCCGTAGGTGTTCGTGTACGACTGAAAATACGCGATGAAGCGGTTGCCGCGGGTCTTGCTGCGGACCAGCTCCTTCGCGCGGGCGATCTGCTCATCGATCGGCGCCGCAGGCGCGGCAAATTCGCCGCTTCCGCCTTCCGAGCAGAACGTGCAGCCGCCGACACCGAGCGTACCGTCCCGGTTGGGGCATGTGCATCCGCTCTCGAGGGAGAGGCGGTAGATCTTCTCGCCGTATCGGGTTTTCAGAACATCGGAGAGCATCCGGATACGCATCATTTTTCCTTCCCCGCGCCGGCGGACCGGGCGCGACCGTTTTGTGTATGCACTCAGTATACCACGAAGGCGGCGGGGAAGCATCAGAAAACGAAACATTCAACGAAGGATCAAGGAGTGGACTATGGTAAAAATCGCGGTAGTCGGTTGTACCGGCAAACTCGGCGGAATGATCATCAAAGAAGCGGCGGCGAGACCGGACATCGAAGTTGTATATGCGATTGCGAGAAGCGGCAACCGCTACGTCGGACACGGGATGGCGGAGCTGATCGGCGGTCATTCCGACCTGATCATCATCGACGGCATCGAGCAGGCGAAGGATTGCGATGTCTTCATCGACTGCACCAACGCCGCAGCGTTTATCGAGCACAATTGTGAGCGATATCGCAGGGCGGGCAAGCCTGTGGTGATCGCGACTACGGCATTTTCCGAGGAGGACATGGACAAGATTCGGAAAATGGCGACGGAGACGCCGGTGTTCCTGACCGGGAACTTCAGCGTGGCGCTTCATGATTTCATCGAGACGCTGCGGTTCGCAGTACGACGCGTCAGCAACGACACGGACATTCAGATCGTGGAGTACCATCACAACGAGAAACACGACGCGCCCAGCGGCACGGCGATCATGATCCGCGACGCTCTCACGCAGGCCAACGGTCGGCTGACGGCGGAGGACATTGACATTTGCAGCGTACGGGGCGGCAATATCTTCGGCGAGCACGAGGTGATCTTTGCGAACTGCAAGGATGAGGTCGTCACATTCAAACACAGCGTTTCGTCGAGGGAACCGTTCGTGCAGGGGGCACTCGACGTGATGGTCTGGATCGTTAAACAGAAGAACGGTCTGTATACCATGGACGATTTCTGCGAATGATGGTATAATGCTTCCGTAACCCGAAGACAACATGAAACCGGGAGGCGCAAGATGAGAAAGATAAAGATCGCATTTTTCGATGCGAAAGATTATGACAAAAACTCGTTTTTGAAGGCGAGCGAGAACAGAGAATTCGAGATCAAGTATTATGAGACGCGACTGACAGAGGCGACCTGCCGGCTGGCGGAGGGTTGTGATGCGGTCTGCGTCTTTGTCAATGACGATATCAACGCGAAGGTGATCGATGCGCTGGTGGAGATGAACGTCAAACTGATCGCCCTGCGATGCGCGGGCTACAACAACGTCGACGTCAAATACGCCTATCAAAAGATTCACATCGTGCGCGTGCCGGCCTACTCGCCGTACGCTGTCGCGGAGCATGCCATCGCGCTGCTCCTCACATCCATCCGGCGGATCCACAAGGCGTACATCCGCACGAAGGACTTCAATTTCAGTCTGAACGGCCTGACGGGCTTTGACCTGCACGGCAAGACCGTGGGAGTTGTCGGAACCGGAAAGATCGGGCGCATCTTTATCGACATTTGCCGGGGGTTCGGAATGCAGGTGATCGCCTACGACAAATTCCCGGCGAATGACAGCGGTATCGAGTATGTTTCCCTGGAGGAGCTGTGGGAGCGAAGCGACATCATCTCGTTCCACTGTCCGCTCACGGACGAGAACTATCACATGGTCGATGCGGCCAGCATCGGGAAAATGAAGAAAGGCGTCGTGCTGATCAACACCTCCCGCGGCGCATTGATCGATGCGGAGGCGCTGGTGGAGGGGATCAAGCAGCGCAAGATCGGCGCGGCCTGCCTCGATGTGTACGAGGAGGAGTCCAACGTCTTCTTCCACGACTATTCCAACCATATCGTCGATGACGACACGCTGGCGCGTCTGATCTCGATGCCGAACGTCATCGTCACGTCCCACCAGGCGTTCCTGACGGAGGAGGCGCTCACGAACATCGCGGACACGACGCTTGCGAATGTCGTGGAGTTCTTCGAGCGGGAGTACAGCCGCAACGAGGTCTGCTACAAATGCCCCGAGGTCAATAACTGTAAGCAGGAGCATGACAAAAAGTGCTTCTGATGATCGCATTTTCCGAAAAAAGATCGCCCGTCGGATCGGCTCCGGCGGGCGTTGTTTTGTCTATGCGATGTCTTCCAACTGAGAAGTGTACAGGTGATAGTAGTCACCCTTCTTGGCCATCAGCTCGTCATGGGTGCCGGCTTCGGTGATGCCGCCGTCATCGATGTACATGATGAGGTCGCAGTTGCGGATGGTCGAGAGACGATGCGCGATCAGGAAGGACGTGCGGCCCTTCAGCATGGAGTTCAGACCCTGCTGGAGCGCACGCTCCGTCTGCACGTCGATGCTCGAGGTTGCCTCGTCGAGGATGAGGATCGCCGGGTCGGAGAGGACGGTTCTCGCGAAGGAGATCAGTTGTTTCTGACCCTGACTTAGGAGGGAACCGCGCTCCTTTACCTCGGTGTCGTAACCGTTGGACATTCCGTTGATGAACGAGTCGGCGCACACAAGCTTCGCGGCTTTTCGGATCTCTTCATCGGTGGCATCCAGCTTTCCGTAGAGGATGTTGTCCTTGATCGTGCCGGAGAAGATGAAGCTGTCCTGCATCATGATGCCCATCTGGCTTCGCAGGGACGAAAGCGTCACATCGGAGACGTCCTGACCGTCGATCAGCACCTGTCCGGAATCCACGTTGTAGAAGCGAGAGATCAGGTTGACGATCGTACTCTTGCCGGCGCCGGTCGGGCCGACCAGAGCGACGCTCATTCCGGGTTTCACGTCAAAGGATACTTTGTGCAGGATCTCTTTGCCGGGCTCGTAGGAGAAGCAAACATCGCGGAAACTTACCGCGCCCTTGATGGGCTGCATCTCCACGGCGTCCGGTTTGTTGTCAACCGTAACGGGCTCGCCGAGGGTCTCGAAGATGCGCTCCAGATACGCCATGTTGTTAAGAAAGTTGTTGAAGATATTTCCCATGTTCATGATCGGCTGCCAGAAGCGGGACGAGTAACTCGAGATCGCTACGATGGTACCGATCGATTTGCTTCCCTGACCGAACAGGATCATACCGGAGATGAAGATCGCCGCGCGGATGCAGACGGAGATCGCATCGATACCGGGCCATACGAGGTTGTTGCAGCGAACGGCATGCATCCAGGTCTGTCGGCAGTCATCGGAGAGATCCGCGAAGATCTTCGCGTTTTCGTCTTCACGGGCAAAGATCTGTGTGATGCGCGCGCCGACGATATTTTCCTGAAGATACGCGTTCAGGTTCGAATTCTTGTTCGATACGCGCTGCCATGCCCGGCGCTGCCGGTTCTTGATCCAGAAGAGGAAGGCGGCCAGCACGGGGACGCCGCACATGACGACGAGCGACATCTGAACGTCGACGATCATCATGAAAATGATGATCAGGATCAGGTTGATCATCTCCAGGACGACGTTAATCAGACCGTTCGAGAGCATATCCGAAACGGAGTTCACGTAGTTGACGACACGGATCAGGATCTTGCCGTGAGGCCGGTCGTCGTAGTACTGGAACGGAAGCTTCTGAAGGTGTGCGAACAGATCCTTGCGGATGTCGTAAATGATGCTCTGCGAGACGTGGATCATCAGGTTCGAGCGAAGCAGTCCGAGGATGATGCTGACAACGAACACGCCTACCAGAAGGCCGCCCAGCATGAACAGGAAACTCTTGTTTGCGTTCGGGATCGCGTCATCGATCGCCTTCTGCGTGATGATCGGGCTGAGCAGCGCGATCGCGCCTCCGGCAGCACTGATCAGGAGTGCGAGGATCATCTTCGGAAGGTATTTCTTAATGTATGCGGATGCGAGCAGGAGATGCCTTATGTTAAAGGGTTCGTCAAGCCGTTCATCCTGTTTGTAGGTATTTCTTTCAGCCATTTTCCGACACCCCCTTTCACGCGCTGACCACGGACTCGCCGAGCTGAAGCTTCACGAGTTCCGCATAGTAACCGTTGGCTTCGACCAGTTCTCTGTGGTTGCCGGACTCTATGATCCGACCGTCCTTTAAGACGAGGATCTTGTCGCAGAATTTGGTCGTGGAGATACGCTGCGCGATGATGATCTTCGTGCACGGAAAATCAAGATTGCGCAGACTGTGCTGGATCTGTTTCTCCGTCTCCATATCCACGGCCGACGTCGTGTCGTCGAGAATGAGGATGGAGGGTTTGATCGCGAGTGCGCGGGCAAGCGAGATACGCTGTTTCTGGCCTCCCGAGAGACCGACGCCGCGCTCACCGACGATGGTGTCATAGCCTTCCGGCATGTGGTGGATAAAGTCGGACGCCGCGGAGTAGCGGGCGTATTTTTCGACTTCTTCGGCGCTCAGAGTCATGGCGCCGTAGGAGATGTTGCCCTCGATCGTGTCGGAGTACAGCAATACGTCCTGCGTGGCGAGACCGATGTTCTTGCGAAGGTCGGTCAGCTTATAATTTTCCACGGGAACGCCGTCCACGCAGACCGAACCGGAGTTGGGTTCGTAGAACCGAGGGATCATCTGGATCAGCGAGGTCTTGCCGCAGCCGGTCTCACCGATGATGGCGACGGTCTCGCCGGGTTCCGCGGTGAAGGTGATATCCTTAAGAACGGGCAGCTTGCCGTCTTCATATTGAAAACTGACATGGTCGAACTCGACCTTGCCCTCAAAACGCTCCGGATGCGCGATCGCATCGGGATGATCGACGATCTCTGCCTCGGAGTAGTAGATCTCCATGATCTTGTCGGAGGCGGCGCTGAAGCGCTGGAACTCGTTCATGATGTTTCCCATCATTCGCATCGGGTTCGCGATCGCCCAGATCAGGAGGGAAAATGAGACGTAATCGCCCATGTCGATCCGGCCGTTGATGATGAACATACCGCCGACCAAGAGCAGGATGACCGGGAGCGCATTGGCGATGAACTCAACAAACGGGAAGAAGCGAAGCCAGACTTTCTGCGTTTTGATGTTTGTGTCGCGGTAGTCCCGGTTGGTCTTATCGAAGTGCTCCTTCTCGTATTCCTCGCGGGCAAACGCTTTGACCACGCGGTTTCCGGAGATGTTTTCCTGCGCATCGGTATTCATCCCGGCGAGTTTCTCGCGGAGCGCTTTGTGCATCGGCGCGACCTTCTTGCGGAACCGGAATACGATGAGGAATATAAACGGCGAGAGGGAGAGGACGCACAGCGCGAGCAGCCAGTCGATCGTGAAGAAGTAGACTGCCGCCGACAGATACAGTGTCAGGGACTCCACGATGCAGCGGATGACCCAGGCGATGTTGTGGCGCACGGCATCGAGGTCGCCGGTCACGCGGGTCATCAGGTCGCCGGTGCGGTATGTGCTGTAAAACTTCATGTCCTGGCGCTGGATCTTGTTATACAGGAAGTTGCGGATCCGGTACAGTGTACCCTGAGAAACCCGCTCGTACGCCATACAGTCGAGATAAACGATGATAACGCGCAACAGCGTCAGGCCGACCATCAGAAAGATCAGATTGTAGAAGGTGCTCTTGTTGTCCGTGAGACTCAGGCCTTCGCTCTCCACCTGCTGGAAGAGTTTGACGAGTTTGCCCGAAAAATGAGGCACGACAAGCTGAAGCACGTTGTACACGGCGGTGCCGATCAGCGCTACGATGAAGAGTGAATGCTTGCCTTCCATGTTTTCCCAAAGCCATCCGAGGCGTGACTTCGGGTATTGTTTTTTCTTCTCCATAAATGCCTCCGCATTCTTAGCCGGGAGTCGACGCTCCCTGATCTTGAGACTTTTACTGTGTTGTTATCAGAGTAGCAAAAAGCGAAAAACTTAACAATGGCCATTGTTTTCGGAAAAATGTCTGAAACTGTGTATTTGCGGTGTGTTGACCCAAAAAGCGGGAAACGGATTTGTATTTTCCTGTTGACAACAGGTAGTATTCATGCTATATTGATTGTGCGCAAGTAAATAGTGCGCAATCAAACGAAGGAAGTATTCCATTGAAAAAGAGCAGTGATTACGAACAATTGAAACTCTGTAATCAGGTGTGTTTTCCCCTGTACGCGTGCTCGAAAGAGCTTGTGCGGCAGTACGGGCCGTTTTTGAAGGAGCTTGATCTCACGTACACGCAGTATATTACAATGATGGTACTGTGGGAGAGAGGGACGGCGTCCTCGAGGGAGCTGGCGGAGTGTCTTCACCTGGATTACGGTACGCTGACGCCGGTGCTCAAACGTCTTGAGCAGGCAGGCTTCCTGACGAGAGCGCGGGCTGCGGAAGACGAGCGGCTTCTGACGCTGACGATCACGGAGGACGGAAGAAAACTGAAGGAGCGGGCGGCAGGCATTCCGGCAGCAATAGCGGAGCGCGTCGGGCTGACCCCGGAGGAATTTCAAACCTTGTACGAGCTGACCTACAAGGCTTTGCGAAACATGGAAACCAATCGATGAGAAAAAGGAGTGATCGTGATGGCAAATGTGTATGATTTTACGGTAAAGGACAGAGCGGGCAATGAAGTGAGTCTGAAAGACTATGAGGGAAAGGTGCTGTTGATCGTCAACACGGCTACCGGTTGCGGTTTTACGCCGCACTATGATCCGCTGGAAGCGATGTATAAGGACTTGCGGGATGAGGGATTGGAAATCCTTGATTTTCCGTGCAATCAGTTTGCGAACCAGGCGCCCGGAACGGAGGAGGAGATCCATCAGTTCTGTACGCTCAAGTTCGGAACCGAGTTCCCGCAGTTTGCGAAGATCGAAGTCAACGGAGAGAATGCCGAGCCGCTGTTCGTATATCTGGCGACGGAGAAGCCGTTTCAGGGCTTCGGCAAGGGCCTGAAGAATGCGGCTCTCAAGAAATTCACGGATCTCAACAACCGCAAATTCGGTGAACTTGCGTACATCAAATGGAACTTCACCAAGTTTTTGGTGGATCGTGCCGGCAACGTGGTCGCACGATTTGAGCCGACGGCCGATATGGCGGACGTGCGCAAGGCCGTTGAGGAGCTGATTAAGACTTCCGAAGGATAGGAGCGGGATACGCTATGTCACATGTGGAAAACGGAGAATGGGTAATGCGCGGCTGCGGCCGGAGAGATCCCGATCGGATCCGCTCGTGGAAGGAACTGGCAGAGCGCGTCGAGCGGATCGGTTTTCTGCCGCTGTTTCGAAATGAAGTCGAAGGGTTTTCCGTGGAGGAGAAAACCTCGGCGGCATTCTGGTGGACGGGCGACCCGGCGGAAGATCCCTGGGAATGGCGCGAGATCATCGCCGCCGACCGTAAGATCGCGTACGGCAAATTCTTCGACGGCAAGGCGGGATTTATCAGCCGGGAGTGGCTTCCGAAGTTTGTGAATTTCCGCCGGAACGGCTATGATTTCGACGCCCGCTGGCAGGACGGTCTGGCAAGCCGGCGCGAGAAGAAGATCATGGACTTTTACATCGGCGAGGACGGGAACGGCGACACCGTGTTCCGCGACGATCTTATCCTGGCGACGGATCTGAAGAAGAAGGCCGGCTTCGGCAAGGGCGGCGAGAAGAATTTTCCGGGGATCCTCACGGGTCTTCAGATGCAGCTCTATCTCGTGATCGCGGGCTTTCGCAGGCGTGAGAACAAGCGCGGCGAACAGTACGGCATGGCGGTTTCCATTCCGTTCCCGCCGGAGACGATCTGGGGGTACGAGGCTGTGACGTCGGCTTACCGGGAAGACCCGGCGGAGTCGCGCCGAAAGATCATCGAGCATGTCCGCGGGTTGTATCAGGGCGCCGATGAGGCCGATATCGTTCGGTTGATCGGAAAATGAGCCCTAATTTCAAAAATTACCTAATTTGCAAGGGTTTACAAAGAGGGAGGCACGCGGTGACTTCCTTTTATTGTGCCGCTTTATGTGTCGCTGCGGTTGCGTGGTTTGCTGTTTTGTGCTATTATGCAAGAAGTGAAAGAAGGTGAGGCGGGCATCATGGAATCTACATTGGTACGAACCTGGTCGGAGATCGATCTGGATGCATTGGTTCACAATTATCGTACGCTGCGCGCACGAGTCGGTGCGGGCGTTAAATTTTTGGGCGTCGTGAAGGCGGATGCCTACGGGCACGGTGCGGTTGTCGTGGCGCGCACGCTCCAGCAGGAGGGTGCGGACTACCTTGCGGTCAGCAGCATCGACGAGGCGATGGAGCTTCGCGTCAACGGAATTACGATGCCGATCCTGATCCTCGGGCACACGCCGAAGGAGCAGGTCGGACGTCTTCTTGAGTATGACATCACGCAGGCCGTGACATGCAAGGCGAAGGCGGTCGAGTACTCAGAGGAGGCGACGCGCTTAGGGGAAACCCTGCGCATTCACATCAAGGTCGACACGGGCATGTCGCGGCTTGGTTATCTGTGTGACAACGACCTATTTTCTACAGGAGTAGAAGGCATATGCGAAGCGGTTTCCATGCCGGGACTTGACGCTGAGGGGATCTTTACTCATTTTGCGGTTTCGGACGAGCCGGGCGATGAGGCGAAGGCTTACACGGAGCACCAGTTTAAGCTGTTTACGGACGTGATCCGCGGCGTCGAGGAGCGAAGCGGGCACAAGTTTTTGCTGCGCCATTGTTCAAATACGGGCGCGGTGGCGCGATATCCGCAGACGTATCTCGACATGGTCCGCCCTGGACTGCTTCTGTACGGCTACGGTGATTTTGCGGAGGAGTTGTCGCTTCGGCCGGTGATGACACTGAAGACCAACGTCTCGACGATCAAGATTTATCCCGCCGGAACGGCGATCAGCTACGGCGGCATTTATAAGACGACGGGGGCGGAGCGCATCGGCGTTCTGCCGTACGGGTACGCCGACGGTTTCTTCCGTTGCCTGTCCAATCGGTGCAGCCTGATGACGGCTGACGGGCCGGCGCCGCAGCGCGGCAAGATCTGCATGGACATGTGCATGATCGATCTGACGGACAAACCGAACGTCGGGATTGGCTCGGAGATTGAAATCTTCGGGGCGCACAATCCGATCGAGCGCATGGCCGAGCTAGCAGGAACCATTCCGTACGAGCTGACCTGCGCGGTCAGCAAGCGTGTGCCGCGGCACTATATCCGCGGCGGCGAAGTGATCGAGGAGGAACTAATGCTTCGCATGTAATCATCACATAAAGCGGGGGACGAAGGGCAGGGACGTCGCACAGAGTCTTCGAAAGGGAAAGCATCCTATGAATCAGTCTCAGATGACAGTTCTCATGCTGGTGCGGTCGTGCCTGACCGGCGAACCGTATACGGTTCCCGACGACTCGGATTGGGAAGAGATTGTCGGAATCGGCAGAAAATTCCATGTCTCCGTCATGCTTTCGCAGGGAATTCGGGTCTCAAAAGCGACAATCACTTCGGAGATCATGAAGCTGCTACAACTGGACGCTCTGCAGGAACTGCGTATCGGGCGTTCACAGCAGGAGGAACTCAAGGCGATCTTTACGGCGCTGGAGGCGGAAGGGGTAGATCATCTTCCGCTCAAAGGAACGACGTTTCGTTATCTCTATCCGAAGCCGGAATACCGTTATATGTCCGATGCGGACGTTTTGATCCGACCGGAGCAATATCCCGCGATCGAGAGAGTGATGACCGCGATGGGGTACTCCTTTTTGGCTGACACCGAGCATGAATTGACTTGGGTCAAGAATGGGCGGCTGAAGATTGAGTTCCATAAGAGGACGGTGGATCCGCGCTACGTGGGACAATGGAAGTACTTCGGCGACGGATTTTCCATCGCATCGAACAAAGACGGAGAGCACCGCTTCGTTTGGAACGCAGAGACCGACATGCTCTACGCCGTGGCGCACATGGCGAAGCATTTTGCGCTGGAAGGCGGTATATTGCGCAACCTGATCGATCTGTATTATCTGCGCAGGCGGGTGACCGACGAGGACGCATACCGGCGGGGACTTCGGACAATGGACCTCGAAAAGTTCGCCGATATCGCACAGACTGCGGTCTCCGACTGGATGGAGGGCCGCGAGATGACGTCAAAGAGCGGGCAGCTGTTCGAGATGTCGCTCTCCGACGGGCTTTTGGAGGAGCGCAGCCGACAGATCCTCATGGCAATCGACAGGCAGGAGCGCGGAAGCGAGTCGAAGTTCCGCACGGTGCTTCGGAAAATGTTCCCGCCGCTCAAGAAGATGAAAAACCAATATCCGACGCTTCGCAGGATGCCGTTCCTTCTTCCGTTCTTCTGGATCGGACGATTGTTCGGCACGGTGTTGTTTCGCAGAGACAGAATCCGGAAAAATGTCGATGCGTCCTTTGGCAGTGAGAGCGAGCGCAAGGCGCAGGCCTTCGCGGAGGAGCTTGAGGAGTTCGGGCTGGCCGGGCTTTTGGGAGGCGGAGCGCCCGAGGGACAAGATTAAGAGAAGATTAGAAAGATTAAATGTAAATTAAATTTACTTTTTCTACTCCGGATGTATTGATTTTCGGTGTGAAACGTGATATGATGACTTCAGTTCCGAGAGGAACAAAACTGAAAGGGCGTGCGAAAACGCGCGATAATAATTGAATCGGAGGTAGTAAATATGCTGCACTGGGTTATTACTCTTGCAATCTGTGCGCTCTGCGGTTTTCTCGCAGGTTGCTTCATGGGCGGTGGTAAGAACGGTCTTCTCGTGAATATCATCCTCGGTCTTGTCGGTGGCTTTGTAGGCCGTTTCGTATTCGGTCTGATCGGCTTCTCGGCGACCAACCTTATCGGCGAGATCATCAGCGGTGTTGTGGGCACTTGCATTTTGATCGCTGTCGGCAGATTTTTCATGAAGAAATAAGTACTTCGTCGGAGAAACGCACGGTATGCGATCACCGGATTCTGAGGGAACGCAGAGAGAACGGCGTACTTCGGCACACGGTTGAAAGGAAGAGTACGGGGCTGCTTCGGCAGCCCCGATTCTGTTTTGATGACGATTCGAAAAGTGTGTATGGAGAGACTTTTGAGAAAGGAGGAGTGCGGATTGCACGCAATCGTATGAGACGACTGATATGTTTTGCCGTGACAGCGGCTTTGGCTATCGTTTTTGTGGCCTGCTTGGCAGTGACCGTCGATTACCTTCGCGCCGGTGAGATGATGACGACTTTCATCGGTATCATCTTCTCAATACTGGCGTTCAAGGGCATGCGGAAAATGTACCGCAAGACGACAGCGCCGGAGACTCCGGCCCCGATGCCGATGCAGCAGATGCCGATGCAACCCGGAATGCCGACTTCTCCGAACCCGGAAATGGACCACGCGGATGACATGTCGGTTCAGTACAATCCTTATTTTGCGGATGTTTATGAGGAACAGCTGGCGGCCAAGCGCCAGGAGGCTGCGACGATGCAGCGACAGCTGGCGGAAAATCAGATGCTTCAGCAGCAGATGATGCAGATGCAACAGCAGATGGCGCAACAGCAGATGATGAGGCAGCCGATGGGACAGCCAATGGGGCAACCGATGGGTCAGCAGACGATGCCGCCGTACGGCCCGGGCGGGATGCCCGATCCGACATCGGGAACACCGAGAATGCCTTTGCCGTGAGATTAGCCTGCGGGCGGACGGGAGTTAGAGCGAATGGACGCTGTGGAACTGTATTTGGAAAATATCGGCGAGGATGACGCGCCGCTTCTCGGCGCGATGGGGGAGGAGTATACGACCGCCGACGTGAAGAAGATGATCCTGGATCTGACGTGTCTTCTGGGAGAGGAAGGCGGTGAGAACGCGGAGATCAATGAGAAGGTGCTTCTGCGCTTGCTGGCATTTGTCGCGATGGAGCCGGTGCCGGATGGCATGGAGGAGATCTCCGATTGCGACCGCTACACGTGCCTGCGGGCTCTGGATGATATCCGCAAGCGCGAGACGACAAGCGCGGAGACGAAGAAACAACTCTTTTTAGTGCAATATCTTTTGCGAGGGTATGCGTGTCATTGCCGATGACAGGATACTACGAAAGACCACCCGAGAGGCGGCAGGAACGGCGGTGAATTATGAAACAGTTGCGGTGCAAAACAGAGAGACTGTGTATAGTCATGGTCTTCCTGCTCTGCGCCGTTTTTTTGCGCACGGCGTACGCGGAGGAGATTGAAGACACGATGCCGTATCGGACCACCGGAATCTGCAGCGATGTCACTGACGCGGAGTATGAATTCTACTACAGCGACAGTTTTTTCTCAGGGACATCGTACGAGATGAACGCGGATCTCGCCAGACTGGCGATGCGGATGGCATTTTCCGGATTTGGTGTCGGAAAGGAGTCGGATGCGTCGGATCTGCTCCGGCTGTTCGATCGCCTGAGTATTCGCTATGACGATTCGACGGTCCATTACGGAGTGCCGGGACCGGACACCATCGGGTACGCGTACGGCATGCGTACGATCGCGGATGATGAGGTCCTGATCGTGGCTGTAGTTCGCGGCGGCAATTACAAAGAAGAGTGGGCCGGGAACTTTACACTGGGGCTGTCCGACGACCACGAGGGATTCCGATCGGCGGCCGATCTTTTGGTGAAGGACCTTCAAAAATATATCGAAACGGTTCCTGCGGGGAAGAATGTTTCCGTGCTCGTGACCGGCTATTCGAGGGGCGCTGCCGTGAGCAATCTGGCGGCGGCCGATCTGGACAAGCTGGCGTCGGAAGGAAAGCTCGGCGCTGCCGCTCCTGACGATATCTACGGTTACTGCTTTGCGTGCCCGCTGACGACCAAGCGGACGCAGGAGGCCGGGGAAGCGCTGTACGGCAATATCTTCTCCTTTGTGCATCCCGCGGATCCGGTGCCGAAAGTCGCCCCGGGAGCGTGGGGATACGGCCGATTCGGCACGACACTTCTTCTGCCGACCTCGATTCACACGGACGATTATAATGCGTATTACGAGAACGTTTCAAAAGGTTTCCGTCGCTACGCGGCGGTCGACGGAAAAGAGTATCCGCTGGAGGCCGTCGACATCATCACTGCGGACCGTCGGATCGCGACGCTGACAGACACCGTACTCTCGCCGATCATCTATGTGAAGACCATGCAAAATGCTGTCCGTTCGGCGATCATCGGCGGCGAGAATGCGGCTAATAACCCCGGAAATTCGATGATCTCGTCATTTTTGAGCGGCTTCGGGGACGGCGGAACCGTGGGCAGGACTGCCGGTAATTTTGCGGCTGCGCATGCGCCGGAAATGTATCTCGCCGCATTGGACGCCATCGGAGACGGCACCATACTTAGGGACTGCCGCAGTGAGTACGGCTATTGGATCGTCGATCCGGGTGTGCCGGTCCGGGTCAGCGATGCACAGGGAAATGCAGTCTTCGACGGAGACGGCGTCAAATGTTCCTTCGCGGCGGAACGGCACACCGTCGGCGCGACGTACGGCTCGAAGGGAGAGTTGTGGTTTGATTTTCCGAGGACGGAGACATATTATGCCGTGATCACCGCGGACAAGGATATGACGGTATCGTTTCGGTGCGGAGTGTTTGACACGATAGCCTCAAAGGAAGCTACGAGAAATGAGTATACCGGCGTAGCGCTTAAAAAGGGCGAGACAGCCGTGGTTGTGCTGAATCCGGATGAACCCGTATTGTATATCGGTCAGACCGGATCGGCGGAAGAGCTGCTTGCGGCTGTGCTGAGCGGCGAGGTGTCGGACGCGCGCACGGTGAAAGCAAACAGGATTTATCAGGACGGGCAGAAAACATGGGATTCCGCGGATACGAAAGAGCCGACGCCCACAGAAGCGGTGACGCGGGATTCATCGAAAAATGAGACGAAATCGAGCGTACCCCGGCTTTGGATACTGTCGGCCGTCGGCTGTATGATCGTTGTCGGTGTGATTGTTGCCGTCACGGTTCGGAGAAAACGGCGAAACGCTTAAGACAATCGCTTTTCAAAGTCTCCGAGGACGCCTACGGACGGATAGATGTTGGCGAATGCCGAAGAGTCAAGGTCGGGCAGCGCATGTTTCAGCCGGTGGTATTCATATTCCGACATGACGCTGATCAGTAGTTTTCGCTCCGCGCCGGAGTAGATGCCGGTGCCGGTGAAGACCGTGGCACTACGGTCGATATTGTCGCGGATCCAGTCCCCGATCTCGCGCTCATGGTTTGTGAAAATGTTGACAGTCACAGCGCGGTTTTGCAGATGAATCTTGTCAATGATCAGTGAGCAGCAGAATGCGGCGATGATGGAATACACGGCCACTTCGGGATTAAAGACGATGGCGCAGACCGAGTATACGACGATGTTCACGGCGAGAGAGACTTTTCCGACGCTCAAGGAGCGGAATTTCTGGCTCATTACGATGCCGATGATGTCCGTGCCGCCGCCGGAGCCGAAGCCGATATAGAGAAGTCCGCTGCCGATGCCCTCGAAGAAACCGCCGATAATCGTGTTCGTAAGGGCGTCCGAGATGATCGGCTCTTTCGGGATCGGAAGGAAGGACATCAACGTACTCTCCAAGATGATCGTAAAACCGGCCTTGAGCATCGGCTTGCGGCCGAGCACACGCCAGCCCAGGATGACGATCGGAATGTTCAGAAGAAAATACAATGCGCCTTTGATGTTGTATGGCTCAAGCGGCGTGCCGACAGCCAGCAGCGACAGAAGCTGCGAAATGCCGGTAAACCCGCCGGAATACAGTCCGCCGGGCAAAATGAAAAAGTTAACGCCGAGACAGTAGATCAGGGAAGCCAGGCAGCAGATTGAGAAATTCGTGATCCCGCTGCGGAGGCTTCCTCTTTTATTTTCAAACATGACAACCCTCCGAATGAATACAAAAGGCTATATTATCCTCCTTAAATTGTAGCATAGAAGAGAAGAAATGCAAGGATTTCCGACAAAAGAGCGGGAATCATTTTCCGATGACACGGGAGGGCCGATATGGTATACTTTTCCTGTCGGAAACGGCGCGCAAACTGCGGAAAATGGGGGAGCAAATGGCAAAGAAAGCATATTACGGACTGACAAAGTACCTGCTGTTGTTTATGGCAGCGGCATTTATCGGATGGCTCTATGAAATCATATGTGTGTATATTACGTTAGGGTATTACTCGGACCGCGGAGTGCTGCATCTTCCGATGTGCCCGATCTACGGATTCGGGATGCTGATTTTGTACATCCTGTTTCACCGGTTTCATAATGCGGCGGTTCTTTTTTTAGGGAGCGCGCTGGTCACGACGGCGGTGGAACTGGCGGTGTCATATATTTTGGAGTGGCATTGGCACACCGAGCTGTGGTCATACAGGGAATGGCCGCTCAACTATCAGGGTAGAATCTGCGTCATCAGCAGCGTGGCGTTCGGTCTGCTCGCACTCTTTTTCTTCAAAGTCATGAAACCGTGCGCGGACCGGCTTTTCAGCGGCAAGGCCGGGAAGATCGTCTCAGTGTTGATGCTGTTGCTTCTGGCATTTTGCGTCGTGTGGGAGATGCGGTTACGGTGAAAAACGAATGGTCCCAACCTCAAGAACGAAAAAGCCGGTTGCCGCTGTGCGCGGCAACCGGCTTTACGATGTTCGTTTGTGAAGCAGAACGCTTAAGAAACAAGCGGTCGGCGAGAGCCGGCTTGTTAGTGTACGGACGAACGCAAGGGATTTCTATCACGACAGAAAAAACAATTCAAAAAACGCAGGAGCAGGTTACCAAAGTTCTAAAGCCTGGTGGCCTGCTCCTATTTCAGGACTTTTATAACAGCCCCAAATACTTAAGACTTCAGTTAATGATAAGATCTCTCAATTGTTTTAAGACGGCGGAATCTGTTTGACCTTCCAATGTGTTCAGTCCACCGCTGTAGCCGGAGAGCAGATCGATGACCGGTTGAATGTGTATGTTTTCTTGAGAGATGTCATAGGTGCTCAGAATAGCATTCATGGCTTCCGGATCTACGCCGTTGTTTCGAAATGTCAGAAGGTCAGCATTTGCCGGATGGAGATTCGAACCGGCAACCAAAGCGCAGCGATACTCTCCGGAAATCGGTTCCGATACAAAAACGGTGAGCCCGTCTTCCGTCGGAAGATTGAAGTATTGAGGATAATCTCGGTGCAGACTGTCCAGTAATCCTGATTTAGCACTACCTGCATGAGTGTCCTTGATGATTGTGAATACAGTGATAACGCTGAGAATGCCTGTCAAGATCATTGCGAGTGTTGTTCTGCTGATATGCGGAATAGAGTGTTTCGGTGTGGATATCATATAGGCCTCCTTAAGGATTGAAGTATTTTCGGTCACAGTAATTGTTCGTATTATTGTAATAGTAATAGTAAAACGCTAATACAGCGGTAGGCCGAAGAAATATTCTTGTTACACATGATAGTGCCCTCCTTTCAAAGTAGACCACTTGCATTAGTCTACATATAAACTAACACAAGTGGTCTGCAATGTCAAGAGAATTCGATAAGATGCCGTTGTATGCTGAATCAATGGTTCAGTCTTTTAGAAGACGTTGTTGAAGCCGCTCGAAAACCACTGAATCTGTTTGCCCTTCCACCGTGTTCAGTCCACCGCTGTAGCTGGAGAGCAGATCGATGACCGGTTGAATGTGTATATTTTCTTGAGAGATGTCATAGGTGCTCAGAATAGCATTCATGGCTTCCGGATCGACGCCGTTGTTTCGAAATGTCAGAAGGTCAGCATTTGCCGGATGGAGATTCGAACCGGCAACCAAAGCGCAGCGATACTCTCCGGAAATCGGTTCCGATACAAAAACGGTGAGCCCGCCTTCCGTCGGAAGATTGAAATATTGAGGATAATCCTGACGAAGAGCCTGCAGGGTATCATTTTCGAAAACAACAGAGACGTTTTCGTGCGCATGTGTAATCAACGAAGTTGAAAAGACTACAACACCGATGGTTAAACACGCAATAACCGCGCCACGGCTGCTTTTTTGAGGGGAGAGTATATTTACAAGTCGTTCCCTGACGAGACCGTTCGAAAAACTTGAAATATGGATTAGGGCATTGCGGTTACCAGAACAGCTTAACATGAGAAGCGTATTGACATAACTATCCTTCTCTTCTTTCGTCATCGACGATATTGCGGAATCGTCGCAGGCCAGTTCAAGATCCCGGTCAAAAGTACGAAAAGCAATCCAAGCGAATGGATTAAACCAGTGAAGAGCCAGTGCGCAGATATACAGAAATCTGAGCAGATTGTCTTTTCGGTTCAGATGAACTGATTCATGAGCAATCGCGTCGCGACGAGAGTCGCCTGCTAGATTTGAGGGAATGAATATCCTCGGGCGAAATAATCCGAAAACAAACGGTATGTGAATATGGTCACAAAGCATGATATTGTCTTCGGAAATGCTTTCCGATAACTTTACGCGAAGTTTTATATACGCAATTATGTTGTATACACAAAAAAACAGAACTCCAAGAATCCATATGAAGGAAGCAGTTCGAATGATAATCAAAAGGGGCGTATGAGCAGTGTTTGAAAAATCAGCAGTGTTCGAAACGGGAATCGGTAAATCGGAAATGTGCTGATTACTGATTGTGTTGTCAGCTGATGCATGTCGGTCAGCTTGCGCGGCAACTTCATATTCAGCGGTTAAATAATTCGCGGGGTTTGGTATTCCGGCCTTATGTGATGCGAATGAAATCGGCAATAAAAGACGCACAGCCACAAGAGTCCAAAGAAAACACATGGCACGATTACAGCGCCTGTTCGATATCTTTCGAAAAAGCAATGTGCAGAGAATAATAACTACTGATTGAAAACTGATAGCTAAGATCAGCAGAAATAAACGCACCGGCATAGTAAACTCCCGTTGAGGTACTTTAAGTTAGAAAACAGTAATCGATTCTCGGTCAGTTATAGCGAAATAATCATTTTCCGAGTAAGGTGAGAATCTGTTTGACATCATCTTCGGAAAGGGTATTGTTCTTTACGAAGCCGGAAACAAACATGGGAAGTGAACCGTTAAAGACGATGTCGACGAAACGGCGACTTTGCAATGCCTGGAAGTCTTCCTTGGAAATCATCGGGGAAACGATACCGTTCTCATCGCGACTGAACAGCCCCTTAGCGGTCAGACGGCGAATGACATTGTGCGTGGTCGTCCGTTTCCAGTTGAATTCAGCAGCTCCGATCTTTACGAGGGCAGAACTGGAGATCGGCGCTTTTTCCCAAATGATATCTGCAAATCTTCCTTCGATTTCGCCGAGCAAAATACCTTGATCCATAGTTGTATCTCCTTTATTAAATTAACGAATTACAGAGTTCCTATATAGTTAGACTAGCACATATGGTCGCAAACGTCAAGAGAAAAAAGCCGGTTACCGCGCTGAAGGCGGCAACCGGCTTTCGGATATTTCTCTGATAACAGAGACCCTTCAGGCTTCGGGGGACCGAAAATTATGCCCAGGGATTCTCGGTCGGGTAAGGAAGCGATTTCGGCTGGTTGTAAGCAATGTCCTTGATGCCGAGGAACTTGAATACCTCGAACAGAGCCTTGCCGCAGTGACCGAAGGCTACCGCACCGTGGTGAGGATATCTCTTCTGGATGAGTACGTGGCGATAGAAGCGTCCCATCTCCTTGATAGCGAAGATTGCGATACCACCGAAGGAACGGGTAGGTACGTCGAGAATCTCGCCCTCAGCGATGTAGGAAACAAGCTCGCCGTCGCTGTTGCACTGCAGACGATAGAAGGTGATGTCGCTTGCTGCGATGTCGCCCTCGAGAGTTCCTCTCGTGAAATCAGGCTCGCTTCCTTCCGGCTCAAGGAGACGGTGCTGGATGAGCTGATACTTGATCGCACGGTCGCTGCACATCTTGCAGGACGGGGTGTTACCGCAGTGGAAGCCCATGAAGGTATCGGTAAGTTTGTAATCATACTTGCCCTTGATGTCCTCGTCGTAAATGTACTGAGGAACGGAGTTGTTGATGTCAAGAAGGGTGATTGCATCGCCGGTTACGCAAGCGCCGATGTACTCGGAGAGAGCACCGTAGATATCAACCTCGCAGGATACCGGAATACCGCGGCTTGCGAGACGGCTGTTTACGTAGCAAGGCTCGAAACCGAAGGTCTCCGGGAATGCAGGCCAGCACTTGTCGGCAAATGCCACATACTTGCGGGCACCCTTGTGCTGCTCAGCCCAGTCAAGGAGCGTAAGCTCGAACTGTGCCATGCGTGCGCTCATCTCAGGATAGTACTTGCCCTCGCCCATCTCCTTGGCCATGTCTTCGCAGACAGCCGGGATACGAGGATCATTTGCATGAGCCTTGTAAGCTACAAAGAGGTCAAGCTCGGAGTTCTCCTCAACCTCAATACCGAGTTCATAGAGACCCTTGATCGGAGCGTTGCAGGCGAAGAAGTCCTGCGGACGAGGTCCGAAGGTAATAATCTTAAGGTTCTTAACACCGATGATGGCGCGAGCGATCGGAACGAATTCACCGATCATCTTCGCAATGTCATCAGCAGTTCCTACCGGGTACTCCGGAATATAGCCCTTAAGGTGGCGCATTCCGAGGTTGTAGGAGCAGTTCAGCATACCGCAGTATGCGTCGCCGCGGCCGTTGATCATGTCGCCGTCGCCTTCTGCTGCGGCAACAAACATTACAGGGCCGTCAAAGTTCTTTGCGATCAAAGTTTCGGGAGTCTCAGGACCGAAGTTGCCGAGGAAGACAACGAGCGCGTTGCACTCCGCCTTCTTCACGTCCTCAACGGCCTTGAGCATATCAAGCTCGTTCTCAACCGTTACCGGGCACTCATAGAGGTCGCCCTTGTAAGCCGCCTTGATAGCAGCGCGTCTCTTCTCGGACAGAACGATCGGGAAGCAGTCGCGGCTTACGGCAACAATACCGAGTTTTACTACAGGAATGTTGTTCATAGTAAGTACCAAACCTTTCTCTAATTTGATGTTTGATCCATAGGAAAAATACTATTTTCCGCCATCGTATCTATTATACTTTATCGCAAAAAGACTGTCAATAAAAACAAAAAGAAGCTGATGCCTTTCTGAGCGCATCAGCTTTGTCTTTATTTCGAGGTTTTATGGCGCGTTTTTTACCGAATCACGAGGGAGCCGAGCACTGCCTTGGCCTCCTCGCTGTCGAACTGAAAACCGCAGGAGGAGACGCGAACGGGCTTGTCGCCCACGGTCGCGATCAGCTCGAAGCCGTATCCGCCCCAGCCGTCGCTGTACTGGAAACCGGTCCAGGCGATGTCGCCGTATGTGACGGTAATATCTTTCTGTTCGTTGGTATAGGTGTTTTTGTTGTATTCGTACTTCTGCGTGGCAGTGGACTCATTTTCCATCTTGAGATCGAAATACTTGAAGTCCGACTTCTTCACGGAGCAGAATCGGGTGTCCGTATCGTCGAACGCGTCGCCCTTGCGGAATGTCCAGCCCTCGGGCACGCCCACAGTCAGATCGCCCCAGGTCTCCGTGAAAGCGATCGTCACGGCGACAGGCTCTGTCGGGACAGGTGTCGGCTCCTCCTCGGCCTCGGTGGGCGTCGGCGCCTTGGTTACGGTGGTTGTTCCGCTGCCGGAAGAATTTTTGCGGTCCTTGTCTTCGTCGTCCCCGCAGGACGCGAGGCATGCGCACAGTGCGATCATGAGCAAAAGCAGCAAAAGAGTCTTTTTCATAGGTTCCTCCCTGAATTCGATATTGATGCCGAACAATAGTATATTTCGGAAAATGTCTTTGTCAAGCCCGGGGGGATTGGGATTGTTCACGGCGCGAATGTATGATATGATGAAGTTGAACCGGCGGCACGCCGGAAGAGGGAAGGAGCCAATATGGGACTGTTCGATGATCTGAAAGACAAAAAATACCCGAATAACGGGGATTCCAGAGGAAAGATGAAGCGCGTTTACGCCGGCCCCGGGCAAATGGGCGGATTCACCGGCCCCGACGAGGACGATCCGGAGATGGTAGAGGTGTATGCCGGGCCGGGAATGATGGATGAGCTCGACTATACGGAAAATCCCGAGGCGACGGATGAAGAGCAGACGTCCGCCGACAGCGAGGAGACCCCGGACGAGACCGAAAATGAAGCAGATGCTGCCGATAAGCAGCCTAAGCGGAGAAGACCGACGGAGGAGGAGCTGATCGCAGTGCGCTCGATGCAGGCAGTCTATGCCGGACCGGATTACTGGAGTTCGAATCGGCAGAACCATACGCCGATCATGCTCGTGTATGCGGGACCTGCGCAGATGGCAAACGGTGCCGGGTTTATTTCGATGCAGCAGCAGATGCAGAAGCAGCAGCAGATGCAGGCGCAACAGCAGACGACGGAGCAGGATACGAAACCTGAAGACCGGCTTTATTGTCCGAGTTGCGGCTGTGTAATTCAGCCTGAGTTTTGGTTCTGCCCGGAATGCGGTCGTTCTTTGAAGAAAAAAGAGGGGCAGGAGAACGTATGAATTACTACCTGCGTCATTGCGTCTGGGAGATCACTCTGGCCTGTTGTTTCTCCTGCAAATACTGCGGCTCGGCCGGCGGCAGAGCGAGAGCAAATGAGCTCACTACGGAGGAGTGCTTTTCCGTGGCGGACCAGCTGGCGGAACTTGGGTGTGAGCGCGTCTCCATGATCGGCGGCGAAGTGTTCATGCGGAAGGACTGGAAGGAGATTGTCGGAAGACTCACCGGCCACGGGATCCGCGTGAATATCATCACCAACGGCTTCCTGTTTACGGATGCGCTTCTTGAGGACCTTAAGCGACTTTCCGTCGAGTCTGTCTCGGTCTCGCTGGACGGCCCGCGGGAGGTGCATGATGCGTACCGCCAGAAGGGCAGCTACGATCGCGCCGTGGCGGCCATTGCGAAGCTTGCGGGCAGCGGGATCCCGGTCTCGGTTATCAGCACGTTAAATGAGGCCAATGCCAAGACTCTTCCCGCTCTGTACGAGACCCTTCGTGACAGCGGCATCTTTGCCTGGCAGCTGCAGGCGTGCTCGCCCATGGGCAATGCCGCCAACGGCGGCATCGACATCGCCTTTGACCCGCGGGAGGTGATCGCCTTCGTCGCGAGCCACATGCGTCAGGCGCCGTTTATGCTGGGCGTTGCGGACAATATCGGTTATTTTACGCCGGAGGAGGGAAGCATCCGCGGCAATATGAGCGGGAAGGCCTACTACACCGGTTGCCGCGCCGGACTGTCGGCGATCGGCATCGACAGTGTCGGCAATGTGCGGGGATGCGAGTCGATGTACGATCCTCATTTTACGGAGGGGAATCTTCGGGAGAGAAGCCTTCGCGACATCTGGGAGGATCCGGATGCCTTCGCGTACAACCGAAAGTTTGATGAAAGTATGCTGACCGGCCCCTGCGCCGAGTGTGAGCTCGGCGGATTTTGTGCCGGGGGATGCCGTTCTTATAACTACTTTGTGCATGGGAAGCTTTACGAAGCGCCCCGCTGTGCACGCGCCATGAACGCCACGGAAGGAATCGAATAAAACAATGCCCGGGAGTTAAGCGGCCCCCGGGCGTTTTCATAGCGTCAAAATGTCTTCTTCAGCAGCCGGAAATGATTCCTGCCGTCCGCGCTGAGCGCGATGTTGCAATGGAAGGTGCGGCTCTTTCCCTCGTTAGCGGAGAGAAGCATCGAGAGGATGGTGTTGGAGAACGCGATGGCGTGCTCGTATTTGTCGTCGGTCACGTGGAAGTCCAGACCGTACTCGCCGCTTTCCTGCGAAGCAAACTCCGGGAAGAAGTCCTTCACGTTGCGGAAGCCGTGCTTTTCGTAGATCACGGAAAATGTCGGATCGGTGCGGAAGTCGCGAGCTTCCGGGGCGGCCTGCGAAGCGCCGGCCATGGCGCCTGCGAGCATCTCTCCGAAGTCCGGAAGTTTCTCGGTGGATTCGGCGGCTTCGCGGAAGCATTGCTCGATGCCTGCAAGCATTGCCTCGTAGTCGGAGCGCGGCATGCCGAACTCCTCCGACGGGTCGTAGTTCTTGATGTCGGTGATGATGCGTTCTCTGGTTTCGTTGATCTTTTCTTTGATCGTGCTCATTTCGGTCAGGTACGACGCGCGGATGGCTTTGATTTCCCGCAGATGCGCTTCGGCTTCGGTGATCTTCGCATCGAAAGCCGCAGCGATCGCGAGGTCATCCTTTAGAAGCAGCTCTTTGATCTCCTCAATCGCGAAGCCGGCCTTCTGAAGATTGCGGATCTTCACAAACGTCACGGCCTGCTCCTCATTGTAGTACCGGTAGCCCGTCCAGGAATCGACCTCGGCCGGCTTCAAGAGACCGACGCTGTCGTAGTATCGAAGAGTCTGTGGATTGCAGTCGCAGAGCTTTGCAAAAACTTTGATCGTCATACCGTTACCTCCTTTCGAGCACTTTATATCATTACAGTTCACTGTAAGGTCAATAGGCTTTTTGAAAAATTTCGGAAGAATTTTCCGCGGTCGGAAAATGCCGAAATCCGATACCTCCATTATATCGAATCGGCCGCAGGTTGCAACCGACAATTCCTTCTTGCGTATTGCGGGCGGTGTGGTATAATCGGGATAATATTTTCCGAAAAATGATATCCGGACAAAACGGAACAGAAATTGACAGGATTTCTTTTCGCGCTCCGCGTACAATGAAATCATCAAAGAGAAGGAGTGGGACAGATGGAGTGGCTTACCGGCATAAGGAAGGCTATCAATTACATGGAAGAGCATCTGGAGGATGACATCAGTGCGCAGGATGTCGCCGATCAGGTGTTTACGTCCTCGTTCTTTTTTCAGAAGGGATTTTCCGTGATGACCGGGTACGGGCTTTCGGAGTACATCAGAAACCGCAGACTGTACCGGGCAGCCTTGGACCTTCAGAAAACGGATGCAAAGATCATTGATATTGCCTACCGTTATCGCTATGAAACGCCGGAAAGCTTCACGAAAGCATTTTCCCGTTTTCACGGCGTGAGTCCTACGCAAGTGCGGGAAGGCGCGCCGGTCAAACCATTCCTCCCTCTGAAAATTGAGATTACGATTCACGGAGGTAACAAGATGGATTACAAGATTAAGACGATGGCCGGCTTTAAGGTGATCGGTTTTGCAAGAGAATTTGACGGAGAGACGGCTTACATCGAGATTCCGAAGTTCTGGGATGAGATCCGCGAACGATACGCGAACAACGTCTGGAAGGGAAATGCACCGGCCAATGCAATCGAAAAAGCAATTGTAGATAATAACATCGGCGAGTACGGCGTCTGTGTTGACGATGTCGGCTGCGGCAGTTTCCGCTACATCGTTGCGGGCATTTACAAGGGCGGCGAAGTTCCGGAAGGCCTGACTGTTTACGAGCTTCCGGATTTCGACTGGGCAATCTTCGATTGCTACGGACCGAACCCCAAAGCGCTTCAGGATGTAAACACGAAAATCTTTAAGGAGTGGATGCCGGGCAATCCTGACTTTGAGTTCCCGGGCCGTGTGAACATTGAGTGGTACGGCGAAGAGGATCCGAGCTCTCCGGATTATCACAGTGCGATCTGGATTCCCGTAAAGAAGAAATGATTGACAGGCCGGGAGGATACAGGCGGTGACAGAAACAGAAGGACGCAAGGAGGAGAAGGATGGAGCAGACGATTCTTAATTGGCTTTTGGAGGAACAAACTCCGGAAGTGCGGCTTCGGACGCTGAAAGAGTACGTGAAGCTGCCGGACGATGACGAAGAAGTCATCATTTGCAAGAGACTGTTGCTGCAGAGCAAAGTATATGAGCGGGGACTTAAGAAACTGAAGAAAGACAAGTCGTGGGACAAGTACGATGCAATCCTGGCTTTTGCCGAGTGGGGACTGACAAGAGACGACATCGGAGGCGACATCGACGATGAGGTGTTCGCCCTGATTGAAAGCACTGGCTTTAAGATGCTTTGCGGCGAGCCGTTGCTTCTCCGAAACCTCGTTAAGCTTGGATACTATACGGAAGACATCGTTAAGAATGAGATCGATTCCGTTCTTAAGCTGATCAAGGAAGACGGCGGCTTCGGCTGCATCAGCACCAACAAAAAGATCAATGACCCGAAGAAACCCCACAAGAGCTGTGCGCGGCTGACGGTGGAATACCTGCTACTGGTGGCCGAGCTGCATTTGCAGGGATATAAGCCGGCGTGCGAAGACGCTCTGGTGCATTATTTTACGAAGCGAAACATTTTCTACCGGACAGACGATATGCAGACGCCTATGGTGGATGTGATGCTTGGCACATTTTATCCGCCGGATCCGATCAAAATCGGCGCGCATCAGATTGTTTACGCCCTGCGGGCATTGGGGTGCGAGCCGGAGTCGGAAGCCATGCAGGCCGGTTACAGCGTGCTTGATCGGCACAGGCTGGAGAACGGAAGATATGCGCTGACAGCATCCAAAAGCGTGCCGGCATTCAAGGCCGGGAACGTCGGGGAAGAGAACAAGTGGGTGACGCTGTATGCCTGTGTGGCGCAGGAGTGAGGAGAAATCGGATGGATTATCAAACAGAAAAACTGATTCTTCATTTCGTCACAGAGGACGATTGCGCAGAGGTTGCCGGGAAATGGCCCGCCGATCATCATCCGCTCTCGGATGCGGAGGCGAGGGAAGCCATCGCCTATATGCGCGGGAACTACGAAAGAAATACGAAAGGCTGCATCTATCACCTTTGCCTTGCGGTGTGCGGGAAGGAGCATCCCGAAACCATCATGGGCTGGTGCGGGCTGGACGGCACGAGGAATCACTCGGAGCCTGAAATCTTTATCCTCCTGGAGGAAGAATACCGGAACAAGGGATACGGAACAGAATGCGTAAAGGAACTGCTGCGGATTGCGGCGGAGGACTTTGCGCTTTCCGGCGTTCACGGCGGCTGTGATAAAGAAAACATCGCATCTGCCCGTGCCATGAAAAAGGGCGGCATGGTGCAGTACGGCACGGAAGATAACGGAGATCCGCTGTTTCGATTCTCCATAAAGAAATAAGCGAAGACGGGAGGAAATGCCATGCGCAAGAAACTCATCCTCATCAGCGGCTCACCCTGCGTCGGCAAGACGGCCGTGGGAGAGAGGCTCTTTGAAAGCTATGACAACAGTGCATACCTGGACGGGGACTGGTGCTGGTGCGTGCATCCGTTTTCGGTCACGGACAGCCGGCTCCGCAACGGGGATAAAAGCATGTCCTTTGTCCTTTCCAACTATCTGAATTCGGACTTTGCATATGTTTTTTTCACATCGGTCGTGCTGACGGATCCGCAGATTCGGGAAGGAATCCTTAAGGGGATTACGGCGAAGGATTACGAAACCGTCGCATTCACGCTCACCTGCTCGGAAGAGACATTGAAAAAGCGCCACGACAAGCGCGGAGACAAAGGCGAAACGAACTATTACTGGCTGCATTTGCCGCCCTGCCCTGGGGATATTGTGGTCGATACGGACAGCAAGAGCGTCCGTGATGTAGTTCGGGAAATGAAGAAGCAGATTGGAAGGAGTGTTAACCATGAATAAGGAATGGTCGGATAAGAATATAGAAATACAGACGCTTCTTGCGAAAGAATCGACATTCAAAGAGGCAATAAAGAAACTCATAGAATTCCGGGGAGAATTATTTCAGCAGATCACCTGGATCGTTGAAGGCTATCCGGAGGAGGCGTTTTATCAAATGCCTTTTGCGGGGGCTGCGGGGTATCACAGCAAGACGCTTGCGTATTCCATATGGCACATTTTCCGAATCGAGGATATCGTGGCTCACGAAATGATCGCCGGGGATAAGCAGATTCTGTTTCGCGAAGGATTCCTTGAGAAGACCGTGTCTCCGATCATCACCACCGGAAATGAACTGAAGGGCGAAGCAATCGCTGAGTTTTCGAAGAAACTCAACGTGAAGGAAGTTTATCTTTATGCCAAGGCTGTTAAGGAATCTACGGACAACATTTTATCGCAGTTGCACTACAGGGATTTAAAGAAAAAATTCACGGATGAGACAAAGCAGAAACTGATTGAAAGCAAATGCGTCAGCGAGGATGAGAACGCATTCTGGCTGATCGACTACTGGTGCGGGAAGGATATAAAGGGGCTGATTCAGATGCCGTTTTCCCGCCACTGGATCATGCATATCGAAGCGATGCAGCGCATCAAGGATCGGCTTTGCAAGCTTGCAAGAAAGGGTGCCGACCCGGTTGCAATCTGCGGATTGTCCTGCAACCACTGTTTCCTGGGAGCGTGGTGCGGCGGCTGCAGAACAGTTTACAATACCTGCTCCTGCGCAATATGTTCCGAAGGAAGAATTTGCCCTAACGTAAAATGCTGTAATGAAAAGAACATAGACGGTTGCTACGAATGTAACGAGCTGGAAACCTGTGAAAAAGGATTCTATGTGCCGTCCAATGACGGAGCAAACGCGGCAAAGGCGCAGAGCCTTTATATCCGAAAGTACGGAAAGAAAGCGTTTCTGAAGATTCAGACTGAGCTGCATGAGAAATATGAGTTTCAGAAGGTTCAGGAGATTCTCGGACAGGATTACAAAGAGGCACTGCGGATGCTGGAGGAAAACGAGGCATTTGCCTTTCTGGCGGTGGATGACCTGCGGGATGATGAGATATTTCTTAAGGTGGATCATTTGACAGAGGCGCAGCCCGAGCGGAAGTTCGTTCCGGCGTATCACTTTGATATCTGCCTTTTGGACGGAACCGTCATCGGGGGGTGTGATCTGCGCATCGGCCACAGCGACAAATTGTACATCGGCGGCAACATCGGCTACCACATTGACGAGCCGTACCGCGGGCATCATTATGCGGCAAAGGCCTGCAGGTTGATGTTCCTGCAGGCGCGTAAGCACGGACTGACGTATCTGATCATCACTTGCCTTCCGACGAACAAGGCCTCGTCCCGGACATGTGAGCTTGCCGGCGGGAAGTACCTTGAGACTGCCGCAATCCCAGAGGACAACGAGATGTACGCCGAAGGCAAACGCGAGGTTATGATCTATCGATTTGAACTTGAATAGCAACCGGACTTATTCCGGAAGCGGCGAGATCTGCTTTCTGTAGATGCGCATGAGGAAAAATGCGCACAGCAGGGCGGAGGCAAATTCCGCAATCGGGTAGGAGAGCCACACGAAATCGAGGCGCTTCACAACCTTGGCCATGAACCATGCCACCGGCAGGAGGATGACCACCTGACGGCTGACTGATACGATCGTCGCGTACAGGCCGTTTCCGAGAGCCTGGAACACGGAGATCGTGATGATGGAGAAGGATGCCGCAATGAAGTGGAGGCTGATGTAGTGGAACGCGGGCTTGCCGTAGGTCACAAGCTTCTCAAGGGATTCGGCGTCCTCGCTGAAGAGCGAGAGAAGCTGCTCCGGGATTGTCCAGAAGAGGATCGTTCCGACCACCATGATGCCGGCGGCGATGAAGTAGCTTAAACGGAGCGTCTCCAGCATTCGTTTCTTTCTGCGCGCGCCGTAGTTGTAGGCGAGGATCGGAACCATTCCGCTGTTGAAACCGAACACCGGCATGAAGATGAAGCTCTGAATGCGGAAATAGATTCCGAACACGGTGACGGCGTCCATGGTAAAGCCCGCCAAGAGCTTGTTGAGGATGAAGGTGATCACGGAAGCGATCGCCTGCATGAGAATACTGGGGAAGGCAACCTTGTAGATGTTGCGGACGGTCGCCGCGTGAAGGCGGAACCCGCGCATCGAAAGGCTGACTTCCTTATTTTTCGCGAGGTTAAAGTAAAGAGCGATCAGGGCGGCGACACACTGACCGATGACGGTCGCGATCGCGGCACCTTTGACGCCCATGCGGGGAAGACCGAAGTGACCGAACACAAGCGCATAGTCGAGAATGATGTTGACGACGGCGCCGGTTCCCTGGGTGATCATCGAGTAGATGGTCTTGCCGGTGGACTGCAGCAGGCGCTCCAAGAGAATTTGGAAGAACATACCGACCGAGCAGCCCATGACGATGGAGAGGTAGTCCTTTCCGTAGCCGATGGTCTTCATTGTGAGGTCATAATCTTCCGCAAAATCCTTCGGCGCAAACTGGGAGCGGATGAACGGACCGGCGAGGGTAAAGCCCAGGATGCAGAAGGCAATCGCGTAGATGGTGTAGATGAAGATGCCGTGGGACGCGGCGTTGTTGACTCCCTTTTGATCCTTCTTGCCGAGGTTGTACGACAGAAGCGCGTTGATACCGACGCCCGTGCCGACCGCGGAGGCGATCAGGAGCGTCTGCGCGGGAAATGCGAGGGTGACGGCGGTCATGGCAGCCTGGTCGAACTTGGAGACGAAGATGCTGTCCACAACGTTGTATAGCGCCTGTACAAGCATGGAAGCGACCATCGGAAGCGACATGCTGACAAGCAGTTTCGGAATGGGCATGACGCCCATTTTGTTTTCCGTGTGAAGCGTTTGTTCGGGTGAATTCATGATCGGATATGGCCCTTTCACAGTCTAAGCCGCCGAGAGTTTCTAAGCTTTCGGCGGCTTGCGGTTTCATTTGCGTTTAATTGTCTGTCCGGCGTCAGCGCTCCTCGCGGAACTCGCCGGTGTAAATATCGCGACGGTAGACAAAGCCGGTGTGCAGATTCGGAAGCGTGAGCTGCAGCAATGTCTTGCCGGATGCGTCGGAAAATGTGAATTTGTCTCCCTTGGAGAGGCGGAACGAACATACCAGCCCGCTCGTCGTCTCTGCCTTGGCGCCTTCCCCGTCCGCGGATTTCACACAGTCGATGCGGAGTGTGCCTTTGGCCGGAACCACGGTTCCCGCCGGGAGAACGAGTTCCTGCGTCGTAACTTTGTCCTCGGCGGTGGAGCCGTCCGAGAGACGGTAGCCGGCGACGGAGATGTCCGAAGCGGTCGGGTTGGCGAGCAGGATGTAATCGTCGCCGCGGGCGCTGATCACGCTGACCACGACGGTTGCGGACGGATCCGTCTTGATGTGAGGAACGACGTTGATGTTGCCGTCCTTGATGTCGGATTTCGTGAGCGTCAACGTCACGCCGGTGCGCTTTTCACCGTTCACTTCCCAGTAGTCGAGAGTGTAGCCGTCAGCGCACAGGAGCGAGACCGCGGTGGAGTAGTCTTCCACATACTCTCCGGAAAATGCGGTGCCTGCAGGAGCGAGATAGGAGTTCACGCGGACGCGGGCATTTTCCGCAGCGGAAACATTGAGACGGAACGTGTTGCCCAGAACGAAGCGGCTGCGCAGGAAGGAGAGTGCGCGGGAAGGACGAGCCTCCGCGAAATCGAGGATCTCCTGAATGCGGCCTTGGAACTGGCTCTCGTCAACCCAGGACGCGTCCTCGGCGCCGAGAGATGCGATGAAGTTGTAGTAGTAATGCATCTCACGGTCACGGGAGCTGTTCATCTCGTTGAGCGTCTTGGTGATGTTCGCCGCCGACAGCGCGCCGTTGGAGTAATCCAGCGACTTCTTGACGAAGAATTCCACGCAGTCTTCGCGGTGGAGCAGAGCGTCGAGAAGCGGCGAGTAACGGTCGTTGCCTTCGGTCAGGACGATGCGAAGAGTATCGTATGTCGCCATAACCTCGGTCTGGCCGTACAGTCCGTAGGTGTAGTCGATATCGTGCAGCAGGTAGCGCCAACGTCCGTCGTATGCGCCCTCGCCAAGGGATTCGCCTTCGGCGGGAACGTAGCGGAAGCATTTGTAGTTGTTGTGCGGCCAGTCCTTGTTACACAGGTAAATGTTGTAAGCCATGTAGGAGAGGTAGTCCTCAACGTCCATCCATGCGCACAGTTCGCGGTAGTTCGCGTCGTTCGTCAGATCCATGTCAATGAACTTGTAGTACGTGGTGTCGTAGGAGTCTGCCCAGGCGTTCGTGAAGTCGTCGTCATCATCCTTCTTGAAGGCATCGCCGCCTTCGAGAACGACGAACTGACCCTCGGTGTACGTCTCGGCGTTGCTTGCCTTTGCGGCAGCCTTCGCCGGCGAATCGCCGTAGCGGTTCTTGAGGTACTCGTCACAGTAGGAAGCGTGAACCCAGAAGAATCCGTAGTATGTGCCGTTGATGAAGCAGACCGCAGGGTAGACGCTCTCGTACTCGGTGAAGCCGGCATCCGCCGCAAGAACTTGGTTCAGCTCGTCGCGGATGAACGCAAAACGGTAGTCGTTGCCGCTTGCGCGAAGTACGAATTTGTCGTATCGAACGACCTGCGTCTGTGTGCCGTCCGAAGTTGTGCGGTCAAGGAAATTCAGATAGAAGGTACCGGTCTCGGGACTGTAGCTCTTGCGCGCGTAGAACTTCATGGACTTCTGGGAGTTCTGGCGGGAGTACGCACCGTATACGCGGACACCGCAGTGCTGTGCCGTGACCTGCGTGCCGTCCGGCTGGAAGACTTCCAGGTAGATGGGACGCTCGCTGTCGCGGCCTCGTTTTTCGTAGTTGGTCCCGAAGAGGATACCGTCGGGCTCCTCGGTCAACTGATCGGGGTCGCCGTTGATCGTGAAGACGAGAGTCTGGAAACGGGAGTCAACGCGCGCACCGAGGATGTAGGTGTGAACGAAGTCGCCGGTGCGGGTGCCGTCTTCCTGATAGATCGCGGCGCGGATGGACCATACCTTCGGGATGGAACCTTGGTTCGCGGAGAGGTTGATACCGTTCGCATGATTGTACTTCATGGACGTTTCCGTCGGACGGGAACCGTCGAGCGTGTAGTAGATCGTGCCGCCGAAACGGGAGTACATCCGAAGAAGAATGTCCTTGTCGTAGAAGTTTCCGTTATGGGAAAATACGAGGTCGGGCATGTCATTCGTGAATTCGATTGTGTCGCCGCTGTGATCCACCGGCGTCGGAATGGGCGTCGGATCGTCGTTGCCGCCGTCAATGGGCTTCGGAGTCGTCTCTATCGCCGCGGTCGGCGTCGGTGTGGTATTCTTCGAATTGTTGGATGAGTTGTTCTTCTTGCCCGAGTCGCATCCGACCGAGAGGAGAACGACCGTGAGAAGCGCCGCTGCAACAAGCAGGGCCTTTGCGGCATAAGGAGTGCGACGGTTGGTTTCTGTCTTCATAGCTGAAAAGTCCTCCGAGAGAATCGCCGCGGTATGCTGCCGCGGCGAGGAAATACCGGTTGTTCCGGCGCTTGCAGTTGTCTTACCGATCATTCTCCTGTGAATTCCACCAATACGGCGTTGGAGACACCGTCGGTCTTGCGGAGAGTGTCAAGGAACGGAGTGTCCAGACCCTTGTAGCGGATCTGTACGGTAAGCTCCGTCTCGTTCTTGTACGTGGTCTTGTTCTTCATGCGGCCGTGAAGGTTGCGAACCGTCTTAAGAACTTCCTCGGCAGCCTTGTCCTCGTAGCGGACCAGCAGAAGGTACGTTCCGCGGGAGGTGCGAAGCAGCGTCATGAGAATGTAGAGAACCGCGATAAATACGGAACCGATCAAAGCGAACGGGATCATTCCCGCGCCGGTGGTGAGACCGACGACGACGGACCAGAAGAGGAAACCGACATCCAGCGGATCCTTGATCGCGGAACGGAAGCGGATGATACTGAGAGCACCGATGGTTCCGAGCGAAAGTGCAACGCTGGAGGAGATCGTCAGGATGATCATCGCCGTGATGACTGCGACCATAACCAAAAGCACCGCGAAGTTCTCGCTGTAGCACGCGCCGCGGTAGAAGAAACGGTACACGCAGTAAATGATGGCTGCGCAGATCAGCGTGAAGGTGAGGCACGCGGCAATCTGATAAGGTGTCGTGGAGCTGAGCGAGTCGGCCTGACCCATCAGCTTTTTGATTTCGTCAACGTATTCGGTCATAACTAAACTCCTTTATGGTTACGCGCATTTTACAAAATCACGTAGTTTTTCTTGAGGTATTCGCAGCCGAGAACAAACTTGGAAACGGCAAGCTTGATACCGTGGTTTTGCAGAAGCTGCTTCAAATACATGGGGTAGAACTCGCCGTATTTGACTTCGAGAACAACTTCGCGCTGCGGGAACAGCGGGCGTGTGATCAGGTCCGGGTCAAACATGTCCAAGGTGTTGATGCCGGCGCTGACGCAACTGTCGAAGGTGACCCGGACCATCGAGAGCGGATGCACGTATGCCTGCCGCTGATATTCGATGATAACTCTAGGCAGGAGTCCGCCGGTCTTATTGCGCCCGACAACCTCTTCGCAGAGCGGGTCGTTGTACTTAAGAAGCGGTGTGAAATCGCCGGCCAGAACGGAATCGTAATCTTCCCGCGTGATTCGGGCGGATGATTTGGCGATGCGGTCGTCGATCTTTTCCTTATTTTCCAGAACGAGGAAGGAGTCGTCGCCGTTGTACGCGCGGATACGGTATTTGTTTCGATGTTCAACGCCGCTGTCCTTCTCATAGAACGCATCCTGCTTCAGCGTGTCCATGTAGACGCTCTGAATGCGGTAGCCTTCCGGACCCGGCATATGGGGATCCGGCGTCATGATTCCGGCGATCCGCGACTGAAGCTCGATGTACTGCGGATACGTGAGCACGGTTTTGATCTCATGGCGCTTCGGAAGATCCGCGAAAGGATTTTTATACAGCATGCACGGATACTCCTTTCCTTAGCTTTCGCTATTATAGCGTTTCCATAGGCAATAGGCAAGGCTGTTCATATTTTTTACACACAAATTCTGTTTGTCTCAAATGGGAAGTTGTGGTATACTTTATCCTTGTGATACTATGCGATTATTGTTTGCATATGCAGGCTGCATGCAGATGTCACACGGCACGGCCGACGAGGCATCAGCCGAAATCCCCGGAATATCGACGCAGCGGGGCTTTTGCCGGCGGGAAGATCAGGAGGAAAGCAATGGATTCAATTGACGATATTTTGAACGAAGATCCCGAGAAGTTCGGAAAGGATACATTTGCGGATGACGACGATTACGAGGAGTACGATCCTGACGCCGTAGGATTCCGTGATACGTCTTCGGAAAATGACCGCGACGACTGGGACGAGGATGATGACTCGGAGGACGATGAGGACGACCTCGACGAGGATGATGACGAGGATGATGACG
>JAFRYE010000017.1 GCA_017441265.1 Lachnospiraceae bacterium | reverse complement strand
ATCTATACTGCCGGGAATTATTGTGCCCACAGGACACTGCGATAAATTTATTTCACAGTTATCACCAATAATTAAATCCCCCTGGCAGTGCTCTAATTGTATATGAATCTCATTTCCCTCTGATTGCAGGAATCCTTTTAACATTTCCTCAAGAATCTTTACCCGTTTTTCCAATTCAGTATACTTATCTGACATGCTTTTCTGCCTCCTTCTATTCGTAAACATAATTCAAATTCTTTGTTCTATTCGGCTATCACACTTCTTCTCAGTTGAACGAGGTACTCAGTTGTGCCTTCTTCCAGTTTTTTCACTCCTGTTTGAGTAAAACCATGTCTTTCATAGAAATGGATAGCCTTTTCATTTTTCTCCAAAGTCCATAGAGAATCAGCCTTGTGTTCTTTGACTGCATACTCTAATAATTTTGAACCAATAGAGGAATTCTGCAGGACCGGCTCAACGAATAGTCTCGCTATATAGGTTCCTTCAATCTTTATAAAGCCCTTAACCACCCCGTCATCATATACGTAAACGCTGTCAAGATCAGCTTCATACTTCTGCATGAGAGACGGCACCTGCAGCTCGTCAAAATAGTACTCATCCGATTTAAAAATCGGGTAAAAGTACAAACGGTAGTTAAAAACCTGTATTTCCGCTATACGCGATAAATCTTTTTTCGTTGCTTTTCTTATCATAATCAGTATTAATTCCCAAATATGTGTCTATCGTCCACTTAATTCAAAGCTAAACGCCACATAAACATAAACCGGCATCCCGTTTGGATTCTCACTGGTTCTTCCACTGCTCCGTGTGTATTTGCTGCCCTTGATCTTCCTCAAACTCATCGGATGATACCCGCACGAGGCTCACTTCCGCCGGAGTTTCAATATACTTCATCAAAACCGGGTCTATGCTGACAATCACATGTACCGGATAGCACAAGCAGTTTCCGTCATCATTCAGATATTCATCGTCTTCATCTCCGCTGTAGAATTCCCAGCCACTGTCTTCATCTTCGGTCGAATCACTCCGTCGCATATACCCGACTTTCCAGCCATCCTCAATTATTCTTTTGGACACAAATGCATACTTTGACATAAGTCTTTTTCTGTTGATCGAGGGCTCGCAGTATTTTCTGAGGTCAAGGAAGGTCTGTACTTCATCCGCCGCAGGATCAGAATCCGTGGATATAGATTCTACATCAGCGTCCCAAATCTTCTTCTCATCAGCATTATTTCTCAGAACGACCGCCAGAGCGAGCAGATCCTCGTCGTTTATATCAAGAGCGACCGGGATTTCTTTTACCAAATGTTTTCCCCCGTCATCGTAAAGATATAGCATGATGTCACCGCTACCATATACATCCGCCTTAGCAGCACCCAATTTCTCTTCGTTGTCGTAAAAAACCATAAAAGACGGCAAATGCTCATTAACAAACCAGTCGTATTCCGTACCGTTTTTGCCATTCATGTAGAACACGGCTCCGTCGTTCTCAAAATCTGACTGTTTTACATCAGGCAGGTTCTTTGAAAGTTCATCCTTTATGACAGAAACAATATCACTTAATATCCGATTCATCCGTTCACTCCCCTATGGCAAAAATTCAAATTCTCTCGCCTAACTCAATTGCGAAATAATTGCCCTACATACCAAATAATTGTTATGCTCTTTCGAACTATTCTATCATATCGAAAGATAGCCGTCCATAAAAAAAGCTCTCTTTTACGTCTCTTCTCAATTAAGAAGGCTGCCTGTCGGCAGCCTTCCAGAGTGAAGACAAAGTCCGAGGCGAGAACCGCCTCGGACTGTGTCTTCACTCTGATAGCCGTAGCAAATGTATTAGATACATTCACTACGGCTATATTTTTTTACCGTATTAAACCTTTTCTTTCTGACAAAAATGTTCACTCAGTAAACTGAGAACAAGTTTTGTATCATCCCTCTGCAGAGCAGATTTGGGACTTTATATTGTCATTTTATTGTCACGAAAGATTTCGACCTGCCTCAAACCCGCATAAATACTGGCTTTCTGCGAATCTGTACACTATTCGAACTCGATCGTTCCCGGCGGCTTGCTCGTCAGGTCGAAGAACACACGATTAACTCCGCGGACTTCCTTGATGATGCGGTTCATGACCACATCGAGCACCTCGTACGGAACGTGCGCGGAATCCGCCGTCATGAAGTCTGTCGTGCGGACGGCGCGCAGCGCCACGGCATAGTCATAAGTGCGCTCATCACCCATGACGCCGACGGAGCGGACGTTCGTGAGCGCCGCGTAGTACTGATCGGGCTTCCACGGTGCAGTCTCGCCGGTCTCCTTCTTAAAGTCGGCAAGCGCTTTGTCCACTTCTTCGCGGAAAATGAAGTCCGCGTCCTGCACGATGCGTATCTTATCCTCGGTCACATCGCCGATGATGCGGATGCCGAGACCCGGCCCCGGGAACGGCTGGCGCATCACAAGTTTCTCGGGGATGCCGAGTTCGAGACCTGCCTTGCGAACCTCATCCTTGAAAAGGTTGCGAAGAGGTTCGACGATCTCTTTGAAATTCACATAATCGGGAAGGCCGCCGACATTGTGGTGCGACTTGATGACAACGGACTCGCCGCCGAGGCCGGACTCCACAACATCCGGGTAAATGGTTCCCTGTGCAAGGAAATCAACCGCACCGATCTTGCGGGCTTCCTCCTCGAAGACGCGGATGAACTCCTCGCCGATGATCTTCCGCTTTCTCTCCGGCTCCGTCACGCCGGCCAGCTTCACATAGAAGCGATGCTGCGCGTTCACTCGCACAAAATTCAGATCAAAATTACCGTTCGGTCCGAATACAGCCTCGACCTCATCGCCCTCGTTCTTACGGAGCAGACCGTGATCGACGAACACGCAGGTCAGCTGCTTTCCGATCGCGCGGGCAAGAAGTCCCGCTGCCACCGACGAATCAACACCGCCGGACAAACCGAGCAGCACTCTTCCGTTGCCGATCTTTTCACGCAATGCCTTTACTGTGCTTTCTACAAACGCGTCCATTTTCCACGAACCGTCACACCCGCAAATGCCGCGAACGAAGTTGAAGATCATCTTCGTTCCCTCCGGCGTATGAAGCACTTCGGGGTGGAACTGGATGCCGTAAAGCTTTCTCTTGGCACACTCGCAGGCTGCCACCGGGCAGTCCTTCGATTGTGCGACGGAAACGAAGCCCGGAGCCGTTTTACTGATGTAATCGAAGTGGCTCATCCAGCACAGTGTCTGGGCGGGAACACCTGCAAAAAGAGGTGACTCCTGCGACACGAAAATCTCCGTGCGGCCGTACTCCTGAACCGAAGCGCGCTCCACTTTGCCGCCGAGCACCTGCTGCATCAACTGCGCGCCGTAGCACAGTCCGAGCACCGGGATACCGAGTTCGAAGAGTTCTTTCCGATAGGTCGGTGCACCGGGTTCATAACAGCTGTTCGGTCCGCCGGTCAGGATAATTCCCTTGAGGTTCATCCCTTTGATGATCTCAATATCCGTCCGGTACGACGCGATCTCGCAGTAGACGTTGCACTCACGCACACGTCTTGCTACCAGCTGGTTGTACTGACCGCCGAAATCCAGAACAAGAATTTTGTCCATAGTCTTTGTCCTTTCACCAGTGACATAGTGAACCGGCATTCGCAAAAGAGCAACGCTCACGCTTCGGTTCACCACAGTAGCTCTTTTTACACGTTTATCTGGGCCGTCAATCCAAGGCTCTCCTTATTGACCTCCAGAATCGGCTTCACTACGTTCGCAAGGAACGCCTCGGTCTGCTCCACGGAGCGGCCCACATAGTTCGCGGGAACCATATATGCCTCAAGCTCTTCGAGCGTCACGTCAAATGCATCCGACGCTGCAATCAGCTCAAGAAGATTGTTCTCAAGGCCCTTCTGCTTCACGGTAGCGCCGGCTTCCATCGAGAGCTTGCGGATCTCCTCATGCAGCTCCTGGCGGTTGCCGCCCTGCTTTACCGCATCCATCATGATATTTTCCGTAGCCATGAAAGGAAGTTCGCTTCTGAGGCGCTTCTCGATGACCTTCTCGTTGACCACAAGGCCGTCCGATACATTGAGGCAGAGATCAAGGATACCGTCGATCGCGAGGAACCCTTCCGAGATTGCTACACGCTTGTTCGCGGAGTCGTCGAGCGTACGCTCAAACCACTGTGTTGCGGAAGTGATCGCCGGGTTAAGAGCATCGATGATCACGTAGCGGGACAGCGATGCGATACGCTCGGAGCGCATCGGGTTTCTCTTGTATGCCATTGCAGAGGAACCGATCTGGTTCTTCTCAAACGGCTCTTCCACTTCCTTCAAATGCTGAAGGAGGCGGATATCATTGCTCATCTTGTGTGCCGAAGCGGCGATGCCTGCAATGACGTTCATGACTCTCGTATCAACTTTGCGGGAGTAGGTCTGACCGGACACCGGATAGCAACCCTCGAAGCCCATCTTGGCGGCGATCATCGGATCGAGCGCATCGAGTTTCTCCTGATCGTTGTTGAAGAGTTCCTTGAAGGATGCCTGCGTTCCGGTGGTGCCTTTGCATCCGAGAAGGCGGAGCGTCGAGATCACGTAATCGACATCCGCAAGATCCATGCAGAACTCCTGAAGCCAAAGCGTCGCGCGCTTTCCGACCGTGGTCGGCTGCGCCGGCTGAAAATGAGTAAACGCCAGCGTCGGAAGGCTCTTATACTTGTCGGCAAACTTCGAAAGTTTGTCGATGACGTTGATGAGCTTGCTGCGGACAAGCTTGAGGGCGTCGCGCATCACGATGATGTCGGTATTGTCGCCCACGTAGCAGCTTGTCGCACCGAGGTGAATGATGCCTGCCGCCTTCGGGCACTGCAGTCCGTAAGCGTAAACATGGCTCATAACGTCATGGCGAACCAGCTTCTCACGCTCCTTCGCCACCGCGTAATCAATATCGTCGATGTGTGCCTTCATCTCGTCGATCATTTCCTGCGTGATGACCGGCTTGCCGTCCTGCGAAAGCCCGAGTTCCATCTCGGTCTCCGCGAGGGCGATCCAAAGTTTTCTCCATGTGGAGAACTTCTTGTCCTGGCTGAAAATGTACTGCATCTCAGCGGAAGCATAACGCTCCGAGAACGGACTTGTGTATCTGCTGGTGTCGCTCATAGTATATCTCCTTGTCTTTGTTTCTCCTGCCGGATTCGACGGCGAACGCCGCGGCCGGAAGGCGAATAATTCGGATCCTTTATAATCAAGAACGCCACCGGCGTTCTTGCCGCGGCACGTGCGTTGCGAAGCACCTTCCTCTGCACGCGCCCGCGATCCTGCCGGAGGCTTCATCATGGACGGGATATCCCCGTCCGTGATGAAAATGCGAATGAGGACTCCGCAAGCAGAACCCTCATTCGGTGTCATTTTCCTAAATCAATTTCTTACCGGTCAATTTCTCATAGCCTTCCAGGTAGATGGCGATGGTCTTGTCAACCACCTCCTGCGGAAGCGTCCAGTCGTCGTGCGGGTTGGCCTTGAGCCAGTCGCGGGCGAACTGCTTGTCGTAGGAAGGCTCTGCGTGACCTACCTCGTACGAATCCAGCGGCCAGAAGCGGGACGAATCGGGCGTCAGCATCTCGTCGCCGACAACGATCTCGCCGTTCTCATCCAGACCGAACTCAAACTTGGTATCCGCAATGATGATGCCCTTGGTAAGAGCATAGTCCGCGCACTTCTTGTAAAGGGCAATCGTGTAATCGCGAAGCTTCTCGGCATACTCTTTGCCCTTGCCCGGGAAGCGCTTCTCAAGGTATTCGATCGACTGCTCAAAGGAGATGTTCTCGTCATGGTCGCCGATCTCCGCCTTCGTCGAAGGTGTGTAAATAGGCTCAGGCAGTTTCTCGGACTCCTTCAGACCCTCGGGAAGCTTGATGCCGCAAACGGTACCGGTCTCGCAATAGCTCTTCCAGCCGGAACCGGTGATATATCCGCGAACGATGCACTCCACGGGAAGCATCGTAAGTTTCTTCACGAGCATGCTGTTGCCGTTGAAACGATCCTGACGGAAGTACTCGGGCATGTCGTTCACATCCACGGAAACCATATGGTTCTTCACGACATCCTTCGTAAAATCAAACCAGAATTTCGACATCTGCGTCAGCACGGTACCCTTCTTCGTAACCGTGTTGTTCAGGATGACGTCGAAGCAACTGATGCGATCCGTAGCGACGAGGATCATGTTCTCGCCGATATCATATATTTCTCTTACTTTTCCTTCCTTAACGGGACGATACTCTTTCACAAGCTTAGCTCCTTTCGGATCTCTTTCAATGTAGGCGTCACGCTCCGGTCCTACCGAAACGTACTGAATGAAGCAACCGATCTCCTTCTCGATGTACTCCACATACTTCTGCGCAGCCTCGGGAAGATCTTCCCAACGACGTATGCCGCTGATATCGCAGTTCCAGCCGTCCATGTACTCGATGACCGGCTTGCAGGACTCCAGCGCTGCCGGGAACGGAAAATCATCGATGATCTCGCCGTTCAGCTCGTAGTGCGCGCAGATCGGAATCTGCTTCATATAGCTCATAACGTCCATCTTTGTAAGCGCGATGGCCGTTGCGCCCTGGCACTCAACACCGTAGCGGGTCGCCACGATATCGATCGGTCCGACTCTTCTCGGACGTCCGGTCTTCGCACCGTACTCGCCGCCGGCCTCGCGAAGCTTGTCCGCTTCCTCGCCGAACCACTCGCACACGAACGGTCCCTCACCGACACACGTCGAATATGCCTTGACAACACCGACCACATCGTCGATCTTCGCGGACGGAAGTCCGGATCCCACCGGCGCGTAAGCGGCAATCGCATTGGACGAAGTCGTGTAGGGATAAATGCCGTAATCAAGATCGCGAAGGGAACCGAGCTGAGCCTCAAAGAGAATGCTCTTGCCTTCCTTCGCCGCCTGTTTCAAAACCTTGCCGGTATCGCAGATGAACGGACGGAACTTCTCGCCGTACTCCGCAAACCATGCTTTCAGTTCCTCATAGGTGACCGGCTCCGCGCCGTACACACCCGTAAGCGTCAGGTTCTTCCAGGTCAGCAGATCCTTGATATGTTCGTCGAGCTTCTCCGGATAGAAAAGCTCGCCCGCAAGGATTGTCTTCTTTTGATATTTATCCGAATAGAACGGCGCGATTCCCTGCTTCGTCGAACCGTACTTCTTGTCCGCCAGACGCGCCTCTTCCAGACCGTCCAGAAGGCGGTGCCAAGGAAGCACCAACGACGCACGCTCGCTGATCTTCAGGTTTTCCGGGGTGATCGAAACGCCCTGTGCGATGACCGTCTGCATCTCCGAATACAGGTTCTCGAGATCCAGCGCCACTCCGTTTCCGAGGATGTTCACGACACCTTTTCGGAAAATGCCCGAAGGAAGAAGATGGAGAGCGAACTTACCGTACTCGTTGACAACCGTATGTCCGGCATTGCCGCCGCCCTGATAGCGGATGACATAGTCGTAACGCTCGGTCAGAAGGTCGACCATACGACCCTTTCCTTCATCGCCCCAGTTGATACCTACAATCGCGCAATTACTCATAAATACAACCTCTCTTTGGTTGAAATAAAAACCCACGTTATACTATACAGATTTTCCGTCAAGATTACAACAGAAAACTATCGGAAACCGCTAATTTTTTCACCCTGCGGAACCGTATGTATCGCGTGCCTGCGACAACCTCCGTCATCACATGAAAATTCTACAGTCTTGTGAAAAATAAGTCAATTTGTTTCGCTTCTCGCACATAGAGAAATCTCGCGGAAAACAAGGGTATTTTCCGTCAAATTCGCCAAAGGGCCGCAACGATCAAAAACGGACACGCGATTGCCCGACCGAACATAATGTCGAGCCGGAGACCCTTTCCATGGACAATCACAGCCTGTGGTTGTCATATCAAATATCGTTTTCCGATTCTATGAAAGATTGCAAAAAATGCACAAATATACTCAATATATAGACAATTGTCAACAAATTGCGCATTTTGTATCTTATGGGTGTAACAATTCAGCAGACCTTCCGTGAGAAACAAACGACATGATCACCTACGCACCGTTTTACCGAACGCTCAAGGAAAAAGAGATTTCAACATATCGGCTGATCAACTATTACAATATCAGCCGAAGTATGATTGATCGGATCAAGCACAACCGTCCTCTCACCACGACGACGATCGATACGCTGTGCGAGATCCTCAACTGCCGGGTGGAAGACATCCTTCAGTATGAGCCGACACCGAAGCGGCCGGCACCAAACACATATCACAATGATTAAAAGCCCGAAGCACCAACCGATGCTCCGGGCTTTACTGATCCTACTTTTTTGTGCCGCGCCCCGTCAGCCTTCCGCCGGGCTCGTTTTCAAAGCCTCCGACGCCTGAATGAGGCCTTCCTCATCCACCTTCTTGAACTGCGTATTGTAAAGCTCGGTGTATACGCCGCCTGTGGCCACCAGCTCTTTGTGCGTGCCGCGCTCGGTCACCATGCCGTCCTTTACAACAAGGATCTCATCGGCCGAAAGGATCGTAGACAGGCGGTGTGCGATCAGAATGCTCGTGCGCTCCTT
>JAFRYE010000079.1 GCA_017441265.1 Lachnospiraceae bacterium | reverse complement strand
GCAACGGGGCTGCATAATTACGAGTGGGTAACAGCGCTCGAGCCCGGATGTACTACTGCCGGACGGAATGAGGAAAAATGCTCTGTATGCGGAAATGTCAAGCGTGTGGTGGAGATCCCGGGTGGTCATAACTACACGGTTTCTGCAGGAGAAAAGGCTGCGACATGCGGTGCGGACGGATATAAGAAAATGAAGTGCTCGCGTTGCGAGGATATTCAGACCACCACTATTCCGAAGACGAATAACCATTCATACAGATGGGTAAACACGATTGAAGAGACATGTACAAAGGGCGGACATCGCAAGTATGAATGCTCGGTCTGTGGTGACATTCGCGAAGAAGAGAACACACCTCCGAAATCGCACTATTTTGAGTTCGATCATGTGAAGACGCCGGCAACCTGTTCCAAGAAGGGCGTTTCCATTCATGTTTGTACGTATGGCTGTGGAACTACGTGTGAGAAGACGGATATTGCCATTGATCCTAACGCTCATGACTTTATCTGGTCAAAAACCTCGGAACCTACATCCAGTGCACCCGGTCAGGAAAAACATATTTGCAAACTCTGCGAATATGTAGAGTCCACTCGTGCGCTGTATCTTGTTTCCTTCAATGCAAATAACGGAACAGGCGCACCGACGGCCCAGATAAAGACGCACGGCGTTGATTTGGTACTCTCTTCGACGAAACCTACAAGAACCGGTTATACGTTCCAGGGATGGGGCACATCGGCAACCGCGACAACTGTAAGCTATAATGCCGGTGCAACGTATAAAACTAATAAAACTCTGAATTTGTACGCGATTTGGAAGGCTAAGGCTTACGACACGATCTTTGATGTAAATGGCGGAAGCGGAAACACTCCGAAGATTTCTGCACAGTATGGAGCGACGATTACGATTCCTTCTTATACGGTAACTCGTACAGGGTATTATTTCCTGGGATGGGCATCGACGACAAATGCAACCGTCGCGGAATACAAGAGCGGTAATAAACTGACTGTCAGCAAAAATCGAACCCTGTATGCCGTATGGCAGATCCGCAAATGGACGCTTACATTCAATGCTAACGGCGGAACCGGAACGGCTCCCGCTACCAGAAAAGCAGATCACGGAAAGACGATTACCATCGGTTCCTGCTCGCTTTCCCGTGACGGTTATTATTTCATGGGATGGTCGACAAGCGCCACTGCGACAACCGCTATGTACACGAGAACTTCTGCGGTTGTGATGACAAAGGATCTCACGCTCTATGCGGTTTGGAAACCGCAGAAGCGTACGTTTACGCTTTCCTTTGACATCAACGGCGGCAAAGGAACGCTTCCCTCGAGTGTTACGGTGAACTACGGAAGCGACGCAGAGATCGGAAAAAGCTCGATTACCCGCGATGGTTACTATTACCTTGGTTGGTCTGAGGTACCGAACGCCACGACAGCTACGTATAAGAAAGGTGACAGGGTTACCTTAACAGCTGATTTGAAACTTTATGCCGTATGGTCCGGAAAACCCTGCAAAGTGACGTTTGATGCGAATGGCGGTTCCGGGGCGCCTCCGGTACTTAACACGAAAGTCGGTTCTTCTTTCGTACTTGAGCAGTATAGCGTTAAGAGAAGTCACTACTATTTCGTCGGCTGGTCCGAGTCGCGCACGGCAACCACAGCGACATACAAGCGCGGCAGCAAGATTACGTTGACAGGAGATTTGACGCTTTACGCTGTATGGCAGGTGGAGATGATTACTCTTTCCTTCGATTTGAACGGCGGTAATTCCGGAAAACCGGCTGATATCAAGAAAGCGTATGCAACGGTTATTACTATGTCGCAGGCTTACGCTCGTCGTTGCGGTTATTACTTCAAAGGGTGGGCTAAGACGAAAAATGCTACGGAAGCTGACTATACCAGCGGAAAGCAGATTACGCTCCTGAAGAATATGACGTTGTATGCTGTATGGCAGAAAGATCCAAGTGGTCAAGCAGGACATCAATTTACTACTGGAAAACGGCCGGCTGATTCTTTAGTGGACAAGGACAAATACCATCGTGAACAGTGTGCAGTTTGCAATCAATGGATTGAGACTCCGCATAAGCTTACAGTTTATGTCGGGTCTACCTATGATGGACAGAGTGCGACGGGAACACATTATATGTTCTGCGTAGATAGTAACGGATATCGCTGTGGCTATCATGATGAAGACTTTTGTCATAATGCAATAAAGAGTTGGACGTATTACACAGAGAAGATTTATAAATACAAAGGACAGTTTAACGATAAGATAACGTACAGATTTTTTTATCGTTTCGGAACATGTCCGGTTTGCAATACAAAGGTCATGGAATACACGAGTACGACCAGCACAGATATCCCTTCGAAGGATGATATTATCGGCGGGGTGATTGAGTTTGCGCTTGGCCAGTTCCCTCTTGGAAAAGCGAAAGCAATGTGGGATGCGATTTCCACAGGAGTTAGTACTGCGGAGTTGCTTGATATGGCGAAACAATATGGTCTTAATACCAATGTTACCGAAGATAATTCGGAGTTAACAAAACTGACATATGATCCGGATAAGGATAGCCTTTATCAAGATGCCGTAGACTGTCTCGATGTCAACCTTCTGCATGATAGGGTTTATCGTGTATACGTTTTCGGAGAAGGGTTCAAAAAGATGGATGATAGATATAACGTTTTGGATTGATTGAACTTCTGAGAAAAGGGATGTTTTTATTCGATGTTTACAGCAGACCGCTTGCTTTTTCAAGCACAGCGGTCTGCTGCGTTTTTTAGGGAAACATAGTTGTGTTTTCAACCCAATAAATGAAGACACAGCTTTGGAACGGTTGTCGATTCAACCTGCGACCTCGATTTGGAATGAATAATCTATCAGTTTTAGATGGCATATACTGCTTTTTCCATTTTATTTTTCGCATAATTCTGATATAATGTGAATGGTGTAGTGTTTTCTGCATCGAATAATACTGTTATTATGGAGGTAAAGTGTGAAAACAAAGGAACAAAACGGATGTTCTGTCGTTCGCAGTCATGCGAAAGTAATCGGCAAAATCGCTGTCGGTTTGTGCTTGATTATTGTCGCATTACTGCTTGTGAGACGTCAGGGGGTTGCGGCAGAACAGACGGAGACGAGAGCGTTCATCGGAACCGGAGTTTCGATGGCAACGTGTAACCACAAGTATGAGTGGGTTACTACAAAAGAACCTACTTGTACAACAGCAGGAAAATCAGAGTATAAATGCTCTATTTGCGGTAATGTTAGGGATGGTAGGGAAATCGCTTTCCTTGGCCATAACATGAAGGAAAAGAGCAGAGTTGACTCGACTTGTGCTAAGCAAGGAACGATAACTTACGAGTGTACCAGGTGTAAAACGACAACGAAAGAATCCATTGCGCTCAAGAGTCATTCGTACAGTTGGGTTACTACAAAAGAACCCACATGTACGGAAGGCGGAAAATCGGAGAAGATCTGCTCCGTATGCGGTCGTGTCGCTGACGGAAAAGAGATAGCGTCTCTTGGCGGACATGATTGGGTTCTGAAGAAAACTGTGGACTCGACGTGTGCTGAAACGGGAACGAAGACATATAAGTGTTCCAGATGTTCGGAGAAAAAGACGGAGTCCATTGCGAAGAAGGATCACAAATACAGCTGGGTGACAACAAAAGATCCTACATGTACCGCAGGCGGAAAATCAGAGAAGGTTTGCTCCGGATGTGGTAGAGTTGCCGACGGAAAAGAAATCGCAGCTTTGGGTCATGACATGAAGTACCAGAGCATGGTCGATTCTACGTGCGCGAAAACGGGAACGAAGTATTACAAGTGCTCGCGGTGTACCTACACAAGTACGGAAACGATACCTATGAAGGATCACACGTATAGCTGGGTACAAACCAAGGATCCGACTTGTACGCAAGGAGGAAAAAAGGAAAATAAATGCACCGGGTGTGGACGAGTTATTGACGGAGTCGATATTCCGTTTTTAGGACACAATGATGTGTTCCAGAGTAAAGTTGATTCCACTTGTGCGAAAACCGGAACGGAAACATATAGGTGCTCTCGTTGCGGGAATATCAGTACGAAGACAATTCCGGTGAAGGAACATACTTATAGCTGGAAAACCACGAAGGAACCGACATGTACGGAAGGAGGAAAATCCGAGAAGATTTGCTCCGGATGTGGTCGTTCCGTAGATGGTAAAGAAATTGCGGCACTGGGCCATGATCCGAAACTTCAAAGTAAGGTCGACTCTACGTGCGCGAAAACCGGAACGGAGACATACAAGTGCTCTCGCTGCGGGAATATCAGCACGAAGACAATTGCGCTGAAGGACCATACCTACAGTTGGAAAACCACAAAAGAACCGACATGTACGGAGGGCGGAAAATCCGAGAGAATTTGCTCCGGATGTGGTCGTTCCGTAGATGGTAAAGAAATTGCGGCACTGGGCCATGATCCGAAGCTTCAAAGCAAGGTCGATTCTACATGTGCAAAAACCGGAACAGAGACATACAAGTGCTCTCGGTGCGGAAACATCAGCACGAAGACAATCCCGCTGAAGGAGCATACCTACAGTTGGAAAACCACGAAAGAACCGACATGTACGGAGGGCGGAAAATCGGAGAAGATCTGCTCCGGATGCGGTCGTTCCGTGGATGGTAAAGAAATTGGGGCATTGGGACATGATCCGAAGCTTCAAAGCAGGGTTGATTCCACTTGCTCGAAAACCGGAACGGAGACCTACAAGTGCTCTCGTTGCGGAGATATTACCACGAAAGCCTTACCGTTAAAGCCTCATACATATTCGTGGAAGACAGTACTCGAACCCGGGTGTACAACTCCCGGAAAATCAGAATACAAATGCGATAAATGCGGCCACTCATCGGACGGCAAGGAGATTGCTCCATTAGGGCACAGAAACTGCAAATGGACAACCGTTACCAAACCGACTAAAACATCTGTAGGAAAAGAAAATTACGTTTGCGGCTATTGCAAAGGAGTGGTTAAATCGCGCGCTTTGTATCTCATCTCCTACGATGCTCACGGCGGCACAAATGCACCGGCAAGCCAGATTAAGTCGGAAGGCGTAGCGGTTACGCTGTCAACGGCAGTACCGACCAGATCCAAATATGTATTTGTCGGCTGGGGAACAACGACTAATGCAGCTACAGGCTATGTCGCAGGGTATTCGTTCAAAGAAGACAAAAATGTTACATTTTACGCAGTATGGAAACCGGCTGATTGTACAGTAACCTACAATTTGAATGGCGGTACGGGCACGGTTCCGCCCACGACCACGGTTACTTATGGTACTACCATTGTGGTTCCGAAAGCCAGCCTTTCACGAGAAGGTTACTGGTTTTTGGGTTGGGCAACATCCGCTAAAGCATCAGAGCCGCAATTGACGTCAAAGAAAGGCGAGCTTACCGTTAAGGACAATACTACATTGTATGCAGTCTGGAGCGCTAAGGATGTATATATTAATTTCGATTATAACGATGGTTCCGGAACAATTAAGTCCGTTTTGCATAAGTACGGAGATGAAATAATTGTTGGACATATTCTAAAGCGAGATGGTTACAGCTTTAATGGCTGGGCGACATCAAGGACATCGAAAAAAGCTGATTTTGTGTCTACAAGCACTATAAAGATGGGGAAGAGAATATTACTTTATACGCGGTATGGAGTATTAGATACTATACGCTATCGTTCAGCGCGAATGGTGGAATAGGAAATCTTCCACAGAAAATTACTAAACCGTACGGAAGCGAGATTACAATTGAAGAGTGGAAAGGTTTAGAAAGAGAAGGATACTGGTTTATGGGGTGGGCTTCTATGCCCAAAGCAGAGGAAAGAGAATACTGGAAAGGTAAGAAGTTTACGTTTACCAAGAATACGACTTTATATGCATTTTGGCAAAAAGCAAATAGCTTTCCCTTGGTCTATGATTTGAATGGCGGTTATAAAGCCAATGTTCAGAATCAAAGTGTTCCTGAGGGTAGTTATGCTACGATTCCGGATGCCAAGGCTTTAAGATGTGGGTATTATTTCCTCGGATGGAGCGAATCTAAAACTGCGACCGAAGCAACTTATAGGAAGGGGGATCGGATTAAGGCAACTAAAAAAACAACGTTATATGCAGTCTGGAAAGTGGATAAAACCGGAAAGGCAGGACACTTGTTTGAATCTAAATATGGGCCTACAGAAGTGAACGAGAACTGCCATCGTGAGGATTGCAAGCAATGTGGAAAAAATATCGATCTTCCGCATACATTGCAGGTAGTTGCATTAGTAGATAACTCTAAGTATAACAATAACGGATATCATGTCAAATTGTGTGTGGATGATAGAGGTATGAAATGTGGCTACGGAGAGATGGAACACTGTTCTTATCATGTGGATAAATGGGATTATTATATGGCGACCGCAGGTGAAGTGGATATATATATTCGAACAGGAATATGTAATGTGTGTAAAACTAAAGTGTCAGAAATGGCTATTATGGAAAAACAAAAACGTATTACATTAGATGACTTTATTGAAGATACAGGCCTGTTTGATGTGCTTGTTGGAGGAGGCATATTAAAGGATATTGTGGATGGTATTGAGGATATCCATGATGATTGGGATAAGTATACCTATCAAAAAAGTCTTGATCCGGAGAACATGGAAAAGTCACTTTTGACTGGTAAAGGTGAAAATGGTTTACTCTATTTGAATGCGGCGAAAGGAAAATTCAAAAATACTGCAAAAGATCCAGAGGTGCTCTATTATTATTATTATATTCCGGCTGGAGCGAAAACGGATGACTATTGGAATCATTCAATGCGACCGCTGATGGAGTAAAAATGTATTAGGCTGACAGGATTTCTGCGTTGTGTGAAAAAATGCGGACTCGAAGGTGTATCCTCGAGTCCGCATTCTGTATTTATGAGAAAAATCAGTTCTTTAGTACGCCTTCCCCCAATACACAAGCGTCTTGGCTTTCTTGCCGCAGCAGACGCAGGTGTCGGAGAGATGCTCCTGTGCAAAAGGCATGCAGCGGGAGGTTACGCCGGCCTGCTCCTTGATGGCGTCCTCGCAGGCGCGGTCGCCGCACCACATAGCCTTGATGAAGCCGGGCTTGTTGTCGGCGATGTCCTTCATTTCGTCCATCGTGGTAGCGGAGTAGGTGTGAGCGTCGCGGTGTGCGCGAGCACGCTCGAGCATGTCGTGCTGGATGGTCGTGAGGAGCTCGGCGAGTTTCGTCTCGATCTCATCGAGGGAAACGACGAGTTTCTCGCGGGTGTCGCGGCGAACGAGCACGGCCTGGTTGTTGGCGAGATCCTTCGGACCGATCTCGATGCGGACCGGAATACCGCGCATTTCCTGCTCGGCGAACTTGAAGCCGGGCGTCTTGTCGGTGTCGTCAACTTTGACGCGGGTCGTTGCCTTAAGGCGGTCACGCAGAGCGTAAGCGGCGTCGAGGACACCTTCCTTCTTCTGTTGAATCGGGATGATCATCGCCTGAACCGGTGCGACCAAAGGAGGAAGCACGAGACCGGAGTTGTCGCCGTGTACCATGATGATGGCGCCGATCATGCGGGTCGTCATGCCCCAGCTGGTCTGGTGAGCGTAGACGAGCTTATTTTCCTTATCCGTGTACTGAATGCCGAAAGCTCTGGCGAAGCCGTCACCGAAGTTGTGGCTCGTGCCGGACTGCAGAGCCTTGCCGTCGTGCATGAGAGCCTCGATTGTGTAGGTTGCCTCGGCACCGGCAAATTTCTCTTTGTCGGTCTTGCGGCCGCGTACCATGGGGATGGCCAGGAATTCCTCACAGAAATCCGCGTAGAGGTTGAGCATTTGCTCCGTGCGGGCCTGCGCCTCCTCGGCGGTTGCGTGGATGGTGTGGCCTTCCTGCCACAAAAACTCCATGGAGCGGAGGAACGGACGCGTCGTCTTCTCCCAGCGCACAACGGAACACCACTGGTTGTATACCTTCGGCAGGTCACGGTAGGAGTGCACGATGTGAGAGTAGAAGTCGCAGAACAACGTCTCCGAAGTCGGACGCACGCACATGCGCTCCTGCAACGTCTCGCCGCCGCCCTGAGTCACCCAGGCGACCTCGGGCGCGAAGCCTTCCACGTGATCTTTTTCTTTGTTCAAAAGGCTCTCCGGGATGAACATCGGGAGATAGCAGTTCTCCACGCCGGTCTCCTTGAATCTGCGGTCAAGCTCTCTCTGGATGTTCTCCCAGATCGCGTAACCCGCAGGACGGATGACCATGCATCCCTTGATGCCGGTATAATCTACAAGTTCTGCTTTTTTGACGATGTCCGTGTACCACTGCGCGAAATCGTCTTCCATGTTGGTGATGGATTCTACGAAGTTCTCAGCCATGTTTTGTCCTCCTTGGTGATCATTGGATTTGTCGAAGTTCTCGCAAGGAACTAAAAAAGACCCTCAGCGAAAGCTCGCTGAGGGACCGAATTGACATTGTTCGGCGGTACCACCCTGATTGGCGGGAAAACCCCGTCCTCTCGTCTTCGTTAACGCCTGATACGCTGCGGTTTGCCGCAGAGCTCCGCGCCGGGTTCTTCAGGTTCTCCGTAAGCCGCTCGCAGCGTTGCGGCTCTCTCTGGGACGGTTTCCCTGTGTACTATTGCGCTTCATCGCCGATTCCTATGGACACGATGATAACTGCTTTTTCGGAAAATGTCAAGCGCGAAATGACGCTGCCTTTGCGGACGGCCCGTCCGCCTTCTCACGGCCCGGAAAATGATGTAACACATCTGTAAGATTTTGTAATCAAAACGTAACAGGAATACGACTTGTTTTGTAACATTTATCTGTTATGATAGCGACATAAGATCGAAACTGTTCCGAGGAGGTTCCAACAATATGATGACGTCCGACAATACATCCGATGACAACACTCTTTCCGCTTTGACCCTGGTTTTACTTCTGGTCATTGCGGTCCTTTCAGTTATTCTTTTCGCAGCCTGCGGGAAGAAGAATACTTCCGAAGAGAATTCTTCTGAGACTCCCGTGTCGCCTACGGCAGCTGTCACTCCGACGGAAGTGGTCGCGCCCACAGCGGAAGTGACTCCGACTTCAGGCGTGACGCCCACCGCAGAGCCGACGATCGTGCCTACCGCGGGGCCGACGCCCGAACCTACCACAGAGCCGATGCCTGAGCCGACGACGGTGCCGACACCCATGGGGATCGAAGATGTAGATCTGCCTGTCGCATCGTTGGAGAGAATTCGTGATCGGGTTAACGCGGAGATTCTTTCTCTTTCGTATGCCTATGTCAACGAAGTTACGATTGCGGAGGAGTCAAAATACTATATCTTTGATTGTTTTCCGAGCAGACGATGGAAAGAGAACGGCTGCACCGGGATTACCGAATACCTTGACAGCGAATTTAATGTGTTGAAGCAGTGCTTCCGGTTGCGAGACGGCAAGGAGGCCACAATCTATTACACACGCTTCGGTTATGCGTTGGACTACCCGGGGCAGGAGAGAGATTACATCCTTCTGTACTGGGCGGAACCTTTTACGATCGGCGGGGAAACCCGGGAGTTGTGTGTTTTTGAATCCGAGGTTTCTTCCTTCGGGGCATATAGCTGCTACAGTTATGACGCCAACGGAAATAGGAAGGTTTATGCGGAATACAATTCGGACAATACGCTGCTCGAATACACGGTCTATGCTTACGATGATCAGGGACGATTGATATCCGAGCGAAACAAAAAAATGCGCCCATGGGATTATAATGATATTGCTCATCCGTACAACGAGACGACGTATTCCTACGACGACTCCGGGAACCTTGTTCGCATGGCGACCAATGATGAGAAGTCAACGGAACACTGCTACACCTTCCATAAAGACGCTGAGGGACGTCTGTCGGGATGGAGCATTGAGACGAAAGAGGACGGAGAGCCTGTACGCGCGAATACGGTTTGGATCAAATATTTTGATAACAATACGATCCTGACCTACAGCGAATCGGATAACAACGACTCGAAATCCGACACCATTAAATACTGCGATGTTTTGCTGGTCAATGATGAGATGTACAAAAAGCTGCTTACCGTGACCGACTTTCGGCCAAGCGGCGTCCGGATTGATGTAGCGATGAGAGAAGCATTTGATCTCACGGATTATGACGCGGATAATCAGTATTTCGGACTTCCGATGCAGCAGAATGAGAGCAAAATGATCGACGGTATCTTCTACGGGGATCTGCCCAAGACGGTTTTGAATATGGATTCCTGGGATTACAGTTTTCCGGAGAAAGACGATACCTTCTGGTATTGGTGTGAAACCCGTAAGGACGGATTGCTGACCAGAGATTACGGGAAAGAAGGCGATCAGATCAGTGCGGAGTATGAGTACGATTCGGAAAAACGTCTTGTGAAAGAGGTGTACTTTGACGGCTACTACAGCAAGATTATAGTATTCACCTATGATAATTCGGGAAATCTGATTGAGCGTGTTCGTACATCCGAAAGCACCAATCCCAACGCCATAGATGTAAATGACAAAACACTCGAAGTAACGACATACCGCTACACATATGACAAAACCGGGAAGTTGACGGGAATGACCTGCCTGAGTGAAAGAAAAGAAAACAAAAACAGTTCGTTCCTTAAGATGAGTGAAATGGTTCTCACCGTATATCAGAACGAGAACTGAGATGATCGGTTTCCGAAGCCCCGCGGGCATATTTCGGAAAATGAAGAGGAATCCTTCATTTTCCGGTTGAATTCACATAGCCAAATGCAGTATACTATACGGAAAGCAAGTTGTTGCGGTTGGCCTTGAAATAGTTGCGGGGGTGTAGGATGATTGATTATGATGAGATGAACGAGGTGCTGGGCAGGGAAGAACAGGAACTCGCGAAGGAAGCCGAGCGCAAGACGGACGCTTGGCAGAGCAATCCTTACGCGGACACTCCGGAACCGGAGAACGAGAGCTCCGGGTACGATATCTATTACAGCATCATCGAGAGCGTCAGGGACAAGTTGAATGTGTCTTTGGAATGCGCGCGGCGCAATTACGACGGCATAGACAAGATGCGCGATAATGCGAAAAATGATATGCTCGGCATGGTGTTCGGCTTCCTGTTTCATTTGGCCGGATATCCGATCGTGTTTGTGCTTCTTTCCGGCTATCATCTTCTGGCGCTTGTGGCGTTCAGTGCCCTGGGCTTTTTCTGGGCTGTTTACACGTTTCGATTTGCCAAGAAAACGGGCGACGAGATCGCTTCGTATATCACGCGGTGTGAGAAGGAACCGGTGTCAGGTGCCGCGAAGGCGCTTCGCATACTGACGTTTGAGCGTGAGCGCGACTTCTATCTCGGACGGATCCGGGAAGTGAAAGAGCGGATGAAGAAGGTGGACCTCTATGAGAACCGGCTGAAACGCAACGGCGTTTTCGAGGAACGGCATTGCGAAGAACTTCGGGCTCTGGCCCGGATGCCGAAGGATACACCGGAGTACTCGAATACGAAGGTGACGATGGCGGAATGCCTGAGATATCATTTTGCGAAACAGGAAAACACGGAAGCGTGAAAAATTTTCCATAAAACTTGCGGGTCGCTTCGTATCTATAGCGGAATCCAAAGTCGGATGTTTGCGACAAAGGCAAAAAACAACGAGTCTACTGCTGTAGAATAGGAGGAGTCGATATGCGAGGCAAGGACAAATGCAGGATTTTAAAGCAGATCCGCAAGCAGATTGCGGATGAAAATGATATCCCTTTCGTGGTGGAAGAGTGCAAGCATAAGGGCGAGTGCAAGGGAACCTGTCCGAAGTGCGAGGCAGAGCTGAAGGCGCTGGAGAAGGAGCTGTCTTTGCGCCACCGCGTGGGCAAGGCTGTAGCGGTTGCAGGCGTTGCTGCCGGTTTGATGGTGACGACGAGCGCGTGTACGCTTTCGGACGGCATCGACCTTTTGAAGCAGATCGCCAGCGGCGATTCCAACGGGCAGGTCGAAGTCCTGGAGGGGGATGTCGCGGATCGCGGCGATTATCAGTTCATGGGATACGTTACCGAAGGAGAGGCACTGCCTCCGGAGTTGGAAGGTACCGCAGAAGCGGATTACACGTATGACCTGCCGGACGACACGTCCGGTGTACAACAATAAGCAGTTTGTGTGAACTTGGGGAACGCCGGGCGGTGTCTTTGCGCCCGGCGGTTTGTTTTCAAAGCAAAGGAGCGACGATGACCGGGACAATGACGGAAAAACCGAATGACGGACAGACACTGAAACTTCCTTTATTCAGTGTCAGCCGACTCCGTATGGAAATTGACGGCGACGGCGTGACTACGCTTGTGGCGGCAAAAGGCTGTCCGTTGCACTGCCGGTATTGCATCAATGCGGATGTCCTCGGTGACTCGGTCGCCAGCCGGGCGGTGACGCCGGAAGAACTTCTGGCGATGGTGAAGATCGACGACCTGTATTTCCGTGCCACAAACGGCGGGATCACGTTCGGCGGTGGGGAGTCGCTGCTGCATGCGAAGTTTATCCGGGCATTTTCCGAGATCGCGCCTTCGGAATGGCGGATCTTCGCGGAGACGAGCCTGAATGTGCCTTCGGAACTGTTGCGGGAGGCGCTTCCGGCAGTGGACTATTTCATCGTCGACATTAAGGACATGAACCCGGACATATACCGCGCGTACACGGACAGCGACAATTCTCTGGTCACGGAGAACCTGCGCATCCTCGCGGAAGCCGGTCGATGCGGGGATGTGAAGATCCGCGTCCCGCGCATTCCTTCCTATAATACAGACGAGGACCGATGCAGCAGCGTCACGGCGGTACAAGCCATCGGGCCGTTTCAGACATTTGACTTCTTCGATTATGTTCTGCGGTGAGGCATTTTCCGCGCTAAACCGCAGTTTTTTATTGACAAAAAGGTAAATATATGTTACCTTTAACGAAAGAGCGAACGGTTTTCTGCCGTTCCGAAGGAGAGATGATGAAAAAGATTATCGAAACAGTTAAGATTTTGAGTGAATGCCCGAACTGCGGCGCAGCGAGAGTTGACGATGAAAAGAACTGTCGGTTTTGCGGCAGTTCTTTGATCGAGACCGAATCGATGCAGGAGCGCATCGAGGAAGAGCCGGCGGAGAAGGTTGTCTTTCGGAACAGCAACAATGCGGAGATAGTTTCCGGTGTAAGTCCGGTGAGTTGGCAGGATTGCTGGGCCGGCCTCTTGGTGATAATTTTCCTGGCAGCATTTGCTCTGGTAAATTGCGTCTTCCTCGTGAGCGGCACAGACTCGGGGGAATCGGGGAAGAGAATTCTTGTCTGCGGGGCAATGGCAGTGGCTGCCGCTGTGGTAACGGCCTGGCCGGTGTTTCGATATCGAAGAGTGCTGAGCAAGGGAACGGAACAGATGGCTACTGTCGAAGCTTTGGTGATGTCGGTCGGAAGCAACAGCATCCGCCCCTCGGCCCGCTATGATACCGCAGTGAGACTTACGGCTATTCTCAGAACGGAGATCGACGGAGAAGAGAAAACGGTCTCGGTGGAACTTCCCGTATCCGCATCCTCCGACGATTATCCGGCAGGGAAAAAAGTCAAGGTTCGCGTGCTGGGCAGAGGAGTCGCGATCTGCGAATGATTGACATTCCGAGGAATTCGGCGTTTTGGGCTCATTTTCCGAGGAAATGTCTCTTGACAACGCGCGCGGAGTGGGATATATTGTGGTACATACAGCAAATGACATTGACGGTGACAGTACCCTGTAAGGGAAGGCCAAAGCGAGTCGGGGAGAGTGAAAGCCCGGCGCTGTGAAGTACAGGCGAAGATCCCTCCGGAGTCGTGTAGGCGAACGGCAGACGCCAAGTAGTCCGCACCGGAAGCCCGCCGTTATCGGGCAACGTATAGACTGCGCGGCAGTGTACGCAAAATGGGTGGTTATTATGAGAATTTCCGGGTCCTCATCCTGTTTTGGATGGGGACCCATAATCTTTCTTAGGAGGACATACATATGTACGAAAAAGTAGACGCCGGTATGAATTTCGTCGATCGCGAGAAGCAGGTCCTTGAATTCTGGAAGGCTAATGACATTTTCAAGAAAAGCATGGACTCGCGCAAGAAGGGGCCGACTTACACATTTTACGACGGTCCTCCGACGGCGAACGGCAAGCCGCACATCGGCCATGTGCTGACGCGTGTTATCAAGGACATGATCCCGCGTTACCGCACCATGAAGGGCTTTATGGTGCCCCGCAAGGCCGGCTGGGATACCCACGGTCTGCCGGTTGAGATCGAGGTCGAGAAGCTTCTCGGCATCAACGGAAAGGACCAGATCGAGGCGTACGGTCTTGAGCCGTTTATCGACAAATGTAAGGAGTCCGTCTGGAAATACAAGGGCATGTGGGAGGATTTCTCCGGAACCGTCGGCTTCTGGGCCGACATGGACAACCCCTACGTGACGTACCATGACGATTACATCGAGTCCGAGTGGTGGGCGCTTCGCCAGATCTGGGACAAGGGCCTTCTCTACAAGGGCTTCAAGATCGTTCCTTACTGCCCGCGCTGCGGAACGCCTCTGTCTTCGGCTGAGGTTTCCCAGGGCTACAAGACCGTGAAAGAGCGCTCGGCGGTCGTGCGCTTCAAGGCTGTTGGCGAGGACGCTTATTTCTTGGCATGGACGACCACGCCGTGGACGCTTCCTTCGAACGTCGCTCTCTGCGTGAACCCTTCCGATACGTATGTGAAGGTGAAGGCCGCTGACGGCTACACCTATTATCTTGCGGAAGCTTTGGCGGACACCGTTCTGGCGCCTCTTAGCAAGGACGGCACTCCGGCTTATGAAGTGATTGAAACCTTCAAGGGCACCGACCTTGAGCGACGCGAGTACGAGCCTTTGTACCAGTGTGCTGCCGATGAGGCCAAGAAGCAGGGCAAGAAGGCATTTTACGTAACCTGTGACGATTACGTAACCATGTCCGACGGTACCGGCATCGTTCATATCGCACCGGCTTTCGGTGAAGATGACGCCAACGTCGGCCGTAACTACGACCTTCCGCTTGTGCAGATGGTTAACGAGAAGGGCGTGATGCTCGACGTAACACCGTTTGCCGGCATGCGCTGCAAGCCGACAGCTGCGGAGATGGAGAAGGGCGCCGTAAGCGCCGATCCCGAGGTGATCAAGGATCTCTCTTCCCGCAAGCTTCTCTTTGACGCTCCGAAGTTTGAGCATGAGTATCCGCACTGTTGGCGCTGCGATACTCCCTTGATCTATTACGCACGCGAGTCGTGGTACATCCGCGAGACTGCTGTCCGCGATGATCTTGTTCGAAATAACAATACCGTAAACTGGATTCCCGAATCCATCGGCAAGGGCCGTTTCGGCAACTGGCTTGAGAACATTCAGGACTGGGCGCTCAGCCGTAACCGTTACTGGGGAACTCCTCTTAATATCTGGGAATGCGAGTGCGGCCATCGTGAGTGTATCGGAAGCCGTGCGGAGCTCGCGGAACGTTCCGGAAAGCCGGAAGATGCCAAGGTTGAGCTTCACCGTCCGTACATCGATGCGGTGACGTTCCCCTGCCCGAAATGCGGCAAGACGATGCACCGTGTTCCTGAGGTTATCGACTGCTGGTTCGACTCCGGCGCGATGCCTTTTGCACAGCATCATTATCCTTTTGAAAATAAGGACCTCTTCGAGCAGCAGTTCCCGGCACAGTTCATCTCCGAGGCCGTGGACCAGACCCGTGGTTGGTTCCACTCGCTGATGGCGGAGTCGACTTTGCTGTTTAACAAGGCTCCGTACGAGAACGTCATCGTGCTCGGACACGTTCAGGATGAGAACGGTCAGAAAATGAGCAAGTCCAAGGGCAACGCGGTTGACCCGTTCGATGCTCTGGCTAACTTAGGCGCAGATGCGATCCGCTGGTATTTCTATATCAACAGCGCACCGTGGCTGCCGAACCGCTTCCATGACAAGGCCGTTATCGAGGGCCAGCGTAAGTTCATGGGCACGCTGTGGAACACGTACGCATTTTTCGTATTGTATGCGAACATCGACAACTTCGACGCTACGAAGTATGCATTGGAATATGACAAACTTCCGGTTATGGACCGCTGGCTTCTTTCCCGCCTGATGTCCACCGTGAAGGAGGTTGACGACAACCTCTGGAACTACCGCATCCCCGAGGCGGCACGCGCTCTCGATTCGTTCGTCGACGAGATGAGCAACTGGTATGTCCGCCGCGGCCGCGAGCGTTTCTGGGCGAAGGGTATGGAGCAGGACAAGATCAATGCTTACATGACGCTGTATACCGCTTTGGTTACCATCGCTAAGACTGCAGCTCCGATGATCCCGTTCATGAGCGAGGCAATCTACCGCAATCTTGTTTGCAGCATTGATGCTTCGGCACCTGAGAGCGTTCATCTGTGCGATTTCCCGAAAGTTGAGGAATCTTGGATCGACACCGCTCTTGAGGCTGACATGGATGAAGTTCTCAAGGTTGTTGTGCTCGGCCGTGCATGCCGCAACGCTTCCAATATCAAGCAGCGTCAGCCGATCGCCAACATGTTTGTCTGCAGCGAGCGCGGAGCTCTCAATGAGTTCTATCAGGAGATCATTGAGGACGAGCTCAACGTCAAGGCATTGTCTTTCACGGACGATGTCAGCGAGTTGACATCCTACTCCTTCAAGCCGCAGCTCAAGACGCTCGGCAAACGCTTCGGCAAGCAGATCAACACGGTCCGCGAGCTTCTTGCCGGCATCGACGGCCGTGCCGCGATGAAGGAACTGGATGCGACCGGTGCATTGACGTTGGTTGTCGACGGTGTTACCGAGAGCATTGCGAAGGAAGACTTGCTGATCGAATCCCGGCAGACCGAAGGTTACGTTTCCGACAGCGACGGCGGAATTACGGTTGTCCTTGACACCCGCCTGACGCCCGAACTCATCGAGGAAGGCTACGTTCGCGAAGTCATCAGCAAAGTTCAGACGATGCGTAAGGAAGCCGGCTTCGAGGTTATGGATCACATCACGGTCGCATTGGTCGGCAACGACAAGCTCGCCGACATTTGCCGCAGAAACGAGGCGATGATCAGCCGGGTCGTTCTGGCGGACACGCTTTGCTACGAAGCGACGGAAGGCTATACCAAAGACTGGAATATCAACGGTGAGGATGTTACCATCACGGTTGTGAGAAAGTAAGACAGGATATTTGACGGGGGCGACGGTTTCGTCGCCCCTGTTTTGTTTGTTATGGAGGGATCGGCGGGGACCATAGGTGGAAGGGAGACGCAGCGCCGACCGGCGCTGTGGGAAAAATCGACTGATTCATTCCCGTAAATCGGGTTATACCTTGTTTTTCGCCTGTTGAAAGACGTTTTTTGCCGTATTTACAAGGGAAACATCTAAATTGAAGAAAATCACTTGTAAAGTGAACCCGTCGTTTCTTTGAGCTTCGGTTAGTTTTCAAGGGTTTTGCGAGAAAATGAAGAAAACCGATCTAAAGGAAATGCATCGACGCATGAAACCGGCGCGACAGGCCTTGATCCTCCCACTGATTCCGACGGATGAGCAATATATCGAACAATGGTATGAGGAACACAGGGGGGCAACTATGCTCTATACGTTTGAGGGAGAGGCGATTTCATTCGACCAGGAAGAATTGGAGAGGATAATCCGGGATCAATTGCTGTGAATAACAGCAACGAAGTTTGATTACGCTTTAACTCTTCCCTGATATTTGGTATAATGGCAGACGGCGGCTGATAAGCCACGGGGGAGTGCAAGATATGAGTAAGAGGAACAAGATCAAGTTTTTGATAAGTTGCATATGCGTGCTATGCGTATGCGCGCTACTCGGCGGATGCGGTGACCGAAAGAACGGCGTTAATCTGTCAGCCGGAGAACATGTAATCCCGGAGGCGACAACGGCGTCGACCGTCGATCTGACGGTTACAGCACTGCCTGCGCCGACGGCGACAATGACTCCGACACCGACAACAGCACCGACTGCCACGCCGACGACAGCGCCGACTGCCACACCGACGACAGCACCGACTGCCACACCGACAACAGCGCCGACTGCCACACCGACGACAGCACCGACTGCCACGCCGACGGCAGCGCCGACCGCAACTCCGACGGTTGCTCCGACGCCCAAAACCGGTGAGGAGGGAAAATTGGTCGTGATCGATGCGGGGCATCAGCGGAAGGGCAACAATGAGAAGGAACCGGACGGACCGGGGTCGAGTACCTTGAAGGCAAAGGTGAGCTCGGGGACGACGGGTCATTTTACGGGGATTCCCGAGTATGAACTGAATCTGATCGTGGCGAAAAAGTTGCAGGCGATCCTGTTAGAGCGCGGATACCGGGTGATCATGGTGCGGGAGACGCATGAAGTTAATCTGAGCAACAGCGAGAGAGCGGAGATCGCCAACAAGGCCGGGGCGGACGTGTTCGTGCGAATTCATGCCAACGCTAACGACAACAGTTCGGTGGACGGAGCGGAAACGCTTTGCCAGACGAAAAATAACCCGTACAACAGCAAACTCTACGAGAAGAGCCGGAAACTGTCCCAGGCGATACTCGATGCATTTTGCGAAGAGTGCGGCTGCAGGAAGCGCCGGGTGGTGGAGACGGACACCATGAGCGGGATCAACTGGTGCAAAGTGCCGGTGACGATCGTGGAGATGGGATTCATGACCAACGAGAAGGAAGACCTGCTCATGGCGACGGAAGAGTATCGAAACAAGATGGCGAAGGGAATCGCCGACGGGATCGATGCTTATTTTCGGACGGAGTGAATAATAAAAGAAAAGGGAATACTATGGCAGACTATATCAAGGAATTGCGAAGCTTGATCGGTCACCGGCCGATCCTTCACGGCGCGGGCAGCGTGATCATCGAAAATGAACGTGGGGAGATCCTGCTGGGAAAGAGAACGGACAATCATCTGTGGGGATATTCGGGCGGCGGAATGGAACCCGGCGAGACGGTTGAGGAGTGTGCGAGGCGCGAACTTCAAGAGGAGATGGGACTCACCGCGGACGAATTGTCACTTTTCATGATCCATTCCGGACCTGAGTCGTATATCAAGTATCCGAACGGCGACGAGGTCTATTATCTGGAGATCATATACCGTTGCAGCAAATACCACGGGGAGATACGGCGGCAGCCGGAGGAACTGGATGCAATTCGCTTCTTCGCTCCGGAGGAGATTACATTGGATATGATCTCTCCGCCGATCCGGCCGGTGATCCGCAAATATCTGAAGGAGGTTTCCGACGCCAAGGCGGCTTCGGATGCAGCCCGGGAGTAAGATCCTTCGGAAAATGAGAACGACAACAGTAATCTATCGCGATAGAACGAAAAGAGCCTGTCAAAGGGCAAAAAAATCAGAAAACCTGATAAAACAGGGTTCTACTGATGTAGACTTAAGGCCTGAACGCGGTTTTGAGGCTCAACGGCAGCGATCACTGCCTCTTGAATTTCGCGCGAAACTGTGTAAATATTGGAATCAGGATTTCACGCGAAAGTAAGAGAGTGAAGTACAAATAAAGGGAAAAGGAAGGTGCCTGGGATGGACAAAAAGACAATCCTTGCGGAAGGTAAGGCGGTATTGGGAATTGAGTTCGGATCAACGAGAATTAAAGCGGTGGTTTCCGACGAAAAAGGCAACGTGCTCGCACAGGGCGGCCACGGTTGGGAAAACCGCTATGAAAACGGCGTTTGGACGTATACGGAAGAGGATATCCGCAGCGGTTTGCAGGATTGCTACGCGGATCTGCGCGCCAATGTGAAGTCGGAGTACGGCATTGAACTGGCGGGCTTTGCGGCGATCGGTATCTCTGCCATGATGCACGGATATCTGGCATTTGACGGGGAGGGGACGCTGCTGGCGCCGTTCCGCACCTGGAGAAATACGATCACCGAGGAGGCGGCGAAGGAACTGACCGCCGAATTTAACTATAATATTCCGCAGAGATGGAGCATCGCACACCTGTATCAGGCGATCTTAAACGGCGAAGAGCATATAAAGGACATCGCATTCTTTACAACGCTGGCGGGCTGGGTTCACCGCTGGCTGACGGGCGAGAAGGTGCTTGGAGTCGGCGACGCTTCGGGCATGTTCCCGATCGATCCGAAGACCGGAAACTACGATGCCGCGATGCTTGCAAAATTCGATGAACTTCCGCTCGCAAAGGAGATGCCTTGGAAGCTTTCGGACATTCTTCCGAAGGTGCTCTCGGCGGGCGAATTCGCCGGAAAACTGACGGCGGAAGGCGCAAAACTTCTGGATCCCAGCGGAAACCTGAAAGCCGGAATCCCGGTGTGCCCTCCGGAAGGCGATGCGGGAACCGGTATGGTTGCCACCAACAGCGTCGGAAAGAGAACCGGCAATATCTCGGCGGGAACCAGCGTATTTGCGATGGTTGTGCTTGAGAACGAACTCTCCAAAGTGTATCCGGAGATCGACCTTGTGACGACGCCGGACGGCGCTCTGGTGGGTATGGTTCACTGCAATAACTGCACGTCCGACATCAATGCGTGGGTGAAACTGTTCGCGGAAGTCGGAGAGAAGATGGGCGTATCCTTCGACATGGGCGAGCTGTTTACGAAGATGTACGGCATCGCGCTTGAGGGCGAACCGGACTGCGGCGGACTGCTTTCCTACAACTTCGTATCGGGCGAGCCTGTGGTCGGAGTGGAGAACGGAGAGCCTTCGTTTAAGCGGACGGCGGAGAGTCATTTTACGCTAGCGAACTTCATGCGGATGCACCTTTGCTCGGCAATGGGAGCGCTGAAGGTAGGCCTTGATCTGATGCTCAAGGAAGAGGGCGTGAAAGTCGATAAGATGCTCGGCCACGGCGGGTATTTCAAAACGCCGCTGGCGGGGCAGAAGATTGCGGCCGCGATGGTCGGCGCGCCGGTATCCGTGATGGAGACCGCGGGCGAGGGCGGCGCGTGGGGAATCGCTCTTTTGGCACAGTATATGGTGACGAAGGCAGCGGGGTCCGCAAAGACGCTGCAGCAGTTTCTGGACGATGAGATATTTGCCGGAATGAAGGCTTCGACGATCGCTCCGGATCCGGCGGATGTGGCCGGCTGCGAGGCGTTTATGATGCGCTTCCGTGCAGGCCTTTGATCGGCGAAACCTGTCGCTATTAGGCAAAATGACTAAAAACCGAACCGTTTCAAAGCCTGTTTTTTACGCCGAAAAGTAAAAATTTTCCATGACGAAAGCGGGTGCTTTCGGAAAATGCGCTCTCAGACGTGCGAAAAGAGGTAAAATTTTTCCCTTGACTTGAAAGGCAAATGTGCTATAATTTAGCGTGTGAAGTGTAGGTCGGAAGACGGGTGAAATCCCGCATTTTACGGCGTTTGACGATCCTGCAAGTTCCATTTGAACGGATGAGGGCAAGTCAAGTTTATGAACAGAAAAAGAATGATCTTCACCCTGATCGGACTCCTGACGCTTTTTGTGTTTGCACTGTCGGGATGTGACCAAGGGAAGACCAACAATACAAGCGGAGCTCCGGAAGCAACGCCGACGCCGCCGGAGAAACCGGACAATGTCGACCGGTGGTGGGCTGAGACGACCGAGCGCGGAAAAGCGTTCATGATCTTCTATAAAGACGGTTCCGCGATGTATGACGGTAAGAATTATAAGAGTTATGAGGTGACCGACACCGCAATCCGGTTTACTTCGGAGGACGGCAAGGTAACCACAGTACTGTACTACGATGAAACGTCGAAATCCGGCGAACTCAGAAAAAACGTATATCGCACAGCTACTTATACATTCGTGTCGAGTGCGCTGAACGAGAAGTGCGACGGAACGCTGATAGGCCTTTGGGAATCGCCTGAGAACCATTGGAGTTTTCAGTTCACGAAGAGTGGCGTGTTCCTTGAGGATGAGATCCTGCCGGGGCACTATTATGTTAATGATAACGGGACAGTTCGTCTGTCTTACGACGGACATCTCCCGGAATCGTTATTGTACTACCACGTTGACGGAAACGTACTGACGGTCGATTATCCCTGGCCGCTGGTAGAACTGCCGTAACAATTTAATATCGTTCGCGAGCGGGATACCCGCTTTCGATAAATCCTCAGCGCGAGCTGAAAAACTTTATCTCTATTAAGGAGGACATCATGAAAAAAATCCTTGCAACGTTGTTGGTAGTTGCAATGGTGCTGTCCCTTGCTGCTTGTGGCGACAAGAACAACACTACGAACAACTCTTCCAACAACACACCCGCTGGTGCGGTTGACATGACTAAGTCTTGCTCTCTGACGATGTGGTGTATTGCGGTTGAGACCGACTCCAACCGTGCATCCTATGAGCATGCAATCGCTGACATGAAGGCTAAGTATCCGAACATCGATTTCAAGTGGGAAGCTACTCAGAACGATGACTACAAGCCGAAGATCAAGGCTGCTTTCCAGGCAGATGCTGTTTCGGACATCTTCTTCACTTGGTCCTGTGCTTTCCTCGGTGAGTTCGTAAAGGCCGGTAAGGTTTACTGCCTTGATGAAGCTTACAAGGAATTCGCTGACAAGATCGATATGGGCAGAATGTGCAAGAACACCACGTACGACGGAAAGAAGTACGGCGTTCCGTTGACCATGAACATTGTTGCTCTCTTCGCTAACATGGATATCCTGAAGAGCGTTGGTTATGACGATGTTCCTGCTACTTACGAAGATCTTCTTAAGTGCTGCGAGGCTCTTAAGGCAAAGAACATCATTCCTTTCGGCTGTGCAGCTGCTGCTGACCAGACTTGGTGTGTAACCGAGTACGTTGAGCCTATCATTGAGAAGGCTTGCGGCGCTAAGGTTCTTGATGACATCTTCGCAGGTAATGCTTCTTGGGACAATGCTGACGTTGCTAAGGCAGTTAACATTTTCCAGGATATGATCAACAAGGGTTACTTCGATCCCGATGGCGCTGGCCTTAACAACGATACCGTTAAGAACAACTTCATCGCTGGTGACTATGCATTCTACATGAACGGTTCTTGGAACTGCGCTGACTTCGCTAAGGTTGATGGTCTTAATGTTAAGGTTTCCGAGTTCCCGGTTATCGATGCTTCCAAGTCCAAGCTTGGTCAGCTCATCGGTGGTCCGTCCGATACTCTTGCAGTATGGAACGGTTCCAAGAATGCTGCTGTAGCTGCTAAGTACACGCTTGAGATGGGTCAGCTGCTCAGCAAGTATGGTTACCTTGATGGTTGCGGTCTTCCGGCTTGGAAGGTTGATTACGATATCTCCAACATCAACCCTCTGACGAAGAAGGTTGCTGAGATTGTTAACAACTCCGATTACATGGTTCTCTTCGGCGACACGGCTATGAAGGCTGAGGATGCTGATAAGTACCTCAAGGAAATCGCAAAGGTTTATGGCGGTGAGGTTAACGGCACGACGTTTACGAGCGATCTCAAGAACTCCATTAGATAATCTTAGTGATCGTTAGAAAATTGATGTGGCCTTTCCAATTGACAGGAGAGGCCACTTCTTTTTGAGGAAGGCAGGCAATAATGAAACGTAAAACAACAGACACGATAAGCATTATCGTGTTCCTTCTGCCGGCACTGATTCTCTTCTTTGGAATTCTCGTGTTGCCGATGGTTCTCTCCGGCTATTACAGCCTGTTCGAGTGGAATGGTGTCGGTGACATGAAGTTTATCAACTTCGGAAACTTCAAAGAAATGTTCACTTCGGATCTGGTGCCGATGAAAGCAGGCTTGCTTCATGCTTTGTTGCTGGCCGGACTGTCGGTGGGTATTCAGTTACCGCTTTCTCTCGGTCTTGCTCTTATGCTCGGCCGTGGAATTAAAGGCGAGAGATTCTTCCTTTCCATCAACTTCCTTCCGGTATTGATCTCTACGGTCGTTATCGGTAAGTTGTGGAGCGCAATCTACACGCCGAAGGGTATGCTGAACAATTTGTTGAGATCCCTCGGAATCATCGGTGAGAAGAATATTCTCTGGACCAACGACGGAAAGAACGGCAAGTTGCTGTTGGCATGTATCATTCCTATGCTTTGGCAATATGTCGGTTATCACATGCTGTTGATGTACGCGGGCGTAAAGAGCGTTGCTCCGGAGCTCCGCGAAGCTGCTAAGATCGACGGTGCTACCACATGGCAGGTTGACCGCCATGTCGTTATTCCTTCGATGAAGCAGGTTTTGAAGGTTAGTGTTATTTTCGCTGTTACCGGATCGTTGAAGGCATACGACTTGATCTCCATCTTAGGTGGAAACAAGAACTCGTCGGCTGCGGTTCCGAGTACATTGCTAATGAACCAGATGTTTGATGCGAACCGTGTCGGAATGGGTAGTGCGATCGCAGTTATCATGATCATTCTGTGCTTCGCGTTTGCAGTGCTGATTAACTTCTTATTCAGAGAAAGGGATTGATATGGCTAAGAAAAAAGATAGTTTCAACCCGGATCAGTACGCAATTCAGAAATCCAGCCCGGTGTTCCGTGTTGTCAGCACGGTATTGCTGATCATCTGGTCTGCTCTCAATCTGTATCCTTTGTTCTGGATGATTACATTCTCCCTGAAGGATAACATGCAGATTACCAAAACCGCTATGTACGGTCTGCCGAAAGGCGCTCCGAGCGAATGGATCTGGAAGAACTACAAGGACCTTCAGATCAAGGATATTTTGATGTACTTTAAGAACAGTGCGATCGTAACATTCCTGGCAATCCTGATCTCGATGATCGCTGCTATGATGGCTTCCTATGCTTTGATGAGGATCAAGTGGAAATTCCGCGGCGCGATCAACAAGATGTTCATGCTCGGTATCACGATCCCGGTTCAGGCATCGTTGGTTCCCGTGTTTATCATCGCTAAGAATCTCGGCTGGATCGATACGAGAATGGCATTGATCATTCCTTATGCAGCATTCTCGCTGTCAATGTCCATCCTGATCAGTAATGGTTTCATGACCAACATACCGATGGATCTGGATGAAGCCGCGTATATCGACGGCTGCAGCCGTTACGGCGTATTCTTCCGGATCATCGTGCCGTTGATGCTCCCGGCCGTTTCAACAATCGCGATTTACTCATTCCTGCAGTGCTGGAACGAGCTCATGTTTGCATCGACATTCATCAGTACAAAAGAGTTGCGTACCTTGCCGTCCGGTCTTCGTCAGCTGACGGGTACATACACGACGAACTTCGGTTTGGTCGGCGCGGCCATCACGGTTGCTACGATCCCGACAATTATCATTTACATCTTGCTGAGCAGAAAGATCCAGGAGAGTTTTATCGCCGGCGCTGTCAAAGGCTGATGTATTTGAAGCATATGCATGCAATTTAAGAATATTCTTAAAAGAAAAGCGTCGAGCGCAGTTGCGGTCGGCGCTTTTTTCGTCGTAAAATGCGGCAGTTTGCCCAAAAATCCGTGTTCATTCCGTGTAAATTTGTGTGGTCGAAGAAACGGAAATGTGGTATACTGAAACAGACTTTATGCTTTTTTCAGAAATGAAGTCGACGAAGTCGGAAAAGAGGATTTGGTATGGTAATCAACAAGAAAGAATTCAAGAAGAACGTACAGGATTATCTGAAAACTTTCTATCGCCGCACGGTGGAGGACGCGTCGCAGCAGCAGATCTATCAGGCTGTGGCATTTGCCGTGAAGGACTATATTGTGGACAGCTGGGCCGCAAGCCAGGCGGAGTTCGAGAAGAAGGACGCCAAGACGGTCTACTATCTGTCTATGGAGTTTTTGATGGGCCGTGCGCTCGGCAACAATATTATTAACCTTAAGGCAAATAAAGAAATCCGCAAGGCGCTGGAGGAGCTCGGCCTCGACCTCGACGTCATCGAGGATCAGGAGCCGGATGCGGCTCTCGGAAACGGCGGTCTCGGCCGTCTGGCAGCGTGCTTCCTGGATTCGCTCGCAACGCTAGGCTATCCGGCATACGGGTGCGGCATCCGTTACAAATACGGTATGTTCAAGCAGGTCATTCGCGACGGTTTCCAGGTGGAGAAGCCGGACGACTGGTTAAAGGAGGGCAACCCCTTCGAGATCAAGCGTCCCGAGTACGCGTGCGAAGTTAAGTTCGGCGGCTACGTTCGCTATTCCAAGGACGAGAACGGCCGGGAGCATTTTACGCAGGAGAATTACCAGTCGGTAATGGCGATCCCCTACGACCTTCCGATCGTCGGCTACGGCAACAACGTTGTCGACACGCTGCGCATCTGGGATGCGGAAGCCATCGACAATTTCAACCTCGAGAGCTTCGACCGCGGCGATTACCACAAGGCTGTGGAGCAGCAGAACCTAGCACGTCTGATCTGCGAGGTTTTGTATCCGAACGACAACCACTACGCAGGCAAGGAGCTCCGTTTGAAGCAGCAGTACTTCTTCGTTTCGGCCAGCGTCCAGCGTGCGGTTAAGAAATACATGTCCCGCCACGACGACATCCACGGACTTCCGGAGAAGGTTGTCTTCCAGCTCAACGATACGCACCCGACCGTTACGGTGCCCGAGCTGATGCGCATCCTCATGGATGAGTACTATCTCTCCTGGGACGAGGCGTGGGACATTACGAACCGCTGCTGCGCGTACACGAACCACACGATCATGGCGGAAGCCCTCGAAAAATGGCCCATCGAGCTGTTCTCGCGTCTGCTTCCCCGTGTATACCAGATTGTTGAGGAGATCAACCGCCGCTTTGTCGCGCAGATCGAGCAGCGCTATCCGAACAACTACGACAAGATCCGCAAGATGGCCATCGTCATGGACGGTCAGGTGCGGATGGCGAACCTGGCGATCGTCGCAGGATTTTCCGTCAACGGTGTTGCGAGACTTCACACCGAGATCCTCAAGAAGGAGCAGCTTCGCGACTTCTACGAGTTCTGGCCGGAGAAGTTCAACAACAAGACCAACGGTATCACACAGCGCCGTTTCCTGCTTCACGGAAACCCGCTGCTTGCGAACTGGGTGACCGGCAAGATCGGTGACGAGTGGATCACGAATCTTCCGCATATCGAGAAACTTGCGGTTTACGCAGACGATGAGCGCTGCCGCCGCGAGTTCATGAACATCAAATACAAGAACAAGCTGCGTCTGGTGCAGTACATCAAGGAGCACAACGGAATCGACGTAGATCCCCGGTCGATCTTCGACGTGCAGGTCAAAAGACTGCATGAGTACAAGCGTCAGCTTCTCAACATTTTGCATGTGATGCACCTGTACAATCAGCTTCGCATGAACCCGGATATGGATTTCTATCCGCGCACCTTCATCTTCGGTGCGAAAGCAAGCGCAGGTTACCGCCGTGCGAAGGCCATCATCAAGCTGATCAACAGCGTGGCGGATGTGGTCAACAACGACAAGACCATCAAGGGCAAACTGAAGGTCGTTTTCATCGAGAACTACCGCGTTTCGAACGCCGAGTGGATCTTTGCCGCGGCAGATGTGTCCGAGCAGATTTCCACCGCCAGCAAGGAGGCATCCGGTACCGGCAACATGAAGTTCATGCTCAACGGCGCCGTGACGCTCGGCACGATGGATGGTGCGAATGTCGAGATCGTCGAGGAAGTCGGCAAGGACAACGCATTTATCTTCGGCCTCAGCTCCGATGAAGTCATCAACTTCGAGAACAACGGCGGTTACGATCCGCGCGAGATCTACAACACCGATCAGGACATCCGTCTGGTGCTCACGCAGCTCGTAAACGGCTTCTATTCGCCGGAGGATCCGGAACTGTTCCGCGAGCTGTACAACTCGCTTCTGGATCGCAACGGCGGCGAGCGTGCCGACCAGTATTTTATCCTCAAGGACTTCCGTTCCTACGAGGCGGCGCAGAAGCGTGTCGAGGAAGCGTACCGCGACGAAGACCGCTGGGCGAAGATGGCAATCCTCAACGTTGCCAAGTCCGGCAAGTTCACTTCCGACCGTACGATCGAGGAGTATGTCAAGGACATCTGGCATCTTGAAAAGGTTACCGTTGAGCTGTAATCAGCGAAGTGATCAAAATGAATCCCGGGGGTACATCCGAAAGGTGTGCCCCCGGTTTGTTGTTGCAAGTTGCCCCGGGGACGGATATAATAGCAGTAACGCGGCCCCGGCCGCAGGAGAGGAGCGCGCATGGACAATGTGACGATCCGCATCCCCGAGGATGCGGCGAAGATAATCGAGAAGCTGGAGCGGGCGGGATACGAAGCGTATGTCGTCGGCGGCTGCGTGCGCGATTCTCTGCTTGGGCGTGAGCCGGGAGACTGGGATATTACAACGTCGGCGTCGCCGCAGGAAGTGAAGGCGCTGTTTCCGAGGACGATCGATACGGGAATCCTGCACGGCACGGTGACGGTGATGGAAAATCATGTCGGCTACGAGGTGACAACGTACCGTGTCGACGGAGAGTACGAAGACGGGCGCCACCCTAAGAGCGTGACGTTCACAAGAGAGCTGTCGGAAGATCTGCTTCGCAGGGATTTTACGATCAATGCGATGGCGTACAACCCGAAGACCGGAGTGGTGGACCTGTATGACGGAATAGGCGATCTGCAGCGGGGCTGCATACGGTGCGTCGGCGTTCCGGAAGAGAGATTCTCGGAGGACGCGCTTCGGATCTTAAGAGCGCTTCGGTTTGCATCGCAGCTGGATTTTGAGATTGAGGAGAAGACGTTTGCGGCAATGAAAAAACTCGCACCGCGGCTGGCGCAGGTCAGCGCGGAACGCGTGCGGGTCGAGTTGGTGAAACTGCTGGGCGGCAAGCGACCGGAGATGCTGATCACAGCGTATGAAACGGGCGTAACGGACGTCATTCTACAGGAGTGGAATGCGATGATCACGACGTCTCAGGATAATCCGCATCATCTGTATGACGTCGGTCGGCATACGATCGTGACGATTCAGGCGCTCCACCGCGACCCGGCATATCAGGCTGCGGATGCACACGACCGGATGGTTCTTGACATGGCGATGCTGCTGCACGATGCCGGAAAACCGAAGTGCCTCACGGTGGAGGAGGACGGCAGGCAGCATTTTCGCGGGCACCCGATCGCGTCCGCGGAGATCGCGAAGGAAGTGCTTCGCAGACTGAAGTTTGACAATGACACGACGGCGCTTGTGACGCTGTTGGCGCGCTGGCATGATTGCCGGTTCAGCATCAAGGCGGATATGGATTTTTCGAAAGCGATGCGCCGTATCATGAACAAGGTGGGAAGCGAAAACATGCGATATCTGTTCCCGATCATGCGGGCAGACATTGAGGGGCAGCATCCGGACTACCGCGAGCGGGGGCTTGCGAAGGTCGCGCGGATGGAGGCCGAGTACGAGGAAATCCTGCGGAAAAAGCAGTGCGTGAGCGTGCGTGACCTCGCCGTCGGCGGGCGGGAGCTGATCGCCGCCGGATACCGGCCCGGCCCGGCGCTTGGGGACGCTTTGGAGCGTCTTCTGCAGATCGTGCTGGATGATCCGGAAGCCAACGATGCGCAGACGCTGACGGCCTATGCGACGCAGTGGCTTGCCGAGGAAACAAAATAATGATCCGGACTGCCGGAAACGGCGCACGGACAGGAGAGACCGCGTCTTCGCAAGGCGCGGTCTTTTTGACGGCAAAAAACGGCCGGAGATTGCGGAAAATACCCGTTTTTGCTTGCTTTTTTCGCTTTTTTACAGTAAAGTGGTAATTATACAGAGTCGGCAGTTTTTCGGGAAAATGAATCGCTGTTTATGCATGTTCTCGGAAATCCACGGATTTGAAAAAACAAGGTGAAACGAGGTATTTGTCTATGAACTGGGAAGTCATTGCATTTGTCGTGTACTTTGTTCTGGTAATCGGTATCGGGGTGCATTTCTTCATGAAATCCCGCAGCGGCGGCGAGAAAGACTACTTCCTCGGCGGCCGAAACATGAGCGGCCCCGTGGCAGCGCTCTCTGCAGGCGCATCGGATATGAGCGCCTGGGTTTTGATGGGGCTTCCCGGCGCCATCTATCTTTCGGGTATCAGCCAGATCTGGATCAGCGTGGGTCTGTTCATCGGAACAGCGCTGGCGTGGACCCTGGTGGCACCTCGCCTCCGTACATTTTCCATTGCATCGAAGGATTCCATCACGATCCCGCAATATCTGAACAACCGTTTCCTGAGCAAGGGCATCGCCCTTCAGGCGGTATGTGCGATCGTGTTTATCATTGTGTATTGCATCTATTCCGCATCGAGCATTTCCGCGTGCGGCGACTTGTTTCAGGTCGTGTTCAACTTGGATCGGAGCGGTCGCACGGCGGCGATGGCTGCCGCGGCTGTCATCATTGTTATATACACCTTCTTAGGCGGATTCAATGCAGTGTGCTGGACCGACTTCTTCCAGGGGCTTTTGATGCTCGCTGCACTGATGGCGGCACCGATCGTGACGTTGTTCGTTATGAAGGGGACGGGCTTCACCAAGGAACCTATGGAACTCGGTGCGAACTACTATAACCTGTTGAGCTCGGGCAAACTCGATACTGCTGCGGTGGTGACGATCCTGAGCGGTCTCGGTTGGGGCCTCGGATATTTCGGCATGCCTCACATTCTGGTTCGCTACATGTCCATCGGCTCGAAGAAGGAGATGAAGCGTTCGCAGAAGATCGGTATCTTGTGGACGTTTATGATCCTTGCCATGGCGACGGTTGTCGGTATTGTAGCGCGCCATTACCTCGGCGATATGCTTGTCGGAAGAAAAATCGTTGACGTTGAAAACCCTGAGAAGTTGGCATTTATCTACCTGGTTCGCGGTGTCTTCCCGGCGGTGCTGGCGGGAGTGCTCCTCTCGGCAATTCTTGCTGCTTCGATGAGTACCGCGGATTCGCAGCTGCTCACGTCGTCATCGGCATTCTCCAGCGACATATACAAGCCGATCCGGAAAAAGGCGAGCGACAAGGAAATCATGTGGGCCGGTCGTGTCGTGGTTTTTGTTATCTGTATTGTTGCGTTCCTGATCGCATGGCTCGGCAATAAAAGCATCATGGATCTTGTGGAAAATGCCTGGGGCGCGTTCGGTGCGGCCTTTGGTCCCGCAATCCTGCTTTCGCTCTACTGGAAGAAATTTAACTACGCCGGCGCGATCAGCGGAATCATCACCGGCTTCGCTGTGGACATCGGCTGGGCTGTGGCTCGCGGAAGTATGATCATTAAGGCGGAAGATGCTGTCATTACCGGAACCCTCGGCGGATTGTACGAGATCATCCCCGGATTTATCGCAAGCCTTATCGTTTGCGTTATTGTGACAAAAATGACGAAGAAACCGAGCGCCGAGACGGAAGAGCTGTTTGACCGTGCGGTTAAGATGCTCGATGAAGAATAGAAAGAAAGGCCGCGCCGTCCTGACCGGGCGGTGCGGAAAATGCGCCTCGCGGACGACTCATTTTCCGCGAAACGCTATGGTGTAACGTATGGAATTGTCTCTGAAAAAAATGCTGCGCCGCAGGCGTGCGGCGTTGGTCCTGCTGGTGATCGGCGTTTTGTGTCTGTGTCTGGATTTTCCGTATCGCACGCAGATCACGTATCCCGATTACGAGTTCGCCGAGCATTACGGGCCGGACACGCAGCGCATGATCATGGAGGACGTCGTCGGAACCCGCCTGAAGATCGACTTCGCGTCGGAACTGCTCGGATATCTGTTCCTGTTCCTCTCACTGATCATCGTCAGCACGTTCGCGAAACCCGAGTTGCCGATGAAGAAGGCCGTTCGGAAAATGATGTCCCGTTTCGGCTGGTTGATGCCCCGCGCGAAATTCAGATTCATCATGATCCCTTTTGTCGGAGCGGTGGTGTATACGTGGGCGCAGGTTCTGCCGTTTTTGGCCAACGGGATCAGCGTCTACGGACCGGAATATTTTCTGCATCTGGGACTGATCTTCATCGAGGCGGCTTCGCTTTTGTTCGCGACGCTGTGCTTCCTGCGCGAGTGCGACCGGTACCAGAATCACAAAGAGACGCAGTTTATATATCTGTTCCTGATCCTTACGGTGATCACGGGAGTTCTGCGAGGCTTCGCGGCATTTTACGGAGTGCATGGCGTGGAAAATGTCTACACTGTTCTGAACTGGGCCTTTGTCGCAGTGATGTGCATTACGCTTGTACATTACGTTTATACGGAAGAGCTGATTGCGAGGCAGACGAATGAAGAGTGTTCGTCGGACAATGACTCGCTTAGTGAATATAAATAATTACGGAGGTGTCATATGATTCAAAAGAGCAAACGGTATTCATACGCCGTGGCGGCGATACTCGGTGCGCTGGGTGTCATTTTTCTGAACGCGCTGATCTGCTCGTTCAGAGTAATGGCTGTCAAAACTGATGAATCGTTTTTTACCGTTGTCAAAGACTTCTTTACTCTGGTAGAGAGTTCACCGGAGCGTTGGTTGCAGCTCGCCAGATGGATTATGAGCGCCGGTCTTCTGTTCTGGGTGATCGCCATGATGTCGAACAAACGCGGATTCTTTGCGATCGCGTCGTTGTTGTCGGCAGTGAGCTGCGGTTTTACGGTATACTGCTATTTCAGTCCCGAGGATTTCGTCGGTAAGTCTGCCAAGACGGCTACAAAGAACGGCGTTCTGTGCTCGGCAATCTTTATCGGCCTGATCATGCTGATGGTGCTTGGAATGGGTCTTGGCCTTTTGGCGAAAGCCTCGTCAACCCGGATGTTTGCCGTTCTGACGGCTGTTATTTCGTCTTTCTTTGTTGCGGCTGTGATTCTTCTGGAAGATTATCTGATGTGGGTTGAGGATCCTGAGGAAGCAGTTGAAAGTTTTTACAACGGACTGAGTAAAGTAGCTCAAACGTCCGGCATTAACCAAGCCAATCTGGCGATCCAGCTGGTCGTGATCCTTGCCACCTGTCGTTGGGCATGCGCGAAGCTTACCGAGATCACCGCTCCCGTGCAGCAGAATAATCCGGCTCCCGTGATGAACGGCATCGATCCGGTTACGGGCGCTCCCGTCAATGCGGTTCCCGGCGTGTACAACCCGGTTATGACTCCGGTTGCTCCCGCACAGCAAAGACCGGTCTATACAGGATATCAGGTGCCGGGACAGGCACCGAAGGCTCCGGCACAGGCAGTAGTTCCGGTACAGCCGGCAGCTCATGTACAGCCGACGGCTCCGGTTCAGCAGGCAACACCGGTGCAACCGGCGGCTCCGGTTCAGCCGACAGCCCCGGTACAACCTTCAGCTCCGTTACAGCAGGCGGCTCCGGTTCAGACGTCGGTTCAGACAGCACCGGTTCCGGCGGCAGAGCAGGCAGTTGCGCAGAACGTAGCTCAGACGGCAGCTACGGTTCAGGCAGCGGTTTCGGAAGCATCGCAGGAAGCAGAGCGGACGTTGGAACAGGCGGCAGCGCCGATTGCCGAGGCTGCGGAAGCAGTTCCGGAACTGCCGAGCAAGGCAGCGGCGGAAGCCGAGAAGGAAGCCGCAGAGATGGCTGACCTGATCGCCAAATACGAGTCGGCTGTTGACAACAAGATCAATGCGGCGGAAGATGCCGCGGCGCCGATTGCGGATGCTGCTGAGGCATCGGTTACGGAAGCGGCGGAAGAGATTGCGGGCGCAGTTCAGACTCCGATTAGTGATGTAGTGGAAGCAGCGGAAGAACAGGCTTCTACTGCTGTAGAAGAAACGGCGAAATCCTTCAATTCCTCGGCTGCGAAGCGCGCGGAATACGCATTCATCTACGAGGATGAGGCGCAGGACGGATCCGGTAAAACCAAATGACGATCGGTGATTACACCTGAAGTTACCGCGGCGGTTGCTGAATCGGCATCGCCGCGGTACTTTTGTTTTGTACGAGGGCAGTTCCGATCGGCCCGGGGTGTCGACCGCCAACGAATTCCGGTCGAACAAAAGAGGCCGTTCAACGGTGTGAACAGCCTCATAAACATTGACTTTTTGTATGAGCTTCCCGCATGGTTACAGTAATTCCTAACGGGACGGCGTAGGAGTCTCCGGCGGAGTGTCGGTGTGCTCGGGAACGTCGGCGGCGTGCCTGCGGCGGATCCCGCGGCGCTGGTGAAATGCCTTGAACTCCGACGGAGTGCAGGACTTCAGCGTGCGGAACACGCGGTTGAAGGTCGAGAGCGACGAGAAACCGCTTTGAAGAGCCACATCCGTGACCGAGAGGCGCGGATTTAATAGGAGCGTCTCGGCGGCATTGATGCGTCGCTGGTTCAGGTAACCGCAGAACGTCTGCTCGGTGAACTGCTTGAACAGTCTCGAAAAATGAAACTTGCTGAAGCCGGCGATTCTTGCGGCATCTTCGACGGTGATGTCGTTCATGTAGTTGGCGTTGATGTAGTTCATGGACGCATTGAGACGCTCGTAGCAGTCGGTCTGTTTGCGGGATTTGGAATCCTGCGTGAGAAGGTCTCGGCGAATGTGGCGTCGCCCGATCAGCACGAAGAACTGGATCAGGTAGGAATAGATCATGGCGACGCGAAGAGGCTCGCTGCGGTCGGGGTAAATGTCGATGATCTGCTGCATGAGCCGGACGGCATCCATATGCGTCTCGGGGTCAAGCGAAGACAGGAGATTCGGTTGGCTGAGAACGGGCAGCAGCGACGAAAAATCCTGCAGCGAACTGATCGGCGAAAAGTTGAACAAGAATATCATCCGACGTCCGGAACTGGGCGCCTGAAGCGAGTGTAAAACTCCCGGCGGAATAAAGAGAATATCCCGTTCGAGCAGGTGGTAGATCTGCTGACCGATCGTCACGTGGTATTCATTTTCCAAGGGCATGATAATCTCGGCAGCGGTGTGCCAATGCGTATCATAATCCTCATACTCGCTGTTCAGATACATCAAAAGAGACTCGTGAGACTGGAACGGAACCAGCTCAAAAGTGCCTCGCAGAGTTCTGGCCATAAATTACCTCCGAAAATGTCGTCCGTTCGGAAACGGGACTTTGCAAAAAATGCTATTTACGTTTAGGAAAATGCACAAAAACAATCGCAAACCCCGCATTTTCAAGTATTACGCGCTTGGGTATTTAGTTAAAAATACCAAAAACGGACGACGGATAAGCCGAAAATAATCGATTTCGTAAACATAATTAACAAATTATGCATACAGGAAATCGCACAATTTCGCAATATTTGCCCTAAATATAGCAAAAATTGATGTGAAAATGCAAGGGGTTTTTAGTACAATATGCTTAAATAATTCTCAAACTAGCCCCTTTTTTGCGCTTTTTTTGCAAAAACAGCGGGCTATTGCGCAGTATGGCAGGAATGGAGGAAGCAATGCGCAGATTTTACAAGAGCAAAACCTTTTGGGTGGTGGCTGCTGTCATTGTAGCCATCGCAGCCATCGTGGTTTACGGAAAGCTCAGCGGTAACAAATCCTATGCGTACAAGTATGCGGATTTGGATTTCGAGCAGCTGACAGCCGAAGGGCGGTCGGACACGTATACCGCTTATCTTGCCCGTTACCATGAAGCAGCTCGGCCTACGGAAGATGTTGAAGTTCCGTTGGACGAGAGTTCGGTTGTTGAGGGCGACAAGTATGAGTTCGGCCCGTATGGCGGGGTGGACAAGACTTTGTTGGCCTTTGAGGACGGCTATGTTGTTCTCAAGGTGAACGTTCCCACGGCCGGAATGTATCACATTCGCTTGTGCTACTATCCGGATCAGGAGAGCGTTCGTTCCCGCGGTATCGAGATTGAGCGTAAGATCCTCATCAACGGGGAACTTCCGTTCGCGGGTGCCGATGCGATCGCACTCCCTCGTGTATGGCAGGACGAGAGAGATCCCGAAGATCCGTCGAAGCCTGACATCGATGTTGATACGCAGGGGAACCAGATCCGTCCGAAGCAGGTTGAGCTTCCCCGTTGGGAGACGGTCAGCCTTTCGGATAAGGACGGCTATGTCGTCACTCCGTATTGCTTCTATTTTAAGGAAGGCGAGAACACGATCCGCTTCGATGCTTCGCAGGAGTCTTTGATCCTCAAGTCCCTGACGCTTTGCGCGATTGAGGATCTTCCTAAGTATGCGAATTACATCGCTGACGCTGATACGTCGTCTGCAAAAAATACGTTCAGCCAGAGAGTGGAGGGTGAGATGTCGACCGCTCGGTCGTCTCAGTCTCTCTATTCGACGTATGACCGCAGTTCCGCAGGAACCTATCCTTACGACGTTAAGCATCAGGTCATCAACATGGCCGGCGGCACGAACTGGAAGATTGCCGGACAGTGGATCGAGTGGGAAGTGGAAGCTCCTAACGACGGATTCTATGAATTGACGCTGAAGACGCGCCAGAACTACACCCGTGGTCTTGTATCCTGCCGCGCGCTTTACATTAACGGTGAGATCCCGTTTGAAGAAGTCAGCAAGATCAAGTTTGATTTCGACAACGATTGGCAGGTTAACACGCTGAGCGATGAAAAGGGCAATCCGTATCTCTTCCATTTGAAAGAAGGAAAGAATACGATTCGTCTTCAGGTGACGCTCGGACGTGTCGGTGAAATCCTCACCGAAATGACCGATGCCGTGTATCGTCTGAATCAGATTTATCGTCGTATCCTGGTTTACACCGGAACCGAGCCGGATCCCGATCGTGACTACAACATTGACGACAAGTATCCGGACGTAATCAAAGGCATGAAGCAGGAGTCGAAGGTTCTGTACCACATCATCGACGAGCTGGTTGATTACGCCGGCGAGAGCGGCACGCAGGTTTCCGCACTCCTGACGCTGGCTACGCAGCTGGAGCGCTTCGTTGACGATGCGGATAAGATCCCGAGCGGACTCGCTGCATTTAAGAATAATGTAAGTTCCCTCGGTAGTTCTATCCTGACCATGAAAGAGTCCAACCTGGATATCGACTACCTGATCGTATCGGGCAGCGACTACAAGATCCCGGAGGACGATGTCAGCTGGTTCGACAAGGTTGCTCATGAAGTTCGTTCCTTCCTTGCTTCCTTTGTGGTTGATTACAACGCCATCGGTAACGTTTACGAAGACGATGATATGACGACCATCACGGTTTGGATCTTCCAGGGCCGTGACCAGTGTACGATCCTAAAGAAGATGATCGATGACACGTTCGTTAAAGAGTACCATATCGGTGTTAACGTGAACCTGATGACGGCGGCCGTTCTGCTGCCGGCAACGGTTGCGAAGACCGGTCCCGACGTTGCATTGAACGTAGCATCCGGTGAGCCGGTCAACTACGCTTTGCGAGGCGCTTCCCTCGACCTGACGCAGTTCAAGGGCAACACGGCTCAGGGCGGCAACATCAAGAGCTTCGAAGAATGTTTCGCCGATTTCATGCCGTCGTCCTATGTTCCTTATACATATAAGTACGAGGATGAGAACGGTAATATGCACGAAGGCGTGTTCGGTATGCCGGAGACGCAGTACTACAACCTGATGTTCTACCGCAAGGACATCCTGGATGAACTCGGACTGACGATCCCGAACACGTGGGATGAGTTGATCGCAATGCTGCCGACGATCCAGAAGGCAAACATGAATGTCGGTATTCCTTCTACCGAGCGTAAGATCAACAACGTATCGAACCCCGATATGAACGGTTTCTTCGCTCAGTTGTATCAGCGAGGCGGAAAACTTTACAGCGACAGCGGCGCACGCGTATTGTTGGATGAGGATATTTCCGTTGAAGCATTTGAGTACTACACGATGTTCTTCACGCACTATAAGACGCCGACGGACTACAACTTCGTAGACCGTTTCCGTACCGGCGAGATGCCGATCGGTTTCGTCGATTTCAATACCTACAACACGCTGGTCGTATCCGCTCCCGAGATTCGCGGTTTGTGGGATATGGCGGTTCTTCCCGGAACGATCGAGAAGGATGAGAACGGTAATCCCAAGATGGATGCGGACGGCAATCCGATCATCAACCGCTCCTGCGGTTGCTGGGGAACCTGCTCCATGATCCTCGGTACGACCGAGCATCCGGAGGAATCTTGGGCGTTCCTGCAGTGGTGGGGCGGCGAGGAGGCACAGGCCACCTTCGGTAAAGAACTCGAGGCAGTTATGGGTGAGTCGGCTCGTTATGCGTCGGCGAACGTCAAGGCGTTTGACCATCTTGCATGGAGTGCTTCGCAGCGTGAGATGCTCGAAGAGCAGTGGAGATGGGTTGTCGGAACTCCTGAGGTTCCGGGCGGTTACTACACCGGACGTCACATCATCAATGCGATCCGTAAAGTTATGAACCAGAACATGGATCCTCGTGAGACGGTTCTGGACTACACCAGAGATATCAACGACGAGTTGATCAAGAAACGTAAAGAGTTTAATCTGCCTACCGAATAAGAGAAAGGAGAGCCAATACCATGAGTTATGCGAATTGGAAAGCGGGTAAGAAGCGTCAGGCTCACTTCCTCTGGAAGGATATCAAAGAGCATAAGACGTGCTACTTCTTTCTCGCTCCGTATGCAATAATCTTCACGTTGTTCTATATTTGCCCTGTATTTGTTTCCATTTATTACGGATTTACGTACTTTAACGTATTGCAGCCGCCGAAGTTCATTCTGTTCCAGAACTACATCAACCTGATCCTGGCAGATGACATTTTCCTTACGGCTATCAAGAATACGTTCCTGATCGCGGCAATCACGGGCCCTGTCGGATACATCATGGCGTTCATCTTCGCATGGTTGATCCATGAGCTTCCCAGAGGAATCCGCGCGATCGCGGTGCTCGTCTTCTACGCGCCGACCATTTCCGGTCAGGTTTACCTGATCTGGAGCTTCATCTTCTCCGGTGACTCCTACGGTTATGCAAATGCATATCTGGTGGAATGGGGAATCATGGATCAGCCGGTTTTGTGGCTGACCAACCCGCAGTACATGATGGCAATCGTTATTGTCGTTCAGCTGTGGCTGTCACTGGGTGCCGGCTTCCTGTCCTTCATCGCAGGTCTCAATACGATCCCTGCGGACCAATATGAGGCCGGTTATGTAGACGGTGTCAAAAACCGTTGGCAGGAGTTGTGGTACATCACTCTGCCGAACATGAAGTCCATGTTGATGTTCGGTGCCGTTATGGCTATCACGCAGTCGTTCAACACGGCCGATGTTACCATGAACCTTTGCGGTTTCCCGAGTACCGACTACGCTGCTCGTACAATCGTAACCCACCTGATCGACTACGGTCAGTACCGATTCGAGATGGGTTATGCCTCCGCCATCGCAACGCTGTTGTTCTTAGTGATGTACTTGTGTAACAAGTTCATCCAGCGCGCGTTGAGTCGGTTAGGAACCTGATAGGAGGAACGAGCAATGAAAAAGATTAAAGCAGGCAGACAACCGAACCGCTCCCGCGCGGGCGATATCGGTGTTGCCATCGTATTGATTATTTTCGGCTGCTTCTTTGCATTCCCTCTGGTTTATGCAATCAACGCCGCATTCAAACCGTTGGATGAGTTGTTCATCTACCCGCCGAAGTTGTTCGTTCACAACCCGACGACCGACAACTTCAGCGACCTGTTCCTGCTGTTGAGCAAGACCGGTGTTGTAACCTTCACGAGATACATGTTCAACTCCATCTTCGTGACGGCAGTCGGTACCGCAGGCCACATCCTGATCGCCTCCATGGCGGCATACGTTCTGGCTAAGTACCGTTTCCCCGGCAGCCGCCTGTTCTTCGCGGCGGTTACGGTGGCCCTGATGTTCACCGGTTACGTTTTGTCCATCCCGAACTACCTGATCATGGCAAAGCTCGGATGGATCGATACCTACTTAGCTTTGATCATACCGGCATTTGCCTCGCCGATGGGTCTCTTCCTTATGAAACAGTTCATGGAGTCGAGTATCCCGGATGTATTGATCGAGGCTGCAAAGATCGACGGCGCGAAGGAACAAAGAATTTTCTGGACCATCGTAATGCCGCTGGTTAAACCGGCTATCCTTACCCTGATGATCTTCTCGATTCAGGCTCTGTGGAATAACGCAGGTACGACGTTCCTGTATCAGGATCAGTTGAAGATGCTTCCGTTCGCTTTGCAGACGGTTGCGGCCGGCGGTGTCGCACGTACCGGTGCAGGTTCCGCGGCAACACTGTTCATGATGATCATTCCGTTGATCTGCTTCATCCTTGCACAGAGTAACATCGTTGAGACAATGGCAAGTTCCGGTATTAAAGAGTAAAGGAGGACAATATGAAACCGATAGCAAAACGTTCAATCGCGCTGCTGATGTTACTGTGCCTCCTGTTCTGTAATGTAACGCCGGCGATGGCAGACGATGACGATTGGTACACTTATACTTACAATTACTGGGGTGATCCGGTTGCGTCTCCGAACGCATATGCGGTTACCAACAAGATCTATCCGCAGTATATCGATCCCGAGTTAGGAACCTTTTCAAGTGCAACGAGCCTGTTCTGCATCGATGATCTGGTGTTCATCTGCGACGCAGGCAACAACAGAGTCATTGAGCTGCAGAAGGTGAACGGCACATATGAACTGGTTCGTATCATTTACAGCCTGAATGTTTCCAAACTGGTCGCTCCGCAGCTGAAGTTCAAGGACTCTATCGACGCGACGTTGTACAATCCGATGGATATCTTCGTCAAGCCGATCACGCAGGCAGATCGTGTTGCAAACTTCGGCACCGATTATCTCGGTGATCCGTACGATTTCTCCGCAGAGACTGCTTCCGTCACGCAAGGCAATTCGCTGACGACCTCGGATGAGGACAATGCCGGTGAAGGCGGCGAAGGCGGAGAGAGCGGCGAAGGCGGCGAAGGCGGTGAAGGCGGAGAGGATGCTCCGACGCCCACCCCGACCCCGGTAGCTCCGAGCGAGAGAAAAGAGAATATCGTGCGCAAGGATCTTAAGCGCGATTACGATTTCTATATCGCAGACAAGCTTCACAACCGTGTGATCCACTGCGATTACAACCTCAACGTTATCAACGTGATCCGCGATCCGCAGGATGACACGTTGGGCGACAATTATGTATTCAACCCGGAACACATTGCGACGGATGCCGCATACCGTACCTACGTACAGGCGGCCGGCGTTGTCAACGGTTTCATGGAGTTTGATAAGGGCGGTTCGTTCACCGGTTACGTAGGTGCCGCGAAGGTTATCGTTTCCTTCTGGAGAAAGCTGTGGAGAAAGATCCAGACGAAGGAACAGAGAAACCGAAGCGCACAGCACGTACCGACCGAGTACAACAATATCAGTCTTGACAAGAACGGCTTCATTTACGCGACGATCAGTGCGTTGGAAGATCAGGATATCTGGGACGGAACGGCGACGCCGGTACGTAAACTGAATTCCATGGGTACTGACATTCTGATCCGAAACGGCAGCGCGTTCCCGATGGGAGATCTTTCCTGGGGCAGCGTTAAGAACTATGCCGGTGCTTCGAAGTTCGTCGATGTTATCGCGTTCAACAATGACACCTATTGCTGTCTTGACAGAACGCGAGGCAAGATCTTTGCATACGATTTCCAGGGCAATCTGTTGTATGCTTTCGGTAACGGCGGTACGACCCGCGGTCGTTTCTCGCAGGCTGTTTCCATGGACAATATGGATGAGGAAACCATCCTTGTTCTGGACGGCACGGCCGGAAACATCACTGAGTTCTCGATGACGGACTACGGCAAGATGATCAATGAGGCACTGGCTCTGTATAAGACCGGTTACTATGATGAGTCCGCGGAAGTCTGGAAGCGAATCCTTCAGTTTAACGGTAACTTTGAGCTTGCATACATCGGTATCGGCCGTGCGCTTCTGCGCAAGGGCGAATACAAAGAGGCAATGGGTTATTTCGAAAGCGCCCACGATTCGGAGAACTACTCCAAAGCGTTCCGCCACTATCGTGAGCAGGTTGTTGAGAAATACATCGTGTATGCGGTAGTTGTATTGATAGCCTTGATCGTCATTCCGAAGATCATTCGGAAAGTCAGAAAAATGCGAAAGGAGATACGTGAAGCATGAGTAAGATTCTCTCCGGTATCGCAGGATTTTTCAAAGGGGAAGGCTGGAGCAGATACCGCAAATCCTTCCGGTATGCATTTTACGTAATCCTTCATCCGTTCGACGGATTCTGGGATCTGACGCATGAGAAGCGCGGCTCGATGGCCGTGGCTCACACGATTGTAATTTTGACGGTGCTTACGCACATTTGGGATCGCCGGTTCACCAACTTCATGTTGAACAACACTCGTTGGAGTGAGTTCAGTATCTGGTTGAACACGCTGGGTATCCTGGTTCCGTTGCTCATCTGGGTTACGGCAAACTGGTGTGTAACGACACTGTTCGACGGCAAGGGCCGCTTCTACGAGATTTACATGGGCACCGCGTACGCGTTGACCCCGTATCCGTTGATCGGTCTGCCGATGATTCTCCTCAGTAATGTTGTGACGAAGGAAGAGGGTGTTTTCTACACCTACTTCAACACCTTCGCATTGATCTGGGCAGGTTTCCTGATCCTGTGCGCGGTGCTGATGATCCATGACTACTCCCTCCTCAAGGGCATCGTGGTTATCCTTGCTTCCATCGTCGGTATGGCAGTTATCATGTTCGTGTGCCTGTTGTTCTTCAGTTTGATCAGCGACGCCATCATGTATCTTGTCTCGCTTTACAAAGAGTTATTGTTCCGAATAAGCTGACACGAAAGGAGGTAAGCTGATGAGTAGAAAAGGCAGGTTCAAACGGGCTTTCAAAGAGTTCGTTAAGAACAACAAAGGAAAATTGATCGGTTATCCGATCGCAGCCATCATCATTACTATCCTTGTGTTGGTGGCAAAACACCTCGGTGAACAGAAGAAAGAGAATCCCGCGGATTTTGTGATCTATCATCACGACGAGGATTACAAGGGCGGACCTCTTACTCTTCAGAATGAGTATCTCACACTGGAGATGAATCCGAATACCACGCAGTTTACGTTGACGGACAACGAAGGCAATGTATGGTATTCCACTTCGCAGGCATCGGATTCCAATCATCCGGAAGCCAACGCCCTGCTGAAGGTTGTTTATCAGAATAAGAGCGGTGTTCCTTCCCAGTTGAACTCCTACAAGGAATCCGTGGAAAAGAAAAACTATCAGGTAGAAAGCGACGGAAAAAAGATCACGATCGATTTTACGATCGGTAAGATCGAAAAGACGTACTATTATCCGCAAATCCTGACGGTGGAGAAGTACGAGGAACTTCGCGGACGTCTGACGTCAGACGATTCGAAGAGTGCTTTCCGTGATCGTTACATCAAGATGACTCCGGAAAAGCTTGCTCGTAAGGAGAATGAGGAATACGGCAAGAACTTCCCGAAGGCCAAAGACGAAGTCGAGAAGAACGGTACGACGCTGTACTTCGTTCGTAGCGCAGTTCAGGACTGGCAGAAGGAAGAGCTTCAGGATTATCTGGCAAATGAAGCCGGATATACGATGGACGAGTGGAAAGAAGATCAGGAGAAGTTCGCTCAACTCACGAATACCTCGACGCTTCCGGCGATCGATGTCACGATGATCCTCGAGCTGGACGGATCCGATCTGGTTGTGACGATCCCGTATGAGAAGATTTCCTATCGTTCCTCGAACCCGCTCACGCAGCTGTACGTTTTGCCGTACATGCTCTCGGAGCCTTCGACCTCTGACGGTTATATGTTCGTACCGGACGGCTCCGGCGCGATCATTAACTTCAACAACCGGAAGAGCTCGATGCAGTACAGTGCCAAAATCTTCGGATGGGATTACGCGATGACCCAGAAGGAAGTCGTATCCGATCCCGTCATCAACTATCCTGTGTACGGTATCGCGGTCAACGCGCGTACGGAGGAGGGTGAGAAGAAGGATCATGCCCAGTCGCTTCTCGCGATCATCGAAGAGGGCGAGGCGTACGGATATATCAAATCGGTTGTTACCGGTGGCGCCGGCGCCAATGTAAACGCTGTTCAGGCCGTATTTGACATGGTGAAGAACGAGCAGGTTGATATGGGTGCGCAGTCCGACTCCGACTTCTTCGCTTACGAGGAGTCGTTGCCGAAGGGCGAATCCATCAAGATGCGCTTCCGCTCGGTCAACAGTTCCAACTATGTTGATATGGCGAAAGAGTATCGCGATTATTATCTCAAAAAATATGAGCTCGCAGAGCAGAAGACGTCCGGCAAGCTTCCCACGGCGGTCGAGTTGATCGGTGCCGTGACGAAGACGCAGCACATCCTCGGTTTCCCGGTTGATCGCCCTTACGCGATGACCACATACTCCGAGATGGCGGATATCATCAAGGAACTCAACGATGCCGGAATGAACAATCTTTCCGTAATCCTGAACGGCTGGTTCAACGACGGTGTTCAGCACGATGTAGCCAACGACGTCAGCCTGATCGGCGTTCTCGGCGGAAAGAGCGATTTCAAGAAGGCGATCAGCAACATCCGCGGCGCAGGCAATGATCTTTACCTGAAGGCGGGATTCGTGTTCGTCTACGATGACGATCTGTTTGACGGTTACCGCTACAGACGTGACACTGCGAAGTATCTTTCCCGTGAGTACGTGAAGATGCAGAAGATCAGTGATGTCTGGTACGGAATCATTGAAGACAGTGATTACTTCTACCTTGCCAACCCGGCGTACATCGAGAAGACGATGAAAGACTTCGCGAAAGAGATCGCCGATTACGATGTCAAGGGCATTGCATTTACCGATATCGGTAACAAGCTTGCATCCGACTACAACCGTAAGAAGGCAGTCTCCAGACAGGCGGCAATGAACGGTCAGATCGAAGTGCTCAGCAACCTTCGAAGCGATGATTACAAGATGATCTTCTATGATGCATTTGACTACGTCGTCAAGGATGCGGACCTGCTGGTTGACATGGATGTGGATTCCACGCATATGTCGCTCACGGATGATTCGATCCCGTTCTTCCCGATCGTTCTTCACGGTCATGTGGATTACACGGGCGCGGCGATCAACGTTACAGGCGACTATACGTACAACCTGCTGAACTGTGTTGAGACCGGTGCCGGTTTGTACTTCGTTTTCATGGAAAAGGAAGGCATGGAGCTGGCAGAGTCGGATTGCACGAAGTACTTCGGTGCGAACTTCGACAGCTGGAAGGATGATGCGGTCGCATTGTACAAGCGCTTCCAGAATGATTTTTCGAAGACTTACAACCAGACGATCGAAGATCATCAGATCATCGATACCGATGTCAAGATGACGCAATTTGCCGACGGAACCAAGGTTTATGTAAACTATCGTACCGCCGATTACACTTTGGAAGACGGATTAACAATACCGGCTCAGAGCTGGGTAGTGAGATAGGGGGTGAATGATCATGAGTAAGAATGTAAACGATTCTGAACTCCGCGCCGACGAGAATCTCGAGCAGGCTGCAGAAACGACAGAATCCGTGCTGGACGACCTGGTCACAACCGCTCCGAATCCCGAGGGCACCCGAAAGTCGAAGCAGAGAAATCTTGCGCGTGGCAACGCGATCGCGGGTTTCCTCTTTGTACTTCCGTTTATCATCGGTTTCTTAGCGTTCCTGGCCTACCCGCTCTTCCAGTCCATCCGGATGTCGATGAGCTCGGTAAATGTCAAGAGTTTCACATTTACGCACATCGGAATTTTCAACAAAAATTCCAACTACTACTACATCTTCTTCCGTGACTCGAAGTTCATCGAGAAAGCGGTTGACGAGTTGAAGAGAGTGGCGTTGTTCGTACCCGGTATTCTGGTATTCAGTTTCTTCATGGCAGTGTTGCTGAATCAGGAATTCAAGGGACGTGCGCTGGTTCGTTCCATCTACTTCCTGCCGGTTATCCTTGCTGCCGGTGCATTCCTCGGACTGGAATCCAACAACCCGTTGATTTCCAACGTAAAGGATATGGTTAAGGCGGAGAACGGTGCGGCGGCGATCACGAAGACATTGGAGAATATCCTGTTGTCCGGTGAGACCGGAAACACATTCTTCCAATACGTCATCGACCTCGTAGGCCGAGTGTACGATATCGCTATGTCGTCTGGTATTCAGATCATCGTATTCCTGTCCGGTCTGCAGACGATACCGCCGAGTATGTACGAAGCGGCTAAGATGGAAGGCTGTACCGCATGGGAGAGCTTCTGGAAGATTACGTTCCCGTTGATCGGCTCGATGATCATGGTTAACATCGTTTACACGATGGTCGACTTCTTCACCAGAACCGACAGCCAGTTGATGGATTACATCAGCTACGTTATGACGACGGAGTTCGACTATGGTCGAGTAGCGGCTATGTCATGGGCATATTTCCTTGTTGTGGGACTGTTCCTGGCATTGGTATTCGCGATTTTCTCAAGGAGGGTATACTACTATGACTAATACTGAGAAACGCACTACCTTTTGGGAGCGGAACCGCAAATCCGGCGGATACCTTCTGAGAAAGCGCATCTGGGCATGGACGTTCAGCATCGCGCGCGGCATCCTTCTGTTCGGTCTTTGCTTCATGATCGTTCAGCCTTTGCTTCAGAAGGTTTCGGTCAGCTTCATGACGCAGAACGACTTGTACGATAAGTCGATCACCAGTATTCCGAGACATTTTTCAACGCAGGCATTTTCCAGCGCTTGGATCGTCTTGGAAAAATGGGTAGCATTCGGAAACTCCCTGTGGCTTTCCGCAGCGGTAGGTTTACTCCAGGTGCTTTCCTGTACACTTGTAGGTTACGGTTTTGCAAGATACAAATTCCCGGGTAAGAAGTTGCTGTTCGGTTGCGTGATCCTGATGCTGATCGTGCCGCCGTCGACGATCATCACCCCTCTGTACATGAACTTCCGTAACTTCTTCGGAACCGGTCTGAACCTTTCCAAAACCGGTATTCCGTACCTCATCATGTGCGCTACATGCTCCGGCTACAAAGCGGGCCTGTACATCTACATGATGCGTCAGCATTTCCGTAATGAGCCGAAGGAATTGGAAGAGGCCGCTTATGTGGACGGCTGCGGAAGACTCCGTACATTCTTCCAGATCCTGCTTCCGGGTGCAATACCGATGATGGTTTCCGTCTTCCTCTTCGCATTCGTATGGCAGTGGACCGATACGGTATACAGCCGTGTGTTCTATCCGACGGCGGACTGGAAACTGGTTGCAAACCGTCTGGCAAACTCCGGAGTTCTGTACGATGGTACACAGAAGCAGCTGTACGGTAACCTTTACCAGACACCGCTGATCTTCCAGAACCAGGTACAGGCAGCCGCAACGCTTTTGGTGCTGGCACCGTTGCTGATCATCTACGTAGTTGCACAGAAGAGCTTTGTCGAAAGTGTATCGCAAAGTGGTATAAAGGGTTGATCCCCTCACAGTTTATTTTGTGAAAAACTGTTAAAAAAACAGTGGAAATTATGAAAAGACTGTGATATAATCCAAATTAAGATGTTTTCGGCAGGACTGAAGGCATTTTAAGATACTATTTTAAGGAGGAGCTTATAATGAGCACAATCAAAAAAATGCTTCTGGTTGTGGCGGCTTGTGTTGTTTGCTTCGCTCTTGTAGCTTGCAAGGAAGAAAACAATACGACGAACACTACGACGACCCCTACCAAGGGTGAGACGGCTGCAACCCCCACGCCGGATGCAGGCACAAACGTAACTCCGACTCCTACTGAGGTTCTCAGAGACCTCAAGAATCTCGAAGTTATCGTTGGCGACTGGTGGTCAGGTGACGATTGGAAGTTGCCGGATACGACCGCTGTCGAGGAAGCAAACAAAGAGTATCAGGAAGCGATGATGGACAAGTATCACTACACCATCAAGCGTAAGACCATCTGCGGTTGGAGCGATCAGGGCGAGACCTGCTTGAACTCCATCATGGCTAACGAGCCTCTTGCAGACATCATGACGTTTGACTATCGTTTCATCGCAGCTTTCATGGCTCAGGACGATCCGCTCTTTATCGACGTTGCTAAGCTTGGCGAGTTCGATTTCACCGATGAGAAGTGGAACAAAGTCTGTGTAGACGCTATGACGCTCGGTGGTAAGACCTTCGGTTGGGGCGTAGGTGTTGAGCCCAGAACCGGTATCTTCTACAATAAGGATCTCGTATCTCAGTTCCTTGGCGCTGACAAGGCTGATTATCCTTATGAGCTTCAGGCTAGCAACGAGTGGACGTGGGATAACTTCAAGAAGCTTGCGAAGGATCTCACCAAGGATACCAACAACGACGGTCAGATCGACGTTTACGGTATCACGATGCAGCAGTCCGTATTCTTCGAGATGGCTATCGTTTCCAACGGTCATGCCATGGTACAGAAGGACGGCAACAAGTATGTCAGCACGCTGAACAGCTCCGAAGTAATCGACGATTGCAACTGGGCATACAGCTTCTGGACCGAGAACCTTACCCGTCGTGCATTGGAAGGCGAGCCTTGGAACTACTTCGAGAAGATGTGGACCAAGCAGCAGTCCGTAATGATCCCTTACGACGAGTACAAGGCCGGCGAGTTCAACGGTGATGAGAAGGATGCAGATGGCAATGTAATCGGCAAGCTCTGCGATTTCGTTTACGGTTTCGTATGCTTCCCGATGGGACCTAACGCTAAGGCAACTGGCAAGGGTTACATTCCGGTTTCGAGAGAGAACATCATGGTTATGCCTAACTGTGCAGCTGAGACTGCAAAGGCTAACGATGTAGCTTTCGCTTACAACATCTTCACCAACAAGGCTCCGGACGTTGCAGAGGATAAGAATGCTTGGAAGGGCTCCTATGAGTCGCTGTTCCGTGATTCCAAGGCTGTTAACGAGACTCTTGATATCATGATCAACAAGGCTACGCCTTACCAGAACCCGACGTACATGGTACCCGGCCTCTGGGACAATGATAACGGTATCATCCAGTCCAGACTTCTTTACAACATCGATGCTGAAGGCCAGACTCCTGCTTCTCTGATTGAGTCCCTCAATGCAGAGTATCAGACGGCTCTTGACAGCTTCGCTGAGAAGATCTTGAAGTAATTCTCTTACGGGAGATAATTCGAAAGGCTGTCCGCAAGGACAGCCTTTCGTTTTGTAAAAGCGCGAATGCGGAGTAGTGTTCACGTATCGATAATCACTGCCCGAAAGATACGGGCAACGCACAAAGAGGAAAGGCGGACGCAGCAATGACAGAAACCTATGAGAATGCACCGTGGAGGGACGAGAGCAAAACTTTTGAGGAGCGAGCGAAGGCGCTGGTCGGCGAGATGACGCTCGAGGAGAAGGTGTTTCAGACTTTATTTAACGCACCGGCGATCGAGCGACTCGGTGTACCGGCATACAATTATTGGAACGAGGCGCTGCACGGAGTGGCACGCGCCGGCACGGCAACGGTGTTCCCCCAGGCGATCGGTTTGGCGGCAGCCTTCGACGAGGATATGATGGAAGAGGTTGCGGACACCATCTCAACCGAGGCCCGCGCCAAATTCAACATGCAGCAGCAGTACGGCGATACCGACATTTATAAGGGACTGACCTTCTGGTCGCCGAATGTAAACATTTTCCGTGATCCCCGCTGGGGCCGCGGACACGAGACCTTCGGCGAGGATCCGTATCTGAGCGGACGCCTCGGCGTGCGGTTTATCCGCGGAATGCAGGGAACGGATCCGAAGTATATGAAGGTCGCTGCGTGCGCGAAGCATTTTGCGGTGCACAGCGGGCCGGAGGATCAGCGGCACAGCTTCAATGCGGTCGTCAGCAATCAGGACCTTCGGGAGACCTACCTCCCGGCGTTCCGGGCGTGCGTCACGGAAGGTCATGTTGAGGCGGTTATGGGCGCGTACAACCGCACGAACGGTGAGGCGTGCAACGGAAGCAAGACGCTCCTGGTTGACATTCTCCGCGGTGAGTGGGGATTTCAGGGGCATGTGACGTCGGACTGCTGGGCACTCAAAGATTTCCATGAGTTCCACATGGTTACGAAAAATCAGGAGGAGACGGTGGCGCTGGCGATGAATTCCGGCTGCGACCTCAACTGCGGAAACCTCTATGTACATCTCCTGCAGGCAGTGCGCGACGGGCTTGTAGAGGAGAGCACGATCGACCGCGCGGTGACGAGACTGTTCACGACGCGCATGAAACTCGGTCTGTTTGACCGCAAAGAGGAGGTTCCGTTCAATAAGATCGGTTACGAGAACGTTGATACGGAAGAGAACCGAAAGCTCAACCGCGAAGTGAGCCGCAAGACAATCTGTCTTTTGAAAAATGAGGGAGCTCTGCTTCCTTTGGATATCAGCAAGATCCGCACGATCGGCGTGATCGGACCCAACGCGGACAACCGCAAGGCGCTGGTCGGCAACTATGAGGGAACGGCCTCGGAGTATGTGACGGTCCTGGATGGAATCCGCGAGGCTGTCGGCGACAGCGCGAGAGTGGTCTACTCGGAAGGGTGTCATCTGTTCCGCGACCGCGTCCAGGGACTCGGAAGGAGCAACGACCGGATCGCGGAGGCGAAGGCAGTCGCGAAGATGAGCGACGTTGTGATCGCCGTGATGGGCCTGGACCCCGGCCTCGAGGGCGAGGAAGGCGATCAGGGCAATGAGTTCGCTTCGGGAGACAAGCCGAATCTGGAGCTGCCGGGTCTGCAGGAAGCCGTGCTGAAGGCTCTCGCGGAGAGCGGCAAGCCGGTGGTTTTGGTGCTCCTCGGCGGAAGCGCGCTGGCGATCCCGTGGGAGGACGAAGCACTTCCCGCAATCCTGGATGCATGGTATCCGGGAGCCCAGGGCGGACGTGCCGTGGCGGACGTTTTGTTCGGAAAGGCAAATCCCGAGGGCAAGCTTCCGGTGACGTTCTACCGCACGAGCGAAGAACTGCCGGCTTTTACCGATTACGCAATGCGCGGCCGCACATATCGTTACATGAAGCAGAAAGCGCTGTACCCGTTCGGATACGGCTTGAGCTATACGACGTTCGAGATTTCGGATGCGTCCGTGAAGGGATCGATCGACGAGGGAGTCACCTGCGAGGCGACGCTTACGAACACCGGAAAACTGGCCGGAGCGCAGACCGTGCAGGTCTATGTCAAGGCGCCGCTGGAGAGCGGTCCCAACGCGCAGCTTCGCGGTCTTCGGAAAATCCGTCTGCAGCCGGGAGAAAGTGCAAAAGTTTCGATTTCACTTGCGAAGGACGCGTTCGGAGTTTATAATGAGGAAGGCAGAAAAGTATTGCTGCCGGGCGCTTATGAGATTTATGTCGGAATGTCGCAGCCGGACGAGCGAAGCGCGGCTTTGCTGAATACGACGCCGGCATCGTTCACGATCCAACGGGACGGTGCGGAGTGCGAGATCTGACAACGATGAGCCGACGTGGGCGGCGGCGCCTGATTGGAGGAATCGATGAACTTAGATGATATTTTGAACGAGAACGTGGAAGACGTATTGTATGAGTCACACGGTCGCACCGAGACCGTCCGCAGCGAGGGCGGCAGCAAGAATCCGGCGAAAGAGTCAGTGAAGGAGACGGTAAAGGAGCAGGCGCCGAAGCGCAAGCCCGCGCCGGTTCCGGAGAGAGCCGTGTACGCCGATGATGATGACGATGATGACGTGTACAAGGTCGAGACGCTCCCCGAGGAGAAGGAACCCGAGCAGAGCATGGACAGCTTCTTCAGCGAAGATGCCGCGGAGGAGGTTCCGGAGCCGGGTGACGAGGAACGCCCCGCAAAGGCCAAGAAAAAGAAGAAGGGAAAAAAGCAGACGAGAGGAAGTCTTCTCCTGAACGATATCATTTTCTTCGCATGTGCCTTTGTTATCATTCTGGCGATCTTTTACATCTTCCCGCCATATGTCGTCAACGGGACATCGATGAACCAGACACTCAACAACAAGGCGTTCGGTTTCGGAGCTCGCTACGGAAGCCTGGATCACGGCGATATCGTTATCGTCAATACCGGCGAACGCGTTCCGGGCACGGCCAACGAGAATTATATCAAACGACTGATCGGCCTGCCGGGTGACACCATCAAGTGTGAAGGCGTTGCCTGTACGGAGGACACCACGATGCCTGACGGCACGTTCGTTCCTGCCGGCGGGATCGTGTACCATGTGTATCGCAACGGCGAACTGCTGGAGGAACCCTACGCTTACTACGGCGACGGATCGTACCGCAGATATGAGTACGACGAGATCACGCTCGGCGACGACGAGTACTTCGTGATGGGCGATAACCGCTTCAATTCCCATGACGGCCGGGCGATCGGACCGGTGAGCAAGAAGGACATCAAGTGCAAGATGTTGTTCTTCCTCTGGGGCAAAAACTAATTTTCCGGGAAGGGGGAAGCGCGGCTTTACAAGCCGCGGTTACCTGTGGTATAATACCACCGGTGCCGCGTGGACGCCCTGCGTTCACAGGCGGAACAAGTTACGAAAAGCTTTGCTTTTTCAATACAATTAAAGAAAGGGAGACACAGTTATGGCATTAGTCACGACAAAAGAGATGTTTGCCAAGGCATACAACGGCGGTTACGCTATCGGTGCCTTCAACGTAAACAACATGGAGATCGTTCAGGGTATCACGGAGGCAGCCGGCGAGCTGAACAGCCCCGTTATCCTTCAGGTTTCCAAGGGCGCACGCGCGTACGCAAATCATACCTATCTGGTAAAGCTTGTTGAGGCTGCTGTTATCGAGAATCCTCAGATCCCGATCGCACTTCACCTTGATCACGGCGATACCTTCGAACTTTGCAAGTCCTGCATCGACGGCGGTTTCACCTCAGTTATGATCGACGCTTCCTCGAAGTCCTTTGAGGACAACATCGCTCTTACGAAGCAGGTTGTTGAGTATGCTCATGACCACGGCGTAGTGGTTGAGGCAGAGCTCGGTACGCTTGCAGGTATCGAGGATGAGGTTGTTGTAGAGTCCGGTAAGGAGAGCTACACCCGTCCTGAGGAAGTAGAGGAGTTCGTAGGCAGAACCGGTTGCGACTCGTTGGCGATCGCTATCGGTACGTCCCACGGCGCTTACAAGTTCACGGCTGCACAGTGCACGAGAAATGCTGACGGCATCCTCGTTCCGCCGCCGTTGCGCTTCGACGTTTTGGAGGAGTGCATCAAGAGACTTCCGGGATTCCCGATCGTTCTCCACGGTTCGTCCTCCGTTCCGCAGGAATTCGTTAAGATGGTTAACGAGTACGGCGGAAACATGCCTGATGCCGTAGGTATTCCGGAAGAGCAGCTTCGTCATGCAGCTGAGCTTGCGGTTTGCAAGATCAATATCGACTCCGATATCCGTCTCGCTATGACCGGTAACATCCGCAAGTATTTTGCTGAGCATCCGGATCACTTCGATCCTCGCCAGTACCTGAAGCCTGCTCGTCAGGCCGTTAAGGACATGGTTGCTCACAAGATTAAGTATGTTCTCGGTTCGGACAATAAGATCTGATCGTAATATCATGTTACGGATTGCCGAAGCGAAAGCGATGATCTGACGCGAGAGGCAATCGAGAGATGAAGGCAATGTCCCCCCGAAGCGAAACCTTCGGGGGGCATTTTTCAAATTTTCCGGCGCGCCGGGTGCGGCCGGATGATCGAGGAAAGGGTCACTATGAGAGTACCGAATCGTCTTTTGCTGCTTTGTCTGGTCGTTGCCGCGATGCTCTGCCTCGCAGGCTGCGACGATGATGAGATGACGCCGCAGAGCGAGAATAAAAAAGGATTGACCTATTACGACGCGGGGGATTATGAGAAGGCGGCGGAGTATTTTTCGCGCGCCATTGAGCTGGATAACTCGGACATGGAGGTCCACAATAATTACGGAATGACCCTGCTGCAGCTGCGCCGGTACGACGAAGCGCTGCAGCAGTTTGAGATCGTGCTTGCGAACAGCACCGCGCTGGCTCCCAAGAAGAGCGAGACGCTGAATAAATTTGCCATCCGCGGCAAGGGACTGGTATATATCCAGAAACAGAATTTTACGGATGCGCTGACATGCTTTAACAACGCGCTGGACATCAAGGCGGAGAGCGGCTGGAACATCGACATCCTGTATTACAAGGCAAACACGCTGGAGTGCATGGGCTACCGCCCGTCGGCGATCGACGTGTACACCGAGGTGCTCAAGGAAGATAAGGAAAATGTCAAGGCGTACCTGAGCCGGGCAAATCTGTACCGCATCGAGGAGAAATACAGCGAAGCGATCGCGGATTACGAGAAGGCACTCTCCCTCGCGGAGGGAAGCTATCTCTCGTACATCGGACTGTATACCTGCTATATTCAGATGGGCGAGAAGGACAAGGCGAAGAGTCTGCTGGAGAAGGCGTCCAGGCTTGACGTCCGCACCAACGAGGACCGCTATTATCTCGGTCAGGTCCACTACTATCAGAAGAACTATAAATCCGCGAAGATCGAGATGGAGTATGCTCTGGATCAGGGATTTTCCGAGGCAAGCTATTTCCTCGGGGAAATTGCGCTCGCGGATCAGAAGTATGAGGATGCGATCGCGTATTTCGAGCAATACCGCGCGTCGAGCGTGACGGAGTCGCCGACGGTATGCAACCAGGAGGTTGTGTGCTATCTGCAGCTGTTCGAGTACGAGAAGGCGCAGCAGATGTTAGACATCGGGCTGGGCGTTCCGGGCTCCACGGCGAGACAGCAACTGCTTCGCAATCAGGCGGCGCTCTATGAGGTTCAGGACGAGCTTCAGAAGGCGTACGACACGCTGGCGGAGTACATCGTTCAATATCCGAACGACAATGAAGCAACCAGTGAATACAAGTTTTTGAAGAAGCGCCTGGGGCTCTCGCAGTAGCGGAACCCGATTGCGCGCTTTTGACTCGCTGTGAGGGGAGGGAGTCATTATGTTTGAAACAGACCGGGAGGTAGAGAAGGTCCTGCTGGTGGCAGTGGCCGCGGAGCGTCCGACGGACGGAGCGGACGTCTCCGAGTCGCTGGATGAGCTGGAGGAACTGGTGAAGACCGCGGGGGCGGTTTCGCTCGGGAGACTGATCCAGAACCGCGAGGCGGTGCACCCGGGGACATATATCGGCAAGGGCAAGATCGAGGAGCTTCGCGAGATGCTCGCACAGACGGGTGCCGGCGGGATTGTCACGGACGACGAGCTGTCGCCGGTTCAGATGAAGAACCTCGAGGATGCTCTGGATTGCAACGTCATGGACCGCACGATGGTGATCCTTGACATTTTCGCGCAGCACGCGATGACCGGCGAAGGTAAGATTCAGGTCGAGCTGGCACAGCTTCGCTATCGTCAGACGCGACTGATCGGCATGGGACGGGCGATGTCCCGGCTCGGCGGCGGGATCGGCACGCGAGGCCCCGGCGAGAAGAAACTCGAGGTCGACCGACGCATCATCCGCATGCGCATCGGACAGCTCAATCGCGAGCTGGCGGACGTGAAGAAGAACCGCGAGGTGCGGCGGGAAGCCCGCACGCGCTCGGCGATTCCCGTGGTGGCGATCGTGGGATACACAAACGCCGGCAAATCCACGCTTTTGAACCGGCTGACCGGCGCCGGCGTTTTGGAGAAGGATGCTTTGTTCGCGACGCTGGATCCGACGACGCGGAATTTCCGGCTGCCGAACGGGCAGGAAGTGCTGTTCACGGACACGGTAGGGTTTATCCGGAAACTGCCGCATCATTTGATCGAGGCGTTCCGTTCCACGCTCGAGGAGGCACGCTACTCGGATCTCATCCTTCACGTGGTCGATGCGTCCAATGACAATGCGGACATCCGGATGGCGGTGGTGTACGAGACGCTGCAGAGGCTCGACGTCGGCGGTCGAAAGGTGATCACGGCGATGAACAAGCAGGATCTGGTCGCGTCGGAGGTCATCCGCAAGGATCTGCAGGCGGAGCGCGTGGTGAAGATATCCGCGAAGACCGGAGACGGAATACCGGATCTTTTGAACGCAATCTCCGAAGTGCTGCTGGAAGGTAAGGTATATATCGAGCGAGTCTACGGCTACGATGAGGCCGGCAAGATTCAGGGGATCCGCAAGTACGGCCAGCTGCTCTCGGAGGAGTATGTGGCGGACGGAGTGGCGGTGAAAGCGTATGTTCCGAAGGATCGGAAGGACCTGATTTGAGTTCGGAACGATCGGACACAAGATATTGTGACAGAGGGGCAAAACGGCTCTTCGGAAAATGGAATAAGACAGTCTGCAAAAACGCCCGAAAGCCTTGATTTATGGGCGTTTTGGCGTTCATAAGGCATTTTCCGAGGCCGGATAATCGCTGAAATATTGTGCAAAAACCACAAGATGTAGTACTGATTTTCACAAAAAGTTCAATATTTTGTTGACACTGCCGATGGCCTGTGCTATGATGTAGTCAATCGCCTGCAGGGCAGACGGAAAGCGAACAATAACGATAAAAAAGGAGAAAGGGACCATGATTCAGGTAGAAAAACGAAATGGGGAACTGAAGGAATTTGACCTTCACAAGATCGATGCAGCCATTGAAAAAGCGTTCAAGGCAACCGGCAAGGAGTACACTTCCGACATCATCAGCCTTCTTTCACTGCGTGTAACGGCGCAGTTTCAAAATAAAGTAAACAACGGCGTGATCGGCGTTGAGGATATCCAGGACAGCGTTGAGCACGTTCTGGAGCAGACCGGCTACACGGATGTGGCTAAGGCATACATCCTGTACCGCAAGCAGCGCGAGAAACTGCGTGAGATGAAGAGCACGATCCTCGATTACAAGAAGATCGTCGACAGCTACGTTCACGAAGAGGACTGGCGCGTGAAGGAGAACTCCACGGTTACGTATTCCGTCGGCGGTCTGATCCTGCACAACTCCGGTTCCATCACGGCCAACTACTGGCTCTCCGAGATTTACGATGAGGAGATCCGCGAGGCGCATCGCAATACGGACATCCACATCCACGACCTGTCCATGCTGACCGGCTACTGCGCAGGATGGTCCCTGAAGCAGCTGATCCAGGAAGGTCTCGGCGGAATCCCGGGCAAGATCACGTCCTCGCCGGCAAAGCACCTCTCGACGCTCATGAACCAGATGGTTAACTTCCTCGGTATCATGCAGAACGAGTGGGCAGGCGCACAGGCATTCTCCTCATTTGATACTTATC
>JAFRYE010000004.1 GCA_017441265.1 Lachnospiraceae bacterium | reverse complement strand
TATGAAAGAATGCTCAAACAGCAGATGATTACCGGAACACTCTCGGAACGAATCGGAAACTGTAAATACAGGAGTGAAATCGAAAGACTGGCAAAGGCGGTGGTATAAATGGCAAAAGAGGTAACCTTTGTAACGCTTCTTCAAATGGCGCAGGAGTATATCTCTCAAAACTACGCCGCCGCACTGTCGGACAGAAAGAAACTCGGTCAGCTCCGTTCGTATATCGACAAATACCTCAACGATACCGGTTATACGGTCGAGGGCTTTACGAGCGACGAGCTTTCCAAACGCCTTTACAGCGAAATGGCGGAATACTCGGTGCTTACGCAGTATCTCGGAAGAGATGAAATCGAGGAGATCAACATCAACGGCTGGGACGATATTGCCATCACCTATACGAACGGCAAAATCGAAAAGACAAAGGAGCATTTCTTCTCTCCCCAGCACGCGGTTGACATCGTAAAACGACTGCTTCATCACTCCGGCATGATTATCGACAACGCCACGCCGATGGCGCAGGGACATTTGCCGGGCAATACCCGTGTGACCGCTCTGAAGGATCCTATCGTCGACGCGGACAGAGGTATCTCGGTTTCCATCCGACTGCTCCATCCGTCAAAAGTGACAAGAGAACAGATCGTAGCGGGCGGGAACGCAACGCAGAAGATGATTGACTTTCTGTGTATGTGCCTCCGCTATGGCGTTTCCTTCGTTGTGGCCGGCGCGACAAGCTCCGGCAAGACCACGCTGCTCAACGCACTGCTCACATCAGTTCCGAACAACAAGCGTATCTTTACGATTGAGTCCGGCTCCCGCGAGTTGTCTCTTGTGAGTGTGAAGCACGGCAAGGTCGTGAACAACGTGGTACACACGCTGTCCAGACCGTCCGACAATCCAGCGTATGACATTACGCAGGAGGATCTCGTTGTTGCTTCGCTTCGGTTTAACCCGGATATCGTGGTCGTCGGCGAGATGAGAGACACCGAGGCGTACTCGGCGGTCGAGGCAAGCCTCACAGGACATACCGTGGTCTCAACGGTCCACGCCTCTGCGGCAGACGCGGCGCACACGAGACTGGCTCTTCTTTGTCAGAAAAGATTCCCGATCAACTTCCAGACCTCGCTCATGCAGGCGGGACAGGCGTTTCCCATCGTGGTGTACGCCCATAAGCTGGAGGACAATTCCCGAAAGATCATGGACATCTCCGAATGCGTGATCCTGCCGGGCGGCGAGCGAGAGTACCATACTCTGTTCCGCTATAAGATTACGAAAAACGAGCTTGTCGGCGGCAAGTACAAGATCGAAGGCAAATTCGAGCAGCCTGAATATATGAGCGACCACCTGAAAGGAAAGCTCATGCAGTTCGGTGTTCCCGAAGATCTGCTTTCGCAGTTTCTGAAGCCAAAGACGCCGGTGAAGAAAAAGAAGGAGGCGAGCGTATGATCCTGCAGGTTATCACGTCAATATTTCTCATCATCGCCATAGCGATCTTCTTCGGACTGACGCCGGAGCGCATTACGGACGACCTCATGAACGTCATCACGCCGAACGATACGATGGCGGACAAGACGAAGAACGTCAGGGGAAACCGCAAGCGGCACATGCTGTACAAGCTTCTGGTGAATATAAAGGGGGCTCTCGCCTCGACCGGCAAAAGCAGACAGTTCACGATAGCGATCTGCGCCTCCGTCCTACTCTTCGGCGTCGGCGTGATTCTGTCCATTCTCATCGACAACCTGTTTCTGATGCCGGTTCTCGCGGTGACGCTCGCCATGCTCCCGTTTTTGTATATCACGAACACTCTTTCCTATTATGAAAAGCAGACGAAAGAGGAACTGGAAACGGCGCTGTCCATCATAACGACCTCGTATGAGCGCTGCGACGATATCGTACAGGCGGTACGCGAGAACACGCAATATATCAAACCGCCGCTCCGCGAGGTGTTTCAATCCTTTGAGGGCGAGGCGACGGCTGTCACTTCCAATATCAAGACCGCGCTGTACAGTCTGAGAGAAAAGATCGACAACGAGATCTTCCGTGAGTGGGTGGACACGCTCATTCTCTGTCAGGACGACAGAACGCTCAAGGATACCCTGCACCCCGTCGTTTCAAAGCTGGCGGACATCCGTATCGTCAACAGCGAGCTTGCCACGATGCTCGCCTCCGCAAGAAACGAATACTGGATGATGGTGGCGCTGGTAGTCGGCAACGTACCGCTTTTGTACGTCCTGAACAAGGACTGGTTTCACACGCTCATCGATACCGTACCCGGCAAAGCCGTCTGCGGCGTTTGTGCGCTCGTGATCTTCATCACGGCGATCTTCATGAAGCGGTTTACCAAGCCGATTGAGTACAAGAGGTAAAGGAGGTTTAGAACATGGTACAAGCTATTATCGGTATCCTCTGCGGGATAGGACTGTTCTTCGTTCTCGCGGACGTGTACCGCATTCCGTATTTCAAGACCTCCAAAGCCGTAGAGAGCCTATCTAAGAAGCAAAAGGACAAGACTTCCGGGCTGAATCTATTTCTTTCCGGCATTGCCGAAAAGATCGCAAAGCGCCTGAAACTTAACGAGTTCAAACGGGCGCAGCTTGAAGCTGATCTGAAAACGGCTCAAATGGATATATCACCCGAAATGTTCAAGGCAAACGCACTTGTCAAAGCCGGACTCATCGGCGTGTTAGCTATCCCCGTTGCATTCATCTTCCCGCTGTTCGTTCCGGTCGTTTTGTTCCTCGCAGTCTTCTTATACCGCATGGAGACAAAGAGCGTATCAAAGCGCATCAAAGCAAAGCGCGAGCGGATCGAGTACGAGCTGCCGCGCCTTGTTTCCAACATCGAGAAAACGCTCGCTCACAACCGTGACGTCTTGTATATGCTTGAAAGCTACGCGCAGAACGCGGGACCGGAGCTGAAGCACGAACTGGAAATCACTGTGGCGGATATGAAATCCGGCAACTATGAGGGCGCGATTACAAGACTTGAAAGCCGCGTCGGTTCTTCCATGATGAGCGACGTGTGCAGAGGCTTGATCGGCATCCTCCGCGGCGACGACAACCGCATGTACTGGGCGTCGCTTTCCCTCAAGTTCAACGATACCGCCCGTCAGCAGCTTCGTCTGAGAGCACAGAAGGTGCCGAGAAAGGTCAAACGTCTTTCGATGTGTCTGCTTCTGTGCTTCATGCTCATATATATCGTTGTAATCCTGGAGCAAATTATGATGAGCATAGGCGTATTATTTCAAATCTGAAATAACACGCCTTGTCCGAGCAAATTTTTTATCCGAGTAAACCTTGCCAACCGCACTTG
>JAFRYE010000078.1 GCA_017441265.1 Lachnospiraceae bacterium | reverse complement strand
AGGTTTGAAAAATAAGAGCATTTTCGCGCTCGACATGGGAGCGCTGGTCGCCGGCGCAAAATACCGAGGTGAGTTCGAGGAGCGTCTGAAGGCGGTCCTTGAGGATGTGAAGAACAGCGAAGGCAAGATCATCCTCTTTATCGACGAGCTTCACACGATCGTCGGAGCCGGCAAGACGGACGGCGCCATGGACGCCGGCAACATGCTCAAGCCGATGCTCGCTAGAGGCGAGCTGCACTGTATCGGCGCAACGACGCTCAATGAGTATCGCCAGTATGTGGAGAAGGATGCGGCGCTGGAGCGCCGGTTCCAGCCGGTCATGGTGGATGAGCCGACGGTTGAAGATACGATCAGCATTTTACGAGGCCTCAAAGAGCGCTACGAAGTGTACCACGGCGTGAAGATCAGCGACGGAGCCCTGGTGAGCGCTGCCGTTTTGTCGAACCGCTACATCAGCGACCGGTTCCTGCCGGACAAGGCGATCGACCTCGTGGACGAGGCGTGCGCCCTCATCAAAACGGAACTGGATTCGATGCCGACGGAGCTCGACGAGGCGAAGCGTGAGATGATGCAGCTCGAGATCGAGGAGGCTGCACTCAAGAAAGAGGAGGACGCCCTGAGCCGCGAGCGGCTGGAGGCGCTTCAGAAGGAACTTGCGAAGGCTCGTGAGGACTGGGAAACCGCAAAGGCACAGTGGGACGCCGAGAAGGCGGAGCTCGAGGGCGTGCGAAAGATCAAGGAGGAGATCGAGGAGGTAAACCGGCAGATTGCCGATGCACAGCGCTCGTACAACCTTGACCGCGCCGCGGAGCTCACATACGGACGCCTTCCGCAGCTGAAGCAGGCATTGGCGGCCGCCGAGGAGAGCATCCGCGAGAAAGGCCATACGATGGTTCACGAGACCGTCGACGAGGAGGAGATTGCAAAGATCGTCTCCAAATGGACGGGAATTCCGGTATCGAAGCTCAACGAGAGCGAGAGAAATAAGACGCTGCATCTGGCGGAGGAGCTGCATCGCCGGGTCATCGGCCAGGACGAAGCCGTGGCGCGGGTGACCGAGGCTATCATGCGCTCGAAAGCCGGCATCAAAGACCCCAACCGTCCGATCGGATCGTTTTTGTTCCTCGGACCGACCGGCGTCGGCAAGACGGAGCTGGCGAAAGCGTTGGCGGAAGCGCTGTTTGACAATGAGACGAACATGGTCCGGATCGATATGAGCGAGTACATGGAGAAGTATTCCGTGTCGCGTCTGATCGGAGCGCCGCCCGGATACGTCGGCTACGACGAGGGCGGGCAGCTGACCGAGGCCGTGCGCCGCAAGCCTTACAGCGTCGTCCTGTTCGACGAGGTGGAGAAGGCGCATCCCGATGTATTCAATGTGCTTTTGCAGGTTCTGGATGACGGCCGGATCACCGATTCGCAGGGCCGTACGGTGGATTTCAAGAACACCATCCTGATCATGACCTCAAACATCGGCTCGGAATACCTGCTCACCGGCGTCCGCGAGGACGGCACCATATCGCCGGAGTGCGAGAGTGCGGTCATGCGCGACCTGCGGGCTCATTTCCGGCCGGAGTTCCTCAACCGTTTGGACGAGACGATTCTGTTCCGTCCGCTCACAAAGGACAATATCCGAAAGATCATCGGCCTTCTCACAAGCCGCCTGAACGACCGGCTGCATGAGCGTCAGGTAAGCGTCCGCTTCACCGACGCAGCCATCGATCTCGCCTGCGACCAGGCGTATGATCCGGTCTACGGCGCGCGTCCGTTGAAGCGTTATCTGCAGACGAACGCCGAGACGATGAGCGCCCGGATGATCCTCGAGGACCAGGTCCATGCCGGTGACACGATCGTCATCGACGTCGTGGACGGAACGCTGAGTGCGTATGTAGAATAAAACAGTCGGCCGGAGGGGCGGTCGAAAGCATTCAAGGGTTGCTTAGGCAGACTAAGGATGTTTTCGATGCACCCTCCGGCCGCTTTTTTATCCTTCGGCGCATGGCAGATTGTCCGGCAAAGCAAGCCGGATTACGCTTGTACCTGTCTGAAGTAGCGTGAAAAGCGCGAATTTCGGTGATTTACAAGTTTTTTTGTTGAATCAGAGCGAATCCCATGAAAAAGTACCCGTCTGAAAGGAAAAAACGGGAAAAAAACGAAGAATTGGACACAAAAAGGACTCTATGAACGCTGTGCGGCACTCGCGACGGGTAAAAATCCGCATGATTTACAAGTGATTTTTCCATTTTGACCGATTTCCCTTGAATTTTTCTCGGAAAGCTACTTTTGAGACAGGTAAGAAAGAAGCCCCCCCCGCCGAAAACCGTTCAAGGTAATCTGCGGAGAGCGTGCATGATTAAAACGTGAAGTACCTGAGCAGGCAACCGGAGGGACGGAGCCGAAGCTTGAAACGGCCGTGAAAGCAGCCGGAGGGACGGCACCGAAAGTGGAAAGGGCCCAAGCGAGCAACCGGAGGGACGGAACCGAAACACACAAGGACCTGAGCGAGCGGCCACAGAGACGGCACCGAAAGCGCGAAAGGGCATTGCGACTTGCGCGAGGGACTCGCGCAAGGGCGACTTAGGATGTGAGGTGAGAGCATAGGCCGTTTCGAGGACTGTTTGAGCGAAGCGAGTTCCGCAGAAACGGCCTTGACTATGCGAACACCTCGCATCCTTAGTCCGCCTCAGCAGCGCTTGAGTGCTTTCGGTGCCGCCCCTCCGGCTACTCGCCAGGCCCTTGAAAAAAACGCCGTCCCGAAGGACGGCGCAGAAGTTACGGTTGTAAGAGGTAGTAGCGGAGAATTGCGTTGCAAATGCCGCATTCCTGCTCGTGGAAGACCGCCGGGCTGTAGAGCGCACGGACGAGGATCCAGTCGAGATCCTTGGGCTGCGTCAGCTCCTTGACGCCCTCGTAGACGACGCTGTCGGGGTAGCGGAAGGAGTCAGCCAGAAGGCCGATGCCCTGAATCGTTTCCTCAAGGATGACGGAATTCCGGCGGGACTGCGTCGTGCCCAGGCGGAATCCGATGATGGTCTGAAGGATGGAGCCGTCACCGTCCCAGCAGAAAGCAAAACCGTCGGTGTTTGCAAAGCCGTATTTCTTCGAGAAGGCAGCGTACTCGTCGTCCTCGTAGAAGTGGATCCGGAAGTTGGACTCATCACGGTTTTGGGTCTCCGTCAGGCCGGGGAAACCGGGAATCTGATTGATCCGGGCGATCAGGTTCTCCAGTGTGGCGCGGTCTTCCTCTGTGGGAGTGCCGGAGATGTGGTAGAGGACCGGCACGGTCCATTTGAGGATCGGCTTGGAGCCGGCGAACTCGGAAGCGAGAACGACTTCGTCAAAGTAGGAGATGACTTCCTCTTTGTCGTAGTTTCCGCAGCTGATCCTGTCGGCATGCGGAAGGCCGGTATCGAAATCTTCCGGCAGAAGCAGGCCGGTCTCCTGAACCGTCAGGCGATTCACGGGGGTTTGCAACAGGTAAGGTACGCCCTTGATCAGGTAGTATACGGCGATACCGACGATTACCAGCAGGCAGAGGCCTACCAGAATCTTGCTCGAGGTGGACATCTTTTTCTCTTTCATATACGCGCTCCGAAAAGTTGAAAATGTCGAGCGCCGACCGTAGTCAGCGCTCGCAGGTAGATTCAGTAATGAACGAACTTATTTTGCGGTGATGTATCCCTTGGCAACCAGAAGCTCAGCGGAAAGAACTGCTCCGCCGGCGGCGCCGCGCTTGGTGTTGTGCGACAGACCGACGAACTTCCAGTCGTAGAGAGCGTCTTCACGGAGACGGCCGGCGCAGACGCCCATGCCGTTTTCGGTCTCGCGGTCGAGCTTGCACTGCGGACGGTTGTCCTCCTCGAAGTAGGTGATGAACTGCTTCGGTGCGCTCGGAAGCTCAAGCTCCTGCGGAAGACCTTTGAAGTTCTTCCAGGCCTCGAGGATCTGTTCCTTCGTGGGCTTCTTCGCAAAATTCACAAACACGGCTGCGGTGTGGCCGTCGGAGACGGGCACGCGGATGCACTGCGTCGTGATGACGGGGGAACTTGCCTTGACGATCTCGTCATTTTCAATATGACCCCAGATGCGAAGCGGTTCCTGCTCGCTCTTTTCCTCCTCGCCGCCGATGTACGGAATGACGTTGTCGATCATTTCCGGCCAATCCTTGAAGGTCTTGCCGGCGCCGGAGATTGCCTGGTACGTGGTTGCTACGACCTGCGTGGGCTCGAACTCGCGAAGTGCGTGAAGCATAGGCGTGTAGCTCTGGATGGAGCAGTTCGGCTTGCAGGTGATGAAACCGCGCTTCGTGCCGAGGCGCTTTCTCTGCGCGGGGATGATATCATAGTGCTGCGGGTTGAGTTCCGGAACGACCATCGGAACGTCGGGCGTCCAGCGGTGAGCGCTGTTGTTGGAGACGACGGGCGTCTCGGCCTTGGCGTAAGCCTCCTCGATGGCGCGGATCTCGTCCTTCTTCAGGTCGACAGCGGAAAATACGAAATCGACCGTAGCGGCAACCGTCTCAACGTCGCTCGCGTCGTACACGATCAGATCCTTGACGCTCTCCGGCATCGGAGTCGGCATCTTCCAGCGATCGCCGACGGCATCCTCATAGCGCTTGCCGGCGCTTCTGGGCGATGCGGCCAGAGTCACGACCTCGAACCACGGATGGTTCTCCAAAAGAGAGATGAAGCGCTGGCCGACCATACCGGTTGCACCGATCACGCCGACGCGCAGTTTCTTGTCCAGTTGAAATTTGCTCATAACGACCTCCTGCGGAGACTGCCCCGCGTTTCGGAATCATTTTCCGCGGGTGGAACTCCGTTGTTTTGTTTTTCTGTCACGGACATTTGTCCGCGGTTATGCGCTATTCTACTCCCGGTAAACGAAAAATGCAAGCACAAATTTCACTTTTTTTCGTTTTCTTTCGGAGAATCGGCATTTTCCGGCGTCACTGCTTCGGAATTGTCTTGCCGAGCATCAGCCGAACGACGTTGATCGTATCCTCACGGCGCACATCCTTCACGATGCTCACACCGATGTAGAGCTTCGAGAGGTCATATTCCCCCTCGGGGTCCATGCGCTTGGCAAATGCGGAGTCGGCCAGGCAGAGGCCGTAAGGATGATCCGCCTGATCTTCGGCGTTTTTATTGGTCACATGTGTCACCACAATCTCGTCCGCGGAGAAGCCGGTGAGAATGTCCTCCGGCAGGGAGTCGAGCGGGATGAGAGCGCCGTTTTGTGCCATCTGTTCGAGGGTGTCGCGGGAGCAGAGCAGGATGTCGATCGTGTTGGCGTAGAGATAGGTGGAAAGCGCCATGCGATCGTTGGAATCGTAGGCGGAAAGTTTGGTGTCGATGGAAATCTCATTCTTGGATTTGTCGATCTGAAGCGTATCGAGGAGTTCCTCGGCGTATGCGGTCATCTCGCTGTCCGCCCACGGGCAGTCGAGGAAGGAGACGTACGTGACGACTTCCGGTCTTGGCTTGAGTGCCAGCACGAGTATGGCGATCAGGATTCCAGCGACGGCGAGGCCGATGAACGCCTTTAAAGCGTAATAATCCCAAAGGTAGCGCATCTTTCCGCGGAATGTAAGTTCCGAGAGTTTCTGACGCTCGGATTTGGCGGATTCGGTGGCCTGTGTGCGCTGATAGATGGCTGCGTCGTCATCCAGCGCGGTTTTCTTGTTTTCGATATTCATGATAGTTCCTTCCTTAGACTACTCAAGAATCGTTTTGATCACTGCGACGCAGTTGTCGTAGTTCATGCCCGGCCGGACGGACGGGTGGTACAGGATCTCCAGCATGAGCCAGTCCAGCGTTGTCGGCTGCTGCGCTTCGTTGTAACCCTGGTAGAAGAGGCTGTCCGGGTAGATGTACGAGTCGTTCAAAAGCCCCATGCTCTGGACGATCTCCTCCCAGATGACGGAGTTGCGCTGCTGTTGGCGGATGTCCGAGCGGATGCCGATCTGCGCGCTGGAGATCGTTCCGTCGGCCCACCAGCAGGAGGCGTAACCGTCGGTGTCGCCGGTGAGCGACGAGGGTTTGCGCTGATCGTATTCGGATTTGACTTCAAAATATATGGTCAGATTGGCCTCGCCCTCCCAGCGCGACTCGCGGATGCCCGGGAAGCCGTGAGTGGAGTTCAATGCGGAAAATACGCTCTGAAGTACGTTGATGTCCTCCGCCGTCGGAGTGCCGGCGACGAACACGACGATCGGATCCGTCCATTTGTGGATCTCGGCCACGCTGGTGCCGAACTCCGCGCCCAGTGCGACTTCCTTGAAATATTCAATGATCTTTTCCGTCGAATAGCCGTGGCGCTGCAGACGGACCGTAAGCCCCGGTGTCACGTCGTGGGAAGAACCGCCGCTTTGCATGTCCGGATCCTCGCCGGTGTCGCCGGATTCGGTGCTGTTGGTGCGGTTCTTGCGATAGCGCTTCGTCGGGTCGCTGTCCCAGCCCGAGCAGGCGCTGAGCAGAAGACTGAAAAGCAGCGTCAGAACGACGGCAAAAGTTGTATAGAATCTGCGCTTCAAGTAAATCCCTCCCCGAAAAGTCAGTGCATTCAGTATATCATACGTGCGCGCGGGTTGCAACCGCGGGCGCGCGGAGGGGAGGCTTTCGCGGAAAATACTTGCATTTTCCGAAGAAGGAGTGTAAGATGGGGGCGTAAAATTACATAGTTCCACTGGAAAGTGGGAAAGGAGCAAAGAATGAAGAAAGTATTTGCTTGTTTTCTCCTCCCGGCGATCTGCATGATTGCACTTTGCGCTTGCAAAGGCGGTACGAAGAAGCCCGGAGAAACAAAAGACGGTGGAGCGGTAGTTGTTGGAATAACACAGGATTTGGACAGTCTTGACCCTCACAAAGCAGTAGCGGCAGGAACCAGAGAAGTCTTGTACAACATCTTTGAAGGACTTGTTAAGCCCGACAAGGATGGCAAGCTGGTAGCCGCGGTAGCGGAGAGTTATGAGATCTCGGCCGACGGCACGACCTACAAGTTTGTGCTTCGCAGCGGCGTGAAGTTTCATAACGGAGCGACCGTTACGGCGGACGACGTTGTTTACTCTTTGAAGAGATGCGCAGGGCGCTTGGAGACTTCGGATCCGGAGGTTCAAGTTGTACCTGCTTTTTCTGTGATTTCCGACATTACTGCTTCGAAAGACGGCGACAGGGACGTGATCACGGTCACGCTCTCGAGCCCCAACACGGAGTTGATCGGGTATTTTACCTGTAATATCATTCCGAAGGACTATGCGAACCAGGCGAATTCGCCGGTCGGCACCGGTCCGTTCAAGTTTGTGTCGTACAAGCCCATGGACAGCCTTGTCATGGAGCGGTTCGACGATTATTACGGCAGCAAGGCGCATTTGCAGAAAGTGACTTTTTCCATTTCGGAAAATGCGGACGCGGCGTTTTTGAAGCTGCAGGCCGGCAACATCGACATTTTCCCGTATCTGACCGTCGATCAGGCGTCGGAGCTCAAGGGCAAATTCAATATCGAGACCGGCAGCATGAGCCTGGTTCAGGGACTGTTCCTGAACAACGCGGTCAAGCCGTTCGACGACGTGCGCGTGCGCAAGGCGATGAATTACGCGGTTGACAAGCAGGAGCTCCTGACGATGCTCAACGGCGGCTACGGTACTGCAATCGGCAGCGGTATGTACTCGACTTTCGGTCTGTACTATGACAAGAGTCTTGAGGGTGCGTATCCTCACGACGAGGCAAAGGCGAAAGAGCTTCTTGCCGAGGCCGGATATGCCGACGGTTTCACCTTCACGGTGAAGGTTCCGTCGAACTATGTCTACCATGTGCAGACGGCGGAGATCCTGGTGAACCAGCTGAAGAAAGTCGGCATCACCATGAAGATCGAACAGATCGAGTGGGCGAGCTGGCTCTCCGATGTGTACAAGGCACACAACTGCGATGCGACCATCATCGGTCTCGACTCGCAGCTGGCGCCAAGCGACATCCTGAAGTACTACATCGGCGGTTCCGCAAAGAACTTTATGAACTATCAAAGCACGGACTTTGATACGAACTATCAGAAGGCTATCGCCACCGTGGATACCCAGGCGAAGGTTGACCTCTATCACAAGCTTCAGAAGTGCCTGAGCGACGATGCGGCATCGGTATTCCTTCAGAGCCCGTCGCTGATGGTGGCTGTCAACCCGAAGCTTGCGGGCTACACGTTCTATCCGGTTTATGTACAGGATATGGCGTCCGTGTACTTCAAAGAAAACTGATCTGACGGTTTTAAGCGGCCGCGCCGGAGCACGGCCGGCCGCAGCAACCGGGAAAGGAGGGCGCAGGTATGAAGTGGGTCAGAAAGGGCGTTGCCGTACTGATCGCGGTACTGGCGCTCTCTTTTGTTACGTTTTTGGCGTTCCAGGTGTTGCCGGGTGATGCCGCGATGCTTCGGTTGGGGACCAACGCGACGCCGGAGGCGCTGGAGACGCTGCGGGAGGAAATGGGCTTAAACGACCCTCTGCTTGTCCGCTACGGCCGCTGGATCGGCGGCGTCTTCACGGGTAATCTCGGTGAGTCCGCGGTATACAAGCGGCCGGTGTCGGAACTGCTGTGGCAGGTGCTTCCGAACACGCTGCTGATGGCCGGCATCTCGATTTTGATGATCCTCGTGATCGCGTTCCCTTTAGGTCTTCTGTATGCGAGATTTCCCGGCTCCGCGGTAGACCGCGCAGGGGCGATGGTCAACCAGACCATGATGGCGATTCCCGCATTTTTCCTCGGACTGCTGATCTCGGTTGTGCTGGGACTGTGGTTTCGGATGTTCACGCCCGGCGCGTTCGTATCCTACGATGAGAGCCTGTCGGGCTGCCTGACGTATCTGATCTTCCCTGCGCTGGCGATCGCGCTGCCGAAGGCGGCTATGACGGTTAGGTTCCTTCGAAGTTCGCTTCTGACGGAGCGGAGCAAGGATTACGTCCGCACGGCGCGGAGCAAGGGCCTGTCGGAAGGCAAGGTATTGATGCTGCACATGTTGCCGAACGCACTTCCGGGAGTTCGGACATTTATCGGCGTCATCGTGTCGGAGATCATTGCGGGCAGTATCGTCGTCGAGCAGGTGTTCGGCGTCAACGGACTCGGACGGTTGCTGATCCGGTCCATCTCGAACCGCGATTACAACGTGGTTCAGGCGATCGTGTTGTACATCGGGATCGTCGTTCTGCTGGTGAACAGCGGAATGGAATCCGAATAATACAGAGATAAGGCGGAAAATGCATGAAGCGGAAGCACTCCTTCAATTTCATCTGCGGATGCGCGCTTCTCCTCCTGACGGTCTTGCTGATCGCGGGGGGCTTATTTTTGTCGCCTTACGGGCCGGAGGACATGGATGCGGCGTCGAAAAATCTCGGCCCGTCCTGTAAACATCTTTTCGGCACGGACCACTACGGACGGGATATTTACACCCGGGTGGCCCACGGGTCGCTGACGACGATGCTGATCGGTGCGATGACCATCGTGATCGGCGGTATTATCGGAACGCTGGTGGGAGCTTTGACGGGCTACATCGGCGGAGTGTTTGACGCGGTTGTCATGCGCGTGAACGACTGCCTTCTCGCATTTCCGAGCATCCTTCTCGCGCTTGTGTTCGTCGGCGTGTTCGGACCGTCCGAGCGAAATGTTGTCATCGCCCTGGGAATCCTGTTTGTGCCGAGTATCGCCCGCGTCGTGCGAAGCGACGTGCGCACGCAGCTGCAGTCGGACTATGTGGTCAACGCAAAGCTGCTCGGCGCATCCAACGCAAGGATCTTGTTTGTGCACATTTTGCCCAATCTGCGCGCCACCCTGCTGGTGACGATGGCGGTGGGCTTCAACAATGCAGTTTTGGCGGAGTCCGGCATGAGCTACTTAGGGCTCGGCGTACAGCCGCCGAAAGCCAGTCTCGGACGCATGCTGTCCGAGGGGCAGTCCTATCTTCGGAGCGCACCCTGGACGGTGCTGTTCCCGGGCCTTGTGCTGGTGTTGGCAGTGCTCGGCGTGTCGCTGTTAAGCGACGCCTACTCCGGTAACCAGGGCGACACCGGAAGCCCTTCGCGCATCCGCGCCCGCGTCACGAAAAAACTGGCGGCGGCAGGGTATGACGGAGTTGTCGACGAGGAGAAAACCGAGTCGGAGGACGGGGACGTTGTTTTGTCGGTTCGCAACCTCTCGGTGGGGTTTGAGCGGGCGGACGGCTCGCTGCAGCCGGTAGTTCGGAAAATATCATTTTCCGTGCACGCCGGAGAGCGCCTCGGCATCGTGGGCGAGTCCGGCAGCGGCAAGAGCATGACGGCTCTCTCGGTTATGGGACTGTTGCCGGATACGGCGGGCGTGACCGGAGAGATCCTCCTGCACACGGAGGCCGGCACGGTGAATGTCCGCGGCTGCACGAAGAAGGAACTGGCGGTGCTCCGGGGCGACTCGATGGCGATGGTGTTCCAGGAGCCGATGACGTCCTTAAACCCTACGATGCCCATCGGTCGGCAAATGCTCGAGATGCTCACGCACAACGACGTTCACCTCACGAAGGAGGAGCAGGAGAAGCGTCTGACGGAGGCGCTTTTGGAAGTCGAGCTCACCGAGACGGAGCGGATCCTGCGAAGCCGTCCGAAGGAACTTTCCGGCGGACAGCGTCAGCGCGTGATGATCGCGATCGCGATGCTGCTGCGACCGAGACTTTTGATCCTCGACGAGCCGACGACGGCCCTCGACGCGGAGACGCGGGACGGCATCCTCAAGCTTTTGTCCGAGCTTCAAAAACGCCACGGCATGGCGGTGCTGTTCATCTCCCATGAGCTCGCGGTGGTCCGGCGGATCTGCAGCAGGGTGATGGTGATGGACAACGGTCAGATCGTCGAGAGCGGAACCGTAGGGGAAATCTTCGAGAATCCGCAGGCGGAGGAGACAAAGCAGCTTCTGCAGTCGCTGGCGGGGACGGATTTCCGCGGCGAGATGCACTACGACCCCGAGGGCAGAGTGATCCTGTCGGTGCAGCATTTGCATGTGTATTACGGGCGGCGGCGCGGCCGCAACCCGCTCAATTATGAGAATAAAGTCCTTGAGAATTTCGCGATGGAACTGCGCGAGGGAGAAGTGCTCGGCATCATCGGGCGGAGCGGAAGCGGAAAATCAACCCTCGCACGCTGCCTGGCCGGTCTGATCCCGAAACAGGCCGGACGCATCGAGACCGACGCGAAGATCGGCATGGTGTTCCAGGATCCGTACGGCAGCTTAAACCGCGCGAAGACGGTGGAGTGGCTTTTGGAGGAGCCGATCCGCAACCGGCAGCGCAAGCAGCGCAGAGCCGCGCTTAAGGAGTTGTGGAGCAACCGCAGTCTCACCAAGGCGGAGCGGAAGAGCCGCAGGCGCGAGCTGATCGCGCAGTATCAAAACGCCGACGAAGAGCGCCGGGCGGAAGCGAAGGAGATGCTCGCGGCAGTCGGACTCTCCGGGGAATACGCGGAGCGAAAGATCACCGAACTCTCCGGCGGGCAGCGCCAGCGTGTGGCCATCGGAATGGCAATCCTCGGCAAACCGGACATTTTGATCTTGGACGAGCCGGTGTCGGCCCTCGACGCCACCGTGCAGGAGCAGGTACTGGCCCTGCTGGCGGAGTTCCACGATCGCTTCGGGCTCACGTATCTCTTCATCACGCACGACGAGGCCGTGATGAACCGGATGGCGCATCGGGTGATTTACCTGAACAGAGAGTAAAGGAGCAGCAGATGAGAGTCGGAAGCAATGTATCGTTCATGGACATGGATACGTTTCGAGCGATTTTCCGGGAAATGCCGGGAATCAAAGAGTACGGCTTCGGCGAAAAGATACGCATGCTCGATCCGGATCTGATGCTTCCGTCGGGAGCGTGGATCGGAAGCGGCTATGACAGCAAAAGGGCAGTCCTGAAGGGCTCGTATTCGATGGAGTACGACATGGGCGGGACCGTGTCCAAGAGGGAGGCTGATTTCTTTGAAATCCCTCTTCCGGGGAATACCCCCGAGGAGACAAATGCAGCCCACAGTCGTTACATGAGCATGTTTCAACAGGCGGTTTTCTGGATGCGCTGGGAATTGGAGTTGTACGGCGCGGAGAACGAAGAGCGCCGAGAGTGGCTTACCGGCGAAGAGACCAGAGAGCACACAAGGCTTGTCAATGAACTGTGGCCGACGGAAGCCATGATTGAGGAGGAGAAGGCATTTGTCGCGGACAATAACCCCTACAGCATCGGGGAACTCGCAGCGGCAATGCGGGCGGAGATCGAGAAGCCGGAGAACGGCTTTCGATACGCGCAGGCGTTGCGGGAGTTTTCCTTGAAGGATGACGTGAGTGAGGAGGACCGCTTCGGGTACGGGCAGGTTTTGACAGAGCCGGGGAGATTGTGGCTCACGGTCAAAATCGACCACGAGTACAGCCTGGAGGGAGCAACCGGAAAGAATTACCGTCGGACCGACAAGAGGGAGTTGTTCCGGGTTGATTACGGGTATCTTCCGGAGAGTGACGCAAGACAACGGCTTACCGACATCGTACTCCTTACAGAGGAGATGAGAAAGGTTCTCGACCTGGCGGAGCAGGCCCTGAAGAAAGGCGCACGGAACGGATAACCATAAGTTGAGGTGGTCGCATGTTTTTAGAGAAGAACGGATGCCTGCATTTGGCGTATGAGTTCCTGGACAAATGTTACATGTATTCGACGGAGAAACTGTCGCCCGAGTCGGTCTACACGGTGGCGGGAGTATACAAAACGGAGTTCGATCCGAAGGATCCTTCCATCAAAGAAATGTTCGACCTGGAGTTCGGCGTCGAGTACGATGACGGAATTCCGGGCGCGTCCGGACAATGGATTGTCCAGGTTCACAATGAAGAAATCTGGAATGATAAGCTCACGCTCAACGGTTGCAATTATCCCGGATGGAAGTGGGTTGACCGCGGATGGGGACAGAAAGAAATTCCGTTCCATAAGTGCACGGGGTATTTTCTGAGAAAGAGCGTATGGAGGCAAAACGGGGAGGAGTTGCGCAGGTCGGGAAGAAAGGAAGTGAAGCTGTCCCGGATGGATTTTCTGCGTGCGGTTGTATTTTATCGCTTTTTTGCGCAAGGGTGTCAACTGTCCGAGTATGAGGGCGAGAAGTTTATATTCTGATATGGGATGGAAAAAAGCTCCCGACAATTGCGTCGAGAGCTTTTTTGGTGGAATACAATCTTGTAATGGTACTGCGCTTACTTCGTCAACTCCTCGACCCGGTCGAGAAGCTCGCTGAACTTCCTGAGGGCCTTGGCGACGGGCTCCGGAGTGGAGAGGTCGACGCCGCCGTGGGCGAGTGCTTCCATCGGGTAGACCGAGTTGCCTAAAGAGAGGAACTCGAGGTAGCGCTTCACAGCGGGAGCGCCCTCCTTGAGGATGCCCTCCGAAAGAGCAACCGCCGAGGAGTAACCGGTGGCGTACTGGTAAACGTAGAACGGGCGGTAGAAGTGCGGGATGCGCGACCACTCGTATTGTACGGCCTCGTCGATGACGAGCTCGTCACCGAAATACAGTTTGATCAGGTCGAGGTAGATCCTGTTCAGATCCTCGGGCGACGCGCTCTCGCCGTTTTGTACGCGGCTGTGCGCGATCTGCTCGAATTCGGCGAACATGGTCTGGCGGAAAATGGTTCCGCGGAAGTTCTCCAGATACTGGTTGATCAGGAACAGCTTCATCGTCTTGTCCTCGGTCACGGAGAGCAGGTGCTCAACCAAAAGGTTTTCATTGACCGTGGAAGCGACCTCGGCGATGAAGAGCGAGTAATCGTCATACTGCGGCGGCTGGTTCTCGTGGGTGAGATACGTATGCATCGAATGCCCCATCTCGTGGCACAGCGTCGATACGGAATCCAGTGTTCCCGTGAAGTTCATCGAAATGTGCGGCGTGGTCCTGCACGAACCGATGGAGTACGCGCCGCTTCTCTTGCCTACGTTGGGATAGACGTCGACCCAGCGGGAGGCAAGGCCCTTGCGGACGGTCTCGGTGTAGTGCTCGCCGAGGGGTGCTACGGACGTGAGAAGCAGTTCCTTCGCCTCGTCGTAGGTGTAGGACACGGTCACGTCCTTCGTGATCGGCGTGTAGAGATCGTAGTAGTGCAGCTCCTCAAGACCAAGAAGGCGCTTGCGCAGGCGCAGGTAGCGGTACATCTCGGGAAGGAATGCATGCACGGTCTCCACGAGCTTGTCATACACGGACTCGGGGATATTGTAGTGGGAGAGGGAGGCCGCGCGGTTCGACGGATAATGACGAAGTTTCGCGGTCAGCGAGCTCTCCTTCAGGCAGTTCAGATACGTCGCGCCGAAGGTGTTGTTGAGGCCCTTGTAGCTCTTGTAGAGATTGTCGAACGCGGCTTTGCGGATCTCGCGGTTCGGGTTCTCCTCAAGGGCGATGTAGTTGGCGTGCGTAAGAGCGATCGGATGTTCGGGATCGTCCGGGTTCGGGACGTCGTCGAACTTCATGTCGGCGTCCATCAGCATGTCGGCCACGCTGCCGCCGGCGCCGCTGATCTCCCCGTACGCCGCGATGATCGCCTCTTCGGCAGCGGTCAGGGTGTGCTCCTTCGAGCGGAGCGAATCCTCGAGAATGTGGCGATAAGGCGCCAACTCGGGCGCTTCGCAGTAGGCCGTCAGGGTTTCCGTCGGGAGCGACAGAAGCTCCGGGTCGAAGAAGGAAGCCGCTCCGAGAAAGCGGACGTAGACGGACTGTGCCTTGTTGAACATATTCTGCGACTGGGTGCTGCGCGTGTCCTCCGTGCGGCGCTGGAAAGCGTAGCCGTGCATCGCCTCCAGGCGGGTGTTCAGGGAGTACAGGCAGTTGTAGGCTTCCGCGACTACCGCTGCGGACTCGCCGAGACGGCCGCGGTACGAATCGAGCTTCGCAACATCCTCCGCGAGTTTTCCGGCCTCGACTTCCCAGGCGTCGTCATCGGCAAAAAGGGACGTCAGGTCCCACAGGTATTCTTTCGCAATCTCACTGCGTTCTTTCGGTTGTTCAGCCATGAGTGATCCTCCGTAAAAAGACATTTTCCGACGCGAAAAATGACTTCGCGTTATCTTGACAAGTATACCATCAAAACAGGAAAAAAACAAGACGACAAAGGGGGTGATTTGTTCGCCGGAAACCAAAGAAAGACTTGCGTTTGATGCGGTTACGGGGTAATATGAAGGGAGGACGCGCGACAGAAAATGCGCGTAGGAGGGCAAACTATGTATGATACTGTAACACAGGACGACGTCAATCAAATGCGGGCGGAGATCGACCGCCTGAATTTTGATGAGGCTCCGGCAATCCGCACGGCGCTCAACGAGGCGCGTGCACAGGGGGATTTGAGTGAGAATGCCGAGTACACGGCGGCAAAGCGCAATCTGCGCCGCCTGGAGAGCCGCGTTCGTTACCTTGACAACATGATCCGCACGGCGAAGATTCTGCAGGAGCCGGAGACGGCGGAGGATCAGGTCGGGATTACCAACAAGGTCAGCTTATTTTCCGAGAAAACCGGAAGAAATATGACAATCCGGATCGTGACGACGGTGTGCGCAAACCCTTTGACGGGAATGATCAGCATCGAGTCGCCGATCGGCAAGGCCATCTACCTGCACAAAGTCAACGAGCGGTTGCTTGTTCAGATGGAGAGCGGAGAGACATTTTTCGTGACAATCCTCTCCGTGGATAAAACACCGTTCTTACCCCCGATTACCATCAGCGAGTGATTATGAGTGATTTAGTATTCAGCCTAAACGCGACAATGCCGGTGTTTCTGGTCATCGTGCTCGGATACCTGCTCCGGCGGCGCGGGTTCCTGACGGAAGAGTTTGTGAAAGTCGGAGACCGGCTGACTTTTCGTGTCACGCTTCCGATCTACGTGTTCACGGAACTGTCTGAGGTCGATTGGAGCGACAGCATCGAGCTGCGTTTTCTGCTGTTTTGCATGGCGGTGACCTGCATCTCCTTCGGGGTGATCTACGGGCTGTCCCGGGCATTGATCAAGGACCGGGCGGCGATCGGAGCATACGCGATGGTGAGTTTTCGCGGGAGCGCGGCCGTGCTGGGAATCGCCTTTGTGACGAACATCTACGGAAGCGTCGGATTTGCTCCGCTGATGATCGTTGCGGTCGTTCCGTTCTACAACATCTTCTCCGTTGTTGCGCTTGCGATGAGCGCGCGCAGCGGGGACGGGACGAAGCATCTGGGGAAACAGGTGATCTGGGAGGTATGCACCAACCCGCTGATCCTCGCGGTGCTGCTTGCGATCCCTGCGGCGTTCCTTCATTGGACGCAGTACTCTGCGCTGACGATACCGTATAAGTTCTTAAAGAATGTCGGCGGTATCGCGACGCCTCTGGCGCTTTTGGTGCTCGGAGCGGCATTTGACCGCAGTCAGGCTGTCTCGAAGGCAAAACTGGTCATCAGCGCCTCGATCACGAAGCTGGTGCTTCTGCCGGCCGTGTTCGTTCCGGCGGCCGTGTGGATGGGCTTCCGCGACGCGCAGCTTCTGGCGATCGCTGTGATGCTCGCCTCGCCGACGACGGTGGCGTGCTACATCATGGCCAAGAATATGAACAATGATTCCGCTCTGGCGTCGGGAACGGTTCTCGTGACGACGCTGTTCTCCTCCGTGACGATCACGGTGATGGTGTTTGTGCTCCGCGCGTGCGGTTTGATCTGACTGAAGCGCCGCGGAAGAAAATGTTGTTTTTTGCGTATGGGTACTATATAATGAAATCGGAGCGGGAGCCGCGCGAAGTGACGCGCCCTGCGACGAGGTATATGAGGAAAGGGGTAGCGTATGGAACTGGAGCAGGAAGAAATCCTCTGGAGGGATAGAAAACACTGGATGTGGTTTCCGTTTTCGTTCACAAAATATTCCGTGACGAAAGACCATCTCAACATCGACAAGGGCTTCTTTAAGACGACCTACGATGAGACGTTGCTTTACCGTATCGTCGATGTCCGTCTGATCCGGACGTTCGGCCAGAAGTTGTTCGGAACGGGAACGGTTCAGGTATTCAGCCGTGTGGACACGCAGAAGATGATCGAGCTTCGCAACATCAAGAGACCGAAGATGGTGAAGAAGCTGATCTCGCAGCTGGTTGAGCAGGTGCGTAACGAGAAGAAAGTTGTCGGCAAGGAGTTCTACGGCATGATGGGCATGCAGCCAATGATGGACATGGACGGTGACGGAATTCCCGACATGCCTGATTTCGATGAAGGCCCGGATGATGACGGTTCTATGCAAGGCTGATTTTCCTGTTGACAAATGTCCGGCATAGGAATATGATGCAAACGGTACAAAACCGTACCGAGCTATTTTTCGAAAAAGGAGAACGAACATGTTCGAAAAGATCTTGGAGATCCTTAGAAATCAGTTGTCAATTGACGTTACCGGAGTTACCGAGGATACGAGTTTCCGGGACGATCTCCGAATTGATTCGCTTGACCTTTACGAGGTCGTTACCGCACTCGAGGATGAGTACGGCATCGAGATTCAGCCGGAGGATTTGGACGGCATTCGCACGATCGGCGATGTGGTTCAGTACCTCTCCGATAACGGAATCGAGTGAGAGAAAGCGCGCCGACCGGGGAGTTCGGCGGATGAGAGATGAAGACGAGATGAAAAAAAGAGGCATGCAGCGTGTATGCCTCTTTTCTTTGTGCATTTTTCGGAAAATAATCAGTCCTCCGCGTCGCCCTCATCCTGCGGATCCGGCTCCTCCTCGATGATGGTAGGGCGGGGAACGATGTCTACGCCCGAGATCGTCGACCAGGACGAGATCCGGTCGGTGTAGTCCGGATAGACGCGCTCCGGCGCCTGCGAGGGATCGACCACGGTGATGATCAGATCGTCGATGTAGTAGGAGCAGTACAATCCGACGGAGTTCGGCTGCTCGTCGAGCGTGCCGAGGATCAGACAGCCGTCCTTGTTGGACGTTGCCTTGACTGCAACATAGAGCGTGCATTCCTGCCAGTCGCCGCGTTTGACAACGACGGTGTCGGCCGCGACGGGCCGCTCTTTGCGCTCCTTGACGGGGTTGCCTGCGGAATCCGTCATGATCGAGCCGTCACGCGGATTGTAGACGTAATCGAGAACGACCTCCGTCTGGTAGGCGTCAAACAGCGTAAGGTTTAAGGTGTCTGCGACACCGAAGCCCTCGTCCTCGTAGTAAAGCCGGAAATGAAGCTGCAGCGTGTGTCCGACCAGCGAGTCGTACGAGAGACCGTTGGTGGAATCCAGGCGGAACCCGAGGCCGCTCAGACCGTGATAATCCTGCTTACGGCGCGTGACCTTGCAGCAGAAGTATCCGGTGGCGGACACTTTGTCCGTTGCGAAAACTTCGGCTTCGTTGCCGCTGTTGCCGTGGGCAAGGCGGTTTCCGAGGTCGCGCTCAAAGTTATTGATGTACACGGGCATTCCGAGTTTGACCGGGGCCGGAGAGTCAAGGTAGGAATTCTCACGCCATTTTGCGCAGGCGTTGTAACCGCCGTCCTTTACACCGGAAATGTCCGGCAGCGGAGTCGGAGTGGGAGTCGTCGGCACGGGCGTCGCAGTGGGCGCCGAGGTCGGGCTTGCGGTCGGAGCCTCCGCGGAAGGCGTCGGGGTCAGGGACGGGGTGAGCGCCCCACTCGGGACAACCGACGGTGAGAGATCTTTTGGCAGATCTTCGGAACCGGGGAGGTCGGAGCAGCCGCAGAGCGGGCAAAGCAAAACGAGCAGGGCGATCAGCCCCGCGTATGAGCGTAAGTATTCTTTGACACTCTTCATGAGCGCTTCTTCCTCCTTCCGTCAGGTGATATATGCGTGCGGAAAATGATCCCGCTCGCGAAAACAAAGGAGTGGCGGGAGCCACTCCTTTGAACGTTAGCAAAAGCCGCGATCAATCAGTCGCTTACTCTTCCTCTTCCTCAGCCGGCTTGTGCTCTTCCCAGTAAGCCTCGAAAGCTGCCCAGTCGCCGACACCGTCAACAACCGTGATCGTGAGGTTGTCGATGTAAACATCTTCAAGACCCTTGCCGTCTGCGCACTCGAAGAACATCTGAGCCTGCGAAACGCCGGTATCCGGATTGATGTAAATATCGGTCGGGAAGAATACGGTCTGCTCGCAGTGTACCCACTCGCCGTCGATCGAATGACCGGTTGCACGGTTGTATGCCGGATACTTCATCGGATGAGCGCCCGTATCGGGATTGAGGATCTCGAACTTCGTGGTGCAGGACACCAGCATGTCGTTAACGCCTTCCTTCTCGGAAACGGCCTTAGCGTCGAAACTGATCTTGAAGCCCTTGCCGAACCACTTGGGATCGATCGCAAGTGCGATACCGTTCCAGCTGGCATTTCTTGCGGTTGCAACAAGGCAGTTCGAACCGTCGACACCCTTGCCTACAGCGAGATCGGCCATACCTGCACCGACCTGATCGAACAACAGGTACGCAAGCGTCGGATCGCTCTTTACTGCAGCGGAGACATCCTCTGCCTTATCGTCGATGATCAAGCCGTACGTATAGTTGTCAAAATCGCTCGCAAAAAAGGCGTTCGGGTCCGGGGTAGGCGTCGGCGTAACCGTCGGCGTATTCGTAGGAGCCGGAGTAGCCTCCTGTACCGGTGTGGTCTCTGCGGGCGGAGTCGTTCCGCCGGTCGTATTGGTCGTAGTGTTCTTGTCGCCGCAAGCGCTCAGCACGCCGACGAGAAGAACCAAAGTCAGCACTAACATGAGTTTCGTTTTCATGGTGGTAAACCCCTCCTTGAATGGAAAAATGCAAATGCGGGACATGTCCGAAAAACAAGCCCTTACACTGCGACAAGAATACCATTGATTTTGCGAAAAGTCAATCATATGCTGTTTCGCAAACGCTCGAGAAACACGGAAAATTTCACGGGATGACGCATTATGCGACACCATTTTGCGGAAAACGGGTCCTCCATGTGCCGGCGGTGAAACGGCGTCCGGGGTGACAGCGGCTTGACTTTTTGGGCGTTAGGACATACAATGACACTGGTTTCGTATGTGATAATATGTGGTAGTGTACCCTTTAGAATAGAAGTGAAGTGCGGGAGGAGACGGCGTATGAAGCGGCATTTTACGAAGATGCACGGTTGCGGCAACGATTACGTTTACTTTGATTGTACGAAGGAGATGCTGCCGCGGAGCACGGAGGCGGCGATCGCCATGAGCGACCGGCACACGGGCATCGGCGGAGACGGCATCATTTTGATCCGGCCCAGCGACAAGGCGGATTTCTTTATGGAGATGTACAACCTCGACGGAAGCCAGGGGCGCATGTGCGGGAACGGTATCCGCTGCGTCGGCAAATTCGTCTACGACAAGGGGCTGACGGACAAGACCGAGATCACGGTCGAGACGCTCTCCGGCGTGAAGAAGCTGTCCCTTCGCACGGACAACGGTCTGGTCAGCGAGGTCACGGTGGATATGGGACATCCCTCGGTGAGCCCCGAGGAGATCCCTCTGAATGCGGACTATCCCGCGATCGGCCGACCGATCACCCTCGACGGCCGGGAGTATGCGTTCACTGCGGTGTCAATGGGCAATCCCCACGCGGTAATTCCGGTGGAGAGCACGGCGGACACGGACGTCCGCGGCCTCGGTATGCAGGTGGAGCGCGCCCCGCTGTTCCCCGAGGGCGTGAACACCGAGTTTGTCGAGGTGCTCAACCGCGGCGAGATCAACATGCGCGTCTGGGAGCGCGGCTCGGGAGAGACGATGGCCTGCGGCACGGGCGCCTGCGCCTCGGCGTTTGCCTGCTACCTGCTCGGCCTTACGGATTCGGAAGTTCTGGTTCATCTGCTCGGCGGCGATCTTCGGATCGTGTACGACCGGGAGAGCGATACCGTCTTTATGACGGGACCGGCAGTTACGGTGTTCGAAGGCGAGATCGACTGGCCGGAGGAATAATTGAGAAAGCAATGACGATGAAAGTCAGCGGTGTGCAAGGAAATATGCAGTGCATTTGCAGTGCATAATGGAGGAGACCTTGTGATGAAGCGGAAAGGAACGAAAAAACAGATTTGGGCGTGGTTGCTGACAGCGATGATGTTTATTTCGCTGCTGTTTCCGTGTGGCATTTGGAATACGTCTGAACGGACTGCTAACGCCGATGAGGAAACAGGTGAACTGGGGTCTGAGGTGATGGCTGCATATGTCAACTATCCCTACGGCCTTAATGTAAGAGTAGCTCCCGGTTCTGCAAGTGAACAGGTTAAGGATAAAAACGGCAATCCGATACAATTGACACCTGCTACGATTGTTCATGTTCTAAAAACCGTGAGCCACACAAGTGGAGAGTGGGCACAAATCCAGTTCGACTATGGCGATGAGAAGGATCTTACCGGATATGTAAAGATGGTTGTCAGTAAGACGGATACCCTGTTGGAATTTGATGAAAACGCTTATGACGCTGAATTTGAAGCAGCGCTAGATGCACAAGGTTTTCCTGAGTCGTACAGAAAAGTATTAAGGGCAGTGCATCAGTGGAATCCGACATGGACGTTCCGAGCGGAAATCTTAGATTTGGACTGGAATACGGCTGTCAATGCCGAATTCAACGAGGGAGCATCCATCTCAAATAATAAAACTGATTATTTGAGTAGCTGGAAATCTCTTGCACAGAAGGACTATAACTATGCAGTCTCTGACGGTAACGGCGGCCTTAAAGACGGCGGCTGGGTTTTGGAAGACAGTCGGTACGCGCAGGTTTCAAAAGAGATGCTTGCTTATTGTATGGATCCCCGTAATTTCCTTGCGGAGAGTACTATTTTTATGTTTGAGGAGTTGGACTATAACCCGAGTGTACAGACGATTACAGGAGTGGAGCGCATCCTCGACAAGTATGATCCCGTAGCAACAGGAGACAGCAAGAATACTTTTAGTAAAGAGGTTGAAGGGACTACTCACGCAGCTCTTTTTATGCAAGCGGCGGAACAGTCTGGTGTGAACCCGTATTTTCTTGCTACACGTAGTGTACATGAGGTCAATAATTCTGTCATAATGCAAGGAAATGGTGTTGTATCATTATACGATGGAAAACTCAAATATGTTGGGATTTACAATTATTATAACTTCAATGCGTATGCGCACAACGGTATGGGGGTAATTGAGTCTGGACTGAGTTTCGCGAGTCCCCAGCCTGAGAAAATGCCTGATATTATCGCTAAACAAGGTTATGATGATCTGCGGCCGTGGAACACGCGAGCCAAAGCGATTATTGGCGGCGCAATTCGTATCGCCAATGAATACATAAAAAAGGGACAGAATACACCATATTATCAGAGGTATAATGTTGCTCCGAAGAAAAATCCTGATAACGGCAAGATCGATGCGCGATACAGTCATCAATACATGTCCTTGGTAACTGCGTTGTATGAGGAATCATACATGTACTACGCTGGCCTTCTTAAGGACGATGCGACTGGTGATGAGACAGTTGCTTCTGCGATTGAGACTCCGTTTGTTTTCATAATTCCGGTATATAAGAATATGCCTGTGACCCCATGTGCACGCCCTACAGGCGATGGCAATCCGAATCCTTATCTTGCAAGTATCTCTATTGAGGGTGTGGAACTTTCTCCGGCATTTGCGTGGAACAAACTTGAGTACAAATTCACTGTAGAGGAAAACGTTGAAACTCTGAATGTCGAGGTAAAACCTCTGGCAAAAACTACTCAAATTGTCGGCGCAGGTGAGATTAAAATTTTGTATGGGGAAAACACATACACTATCCGATGCAGGGCTCAAAACGGAAGAGTTGTGAAATATACGCTAAAGATTTTGCGTAAGGGCGAGGGTGTGAATCCAAGTGTGACACCGACCCCTATCGAGGAAACAATAGTGACGCCCACGCCGATTCCTACCGAGGCTCCGGTGAGTATTCCTCCGACTCCTATTATTTCGCCTACGGTGACTCCTACTGAAGAGCCAACAAGTATCCCTGTGACACCTTCAATTTCACCGACGGTGACTCCAACGTTTACGCCGACGCCGACACCGGAGAAGGAGACAATCACATCGAAGAAATATCAGGTGACAGAGCAGTCGATATCTAACATTGATCCCGGTACAAGTGTCGCAGAATTTCTTAAGGAAATAGCCATCAGCGGGGGAGAGGCGACACTTCTGAATGCGAAGGGAGAAGAGGTGACGGAAGGTAACATCGGAACCGGTTGGTTGCTGAAAACGGAACATTTCAGTATTCCGATAATTGTTTACGGCGACGTCAACGGTGACGGAGCAATTACCGCTCTTGATCTTTTGTATGTTAAGAGGCACATACTTGGAATCAACAGTCTCTCAGGTGTGTTCTTGAGTGCCGGGGATGTGAAAACCGGGGACGGAATTTCCGCGCTTGATTTATTGTATGTAAAACGTCATATTCTTGGTATTTCCGCAATAGTTCAAAAACAGTAACGATATGCTCAGCCCAGGGCTGAAACCGGGTAATCAGCATGAAAGTGGTACAGTGAAGGGAGAAAAAGACTTGAAACTCCACAGAAGATTATTGGGAATCCTGCTGACAATCTGTTTACTTGTCGGTATGGTAGGAGAGATGAAGGGAACAGTGCTCGCAGCAACTCCGGCGACACTTACAATTTCAAGCGGTAGTTGTGAGGTTGGCGAAACCGTTAAGGTAACGGTGAAAGTTAGCGCTCCGGAGGCAATTGGAATTGTCGGATTTACTTTGACGTATGATACTTCCCTTTTGGAGTGCGAAGGAAAAAACGGTACAATTCAGGAACTGGATTCGGACATCTCCGAGAAGAGTAAAACATATACGTACAAGTTTAAAGGAAAAAAAGAAGGTACTGCGACCATTAAAGCTTCCGGCGTTGATATCCTTCCGTTAAATGGTGGAGATGCTTTTGAAGGTGGGACTAAAGTAAGCAACGGCACGATTACTATCAAGCCGCCTTACGTACCGTCGACAAATGCGTTTTTGAAGAGTCTCTCGGTTGAGGAAGGAAAAATATCACCGACATTTTCCAAGGAAACCTATGAGTATTCCATGGATCTTGATGGAAAAAAGAGTTCTGTCTCTGTGTCCGCAAAGGCTGAGGACAGCAAAGCAAAAGTGTCCGTTTCGGGTAACAAAAACCTGAAGGAAGGCAAAAACACAGTTACGGTTACGGTCACGGCTGAGGACGGTAAGACGAAGAAAATCTATAAGATTGCGGTCAACCGAGGACCGGCACCGACGAATACACCTACTCCGACCAATACCCCCACGCCGACGCCGAGCCCTTCCGCTTCGCCGACTCCCGGACTTACGGTGACGATCGGCGGCGAGGTACGCACGCTGTCGGATGAAATCACGCAGAACCTTCCGGATGGATTTTCCGCGGAGGCGCAGGACTTTGACGGATTTCATGTGGCGGTCGCATCCGATGAGGACGGAACGATGAAACTCGTCCAGATGGACGACGGAAAATTATATGTGATGGATGACAGTGCCGGAGAGAAGACGTATTATCCGCTTCGGACGATCGAGAGCGACGCTCGGCGCTACATCTGCATCGAAAAGCCGGCGGGAGAGGTTGTTCCGGACGGCTTTACCGAGGAGAGCGCGGAGCTCTTCGGAGGGCAGACGACCGTGTACCGCATGGATGCGGACGGCACGCTCTGCCTGGTATATCTGAGAAATCCTTCCGGCGGCAACGGGTGGTATCTGTACGATACGGAGGACGGGACGGTTCAGCGGTTCCATGAGAACGCCTACCGTGCGCCGTCAACGCAGGAGCCGACGCCTACGCCGGACCCCGGATCGGATATCTCGCCGACGGTGACGCCGGGCGAGCAGGACGAACCCACCGGCGCTTTGGAGGAGCCCGGGGAGACACCGACTCCTGCGGACGAGCCGAATTCGGAGGCTGCTCCGACGCGCTCGGCCGACACGAAGGGCGGCGGTCTGTGGGCGCTTGTCAAGAGCCTGTCGAACCGCGAGCAGATCGGTGCTGCGATTATTGCGGGGTTACTGCTCTTAAGTATTATTTTGTTTGTTTTGTTGATCCTGTCGGGACGCCGTCGCAAGAGAGAGAGCCGCAGCTCGATGAAGATGCGGGAGGCGTACGCGATGGACGAGACCTTTGATCCGCGGTTGTTCGACGACGATGAAGAGGAGCCGGACGACGAGGATGACGATGATTATTGATACGGCAAAAAGGGCGCCGCAAAGCGCCCTTTTCGATGATTAAACCGACTGATACGGAGGAAAATACAGTTTATGACAGATTTGGAGAAGTTCACTTGCGAAGGCTATGAGCGGGTTGAGCACAGATACCTGAAAGATCAGGGAACGGACGGCCTTGTGATGCGCCACAAAAAGAGCGGCGCCCGCATCGTTCTGCTGGCCAATGACGACCCGAACAAAGTGTTCGCGATCGCTTTTCGAACGACGCCGAAAGACGGCACGGGAGTTCCGCACATCATCGAGCATTCGGTGCTGGCGGGATCCGAAAAATACCCCGTGAAGGACCCTTTCATGGAGATGGAAAAGGGATCGCTGAAGACGTTTATCAATGCGTTCACGGCGCCCGACGTGACCATGTATCCTTGTGCGAGCTGCAACGACAAGGATTTCCGAAACCTCGTGGACGTGTATATGGATGCGGTGATGCATCCGCTCATTTACCGGCGCGAGGAGATTTTCCGCCAGGAGGGCTGGCGCTATGAGATGGAGAGCAAGGACGCCGATCTGACGATCAACGGCGTCGTCTACAGCGAGATGCAGGGCGTTTTCTCCGACCCCGAGAGCAACATGAATCTCGCGCTGATGAAGGCGATGTTCCCGGATGTCACCTATGGTGTGGAGTCCGGCGGCGACCCGAAGGAAATCCCGAATCTGAGCTATGAGGATTTCCTTGAGTTCCACCGCACGTACTACTCTCCGGCAAACAGCTATATCTACCTTTACGGCAATGCGGACATGGGCGAGATGCTCACGTTCTTAGATCGGGAGTACCTCTCGAAATTCGATATCATCCCCGTGGATTCCGAAGTCGGAATTCAGAAGCCCACCGGGTTTTCTCGCATCGATATTCCCTACTCCGTCTCGGAGGACGAGGATACGGACGAGAAGACGTACTTCGAGTACGGCGTCAAAGTGTTCGACGGTCCGGACATCAAGAAAGCGGCGGCATGGGAGATTCTGGCGAACCTGCTCTTCAGCATCCCGGGCGCACCGGTGAAGAAGGCGCTCATCGATGCCGGCATCGGCAATGACGTGAGCGGTTATTTTCAGGGGGATCAGAGACAGCCGATCCTGACTGTGACGGCGAGGGAGACCGAGCCGGAGATGGCGGACGAGTTTCTGCGGATCATCCGCGAGACGGTCGCGGACATCGTCAAAAAGGGCGTGAACAAGCGCAGTATCGAGGCAGCGATCAACCGCATGGAATTCTCCTATCGCGAGGCGGACTTCGGAGGGTATCCGAAGGGAATCGTGTTCGGTTTCACGTCGTTGTCGGCGTATCTCTATGATGAAAATGCGGCGCTTGACGGCCTCGACAAGGGTTGGGCTTTTGACGAGCTTCGCCGTGATCTGGAAAATGGGTATTTCGAGGCGCTCCTTCAGGAATTCCTTGACAGCGACCATGCTGCGTTCGTTGTGATGACGCCGGAGCAGGGACTCGCGACGAAGGAGAAGGAGGCGCTTGCGAAGGAACTGGCGGCGCGCAAGGCGGCGATGAGCGACGAGGAGATCGAGGAGCTTGTTGCGAAGACCAAAGCGCTCAAGGAGTTCCAGAGCCGCACCGAGACACCGGAGGAACTTGCCTGCATCCCGATGCTCTCACGCGAGGACATCGACCCGCAGCAGCTGCCTCTGCCGTATGCGGTGGAGAAGACGGCGGAAGGACTTCCGCTCGTGCATGTGGATCAGTTCTCGGGCGGGATCACATATCTCCAGCTGCGATTTGACGTGACGGACATCCCGGAGGAGGATCTGCCGTATCTGGGTCTTCTCTCGGATGTGTTTATGTACATGGATACGGATCATTTTACGTATTCGGAACTGCAGGATGAGTCCAACTACTACACGGGCTCCATCGGCGGACATCTCGAGGCGACGGCAGTGCCCGGCGAGATCGGGAAAATGCGCGCAAGCTACGTCATGAACGTCAAAGTGTTCGACGGCAAGCTTCCGAAGGGCGTCGAACTCCTTTGGGAGGGCGTCGGCCGCACGCACTACGACGATACCGACCGGCTCCGCGAGATCCTGGCGGAGCTTGCCGTGAGACTTCCCTCGGCGATGGAGGGACGCGGACACACGACAGCCCGCGGACTTGCCTACTCCTACTTCAGCCCGGCGGCCCGCTTTAACTACGTGAGCACGGGCGAGTACTACTATTCGCAGATCCGCCGATGGATCGCGGATTTCGACAGCGTCAAGGACGACCTTGTGGCGAACCTCAAGCGCATGCGCGCCCACGTGTTCCGCACCGAACGTCTGAGCATCGGTATCGCGGCGGATGAGAGCGGCTTCGAGTTGGCGAAGGAGGCTCTGTCGGAGATTCCGAAGCTTCTCGCGGAACTGCCCCCGGAGGAGCCGGGTGCGGTCGGATCGATACTGCCCTGGGAGGGCGGGTATCATTTTGCGAAGAAAAATGAGGTTCTCACCTACGCAGGCAACGTGCAATACAACTGCGCGGCGGGCAACTTCCGCAAGGCGGGCTACACGTACAGCGGCGCGTACGCCGTCCTCAACACGATCCTGTCGAGGGATTATCTGTGGACGAAGATCCGCGTTCTCGGCGGCGCGTACGGCGCGATGCAGGGCTTCGGCATGTTCTCGGGAGACGTGTTCTTCGTGACGTACCGCGACCCGAACTGCCGCGAGTCGTACAAGGCCTTCGACGGCGCGGCGGACTACGTCGCAAACCTTTCTCTCAGCGAAAATGAGATCACCAAGTACATCATCGGCACCATCGCCGATATGGATATTCCGTTCACGCCGGCGTCGCGCCTCGGAACGGCCATGAGCCGTTACACCAGCGGCCTGACGAAGGAACAGTGGCAGAAGGTTCGCGACGAGATTTTGTCGGTTACGAACGATCAATTGAAGGCGCTCGCGCCGATGATCAAAGCAGTTTTGGCGCAGGGATATCGCGCGGCACTCGCGACGGAGAGCACGGCGAAGGAATGCGGGGATCTCTTCCTCGAAAGCCGCAGCCTGCGAGGGTAAGACAACAGTTACGGAGCATAGAATACATGATCAACAACAGGGAAAACAGCGGATTTCGCTCGGGATTTGTCGCATTGATCGGCCGTCCGAACGTCGGAAAATCAACCTTGATGAACCGGTTGATCGGTCAGAAGATCGCGATCACCTCGAACAAGCCGCAGACAACCAGAAACCGGATTCAGACGGTATTTACCGATGAGCGCGGACAGATTATCTTCCTGGACACGCCGGGAATCCACAAAGCGCGCAACAAGCTGGGAGAGTACATGGCGGAAGTGACCGAGAGCACGCTCGGGGACGTCGATGTGATCCTGTGGCTGGTGGAGCCGAGCGATTTCATCGGCGCGGGCGAACAGGCGATCCTGGCGCGTCTTAAGAACGTGAAAACGCCGGTTCTTCTGGTCATCAACAAGATTGACAAGGTGAAGAAGGAGGAGATCCTCCGCTTCATTGATACGTACCGCAAGGAATTGGATTTTGCGGCGATCGTGCCGGTTTCGGCCCTCAAGGGCGAGAACACCGACGACCTGATCGACACCATCTTCTCGTATTTGCCGGAAGGGCCGCAGTACTACGATGAGGATACCGTGACGGACCAGCCGGAGCGCCAGATCGCGGCGGAAATGATCCGTGAGAAAGCGCTTCGTAACCTGGAGGATGAGATCCCCCACGGTGTGGCTGTGCTGATCGACCGGATGAAAGAGCGCGAGGGCGGGACGCTGATCGATATCGACGCCACGATCATTTGCGAGAGAGAGTCCCACAAGGGGATCATCATCGGCAAGAAGGGCGCGATGCTCAAGAAGATCGGAACCGAAGCGCGCCGGGACATCGAGATGATGACCGGAACGAAGATCAACTTAAAACTCTGGGTCAAGGTGAAGGAAAACTGGCGTGACAGCGACTCGCTGATCCGCAATTACGGTTACCGCGATCCGGAAGAGTAACGAATACGGCGGAGACGCCGCGAAGGAGCAACCATGGCGGCGGAGACGCCCGGAGAGCCGAAGGAGGAGCGCATGACCGATCATCCGATTTTGCATGGCATCGTTCTTTCCTCGATGCCGATGGGCGAGTATGACCGTCGGCTGTCCGTCCTGACGAAGGAGAGGGGACGCATCTCCGTGTTCGCCAAGGGGGCTCAGCGGCCGAAATCCGCGCTGGTGGCGGCGGCGCAGCCGTTCGTGACGGGCGCGTTCACGGTGGTTGAGGGGCGCAGCTCCTACACGATGATCCGCGCCGAGGTGAACAACTATTTTACGGAGCTTCGAAGCGATCTCGACAGGACCTGCTACGGCCTGTATTTCTGCGAACTCGCGGAGTTCGCGACAGAAGCTTACATCGACGAGAGCGAGACGCTGCAGCTGCTGTATGCGGGGCTGCGAGCCCTTGCGAAGGGCGAGCCGGAGCCCCGGCTGGTGCGCGCGGTCTACGAGATGAAGATCGCCTACACGAGGGGCGAGGGACCGCAGCTCAACGAGTGCGTTCGCTGCCGCGACCGCAAAGGACCGTTTGTGTTCCACGTGCCGTCCGGTGGGTGCCTCTGCGGAAAATGCGCGGGCGAGCTGTTCGACGAGGCAGGTCGCAAGGCGTATGAACTGCGGACGCAGACGGTTGCGAGAGGTTACTACAACCTCGACGATTCGACGTGGTATGCGCTTCGCGTGATCGCGTCGACACAGCCGTCGAAGTTGTTCTCATTTTCCGTGAGCGAGGAAGTCCTTGCGCAAATGAGGGCAGTTGCCGCGGCATGGTATGAGGAATTTGTGGATCACAGATTCAGGAGTCTGGAGATGCTCCTGACGGTGGAGGGGGAATCCGAATGAATCTTTCCGTGGGACAATGGATCGGCCGGCTTCGACGGATGCTCAGACCGCTTGCGGGTCCGGCGGTGCGACTGGCACTACCGGTTATTCTTGCGTTTTTGCTTGTCCTTTGCGTAAAAGGGGCGGAAACCGCGGACGGTTCGAAGGAAGAGACGAAAGAAGCTGTTTCGCTCAAGATCACGGTAAAGAATTCCAAGGGCAGCGCGCAGAGCAAGTTGCGCGACAACTCCAACAAAACGCGTGTTCAGTACAAGAAGGGTGAAGTTCTCACCGTGACGTCGGAGAAGCCGATGTACGGCATCTACATTCGCTGGGGGTCCACGGTCTCCCCGTATACATTGCATTATAACGACAAAACCGAAAAACACGGTAAGCAGGGGTTCCTGCACGACTATGTCGAGCTCGCGGAGCCTGCGAAGAGCGTGGAGATCAAGATTGAGAAAGACGTTTATGTGAGTGAGATCGAGGCATTTTCCGAGGGTAGATTGCCTGCGGATGTACAGGTGTGGAAACCTGCCTTGACGGAGGCGGACATTCTGGTCTTCTCGACGCATGCGGACGACGAGATCCTCTTCATGGGCGGTGTGCTGGCGCAGTACGGCGGGCAGGAGAAACGCCGCGTGCAGGTTGTGTACATGTGCGAATTCTGGTCGACGGCGCATGTGCGCGAGCATGAGAAGCTGGACGGCCTGTGGGCGAGCGGCATCCGCAATTACCCGGTCTGCATGAACTTTTACGACCATTACTCGAAAACCCTTGACGCCGCCAAGAAGCAGTATGATTTCAACAAGCTGATCAAGAGCACATGCGAGATGGTCCGTCGTTTCAAGCCCCTTGTCATCGTCACCCACGACATCAAGGGCGAGTACGGCCACGGCGGCCACATGATCCTGAACGCGGCTGTTCAGGAAGTCATCGAGCACTCGATGGATGCGGACTATCTGCCGGAATCGGCCGAAAAATACGGCACCTGGGATGTGCAAAAGACGTATTTTCATCTCTACGGGAAAAATAAACTGAAACTGAACATGCGCGTGCCTCTCTCCGAATTCGGAGGCAAGACCGCGCTCGAGGTGGCGAAGGAAGCCTACAAGAAGCATGAGTCGCAGCAGTGGTGCTGGTTCTACGTCTCCGACGACTATGAGTACAGCGCGGCGGAATTCGGTCTGTTCCGCACGACGGTCGGCAAGGACACCGGGAACAATATGATGGAGCACGCGTCGCGAAAGAAGGCGCAGGTTACGCCGACGCCTACGGAGAGACCGACGGATGCGGTAACGCCTGTTGTGACGGAAGAGCCGACGGACACGGTGACGCCCGTTGTGACGGAAGAACCGAAGCCGACGAATACACCGACGCCGAAGCCGACGAGCACGCCGACGCCAAAGCCGACGCCCACGCCGACGAGCACGCCGACGCCGAAGCCGACGAGCACGCCGACGCCGAAGCCGACAAGCACCCCGACGCTGACCCCAACGAACACACCGACGCCGACCCCGACGAATACGCCGACGCCGACCCCGACGAGCACGCCGACGCCGACCCCGACGAACACGCCGACACCGACCCCGACGAACACACCGACGCCGACCCCGACGAATACGCCGACACCGACCCCGACAAACACACCGACACCGATTCCGACGGACACACCGGTGCCCACGCAGGAGGAAAAAGCGGCCATCGGGGACAGCGGCATCGTCAAAAACAAGGATAAGGAAGTTGATCCTCTGTTATATGCGATACCGGTGTGCGCATTTTCCGCGACAGCGGCTGTTGTAGCGGGGCTTCTGAGAGGAAAGGCCAAGAGACGCAAAAGGTTGCGGGAAGGCGCGGGCCGGAACAAGTAAGACCGACCATAACGCATAAAAAAGACCTACGGAGGAGAAGGAAAATATGGCTGAATTCATGAGCAAAAATCCGATCATCACATCGATCTACACGGCGGATCCCGCCCCGATGGTGCATGACGGTGTGCTGTATCTCTACACGACCCACGATGAGGATCAGCTGATCAACGATTTCTACACGATGTTCGACTGGAGATGCTACTCCACTACGGACATGGTGAACTGGACGGACCACGGAAAGATCTTCGGCCTCGATGACATCGAGTGGGCCGACGACCGCGCATGGGCGCCGCAGTGCATCGCGCGCAACGGCAAATTCTACCTGTACTGCCCGGTACACAAGACCGGCGGCGGAATGGCCATCGCGGTGGGCGTGTCGGACAGCCCCACCGGACCGTTTACGGACATCGGACATCCTCTCGTGGATGAGGGCGACTGGAACGATATCGATCCCACGGTGTTCATCGACGATGACGGACAGGCCTACCTGTACTTCGGAAATCCGGAGCTTCGGTATGTTCTCCTCAACGAGGACATGGTCTCCATCGACGAGAGCGTCGGTGTTCGGAAAATCCCGATGACCGTCGAGTCCTTCAGCAAAGGCAGCCACATGACCGGCACGACCTATGGCGAGGGACCGTGGTTCTACAAGAGAAACGGGCTTTACTATATGGTGTTCGCGGGATTTGCCGAGGGTGAGAAGAGAAATGAGCACTTCGGCTACGCGACTTCAGAGGGACCGACCGGCCCCTGGATCTACCGCGGCGTTCTGATGGAGGAGGGGCCGTGCTTTACGAATCATCCGGGTCTGTGCGATTACAAAGGCCATTCGTATCTGTTCTACCACACGGACGAGCTGCCGGGCGGCAGTCTGTTTCACCGCTCCGTATGCGTGGCGGAGTTTGCGTACAACGAGGACGGCACGATCGACACGATCGCAAAATGTGACGGAGTTGACGGCATTGAGTGAGAATAGTATTTGCCATGAGGGAAGGATTCTGTTACAATGAAAAACAGGCGGGCGCTTCTTCGCCGGCTGAGAGTTTGGGGCGCCGGAGAAGACCCGTCAAATAACTTAGAGGGTGTGTGCAAATATGAAAATCGGATGTGTGAAAGAGATCAAGAACAACGAGTTCCGCGTGGGACTTACGCCGGACAATGTGAAGGCCTATGTGGCAGCGGGGCATCACGTGTACATGGAAAAGGGAGCGGGCGTAGGCTCGGGCTTCTCGGACAATGAATACGTGGACGCGGGAGCATCCCTGATCGACAATGCGGCGGATGTGTGGAATCTCGTCGATATGATCGTCAAAGTGAAGGAGCCGCTCGAGGAGGAGTATCCGCTGTTCCACGACGGGCTGATCCTTTATACATACCTTCATCTGGCTGCGGACAAGCAGCAGATGGATGCGCTTCTCAACGGAAAAGTGAAAGCAGTTGCTTACGAGACGCTGCAGGAGACCGACCGGTCGCTGCCGCTTCTTGCGCCGATGTCGCAGATCGCAGGCCGTCTTTCCATCCAGGAAGGCGCGAAATATCTCGAGAAACGCTTCGGCGGCGAGGGCATCCTCCTCGCGGGCGTTCCCGGAACGCCCAAGGCAAATGTAGTGATCCTCGGCGGCGGTACCGTTGGTATGAATGCATGCAAGATCGCCGTAGGTATGGGCGCGAACGTTACGATCCTTGACGTCAACTTAAAGCGTCTTGAGCAGCTTGACAACATGTTCGGCGCGCACATTCAGACGCTGGTTTCGACCGACAGCAACATCGAGCGCGTGGTTCGCGAGGCAGATCTTGTGATCGGCTCCGTATTGATCCCCGGCGCTTCCACGCCGAAGCTCTTCAAGAAGAAGTATTTGCCGGAGATGAAGAACGGCGCGGTATTTGTCGACGTTGCGATCGATCAGGGCGGATGCGGCGAGAGCAGCCATGTGACGACGCACGACGATCCGGTCTACATCGAGGAGGGCGTTGTTCACTACTGCGTAGGCAATATGCCCGGCGCGGTTCCGAGAACCAGTACCATCGCACTGACCAACGCGACGCTTCGCTACGGTCTGCAGATCGCGGAGGCCGGTCTTGAGGCGGCCTGCAAAAAGAGTCCCGTCATCTGCACCGGCGTGAACTGCTATGAAGGAAAACTGACGAACAAAAACGTTGCGGACGCGCACGGATACGAGTACACCGACCTGAAGGGCCTGATCGGCTGATCCGGCGGGCCGGCAGAGGCCGAATGCTGCGGAAGTCAACAGGAAATCAATAGGAAATGTCGGCAGGCGGAGCAATAAGGCTTCGCCTGCTTTCTTATGCGGAAAAAAGATTTGACATTGCGGCGCTTCAAGGCTAATATATGTTGGTATAACGATAGAAACGAGGTTCTTCACTATGGAAAAGACGATGGACAAAATTGTGGCACTTGCGAAAGCGAGAGGCTTTGTATACCCGGGCTCCGAGATTTACGGCGGTCTGGCCAACACCTGGGATTACGGTAACCTCGGCGTGGAGCTTAAGAACAACGTTAAGCGCGCCTGGTGGAAGAAATTCATCCAGGAAAATCCTTACAATGTCGGTGTTGACTGCGCCATCCTGATGAACCCGCAGACGTGGGTTGCATCCGGCCATCTGGGCGGCTTCTCCGATCCTCTGATGGACTGCAAGGAGTGCCACGAGCGCTTCCGTGCGGACAAGCTGATCGAGGATTTTGCGGAGGAGAAAGGCATCACGCTTCCTAAGCCCATCGACGCATTTTCTCAGGAGGAGATGAAGGCGTTCATCGAGGAAAATAACGTTCCTTGCCCGACTTGCGGCAAGCATAATTTTACGGACATTCGTCAGTTCAACCTGATGTTCAAGACGTTCCAGGGTGTTACCGAGGATGCGAAGAACACCGTATATCTCCGTCCGGAGACCGCACAGGGTATCTTCGTAAACTTCAAGAATGTGCAGCGCACGAGCCGCAAGAAGATCCCGTTCGGTATCGGCCAGATCGGCAAGAGTTTCCGTAACGAGATCACGCCCGGCAACTTCACATTCCGTACCCGCGAGTTCGAGCAGATGGAGCCTGAGTTCTTCTGTGAGCCCGGCACCGACCTTGAGTGGTTCCAGTACTGGCGCGCATTCTGCCGCGACTGGCTTCTCTCCCTCGGCATCAAGGAGGACGAGATGCGTCTTCGCGACCATGCTCCCGAGGAGCTTTGCTTCTACTCGAAGGGCACGACCGACATCGAGTTCTTATTCCCGTTTGGCTGGGGCGAGCTTTGGGGTATTGCGGACCGTACCGACTACGACCTCACGCAGCACATCAACACTTCCGGTGAGGATCTCACCTACTTCGACGACGAGAAGCAGCAGCGCTACACGCCTTACGTCGTAGAGCCGTCTCTCGGCGCAGACCGTGTGGTTCTCGCGTTCCTGTGCGCGGCATACGACGAGGAGGAGCTCGCCGAGGGCGACATCCGTACCGTATTGCACTTCCATCCGGCACTTGCACCTGTGAAGATCGGTGTACTTCCGCTTTCGAAGAAGCTTGCCGAGGGCGCTGACAAGATCTACGCCGAGCTTTCGAAGTACTACAACTGCGAGTACGACGACCGCGGCAACATCGGCAAGCGCTATCGCCGTCAGGACGAGATCGGCACGCCGTTCTGCGTCACCTACGACTTCGATTCGGAAAATGACGGCTGCGTCACCGTTCGCGACCGCGACACCATGGAGCAGGAGCGCGTGAAGATCGAGGATCTGAAGGCATACTTCGAGAAAAAGTTTGAGTGGTAAACGAGAGCACTTGTGCCGGCGAAGCCGGCAATTAATCAGGCACAGCACTTACACCGGCGCAAGCCGGTAACAAAACGCACCCGCGTCTCGCGGAACCGCAGGTTCCGATGAGCGCGGGGCGTTTTTGTTGGGAACGACGACATCGAAAAAAAAGAAAAACAGAAATTCCGATGACAAATCAAGCCGCCCGGCCTTGGCGTCGATATCGGAAATAGGGCAAAACAGAAATTCCGATGACAAATCAAGCCGCCCGGCCTGTGAAGTGCACCCTTTGTCAAGGACAAGTTTGATTTTTTGAGATGTATTTTGTCAGTGCTGACGGCAGTTCATTGGTTACCAGATAATGATAGTACTCGTTTGGTGCCATTCCCTTTAGCTGGGATTGATACCTTTCGTCGT
>JAFRYE010000077.1 GCA_017441265.1 Lachnospiraceae bacterium | reverse complement strand
ATTTGTCACCGTGCTGCCCTGTTTTTATACGAATTTCTATAACTGGTTGATGAATCCGTGTTTAGTATTTATGGTAGTGAGATTCTTTTCGCCATTGAAATTCTTCTCGTTCTTCATCTATTCTCTTAACGGTTTCAATCAAATTGACAAAGCCATTGGTGGATCGAACTTCGCGGATACTCCTGTCATATATGTCAGCCAGTGTGTCTTCATCAAAGTCAAATTCCATAGCCAGAACTTTTTTGATTTCTGCATCACTAACAGCTAAGCGGAAGAGTGTCTGGCTCAAGCGGCACTGATACATCTTTATTGCATCGAGTTCATCGTGGAGTTCTTTGCGTAGATACCCCGTGACATCCTTGCCGGCGTCCCGGGCAAACCAATCACTGATTGCCTGGTTCACTAAGGCGCTGGGGCTTTTGAAACCTTTGAGTTTGTAGATCGATTGAATGAGTTTATATGATTTTGCGTCAATGAAAAAACAATGCTTTTCGATCATGGTTACATGCTCCTTTCATGGCTAATGATTGTCATATGGCATAGGGGCTGCCTCGGAGACTCATCAGATAGTCATCATGCAGGTCAGCTTGATTTTTGATAGTTCCGCATAGGCTTTCACTGTAGAGTGTCGCAATCAAGTATTGCTGCATGTTTTGTATACATAGACTCTTGTTTACCACACGGTTGAGAACACCGGACACATGGCCGTAATTCAGCGACAGAAACTGCTTCTTCACGACGGACCAAGGGTATTTGGCTCCTTTGATGATAATGTCTCCTCGAGGGAAGCATACAACATCACAGATGGTGTCATAGATTTCTTTCACCATCTCTTTTTCTGCCGGATCCTGTGTGCGTTCTGCTGCATCCCGTAACAGGTCAAGTTGGATGTTTTTAGCTATGAGCTCCCGATAGGCGGAACATTCCTCTTCCTTGGTGAGTTCGTGCTCTTTCGTTCTTTCCCGAGGACGCATTGAAAGAATGATGGAATGATTATCGGAGTTTTTTATATTTTGTTTTTTGTTCTCTTTATATTGTGGCTCGATATCGGTATCGGATTGTCCGTCGCAGATGGACGGTGACGGATTGCCCGTGATGGTTTTTCCTCTATGGATGGAGGTGTCCGGTTTTAAGGATTCAGGTTCATCGGGAGTACAGAATTCAAGTGTCGTCTTAAACTTTCCTTTGGAATCTCTCGTATGAGTGAGGTGGACATAACCCTTGTCAGTCAGGCGTTTCAAAGAGCTTGATATGGCGGTCTTGCCGTCCGGCAGGATCCTGCTGAGACCCTCTACGCTGATTTCCCATGAATCGGCCAGATTAACCAAAGTTATGAGCATTCCGCGATCAAAAGCATTGAGGGTTTTGTCCCGCAAGACGACCTGATAGATATAAGTGAAATCTTTTTTTGTAAGGTTGTTCTTTTGAGTCATGATGTGATCTCCTTATGGTATTAAACCTCTTTTTCCGAAAATAATGGCAAAACATAATGGCAAAACACAAAAAAGCAGAGATGAATCGACAAAAACTCATCTCTGCAGTTGCTTTAAATCCCTTATTCTATTGGTGTTTCGAAAGAAGTGGAGCATAGGGGGATCGAACCCCTGACCTCTAGATTGCGAACCTAGCGCTCTCCCAGCTGAGCTAATACCCCGGAACGAAAATTATTCTATGCCAAATCATGCCAAATGTCAATGCTTATTTTCCGCATTAATGCGCCTGCAGGGCGGTTCCGCGGAAAATGCGGCATTGCTTTTCGAGGCCCGAAAACGTATACTGAAGACAGATGCACAGGGGGCGTGCGGAGGAGGAGAGCAGTATGGTTACAATTGCGGGACAGGCGGTGCACAGGCAGCTGGCCATCGGCCGGCTTTGGTACCTGTCGAAGACGCATCCGGAGCTTTTGCGGGCGCAGGCCGAGGATACGGATGCGGAGCTTCGCGCTTTTCGGGCGGCAAAGGAAGAAGTCGTGGGAAGACTTCATGAGTTATATCGGGAATCGGTGCCGAAGGTCGGGGAACTTCTGGCGCATACGTTTGAGATCCACGCGATGATGGTGGAGGACGAGGCGTACACCAATATGGTCGAGAGCATGATCGCCGGCGAGAAGGCTACGGCGGCCTATGCGGTTGCGGCCACAGGGCGGCATTATGCGCAGATGCTCGAGCAGATGGAGGACCCGTATTTCCGGTCGCGAAGCGAGGATATCAGGGAGATCACGGACCGGCTGACGGACATGCTCCTGAGAAACCGGAGCGAAGTGAAGCTGGCGAAACCGGTCATTTTGATGGCGGAAAATCTGGCGCCGGGCGAGACAATGCAGCTGGATCACTCGAGAATCCTCGGCATTGTGACGCACTACGGCTCGGAAAACTCTCACGCCGCGATCCTGGCGCGCACGATGAACCTGCCGGCGATCACCGGCGTTGCGATCCGTGACGAGTGGGACGGCCGCGAGGCCGTGCTGGACGGCGAGAACGGACTGCTGATCGTCGATCCGGACGAGAAGACGCTTGCGGTGTACAGGGAGAAAATCCTTGCTAGAGCGAAGGAAGAGGAGGAGCTTCGGAGTCTTCTTCCGCTTCCTGCCGAGACAAAGTCCGGAGTGCATGTCCCGTTGCTTGCCAATGTCGGAAGCGCCGCGGATGCGGCGGCAGCGGCGGAGAAGGGGGCCGAGGGCATCGGTCTTTTGCGGACGGAGTTTCTGTGCCTTGCGGGGACAGAGTACCCTTCGGAGGAGCAGCAGACGGAGACCTACCGCAGCGTTCTTGCAACGATGCAGGGAAAACCGGTGACGATCCGGACCTTTGATCTGGGCGCGGACAAGCGAGCGTCGTATCTGGATTGGCCGGAGGAGACGAACCCGGATCTGGGGTTCCGCGCGATCCGCATCAGCCTTGCGGAGGAAGGGCCGTTCCGGGCACAGCTCAGGGCAATCTTACGAGCGAGCGCCTACGGCGATGTCAGGGTTTTGTACCCGATGATCTCGGCGGAGTGGGAGATCCGGCGAATTGACGAGATCTTCCGGGAAGAGCGCCGGAACTTGCTTGAGCAGGGCGTTTCCGTCGGCGATGTGAAGCAGGGGATCATGATTGAAACTCCGGCGGCTGCGGTGGTCTGCGACCGGCTGGCGCCGTATGTGAATTTTTTCAGCATCGGGACCAATGATCTGACGCAGTATCTGCTGGCTGCCGATCGCAGAAATCCTTATGTAGCGCCGTATTATGACACGCATCACGAGGCGGTGATGCGCACGATCGAGGCCGTCGTGAAGACAGCCCATGAGCACGGTGTGACAGTCGGCGTATGCGGCGAGCTGGCGGCCGATGTAACCGTGACGCAGACGCTTTTGCGGATGGGCGTGGATGACCTGTCGATGGCGCCGAACAGCCTGCTGAAAGTGAAACGGAGCGTGCGGGAATGTGAATGAGATAAAGCATTTTCTGATGCATAATAAACGGAAAACGGTTCAAATGGCAGATTTTTTCCGAAAAATGCAGAAAAAGTGAAAAAACAGTGAAAAAATTATAAAAAAACTGTTGCAGAATTATTGACGAATTCACTGGTTTATGGTAATTTAGTAAAGCAGTCAGGATATGCCAAGCAAACAGCCCACCTTTAGGACTTCTTTGTTTTGAGCAGTTTGCTTTTGTTTCAAGGACTTGTTTCCGGAAGAACAAAACAACCGGATGATGCGTATAATTTTTAAGGAGGTACTGGTTCATGACTGGTACAGTTAAGTGGTTCAATGCTCAGAAGGGCTATGGTTTCATCAGCAATGAGGAAGGCGGCGAGGACGTTTTCGTACATTTCTCCGCTATTCAGGCTGACGGTTACAAGACTCTTGAAGAGGGCCAGAAGGTTTCCTTCGAGACCGAGCAGGATCCTAAGGATTCCAGAAAGCTCAGAGCTATCAACGTACAGGCTCTGTAATTTCCGAATCGAACACGAGACGAGAGAGAAGAGCTCCGCAACGCGGGGCTCTTTTTCGTGGCCGGAATTGTCTCCCGCAGTTGAAATGCGGCTCGCTCTATGATATACTTATTCTGTGTAACCGCGCGAATCGGAAGCGGTTGCCGCGGGAGAGACATCGCGATACGAAAAGGACGAAATACCAATGTTTGGATTACATACAGAACTCGGAATCGATCTCGGCACGGCCAATGTGCTGATTTACATTAAGGGCAAGGGCGTCGTGCTCGAGGAGCCCTCGGTTGTCGCATACAGCCGTGATACGTCGCGCATCAAGGCGATCGGCGAAGAGGCCCGCCAGATGCTCGGAAGAACGCCGGGCAACATTGTGGCGGTGCGGCCGTTGCGCCAGGGCGTGATCTCGGATTACTCCGTGACGGAGCGAATGATCAAATACTTCATTCAGAAGTCCATCGGCAAGAGACGTTTCCGCAAGCCGAACGTCTGCGTCTGCGTACCCAGCAGTGCGACCGAGGTGGAGAAGAGAGCGGTTGAGGATGCGACGTACGAAGCCGGCGCGCGCTCGGTTCGCGTGATCGAGGAGCCGATCGCGGCGGCTATCGGTGCGGGAATCGACATCAGCAAGCCTTGCGGCAACATGGTTGTCGACATCGGCGGCGGTACTACGGACGTAGCGGTGACGTCGTTGGGCGGCGCTGTGGTCAGCAACTCCGTCAAAGTTGCCGGAGATGATTTCGACGAAGCAATTGTCAAATACATGCGTAAGAAACATAACCTCATGATCGGCGAACGCACGGCCGAGGAGATCAAGATTAAGATCGGTGCCTGCTATGCGAGACCGGAGACGCTCTCGATGGAAGTGCGCGGCCGCAACCTTGTTACCGGCCTTCCGAAGACGATCTCCCTGACTTCGGAGGAGACGGAGGAGGCGCTTCGCGAACCGACGGCGCAAATCATCAACGCCATTCACGACGCGCTGGAGATGACTCCGCCGGAACTTGCGGCGGATATCGCCAACCGCGGGATCGTGCTGACGGGCGGCGGTGCGCTGTTGTACGGTCTGGAGGATCTGATCGAGGAGAAAACCGGCATTCATACGATGACCGCGGAAAATCCGATGCGCTGTGTAGCGATGGGAACCGGCCGGTATGTCGAGATGATGAGCGGTCACAAGAAACCGACGAAGTAACAGACGGCGGGGAGCAGTAGTGAAGGAGAGAACAATGGAAGAGCGGGAAGGATATGTGGAACATGTCGTGTTTCACAGTCCGGACACCGGATTTACCGTGCTGACGCTTTCCGGAAGCAAACCTGGGGAAGAGCTTACCTGTGTAGGCACCTTCCCTTTTCTTGACGAAGGGGAGTATCTGAGGGTTCGCGGAGAGACGACGCGCCATAATGTGTACGGTCAGCAGCTGCGGGTGGAGAGCTATGAGTTCATTCAGCCGGCGGATGCGGCCGCCATGGAGCGGTATCTCGGTTCCGGCGCCATCACGGGCGTCGGTATTTCGATGGCGATGAAGATCGTCACGAAATTCGGAGACGACACGTTTCGGATCATCGAGCGTGAGCCGGAGCGCCTGGCGGAGGTTCGCGGGATCAGCGACCGCATCGCGCAGTCGATCTACGCCCAGTTCATGGAAAAGCAGGGGATGCGGCGGATCGTGATGTTTTTGCAGCAATTCGGGATCAACCTGAATCTGGCGCTGCGGATTTACAAGCAATACGGGGAGAAGACGGAGGAGGTCCTCAAGTCCAATCCGTACCGCATCGCGGAGGACATTCCGCGGGTGGGCTTCCGCACGGCTGATGAGATCGCACGTCGCATGGGCGGTTACGAGGACTCCGACGATCGTGTGCGGGCATGCCTTTTGTATGTGATGCATCTGGGAACTACGGCCGGTCATGCGTATCTCCCGGAGGATTCGCTCCTGCGGCATATGCAGGAGTATTTGCCGGCGATCGACGACGATACGTTCAACAGGGTCGTCGACTCCCTGGTGATGGAGCGGAAGCTCCGTACGGTGACGGAGTATACGGAGGAGGGCGCCGAGGTCCGGCATGTGTACCTCCCGTTGTATTATTTTACGGAGGCGTCGATCGCGAGAATGCTTCTCGACCTCGATGTCGAGATCGAGCTGCCTCCGGGCGGCGTGAAACCGTATCTGAATTCGGTTGCCTGCGAGGAGAACATAGATCTTGACAACACGCAGCGGCGCGCGGTGGAGGAAGCCGTGAAGCACGGTGTGTTCATCCTGACCGGAGGACCGGGCACCGGAAAGACAACGACGATCAACGCGATCATTCGCGTGTGCGAAGCTATGGGACGCGAGGTTGTTCTGGCTGCTCCGACGGGGCGCGCGGCCAAGCGCATGTCCGAGGCGACGGGACGAGATGCGGCGACGATCCATCGGCTGCTGGAAGTCACCCGCATGGAGGACGAGTCCGGCTCGGGTGCCGCCAGGTTCAACCGGAACGCGGATCATCCGCTCGAGGCTGACGTTGTGATCATCGATGAGATGTCGATGGTCGATATGCATCTGATGCACGCTCTGCTGAAAGCGATCGTGCCGGGGTTGACGTCGCTTGTGATGGTCGGTGACGCGAACCAGCTGCCGAGCGTCGGACCGGGCAATGTTTTGCACGATATCATGGAGAGTCAGGCATTTTCCATGGTGACGCTGACGAAGATCTTCCGGCAGGCGGAGGAGAGCGACATCGTTGTCAACGCGCATCGGATCAACCGCGGGGAGATGCCCGATGTGCACCGCAAGAGCAAAGACTTCTTCTTCCTGCAGCGCATGGATGCCGGAGTGATCCGAAACCTCCTGGTGCAGCTTGTGCGGGACAAGCTGCCGAACTACGTCTCCGCAACGCCTTTTGACATCCAGGTTCTCACGCCGATGCGCAAGGGGGAACTCGGAGTGGAAGGCCTGAATGTCCTGCTTCAGGAAGCCCTCAACCCGCCGGCTCCCGGAAAAGCCGAGTACGTCTCTCACGGCGTGACGTTCCGTGTCGGCGACAAGGTCATGCAGACCCGCAACAACTACCGGCTGGAGTGGGAGACCAGAAGCGCCCGCAACACGCTTTTGGACTGCGGCAGCGGAGTGTTTAACGGGGATATCGGGATCATTCGGGAAATCAATGATTTTGCGAAGCAGATGGAGATCGTTTTCGACGACACCAGAGTTGTGCAGTATGATTTTTCGGACCTCGAGGATCTCGAGCACGCCTATGCGGTGACGATCCACAAATCGCAGGGAAGCGAGTATCCGGCCGTGGTGATGCCGCTCTTGACGGGACCGAGGCCGCTCATGAATCGAAATTTGTTATATACGGGTGTGACAAGAGCGGTCAATTGTGTTACAATCATAGGGAGCGAGGCGACGATGCAGAGAATGGTGGCGAGCGTGGACGAGCAGAAACGCTACACCGGACTGCGGAAGAGCATTCGCGATCAGCAGGGGCTTTCATAGCCGAATAGTGTGTGCGCGAAAAGCGCGAATTACAATGAGAAGGAGGAGACCGCAGCGATCTGCAGGGGCGGACGCGGCGGTACGTAAAAAGCAATGGAAACAGCATTGGTTATCATGGCAGCGGGAATGGGCAGCCGGTTCGGAGGCGGGATCAAACAGCTCGCCGAGGTTGGCCCGAGCGGGGAGATCATAATGGATTACTCGATCTACGCGGCGAAGGAAGCGGGCTTTGACAAGGTCGTGTTCATCATTCGCCGGGACATCGAGGAGGCGTTCCGCCTTGCCATCGGAAACCGTATCGAAGCTCACATTCCGGTAACGTATGTATACCAGGAACTCACGAATATTCCGGAAGGGTATTCGGTTCCGGACGGACGCGGGAAGCCCTGGGGCACGGGACATGCGATCCTTTCCTGCCTCGGCAAGATCAAGGATCCGTTCCTTGTGATCAACGCGGATGATTACTACGGCAAAGAAGCGTTCCGTGCGATGCACGACTATCTTGTCAACCTTCCGGCAGGCAGCAAGCACAAGTATTGTATGGCCGGTTTCGTGCTCGGCAATACCTTAAGCGACAACGGCAAAGTAACGAGAGGCGCCTGCATCGTGAAGGACGGTCTTCTCACGGGTGTTGAGGAGATGTTCGACCTTCGCCGCGAGGGCGACAGTGTTGTCGGCCGCCGCGAGGACGGCACTCCGGTGTCGATCTCGCCGGATTCGACGGTGTCGATGAACTGCTGGGGCTTCACTCCGGATTTCCTGGATGAGCTGGATTCCTATTTCCGCAAGTTCCTTGACAACGAGGCAGTGAGCAACCCGCTGAAGTCGGAGTTTTTGCTTCCTACGATCGTCGGTTCGATGATCGACAACGGCGAGGCGGAGGTGGCTGTGCTGCCGACGCAGGATCACTGGTTCGGCGTGACTTACGCGGAAGACAAGCCGATCTTTATGCAGTGCATCCGTGAGTTGATCGCTGCCGGTGAGTATCCGGAAGCAACGTTTAGATAAATCATTTTACGAGTCAAACAATGCCGGTTCTGCCGTGGTTTGCGGCAGAACCGGATCTTTTCCGATTCCCCTGCCCGAGTTATGGGTGTCTGATCATTTTCCGCCGCGATACGCGGTTCGGGATATTCTGTTCAAAATTCACGAAAGAGGGAAAATCGAATATGAACAGGGTTTTGGATCTGTTGTTTCCGCCGCGATGTCCGGTCTGCGACGGGATCAGCCCGATCGGCGCGCCCCGTTGCCACCCGGAGTGCAGAGCGCTTCTGCAGCCCGTGGGGGCTGATTTTTGTATGCGCTGCGGAAAGCCGCTGCCGGACTCGGCGGCAGAGTATTGCCGCGACTGCGCGGTGCGGGAGGAGAGCGCGTTCGAGCGGGGAGTGTCGGCATTTGTCTATGAGGGAGCCATACGGGATTCGATGGTGCGGTTCAAGTTTTTCGGACGGGAGGAGTATGCGGAATGGTATGCCGGGGAACTGCTCGCCTCACGGGGAGAGATGCTTCGGCAGTTCGGAGCCGACGCGGTCGTGCCGGTTCCGGTGCATCGTCGGAAAATGCTTCGCCGCGGCTACAACCAGGCGGAATGCATCGCACGGACGCTGGCGGAGGAACTGGATGTGCCGATGTACGCCTGCTACCTGCGGCGCAACCGGTTCACGGTGCCGCAGAAGAAACTCAGCAACCATGAGCGCGTGCGGAATCTGATGCGCGCGCTGGAGCCGGGAAGGCAGGCCGCGCGCCTTAAGGAGCAACAAAAAACGCCCCGCAGGGTGATCCTGGTCGATGATATCTATACGACCGGAAGCACGATGGAGGCGTGTGCTGCTGTGTTGAAAGCCACCGGAACGGAACATGTGATGGCGGCGACGATCTGCATCGGAAGCGGGTATACCTGATGTTGAGGAGTTATCGGTCTGTCAGCCGGATCCCGTCCTCTTCGATCGTGATCAGGCGCTCGCGGTACAGATGACCGATGGCGCGCTTAAAGGCATTTTTGCCGAGGCTGAAGCGGGCTTTGATGGCTTCGGCGCTGCTCTTGTCGTGGTACGGCAGGAAACCGCCGGCAGAGCGGAGCGCGGAGAGGATCAACGCGGAATCGCCGTCCATCTGCGCGTATGCCTTGTCGCGGAGGGACAGCGTTAATTTGCCGTCCGCGAGGACGTTGACGACGCGGGCGCTGACTTCCTGCATCGGCGCGAGCGGATAGAAGAGATCTTTCTTCGGGATGAGGCCGGAGTAGCAGTCCTCCACGGCGACAAATGCCCCGAAGTTGTTGCTCACCTCGTACACGCGGCCGCCCACACGGTCGTCCTTCTTGTGCGTCGAGTCCGTGCGCAGGTAGGGATAGAGCTTCATCGTGGCACACAGACGGCCGCTCTTGTCGGGATACACCGCCACGAGGACGGAGTCGCCTTCGCCGACCGGGCGCGTCTGCTCGCGGTACGGAAGAAGAAGGTCCTTGGCAAGCCCCCAGTCGAGAAATGCCCCGACGCGGTTGACCTGGGTGACCGTGAGAAGCGCAGTGAGTCCCAGCTCCGCCTTCGGCAGCTGTTTCGTCGCGATCGGGCGGTCTTCCGAATCCCTGTACACGAACACCGTCACGAGATCGCCGACCGCCTCACCCTCGAGTTGTCCGGCGGGCAACAGGATACGGGCTGCGTCGACGGCCACGGGCATTCCGTCATACGCCGCGGGAAGCGGTGCGAGCTCGGCTCCGGCGTCGACTAAGTACGCGCCGTGCGGCTGCAGGGAATCCACTTTCATAAGTTGTGTGCGTCCCAATTGGATCATGATTCCATCCTCCGGATTCGGTGTTTGGTAGGTCTTTGTACAGTATAACACGCGCCGCCGCAAAGAGAAAGAAGTTTCTCGGCGCCATTGTAAAAACACGGAAAATGTGGTACTATTTTCCTTGCGGCACGCCCTCCGGCGGGCCGGATGCACGGGAAAGGAGGAGGACGATGCAGGACGGTGCGATCGAAACCCGGAAAGACGGCGAACCCATCGGGATCGCCGTGACCAACTGGCTTTTTCTTCTGATACTGCTTTCGTATCTCGTCGGCTCGCTCGTTATCTCCATGACCGACGAAGCGGCGGTACAGCTTGTTTTAGTGCAGTGCTTCATACTGCTGCCGGGAATCATTTTCCTGTTCAGCCGCAAGGCGCCGAACGGCCGATTCCGGCTGTTTCGCGAGCAGTATCGGCTCAACCCCGTGCGTATCTCAAACCTGGCGCTGACGGCCCTGCTGTTGATCTGCCTCATGCCGCTGCTGACCTTCGTCAATCTGTTGTCGCAGCTGTTTACCGAGTATGTGGCGTCGACAAACATCATGGAGAAGATTGAGTCCTACCCCATGGCGTTGTCGCTTTTGTGCGTCGGGATTATCCCCGCGATCGGCGAGGAAATGACGTTCCGGGGGCTTTTGTACGGAGAATACCGCAGGCGTTCGGCGTTCATCGGAGCGCTGCTTACGGGCGTTTTGTTCGGCCTGTTTCACGGCAATCTCAACCAGATGGCTTACGCCTGTGTGATGGGGATCGCTTTTGCGATGGTGGCCGAGGCGACAGGCTCGACGATCTCGACGATGCTGATGCATGCGATGGTCAATTGCTCCTCCGTGGCAGTCATTTACCTCGTAAAATGGATTAAGGAGAACCCGCAGTTGTTCAGCGAGAAAACCTACGCGCTTTTCGTGGAATCGACGTCCGAAAAGGTGACGGTTACGGGGAGAATGTGGATCGGATACGGCATGGCAGCTGCGGTCGGAGTGTACTTGGCGCGCATGGTGTACAACGTGATCGCGATCCGGTGCGGAACGAAGGCGCGCGTGGAGACCGAGTTCGCGATCAGGGATCGCATGAAGGCTCTTCGGGAGATAGTTACGCTGCCCCTTGCGGTGGCGATCGCGGTGCTGGCTTTGCTTGTTGCCGTGGCGGAAATAGTACCGTATCTGTAGAGGAAATCAGGAAGACAATTCGGAGGAAAGAACGATGTATGACTTGGTGATTATCGGCTCCGGCCCTGCCGGAATGGCGGCGGCCGTGTACGCGGCCCGCGCGGAGCTTTCGTTTGTAGTGCTGGAGAAGGGAGTCAGCGGCGGTCAGGTACTCAACACCTCGGACGTCGACAACTATCCCGGACTCCCGGAGATCAGCGGCTTTGATCTGGCGGAAAAGTTTGAGAACCATGCGAAGCACTGCGGTGCGGAGATCCGTATGGCGGAGGTGACGGAGTTTGAGAAGATTGACGGCGGTTTCCGCATCCTGCTTGATTTTGACGATCCCGTCGAGACCCGCACGATCCTGATCGCTACCGGTGCGCAGCCCCGCAGACTCGGCTGCGAAGGCGAGGAGGAGTTCGCCGGCATGGGCGTGTCGTACTGCGCGACGTGCGACGGCGCATTTTTCAAAAACCGTGAGGTTGTGGTGATCGGCGGCGGCAACACGGCTGTTGAGGACGCGATCTATCTGGCTCGCGGCTGCAGCAAGGTGACGATCGTTCACCGCAGAGACACGTTCCGCGCATCGAAGACGCTGGTGACGGCGCTCCGCAAGACTCCGAATATTGAGATTGCCTATGATTCCGTCGTGGACGAGATCCTCGGCGAGGATGCCGTGACGGGCGTGACGCTGCGCAATGTGCGCACGGGCGAGACGCGTCTGGTTCCTGCGGCCGGTGTCTTTATCGCTGTGGGAACGAACCCGGTAAATCTCGGCTGGCAGAACAGTATTCCCTGCGATCCGTCCGGGTACTTCATCGCGGGCGAGAACTGTGCTACGCAGATCCCGGGCATCTACGCGGCCGGCGATGTTCGCACGAAAGCGCTTCGCCAGATCGTGACTGCGGCTGCCGACGGTGCGAATGCCGTGTATCACATCGAGCAGTATCTTGCGGAACTCGCCGCGGAAGAGTGATGCCGTTTCGGCGAATAACGATTGCAACAAAGGCGGGGAGCTCCTCCGCCTTTTTGGTTTATTTGCATAAAAATCGGCGGTTGTGAAAAAAACGATCCGGAAAATGACTCATCGTAAGTGAAGGGAGGGCAAACAACATGCCGGCAAGTAATTCATGGATCACCCGGATGCTGCATGATCTGCAGAGCAGTCCGGAAGCCTTCTCGGAATTGTACGAAGAGATGAAGAAACCGTTGTATGTGGTGGCGTATCGCATGGTGCTGAATCGCGAGGATGCCGAGGATGTCGTACAGGAGGTCTTCGTGAGTCTCCTGCGTGCGTCGAACATCTCCGGGGTGAAGAACGGAAGAGCGTACCTGTTTCAGGCGGTGCGGAATGAAGCTCTCAAACGGATGCGGGACGGTGCGAAGGAGATTGCGGCAGGCGATTTCGAGAAATTGTCGAAATACAGAAGTCCCGTGCAGGGCGGACCGTCCGCACGAGGGGGCAGCGACCTCGACCTTGCCGTCGCCGCGTTGACGGCGGAGGAGCGGCAGATCGTGGCGCTCCGCGTGAACGCTGAGCTCGGTTACACGGAAATCGCGCGCATTACCGGGCTTTCCACGGCAACGGTCTTTCGGAAGTACCGCGCGGCGATCCGCAACCTGCAGGAGTATTTCGGCAGGGGGCAAGACGGGGAGCAGCGGGGCGGAAAGGAGCATAGCGATGAGTCGAAAAATTCATAAAAACACGATAGTTAATTTCCTGCGCGATGACACGCTTGAGGTGTCGCCTGCGGTTGACGAGCGGATCCTCGGAGCGGCGCGGGATTATTATGCGCAGAAAGGAATTCCGATGACGCAGGCCGCAGCAGAGCGCGACGGTGAGAGCGGGACGACAGTCGCCCGGGACACTGCCCGGCATGTTCGCCGATACCGGATCCTGAAAACCGTCGGGGCGGCAGCGCTGCTGGTGGGAGTGGTTGCGGTGCTGGCGGTGGTCATCAAACAGCGGAATTCCGCCTATCAACCGGTCCCTGCAGGCAAGGATACGGTTTCGACGAAACCGACACCCGAGGAGGTGACGCCGACCGCGGAGCCGGAGATACCGGTGACGGATCTGGTTTTGCTCTGGGCGGAAGATCGCGACGGCGAAAATGCGCAGGAGGGTGTGGAGGAATTCCGAAAGGCGGCTACGGAACAGGGATTGCTGAACAACTCGTATTTGCAGAAGGCAGCCTACTATAACGCCGCGCCGAAACAACTGGAGGAACTCACCGGCGTCGCATTTTTCAAACGCAGTGAGAACGGAGTCAACGATTATCTGATGTATCGGGGGACGGCATATGAAGCATGCCGGTGTTTCGGCGATGTCGGCGTATGCCAGATTGCCGTGGCGGACCTAAACAGCGACGGGAAACCGGAAGTGTATTATACCAGCCTTTCCGGAAGCGGGATCACCAGCGTTACGATCCATTGCTTTGATACGGCGACGGCAAAGATCAGTGAATTGCTCTTTCGAGTGGACTATGCGACGGAGCACGGAGAGGGTTTTGTACCGGAACGCCGAACACCGGGGATCGTTTTTACCCGGGGCTTCGTCGGCGGAATCGGGATGGTCGACAACGGCCCGCTGTCATCCTGGTGGGGATGGATCACTTACGACGGCGACGAGCCGGTCTGTGAGGTGGGCCGCGAAACGTGGCAGGAAAGAAAGCAGCGCGAACAGAAGGAAGCCAAGCAACAGGAGAACTCGGAAACGAAGAACGAAGAGAAAAACGGAAAATGATCATCGGAACGGGCCGGGGAGTAATCCCGGCCCGTTTCTTAGCTTCGTGCATTCGTCAAAATTGTGTCAAATACAGCGCAAATTTTCTGAAAACATATTCTTCGTGAGAATGAAAAAAAGGTCTTGACAACGTCGGCATTTGTCATCTTGCACAAAATTTATCAAAAAATGCATAGTGCATAACATTTCAAAATGTTGATAGAATTGACCTGTCAGCGAGTTATCCACAATCGAAAACGGCGAAAAGCAGTAGTTTTGATGCTTATTCACCAAGTTATCAACGTTATCCACTTTTTCTTTCAACGTATGTAGTATACGGCGACCTTGTGCGAAATCGAAAGTTTGTTTTGTCGGAAACGTAAAAATTGCACATTTCAAGGGAAAACGGAATTGTTCTATTGACAGATAAATTGTCTGACAATATATGGGGATGCAAGAAATTGTACATTGGGAAATGACAACGGCGGCGGACGGTGAAAATCACTGTTTTGCAGCCTTTTTTTGCCGCATTTTCCGACGAATCGGCACTGGGACCGCGCCGGGAACGGGGGTACGGATCGACGCCTCACGTGCGTGCGCATAGCGCGCGTAATATAATCATTGCGTTTGGTTCGCTTTTATGGTAAACTATTTTGGAATGTGGGCAAAAATCGGCGCGCCGTTTTTGCGCCGATGAAGCAGGAGGACAGAATGGGATTAATTGAGAAAATTTTCGGAACGCACAGCGAGCACGAACTGAAGCGGATTCGCCCGATCGTTGAGAAGATCGAAGGTCTGGAGCAGGAGTGGGAAAAACTCACTGACGAGCAGCTGCGCGGTAAGACTGACGAGTTTAAGAAGCGTCTGGCGGACGGCGAGACGCTGGATGACATTTTGGTGGAGGCGTACGCCACCGTGCGCGAGGCCGCAAAGCGTGTCCTCGGACAGCGTGCGTTCCATGTACAGCTGATCGGCGGCGTCGTGCTGCATCAGGGTCGTATCGCCGAGATGAGAACCGGTGAAGGTAAGACGCTCGTTTCGACGTTCCCGGTGTATCTGAACGCATTGACCGGCAAGGGCGTGCATGTCGTTACGGTCAACGATTACCTGGCAAAACGTGACTCCGAGTGGATGGGGCAGGTGCACCGCTTCCTCGGATTGACGGTCGGCTGTATCCTCAACAGCATGGACAATGACGAGCGCCGCGTGGCATACGCGTGCGATATCACCTACGGAACCAACAATGAGTTCGGTTTCGATTATCTGCGTGACAACATGGTAATCTACAAGGAGCGCCTTGTAATGCGCGGCCTTCCGTTTGCGGTTATCGATGAGGTCGACTCCGTATTGATCGATGAGGCGAGAACGCCGTTGATTATTTCCGGACAGAGCGGCAAATCCACGAAGCTCTACGAAATGTGCGATATCCTTGCATGTCAGCTCCGTAAGGGTAGCGAGACCGAAGTCTCGAAGATGGACATGCTCATGGGCGAGCGCGCGAAGGAAGAGGGCGACTTTGTCGTCGACGAGAAGGACCGCAACGTCAACCTGACCGAGGAAGGTGTTCGCAAGGTTGAGCAGTTCTTCCGCATCGAGAACCTCGCGGATCCGGAAAATCTGGAGATCCAGCACAACATCATCCTGGCGCTGAAGGCACACTACCTCTTCCAGCGCGATCACGACTATGTGGTGCAGGATGATCAGGTTTTGATCGTCGACGACTTCACGGGACGTATCCTTCCCGGCCGCCGTTACAGCGACGGTCTTCATCAGGCCATCGAGGCGAAGGAGCACGTGAAGGTCAAGAGAGAGAGCAAGACGCTTGCGACGATCACGTTCCAGAACTTCTTCAACAAGTACGAGAAGAAGTGCGGTATGACCGGAACAGCCATCACGGAGGAGAAGGAGTTCCGTGAGATCTACGGCATGGACGTTATCGCGATCCCGACGAACAAGCCGGTTGCGCGTATCGACCACGAGGATGCCGTGTACCGCACAAAACAGGAGAAACTCAACGCCATCGCGGAGGCGGTTGCGGAAGCTCATGCGAAGGGACAGCCCGTTCTGGTCGGTACGATCACGATCGAGGCTTCCGAGACGGTGAGCGCGATGCTTCGCAAGAAGAACATTCCTCATCAGGTGCTGAATGCGAAGTTCCACGAGATGGAGGCCGAGATCATCGCCAAAGCCGGCGAGAGGGGCGCGGTTACGATCGCGACCAACATGGCCGGTCGTGGTACCGATATCAAGCTCGGCGGCGTCTTTGAAGTTCCCGAGGATGCAACGCCGGAAAAGAGCGCCGAAATCGCGGCGAAGGCCGAGGCAGCGGCCAACGAGATCCGTTCGCTGGGCGGTTTGAAGATCATCGGTACCGAGCGTCATGAGTCCCGCCGTATCGACAATCAGTTGCGCGGTCGTGCCGGACGTCAGGGCGATCCCGGTGAGTCGCGGTTCTACATCTCCCTCGAGGACGATCTGATGCGCCTCTTCGGTTCGGAGCGTATGATGGGCCTGTTCAAGACCCTCGGCCTCACGGACGGCGCCGAGATTCATCACCGCATGCTTTCGAGCGTCATCGAGAAAGCGCAGAAGCGTATTGAGGACAACAACTTCGGAATCCGTAAGAACTTGCTCGAGTATGACCGAGTGAACAACGATCAGCGCGAGATCATTTACGAGGAGCGCCGCCGCGTTCTCGACGGTGAGAGTATGCGCGAGTACATCCTTAAGATGGCGCGCAGCACGGTTGACCGCATCGTCAGCGAGCATATCGGGGATGATGTTTATCCGGAACAGTGGGATATGAACCAGCTGAATGAGGACTTGGAGCGCTTGGCTCCGATTCCTCCGATCGTGCTTGACGATCAGTTGCTCAAGCACGGCAAGAAGCACGATCTGATCGAGATTGCCGAGAAGGCGGTTGTGGAGCTCTATGAGGAGAAGGAGCGCACGCTCTTCCCTGAGATCGAGCAGTTCCGTGAGGCGGAGCGAGTCATTTTGCTCGGCGTTATCGACCGCCACTGGATGAACCACATCGACGACATGGATCAGCTGCGTCAGGGTATCGGCCTGCAGTCCTACGGTCAGCGCGATCCGGTTCAGGAATACAAGGTTCAGGGCTTCGACATGTTCGAAGAGATGATCAACTCCATCAGCGAGGAGACGGTGCGCGCACTGATGAGCCTCCGCGTAGAGCAGCGAGTTGAACGTAAGGAAGTCGCGAAGGTTACCGGAACGAACAAGGACGACACGCTCGCCAACGCGCCGATCCGCCGCGCCACCAAGAAGATCCAGCCGAACGATCCCTGCCCGTGCGGATCCGGCAAGAAATACAAATTCTGCTGCATGAAGAAGGGGGGCTGAGACGTCCTGTCTCATTTAGTGGCGACCGAGTGCTAAGCGACCGTTGCTCGCTCAGAGCAAGGGGCGCTGCTCCCGAACTCGCTTCGCTCAAACACCCTCGCAGCGCCCCTCTTCGCGCGATTACGGTCGCTAAGGACTCGTCGCATGCTTCGTTGCGACAGGACGTCTCAGCAGGCATTGCGGGCGATTGCTCAGGTTAGCTGAGACGGTGAAGGGAGCGCAAGGTTTTGTGTGAATAGCGAGCAGTTGTATTGAGTTAAGCCAGTTGGGATATCGGCAAGTAGTTTTCAGTGTTTCAAGTATAGGAGTCAGACTATGATAGAACTGGATGAAGCAAGATTTACGCTTCAGGGGTACAAGGGAATGCTCACGGAAGTCGGCGCGTCCCTGGACCTTGAGAACAAGGAGCGCAAGATGGAGGAGCTCTCGGGGCTGTTGGAGTCGCCGGGCTTTTGGGACAATGCGGACCGCGCACAGGCGGCCACGCGGGAACTCAATGAGCTGAAGACGACGGTGGAAGGCTACCGGAAGCTCGAGCGCCAATACACGGACATTCTTGATCTGATCGAGATGGGCAATGAGGAAAATGACCCTGAGATCGTTCCGGAGATTCAGGCGGACCTCGCGTCCTTTGTCGAGGAGCTGGAGGCGCTTCGCCTGGAGACGCTTCTCTCGTCGCCTTACGACAAGGAAAATGCGATCCTCACGCTCCATGCGGGTGCCGGCGGAACGGAGAGCTGCGACTGGGCGGGGATGCTGTACCGCATGTACCAGAAATGGGCGCAGAAGAAGGGCTTCGGTTTTGAACTTCTCGATTTTCAGGATGGTGACGAGGCCGGTCTCAAGTCAGCGACGTTCCAGATTAACGGCCATAATGCTTACGGTTATTTGAAGTCCGAGCACGGCGTGCATCGGCTCGTGCGCATCAGCCCGTTCAACGCGGCCGGCAAGCGCCAGACGTCCTTCGTGTCCTGCGACGTCATGCCGGATATTGAAGACGATCTCGACGTGGAGATCAACGACAAGGATATTCGGATCGATACGTACCACTCCAGCGGCGCCGGCGGCCAGCACATCAACAAAACGTCGTCCGCCATCCGCATCACGCATTTTCCGACGGGAATCGTGGTACAGTGCCAGAACGAGCGATCGCAGTTGCAAAATAAGACCAAGGCAATGCAGATGTTGAAGGCGAAGCTGTTCATTCTCAAGCAGGAGGAGCAGATGAGCAAGGAGTCCGGCATCCGCGGCGAGCAGAAGGACATCAACTTCGGCAGCCAGATCCGCTCCTATGTGCTGCAGCCCTACACGATGGTGAAGGACACGCGCACGGCCGTCGAAGTCGGCAATGCCCAGAGTGTGCTGGACGGCAACCTCGATCCGTTCATCAACGGATACCTCAAATGGATGGCAACGAAGCAGGCACCTGCGGAGGCATAAACTGTGGATCGGTTTGTATTACATTCCCCGTATCAGCCCACCGGCGACCAGCCGGAGGCGATCCGCGACCTGGTCGCGGGCTTTGAGGCGGGAAAGCAGTTTCAGACGCTTCTCGGCGTAACCGGATCCGGCAAGACCTTCACGATGGCCAACGTCATCGCGCAGCTCAACCGGCCGACGCTGATCATTTCGCACAATAAGACGCTGGCGGCGCAGCTCTACGGCGAGTTCAAGGAGTATTTTCCGGAAAATGCCGTCGAGTATTTTGTCAGCTATTACGATTACTATCAGCCGGAGGCGTATGTGCCCTCGACCGATACCTACATCGAGAAGGACTCGGATATCAATGACGAGATTGACCGCTTGCGGCACTCGGCGACGGCTGCTCTCACGGAGCGGCGGGACGTCATCGTTGTCGCGAGCGTGTCGTGCATTTACGGACTCGGCAGCCCAATCGATTACAAGAATATGACCGTCTCTCTCCGCCCGGGAATGGAGGTGGACCGGGAGGACGTCATGCGGCGTCTGGTGGACATCCAGTTCGAGCGGAATGAGATGGATTTCAAGCGCGGGACGTTCCGCGCCCACGGGGATGTGCTGGAGGTTTATCCGGTCGACGGCTCGAAGGAGGCGTACCGGATCGAGTTCTTCGGGGACGAGGTGGAACGCCTGTCGCGGATCGACCCGCTGAAGGGCAGGGTGATCGCCGACCTCGAGCATATGGTCATTTTCCCGGCGACGCACTATGTCGTGGAGCCGGACAAGATGGAACAGGCCTTGGCGAACATCGAGGCGGAGCTTGAGGAGCGCAGAGAGTACTTCCGGGCGAACGACAAGCTCTTGGAGCTGCAGCGGATCACGGAGCGCACGCATTACGACATCGAGATGCTCCGCGAGACCGGCGTCTGCTCGGGCATTGAGAACTATTCGATGCATCTGGCGGGGTTGACGCCTGCGGATCCGCCGTACACATTGATGGATTATTTTCCGGAGGATTATCTGATCATCGTCGACGAGTCGCACATCACGCTGCCGCAGGTGCGCGGCATGTTCAACGGTGATCAGGCGCGAAAGACGACGCTGGTGGATTACGGCTTCCGGCTTCCGTCCGCAAAATGCAACCGCCCCCTGAACTTTACGGAGTTCGAGGAGCGCATCAATCAGATGCTGTTTGTGTCGGCAACGCCGAATGAGTACGAGGAGCAGCATGAGCTCGCGCGCGTTGAGCAGATCATCCGGCCGACGGGACTTCTCGATCCCCCGGTGGATGTGCGGCCGGTGGCGAACCAGATCGACGATCTGGTCGGCGAGATCAACGCGGAGACCGGGCGCGGCAACAAGGTTTTGGTGACGACGCTGACAAAGCGCATGGCAGAGGAACTCACGTACTATCTGCATCAGATCGTGATTCGCGTGCGATATCTGCACTAGGATATCGATACGCTGGAGCGAACGGAGATCATCCGCGACATGCGGTTGGATCAGTTTGACGTGCTGGTGGGAATCAACCTTTTGCGCGAGGGGCTTGACATCCCCGAGATCGGGCTTGTGGCGATCCTTGACGCGGACAAGGAAGGATTCCTCCGATCGAAGACGTCCTTAGTTCAGACCATCGGGCGTGCCGCGAGAAATGCGGACGGTCACGTGGTCATGTACGCGGACACCATGACGGATTCCATGCGCGGTGCGATCGAAGAGACGAACCGCAGACGCGCGATTCAGCAGAAATATAACGAGGAACACGGTATCACGCCGCAGACGGTACGCAAGGCGGTGCGTGAGCTGATCGCCATCTCGAAGAAGGCGACGGGACGCAACCAAAGCCGCATCGAGAAGGATTACGAGTCGATGAACCGCAGCGAGCTCGAGAAACTTCTGGAGACGATGACGAGGAACATGCATACGGCAGCCGCGGAACTCGACTTCGAGAAGGCGGCGGAGCTGCGTGACGAGATACGCAAGATCCGTGAGGAGTTTTTAAAGGATTGACGATGGGCGATAAGAAATACATCCGCATTCGCGGGGCGAAGGAGAACAATCTAAAGAGTATCAATGTCGATATCCCTCGGGATGAGTTGGTCGTGCTGACCGGCCTGAGCGGATCCGGCAAATCCTCCCTCGCGTTCGATACAATCTATGCCGAAGGCCAGCGGCGCTACATGGAGTCCCTCTCCTCGTACGCGCGCATGTTCTTAGGGCAGATGGAGAAGCCCGATGTGGAGAGCATCGAGGGGCTTCCTCCGGCGATTTCCATTGACCAGAAATCGACCAACCGAAATCCCCGTTCCACCGTCGGTACGGTGACGGAGATCTATGACTATTTCCGGCTTTTGTATGCGCGCATCGGAACGCCGCACTGCCCGAACTGCGGCCGTGAGATCGCGCGGCAGACGGTGGACCAGATCGTGGATGCCCTGACGGCACTGCCTGCGGGGACGAAGTATCAACTGCTGGCGCCGATGGTGCGGGGCCGGAAAGGCGAGCACGCGAAAGTGCTCGAGTCAGCTAAGAAGAGCGGTTACGTTCGCGTCCGGGTGGACGGCAGCGTCTATGACCTGTCCGAGGAGATCAAACTCGACAAGAACGTAAAACATACAATTGAGATCATCGTAGACCGCCTGTCGGCCAAAGACGGCATCAAGACCCGACTGACCGACTCCGTGGAGACGGCGCTTCGCCTCGGCGAAGGTCTGCTGATCGTCGACGTGATCGGCGGTGAACCGCTTACGTTTTCTCAAAGCTTTGCATGCCCGGATTGCGGGATCAGCATCGAGGAGCTCGAGCCTCGGTCATTTTCCTTCAACAATCCGTTCGGTGCGTGTCCGACCTGCAACGGACTCGGATTCACGATGGAGTTTTCGGAGCGGAAGATCGTTCCGGATATGTCGTTGAGCATCAATCGCGGCGCGATCGCGGCGCCGGGATTCCAGTCCAGCAACGTCCGCACGAGTTTTGCATGGGCGTACTTAAACGGCCTCGCGGAGACGTATAAGTTTTCGCTGGATACTCCGTACCGGGATTTGCCGGACAGTGTCAGACAGGTGCTGATGTACGGTGACGAGGGCCGTGTCGTAAAGGTCAAGTATCAAAGCCGCCGCGGGCAGGGATTGTATGACATTCCCGCGGAAGGCGTGATCCGGAATCTGCAGCAGAGGTATCGGGAGACCGCATCCGAGACCATGCGGCAGGAGTACGAATCCTTCATGGATATCTGCCCTTGCAAGACCTGCAACGGACTTCGTCTGCGCAAGGAGGCTCTCGCGGTGACCGTGGGAGACCGCAACATCGCGGAAGTTTGCGCAATGCCGATCTCGGAGTTGCAGCGCTTCATGACGGACCTTGTGCTGACACCCCAGAAGGAACAGATCGCGAGATTGATCCTTCGCGAGATACGCGCGCGCGTAAAATTCCTTATGGAAGTCGGACTGTCGTATCTCACTCTGTCGCGTCCCACGGCGTCCCTTTCGGGCGGCGAGGCGCAGCGAATCCGGCTTGCGACGCAGATCGGTTCCGGCCTGGTCGGCGTGGCGTACATCTTGGATGAGCCGAGCATCGGTCTGCACCAGCGCGACAACGACCGCCTTCTGCGGTCGCTGAAGCAACTGCGCGACCTCGGAAACACGCTGATCGTCGTCGAGCACGACGAGGATACGATGCGTGCGGCGGACTGTGTCATCGACATCGGCCCCGGTGCGGGAACGCACGGCGGAGAACTTGTGGCGCAGGGTACGGCTGAGGAGATCATGGCGTGCAAAGAGTCCATCACGGGCGATTATCTGGCGGGGAGGAGAGCCATCCCGGTTCCCGATCACCGCAGAAAACCGACAGGGTGGATCACGATCAAGGGAGCCCGGGAGCACAATCTTAAGAACATCGACGTGAATGTGCCGTTAGGGGTGTTCACCTGCGTGACCGGCGTGTCCGGTTCCGGAAAGAGTTCCCTGATCAATGAAATTCTGTATAAGTCTCTGGCGAGGACGTTAAACCGCGCCACCACGGTTCTTCCCGGCGACCACGATGCGATCCTCGGCACGGAAGTGCTCGATAAGGTGATCGATATCGACCAGTCGCCGATCGGACGGACGCCCCGTTCCAACCCCGCGACATACACGGGTGTTTTCGACCTGATCCGCGATCTCTTCGCATCCACGACGGAAGCGAAAGTCCGCGGTTACAACAAGGGGCGGTTCAGCTTCAACGTCAAAGGCGGCCGTTGCGAGGCCTGCAAGGGCGACGGAATCGTGAAGATTGAGATGAATTTCCTGCCGGATGTGTATGTCCCGTGCGAAGTCTGCGGCGGCAAACGCTACAACCGCGAGACGCTCGAAGCGACGTACAAGGGAAAGAACATCTTCGAAGTTTTGGACATGCGGGTGGAGGAAGCCGTGAAGTTCTTCGAGAACGTCCCCTCCATCGGCAACAAGATCAAGACGCTGGATGCCGTCGGGCTGTCCTACCTCAAACTCGGACACCCTTCGACCTCACTCTCGGGCGGTGAGGCGCAGCGTATCAAACTGGCGACCGAACTTTCGCGCCGCAGCACCGGCAAGACCATTTACATTCTGGATGAGCCGACGACGGGGCTGCATTTTGCGGATGTCGATAAGCTGGTCAACATTTTACATATGCTGGCGGAAGCGGGAAACACCGTGGTTGTGATCGAGCATAACCTCGATGTGATCAAGACCGCCGATTACATCATCGACATGGGCCCTGAGGGCGGCGACGGCGGCGGAACCGTCATCGCGTGCGGTACGCCTGAGGAGATCTGCGAACATGTCGATTCCTTTACCGGACAATACCTGAAGCCGCATCTTCGGGGCCGGAAATGAGTAACACCGGAGAAAGAACAATGAGCAGTTCCTTTTTTGCCATGTTGTCCCGCATGAAGTATATCAAGCGCTGGGCGCTGATGAGAAATTCCGAGCCGGAAAATATCAGCGAGCATTCGCTTGAGGTCAGCATGCTGGCTCACGGCCTTGCCGTACTGGGCAACCGCCGTCTGGGCAAGCAGCTTGACGCGGACCGCTGCGCCGTGATCGGATTGTTTCACGACGCCGGGGAGATCATCACGGGCGACATGCCGACACCGATCAAGTATTACAACCGACAGATGCAAAATGTCTTCCACGCCATCGAGGACGATGCTTCCGAAGCGTTGCTTTCCATGCTTCCGGAAGATCTGCGGGACGACTATCGCGGCCTCTTCTTCCGTCAGGAAGGCGAGGATGAACTGTGGCGGATCGTGAAGGCGGCGGACAAGATTTCCGCCCTGATCAAATGCATCGAGGAAGGCAAGGCGGGCAACCGCGAGTTCGACAGCGCGAAGAAGACGCTGACGGACTCCATTCACGCTATGCAGGTCCCCGAGGCCGAACTGTTCCTTGACGAATTTCTTCCGGCATATTACCGGACCCTCGACGAGCTGAGCGCGGGCTCAGAGGAGAAGGCCGGATCAGACGAACATTGAGCCGCGGTTGTTCCGACGCGGTTCCCGGAGGAACGAATGAGACGAGTTTTGTATATTGATTTTGAAAATGTCAGCCGCCAGGGCCTGACGGGCATAGCGAAGCTGACGAAGAACGATCTGGTGCGCATTTTCCTCGGGCCGAAGTGCTCGAAGATGTCACTGATCGACGCGGATGCGGTGTTCCACTGCGACGCCACCGTGGAGTTGATCACGAACGACCAGATCGGAAAGAACGCCCTGGATTTCATCATCATGGTGCATCTGGGCTACGATATCGCGAAGAAGGCGGGCAACGCTTATTACGTGATCTCGAACGACAAGGGATACGAGCCGGCGATCAACGAGATGAAGAGCATGACCGGTTGTACGATCGAGCGTTTGCCGGATGTCGATGCGGTCATCGCGCGCGGTGGTGAGGTGAAGACCGGGCTCTTCGCATTCTTGCACCGCACGGTGCCGACGCCGGTGGCGGACAACACGACGCAGCATGAAGTGCTGGGCCGCGGCGCGAAGAAGACCACGAAGCGTGTGGTAGGCAGCGGTGCGAGCCAGAATTCCGGCACCAAGAGCGGCGGAAGAAACGCCGGCGGACGTCATTCCGGCAGCGGAAACCGCGGCAACGGCAACAATGCCGACGCGGGCAAGACGCAGGAGCGTCGCCAGACGGCGGGCAAGACCGCTGCGAACAAGACGGCGGACAATGCGCAAAATGCCGGTGCACGCAGCGCGGCAAAGCAGGAGCGAGCGGCGGCGGAGACCGCAAAGCGCACGGCTCGCGCAGGTGCGGCGAAGCAGGCGAACGCGCAAAATGAAGAAGAAATTTTCCGAAAAGGAATCGAGACTTGCAAGACGAAACTCGAATTCCACAACTATCTCGCAAAGGTGCTCGACAACAAGGATCACATCCAGGAGCTGTACAACCGCGGTAAGAAGCTGGTTGAGGTTGATGCCGAAGCCGTGCGCCGTGAGAACGGGCTCGGCAGCGACGGCGAAGAATGAGATTGCGACGGCGGAAAACAACGGACATGCCGCACGGCGGCGAAAGGAAGAGTACAGTAGATGGAAGATGAATGTGTAATACGCACCATGACAATTGAGGATTACGACGACGTGTTCCGCCTTTGGAGCGGGATCCACGGCTTCGGGATCCGTTCGATCGACGACTCCCGCGAGGGCGTCGACCGATTCCTCAAGAGAAATCCCACGACGAGTGTGGTTGCTCTTGTCAACGGGGAGATTGTCGGTGCGATCTTGTGCGGTCACGACGGACGGCGCGGGTGTTTTTACCATGTCTGCGTGAAGGAGGGTTTCCGCAAGCGCGGCATCGGGAAAATGATGGCCGTCTCCTGCATGATCGCCCTGCAGAAGGAGCATATCAATAAGGTCAATCTGATCGCGTTCAAGACCAACACGCTGGGAAATCATTTCTGGCGCGGCGCGGGCTGGACGTTTCGGAAGGATTTGAACTACTACGATTTCACGTTGAACGAGGACAACATTACCCGCTTCAACAAGTAGTATTTACGGAGAAAACGAGTGAAGACAAAACTGTGGATAGGGGGACTTCTCCTGGCCGCGATGATCGTCGGAGCATGGGCGTACACGCGAAGCGATACGCTGCCCGGAAGTACCGTTGAGGCGGCTCCGACGCCGACCAACGCCGTACCTGCCGGGCGCGAAGTGAAACCGATCGCGACGGCGACGCCGGAACCGACGCCGGATGTTTCGGTGACGCCGACGCCTGCGTTGACGCCGAACATCGGGGAACTCACGCGGCGGACCGAGGAGATTGCATTTGCGGACGACTCCGCGCACATCGGGATCACCTATTTGGCTGCGGGTGATCAGTCATACACGGAGTTTCTGACGGAAAATGAAGCGAACAAGCGCACATACAGTATCCCCGGTCTGTGCGAGAGCGCGATCATTAAATTCGGGGAAGAGACCGTATTTTCCATGTCGGGGATCGGTGACGGCTATCAGTTCCGCTCCAACGGATTTTTCTTAAGTGACAAGGACGGAACGATCTTCGTGGATATTCAGCCGGCGGAGCAGCAGGAGTTTCGGATCACGATCGCTTCGGACGGAAGCTTTCTGTTGGCGCAAAACGGTGAGACGATCATTGCCGGTCTGATCAATTCGGAGAAGATCCGCGTTGAGGTTGAGCCGAAAGACACGAACACGTACATCTGTATCGTGGAGAATTATGTCAACAACGACGAGCTTGAGGACGGTTTCCTTTTGGATACCCGCGATGCCGTGAAGTACTATAATCGGCAGACGCAGGATGTCGTTTGGATGCTGGATCGCTTCTATAACGACGACACGATCTACCGCCTGACGGTTGAGAACACGGAAGAGCCCGACGGCGAGCCGATCGTTTTATATCAGGCGCAGTACGGATTCCTGCCTGACATTTTCAACAATGCGGATGACGCTTCCGCCGACATTATGGAGAAGCTTGCTCCGGGAGAGGCCAAAGCGAAGAAACCGCACGACGAATGGGAGACTGCCGTGAGCACCACGAAGCTTGCGGAGACGAAATTCGGGACGCTGTACGTCGATACCGAGTTCTGCGGCTATCGCTTCGGAGAAGACATCCTGGCGACGGTGACGGAGCGTCGGCTTCGGGTGGAGAACCCGAAACTGCATCTTTATTTTACGGATACGGTGCAGGATCCCGAGTGTACGATCGGTCGCAGGGAAGTTGCTGCGGGAGCAGAGGAACCCGGCTCGGAGAGCTACAGCCTCTACGTCAATCTCACGGATGAATTCCGTGAGAGCAAAAAGGCGGTCGGTTCGGACGGAACGGTTTTGTGGACCGAGACCGTGACGAAGCAGGAGGACGGCTCCGCTATGGAGGAGCGCACCTATTCCGATCGGAGCAGAGTGCGCAAGACGCTGGATGGGAAAATCCTGGAAGATGCCACGTATGATCTGGGCGATCCGCCGAAGTTGCTGCGTTCCGCCGATCATTTCTATTCCGGGTTGCGCCCGGACCGTGTGGAAGTGTTCGACGCCGAAGGGCATCTGGTCGAGACGCTGGATTACTTCTACAATGCGGAGGGCAAGCAGCTGTTGCAGTCCGTTCGCAACACGTACGATGTGAACGGCAATCTGATCGAAACCGTGACTTACGATGAGAACGGCAAGGTTATGCCGCCGACGGAGGGACCGCTCTCGAGCGCGACGACGCCGGACAGATCCGCCTCACAGACCTGACGGCGGAATACAAGGAGAAAGAGTATGGCAGAAGGAAAGAAAGGTGTAAAAAACATCTCGCTTGCATATCTGATCGAGCAGGCGTTGAAAATACCGAAAGTTAAAGTGAACCGCGAGGCATTTCTTCGCGACTGTTTTGCAAATCAGGGCATCCTGATCCACCAGATCCTTGCAGAGGGTCCGGTGGCCAGCGACTTTTCCGATATCGAGCTCGAGGATATCGCAAGCAAGCTGATCCTGCGCAGAACGTCGGAGTCCTCGGCAATGTCATTTGCGGCAGGGATTCCCGGCGGTTTGGCGATCGCGGCGACAATCCCCGCGGACACGCTTCAGTTTTTCGCGATGTCACTTCGCATGACGCAGGAGTTGGCGTACCTTTTCGGCGCCAGAGATTTCTTTGCCTGCGAGGGTGAAGAGGGCGTGTTTGTCAGGTATCTGCTGATCTGCTCGCTGGGTGCCATGTACGGGATCGACGGAGCTGCGGCGGCAACGAGACTGCTCTCGGCTCACCTCTCGCTTCGCGCCACGGGCGGCATTCCGCAGCGCGCGACGACCCGGGAATTCTGGGACATCGTTGTAAAACGGATCAGCCGTGAGCTCACGCTCCGCCTCACAACGGACACCGCTTCGAAGGGCATCGCCAAATTAATCCCCGTGATCGGAGGCTTCTTCTCCGGCGGAATGACATTTTTCGCGATGCGGCCGATGGGTGAGAAACTTTGCAGCGTCTACAGCGACGCCGCGTTCCAATACAATGACAGCCGGGCGATGAAGGACTACATCACGCTTGAGGATTTGGCGGAGAAGGACGAGATGCAGCAGATGGAGAGCGGTGCATCCGGCAACTCCCGGCAGACGGCGGACAATGAGGACAGCGCGGCAGCGGCTGACACCGGCGCCGGCGACTGGGGAGCCTTGAATCCCGAGCCCGCTTCGGAGGATGGGGCCGGTGCCGAGATTCCGATCAACTTCGGAGGCGGCGCGGACGGCAATATCTCCGTCAATGTCGGCGGTCAGGGCGGGAAGCCCGCGGAGAAACCGCAGGACAGCGGCGATGCGACCGCGAAGACAACGGCGTCTTCCGATGCTAAGGCAGAGACCGTTGATACGAACAATGCCGCCGGCGAGGCAAAGGCGGCGCCCGCTCCGATGACGATGGACGAGGTTTTTGCGACGATCGAGCGACTGGCTGCGCTTCGCGACAAGGGAGCCATCACGCAAGAGGACTTCGACGCCAAGAAGGCGGAACTGCTGGCGAGAATCTGAGTCGGACAACCGTGAGAATATTAAAAGAGGTGTTGCCAAACTGCGACCTCTGATTTGGTCAGAAGTGACCTGTTCCTTGGAGAGGTGGGGGTCACTTCTTCTTATGTTCGGAACTTCGGTCATCGTGATCTTTGGTTAGGATACCGTGGAGCTCGATTCCGAGCATCACACAGGTAATCATAAACGCAGGAACCACAAGAAAGAACGGCTCAATTCTACGAAACCACGCTTGAAAATCGCATGAGCAAGAAACGCTTACGTCACATCTCACAAAACGGGATGTGACTTTTTGTATGGTTCTTAGGAAGCTTCGCCTGCGCATGAAAACGCGCCGGACATTTGCAGAGCTGTTTTCGGTATGCTATAATAAAATTTCAAGAAAGCGTTTTGGGAGGAGACGGAAAATGTCGATTTTAGCCGCATTTATGGTTCCTCACCCGCCTATGATCGTGCCGGAAGTCGGGAGGGGGAGCGAGAAACAGATTCTTGAGACAACGAGGGCATACGAGCAGGTTGCCGATGAAGTGGCGGCGCTGAAGCCCGAGGTTTTGATCATCACAAGTCCGCATAGCGTGATGTATGCGGACTACTTTCATATCTCTCCGGGCAGCGGAGCGACGGGGTCGTTCCGGCAGTTTCGTGCGCCCGGAATAAGCTTCTCGGAGCAGTACGACATGACGCTGGTTCGGCGGATCTGCAGTCTGGCGGAGCTGGAGGATTTTCCGGCGGGGACGCTCGGGGAGCGGGACGAGGCGTTGGATCACGGGACGATGGTTCCGCTGTGGTTTATCCGGCAGAAATATAAAGCAGGGAAGATTGTGCGGATCGGGCTTTCGGGGCTTCCGCTGACTGACCATTACCGGCTGGGGCAGATCATTGCCCGGGCAGTGAAGGACACCGACCGACGGGCGGTGATCATCGCCAGCGGCGACCTCTCACACAAACTTCAGGAGTACGGTCCGTACGGGTTCGCGAAGGAAGGACCGGAGTATGACCGCAGGATCATGGATGTCTGCGGGCGCGGGGCGTTTGGGGAACTGTTTGACTTTGAGGAGTCATTTTGCGAGAAGGCGGCGGAGTGCGGCCATCGATCGTTTGTGATCATGGCGGGCGCATTGGACGGGCTCGGCGTGAAAGCAACGGCGTTGTCGCACCAGGATGTGACGGGCGTCGGGTACGGAGTGTGCTCATTTTACGCACAGGGAGCGGACCCGGAGCGGCATTTTCTGAAGAAGTATCAGGAGAGAACGGAGCGCGAATGCAGGGAAAAGGCGGCGCAGAGCGACGCGTATGTGAGACTTGCGAGGGCGTCCGTGGAGTCGTGGGTTCTGCATCGGAAAATGATTTCCGTACCGGAGGGGTTGCTTTCGGAAATGCTTGAAAGGCAGGCGGGAACCTTTGTCTCCATCCACAAAAACGGACAGCTTCGCGGTTGTATCGGTACGATCGCGGCAACACAGGACTCTGTCGCGGAGGAGATCATCTCCAACGCCGTCAGCGCCTGTTCGCGGGATCCGCGCTTTTCGCCGATCACGGAGGGTGAGCTCAAGAGCCTCGAGATCAGCGTTGACGTGCTGGGACCGACCGAGCCGATCGACTCGCCGGCGGAACTGGATGTGAAGCGCTACGGCGTCATCGTCAGCTACGGGAGGAAACGTGGTCTTCTGCTGCCGAATCTTGACGGTGTGGACACCGTGGAAGAGCAGATTGACATCGCCCGCAGGAAGGGCGGCATCCGCGAGGACGAACCGTACCGGCTTGAGCGGTTCGAGGTTGTGAGACACTACTAGAGGTATTGATCATGGCAAAATGCAGCGTTTGTTTCCGACATTGTGACATCCCGGACGGGAAGATCGGTTTCTGCGGCGGGCGGACGTCGAAAAATGGAGCAGTGGAAGCATTCAACTACGGCCGGATCACGGCGCTTGCGCTCGACCCGATCGAGAAGAAACCGCTGGCACGGTTTTACCCCGGCAGCAGAATCCTGTCTGTCGGAAGTTTCGGTTGCAATCTCCGATGCCCGTTCTGCCAGAACTATGATATCTCCTGGTCGGAGCAGGCACACAAGTATGCCGAGACAGCGGAGACGGTACGCCCGGAGGACCTTGTGGAAATCGCCTTGCAGACTCGGGAGAAGGGCAACATCGGCATCGCGTTTACTTACAACGAGCCCCTGATCGGCTATGAATTTGTGCGTGATACCGCGAGACTCGCTAAGGCGGCTGGCCTTAAAAATGTGATGGTCACAAACGGAACCGCCGAGCTCGCGGTTCTGCGGGAGCTGAGTCCGTATATCGACGCGATGAACATCGATCTGAAGGGATTTTCCGACCGGTATTACGAAGACGTTCTCGGAGGCAGCCGCGCGATGGTGATGGCGTTCATCGAGGAGGCTGTGAGGAACTGCCACGTCGAGCTCACGACGCTGATCGTTCCCTCGGAAAATGACAGCGAGGACGAGATGCGGGACTTATCCCGCTGGATCGGCGGCCTGAAAAATCCGGACGGCGAAGACGTGCCGCTGCACATCAGCCGTTTCTTTCCGCGGTTTCATATGCAGGATCGCGGACCGACGGACGTTCGAAAGGTTTATCGGCTTGCGGAGGTTGCGAGAGAGAATCTGCGGTACGTTTATACCGGGAATTGTTGAGGGGTGGGGGTGGAGCCGAAGTATTCAAGGACTGCTGAGGCTGACTAAGAAAGCGCGACGGACGCAAAGTCAAGGCAGTTTCTGCGGAACTCGCTTCGCTCGAACAGTCCTCGAAACTGCCAATGTGTTCGCCGCGCTTTCTAAGTCGCCCTTGCGCGATAAATTCGCGCAAGCCGCAATGCCCTTTCATACTTTCGGCTCCACCTCCCCCTCAGGTGTGGCCGTTTTTTATGTTTTGGTATCGGAGAAATCATTTTTCGTAAAATGCAAAAGATTGCTATTGCATTTAGGAATAATCTATGTATAATATGTATCAGTCTGCGAAAAAGTTTAGTAACAATAATCTTTTTGTTTAGTATATCGTAACTGCGGCAGCGGCCGCGGATGCGGTGGGGAGACGAGAATGGACATCGGACATCGGTTGAAACAGATGAGAATCCGGCAGAGTCTGACACTGGAGGAACTGGCATCGCGGAGCGAGCTGACGAAGGGCTTTCTCTCGCAGGTTGAGCGCAATCTGACATCGCCGTCAATCGCGACGCTCACAGACATACTGGAGGCGCTCGGAAGCTCTCTGGCGGAATTTTTCAGCGAGGAAAAACAGGAGAAAGTCGTTTTCCGAAAGAGCGATTTCTTTGTGGATGAGAGGGACGATTACGGAATTCACTGGATCGTGCCGAACACGCAGAAAAATGAGATGGAGCCGATCCTGATGGAGATTCCGGCGCAGAGCCGGTCGTTCACGGTCAACCCGCATAACGGCGAGGAGTTCGGATACGTGCTCGACGGCACTGTCGCGCTGGAAATCGGCGGCAAGACACTGACGGTCCGCAAGGGCGAGACGTTCTATCTGAAGGGCAAGGACGATCATTTTCTGAGCAACCGGGGCAATAAAGCGGCCAAGGTGCTTTGGGTTTCCACCCCGCCGATCTTTTGAGAAACACGACAATTGCGCGAGAGCGTGACATAGATTTACACGGAGGATGCATCCATGAGTGACAATGCGACGAAAAATGCGAACGAAGCGGTGAAAAACGCTCCGAAGAAACTGATCCAGTTCAAGAATATCGTCAAGAAGTTCGACGGACAGTTGGTCCTGAAGGGAATTAATCTCGACATTTACGAGAACGAGTTTGTCACCTTGCTCGGGCCGTCCGGCTGCGGCAAGACGACGCTGCTCCGCATCCTCGGCGGTTTCCTGCAGGCGGATGAGGGAGAGGTCATTTTCGACGGCGAGGAGATTTCGAATTTGCCGCCGTACAAGCGCGACCTGAACACCGTGTTCCAGAAGTATGCGCTGTTCCCGCACATGAACGTGTTTGACAATGTTGCATTCGGTCTGAAGATCAAGAAGGAGCCGAAGGATATCATTTACCAGAAGGTTATGCGTATGCTCAGACTCGTCGGTCTCGAGGACTTCAGCAAGCGCGCGGTTCACGAGATGTCCGGCGGTCAGCAGCAGCGAGTAGCCATCGCGCGGGCCCTGGTCAACGAGCCGAAGGTGCTGCTTTTGGACGAGCCCCTCGGAGCATTGGACGCGAAGCTTCGCAAGGGTATGCAGCGCGAGCTCAAGAAGATTCAGAAAGAGGTCGGCATCACCTTCATCTTCGTCACTCACGATCAGGAAGAGGCGCTGACGATGTCCGACAAGATCGTCATCATGAAGGACGGCAACATCCAGCAGATCGGTTCGCCTACGGACATTTACAACGAGCCGGTCAACCGCTACGTTGCGAACTTCATCGGCGAGAGCAACATCGTCGACGGCGTGATGCTTGAGGATCATAAAGTTATGTTTGAGGACCGGCAGTTCGAGTGCGTTGACGCCGGTTTTGCGAAAAATGAAAAAGTGGACGTTGTCATCCGCCCCGAGGATCTGGACATCGTTCCCGTGAGGGAAGGAAAGCTTCGAGGCATCGTGCGTTCGACACTCTTTAAAGGCGTGCACTACGAGACGGTTGTGGAGACCAAGGCCGGCACGAGCATCACGGTGCAGATGGAAGTTTCCGAGGATAAGCCGGCGGTCAATGAGGCGGCAGGCGAGATGATGAGTGCCAACGACTTCTATCTCGACGCGGACGATATCACCGAGATGATGGAGCATCCGGAAAATGCAGACGCTTTCATCATCGACCGTGCGGATGCTCAGGCATGGGATCCGAAGAGCGACGAGCGTATTTCCATCACGAAACTCGATTACGAATTAAGCGCGGAGAACGGCCGCTACCCGGTAACGTTCCACACCGCGGCCGGCACGAGCGTGACGGCGGACATGATCGTTCAGGAGCCGAACCGCTTTGTTGCGGAGGAGCACGGAGAGGAAATCTACGCCGTGAACTTCTTCAAGAAGGCCGATGAGATCGCGGAGAGCGTGGCGCTGGAGACAGACCTCAAGATCTGGGCCAATGCGCAGGCTTTCGATCTGGAGGACGGAAACCCCGTGGAGATCGTCGATGTCGAGTATGATTTTGACCCTGCGGATGTCAAGCCCGGAACCTATCCCGTGACGTTCAAGACGCGCGGTTACGAGTACCGCGTGGACACCACGAAGGAGACCGAGGTCGGTGCAGTCGTAGGACTCACCTTCGACCCGGAGGATATCCATATTATGGAGAAGTCGCAGATCGGCTGACACGGAAGGGGACATTATGAAACAATTTCGAAGAATGACATATCCCTACATCGTCTGGGCGCTCATCCTGATCGTGGCTCCGATGCTTCTGATCGTTCTGTACGCGTTCACGACGAAGGGAAATGACGTCGTTACGACAAAATTTACGCTGGAGAACTTCGTAAAGTTTTTCAGTGATCCGCTGTTTTTGAAAGTGCTTCTCCGCTCGCTGAAGGTTGCCGCGATCACGACGGTTGCGTGCCTTCTGCTCGGTTATTTTCCGGCGTATTACATTGCACGGAGCAGCGAAAAATTCAAGATGCGCTGGGTGCTGATCATCACTTTTCCGACCTGGATCAACCTGCTGGTTCGCACCTATGCCTGGACCGGAATCCTGCAGGATGACGGTATCATCAATACCATGCTCGGGTGGATCGGACTCGGACCGTATGAGATGATGTATACGGAATTTGCCGTCATCGTCGGTATGATCTACAACTTCCTGCCCTTTATGGTTTTGCAGATCTATACATCCCTGACGAAGATGGACGGAAGTCTTCTGGAGGCGGCCAATGACCTCGGAGCGAACAAGTTCCAGAGTTTCCTGCGGGTGACGCTTCCGCTGTCGCTCCCCGGGATCATCAGCGGTATCACGCTGGTTTTCCTGCCTGCGGTATCGAGCTTCTGCATCCCGAACATGTTAGGCGGCGGTCAGTACATGCTTGTCGGTAACATGATCGAGCAGTACTTCCAGTCAGCCGGTGACTGGAACTTCGGTAGCGCCATCTCCCTGATCATGGCGATCATCATCATTTTCTCCATGTATCTCACCAAGAAGGTGGATGTGACGGAGAGGGGGGAGGCGGACGCATGAAACCGAAGAAACGTGTATTCGGCACTGTGCTGATGATCCTGGTGGTGATCTTCCTCTACGCACCGATCGTCTACACCGTAATCTTTTCCTTTAACGACAGCAAATCGCTGACTAAGTTTGCCGGCTTCTCCACTCGCTGGTATACGAAGATGGCAAATGACAGAGATATGAAGGACGCGATCTATTACACCTTCGTGGTAGCCGTCCTTGCGACGATCATCTCGACGATCATCGGGACCCTTACGGCCATCGGCCTTTCAAAGTCCAACAAGATCCTGCGGAGCTGCGTGGAGCAGGTCAATGAGCTTCCGATGATGAATCCCGATATCGTTACGGGTATCGGACTTCTCATGTTCTTCAGTGCTCTGCATGTGGACAAGGGCTTCGCCACGCTTTTGCTGGCGCACATCATGTTCTGTATTCCGTACGTGATCCTGAGCATCATGCCGAAACTGAGGTCGCTGGACCCGAACCTGGCGGAGGCGGCGATGGATCTCGGCGCGACACCCATGCGGGCTTTGGTGAAGGTGATCGTTCCGCAGATTATGCCGGGCATCATCTCAGGCGCGCTGATCGCGTTCACGATGTCGTTTGACGACTTTGTCATCTCGTATTTTGCGACGGGCAACGGTGTGAAGAACATCTCCATCATCGTGTACACCATGCGCATGAGAGTCAATCCTTCCATCAACGCGCTTTCCACCGTGGTGATCGCGCTGCTGACTATCGGATTGATCCTGTACAATGTATTTTCCGCTGTTGTAGCACGCAGACGCGAGCGCGAGGAAAAACGGCTTCGCGAGCAGGCGGAGTGAGCGGAAGGACTGTTTTCCAAGAAAGAACCGGGCAACGCCCGCTGTTCATAAAGATTCGGAGGTATAAAAACGAATGAAGAAAGTGATTGTAACTTTGGCAATCCTTGCACTCGCGGTGGTCGCAATGACCGGCTGCGGCAAGAAGAAAGAGCGGATGAAGTTGTTCCTTCCGGGCGAGTATCTCGGGGAAAATGTCATCAAGGATTTCGAGAAAGAATTTGATTGCGAAGTCATCGTAGAAAATTTTGAATCCAATGAGGCTATGTACACCAAGCTTCAGGCAGGCGACAAGTATGACGTGCTTATCCCGTCCGACTACACGATCGAGCGTCTGTTGAAGGAGAACTATCTCCAGAAACTCGATAAGAGCGTTATCACGAACATCGGCAATCTGGCGGACGAGGTGAAGAATCTCTCCTTTGATCCGAACAACGATTACTCCATCCCGTATTTCTGGGGCACGGTCGGTATCGTTTACAACAAGGACAATGTCGATTATGCCGATCTCGAGGCAGAGGGCTTCGGCATCTTCAAGGATCCGAAGTATGCAGGCCGCATTTTCATGTACAACTCGGCTCGCGACGGTTTCATGATCGCCCTCAAGCAGCTCGGTTACTCCTGCAACACGGACAATGAGGCAGAGATCCAGGAGGCTTATGAATGGTTGCTTGATATGAACAAGACCACGAAGCCGATTTATATCATCGACGAGGTTATCGATAACATGAAGGCAGGCCGCAAGGATCTTGCCATTGCGTATTCCGGCGATGCTGCGGACATCCTGAGCGAGAACGAAAGCATGGGCTATTTCATGCCGTCGTGCGGAACCAACGTGTGGTACGATTCCATGGTTATTCCGGCAAATGCGGAGAATCCTACCCTTGCAAACAAGTTCATCAACTTCATGCTGAACTATGATCAGTGCCTGGACGGCTCCGAAACGGTCGGTTATGCTTCCCCGAACAAGGACGTTCTTGCAAAACTCACCGGTGAGGGCGGCGATTACGCCGACAACGAGGCATATCTTCCTGTCATTCGCGACAATGACGAAATCTTCCACGACAACGAAGTCATCCGCAAGAAGATGAATGAGCTTTGGCTCAAGGTTTCCGGAAGTAACTAAATCGTATGTAACAGCAAAAAAGCCACCGCAAGGTGGCTTTTTTTGTGCGGGTTTTCTACGGCCTGTCGGGGTGGGGGGAGGCGGCCATGGTCCGTGGCATCGAGCGGCTTCGGGCGACTAGGTAGTGGCCGAGCGGCTTAGACGGAGAAGTTTCGGTGAAACTCACACGCGGTCGCGTTGAACTTGGGGATAATCTAAAGGTATAGCCGCGACCGCATGTTCAAACAGTCACCGAAACTCCTCCAAGCCGCTTGGTAACTGCCAAGTCGCCCCTCCGGGGCAAACACCCCGGAGGTCGCATGCCCTCCTCCCCGGACCATGGCCGCCTCACCCTGCACCTCCGACGGACGGGAGAATGCCCACATCCGCAAGCCGAATCACTTTGTACCTGTCTGAATGCGTCAAAAAAGTGCGAATTTCGGGATTTTCCAAGTGTTTTTCCTAAATCGGGAAAAATCCTTGAAAAAAGTATCCGTCTGAGAGGGTGAACCCGGGGAAAATCTGGGATTTTGATTCAAAAAGGTCTTTTCGAGCGTAAGTCGGCACCCGGAACGGGTAAAAATTCGCAAGATTTACAAGGCAAATTTCCGGGTTGACCGTTTTCCCATGGAATTGTTACTAAAATCCATTTTTGGGACAGGTAAGTAGGAAGGCAACCCCCAACATTAATTCGCTCCCGGTGGGGCAGCGGGGAGTGGGCGGAGCCGAAAGCGTGAAAGGGCATTGCGGCTTGCGCGAGGGACTCGCGCAAGGGCGACTTAGAATGCGCGGCGAGCGCACAGGCAGTTTCGAGGACTGTTCGAGCGAAGCGAGTTCCGCAGAAACTGCCTTACATGTGCGCTCACCGCGCATTCTTAGTCAGCCTCAGCAGCCCTTGAATGCTTCGGCTCCGCCCAACTCCTCCTACTGCCCCCCGGATCGAAAATTTTGTTGCCCTGACATAAGGAGTACACAATAGAGCGTTAGGATGTCACCGTAAGGATGAAAAATCCGGGAAAATGCAGCGAAGGTGGGGATGTCGATGAACGGAAAGAGAAAAGAAGTTTTGAAGACATGCATTGTGATCGAGTTGTGTGCGGTGGTGCTGCTCGCGGTGCTGTCGATGGTGGTGTATCATTTTACGAGGAAGTCCGTGCAGAGCAGAAACGAGGAGAAAGTGCAGCAGTTTATGCTTCGCGGGGATATTCCGAAGTATTCTTTCTCTGCGGAGATCCGGCAGACGGACGTGGAGTTTGGTTTGGATTCCGTGGATTCGTTGTGGCTTGAGTTGCAGCAGGATAAGACCTACGAAGGTGGGTTTGCGTTTGCCTGCTACTATCGGAACCGGACGGCCGATGCGGGGATGGTTTTAGACGGAGACATCGCAGTTGCGGTTGTGGACAGCGAGACGGAGAGAAGAACGTGGAATCTGTGGGAGTATTTTCCGAAGAGGGATCTGGAGGAATTTGTCGGAAAAGTCTTTGAGAGCAGAAAGGAAAAGAAAGTCTGGGCGTCTCCGATGATCCGGAAGATCCGGGGAAGAGATGCTGAGGACGGCACGGAAATGCTGACGCAGATCGAGATCTACGTGCCTTCGCTGTTTCGGAATTACACGATAACTGCGAAAGATTTCGCCGGAACGGATCGGGTTTTGTGGGATGACGGCGAGTCGCGAAGCGAGTGGCCGGAGTCCGGGGAAGATGCGGAGACGGGCTCGGAGGCAAGACTGTATCTGATCTCGCAGGACGCGCGGCTGAGTACGCTTTTGCGGGAACTGGGCGCGGAAACGCTGGATTCCAAAAGCCGGTATACGGCGATCACGCAGACGATCGGGGCGGAAGAAGGCGGTTCGGAGGATATTATACTGTCAGCCCGGCAATCGAAGCGAGGGGAGATCACCGTCGCCAAAAGCGGTGAGGTCGACGCGTCGAGTGCGCTCATGATCGTCTTTGACAATGCGAAGATCGCGCGAAATGCGTTGTTCCGGCCCATGGTGGTCGTGCTGCTCCTCGGGCAGACCTTTGCGATCATTGCGATGATCCTGCTTGTCGCGGCGAGACGCCGCAGGGAGGATCTGAAGAACCTGAGGGACATGTTTATCAACGCGATGGCGCACGAATTGAAGACGCCTGCCGCGGTCATCAAGAATACGGCCGAATACTTAAGCCTCGGGGCGAAACCGGAGAAAATGCCGCATTATCTCGATGTGCTGGAGCGGGAGAGCGAGGCGCTGAGCGAGAAGTTGAACCGGATGCTCACATACACCCGCGTGACGGACGAGCGGCTTAATCTCAATCTCGTTTCGTCGGACTGGAATCTGATGACGGACGCCGTGATCGCCTCGTATGCGGACATGATTGCCGAGAAGGGGATGGAGGTTGATTTTTCGTTGAGACGTTCGGAAAATGTCTCCTGCGACCCGGCACTCATGGGCATGGTGATCGACAACTTTGTCGGCAATGCGGTGCGGCACGGGGCACCGGGGAGCCGTATCATTATCGAGACCGAGGGGAAGCGGTTCCGCATCTGGAATCAGGCGGAGGCGCTCTCGGAGGAGGAGCTGAAGGAGATCTGGACGCCGATGTACCAGACGAAACGGAAGAGCGAGGATTCGCGGACCGGCGGAATGGGGCTCGCGATCTGCGCCGGCATACTGAAACGGCACGGGGCGATGTGCGGCGCCGGCAACAGGGACGGCGGCCTTCTGTTCTGGTTTGATTTTTCGAAGTCGAAGGACGTGGAGAAAGCACGGAGACTGGCCTGGATTCATCTGCTCACTGCGACCTTCGGCGTGATGGCTGCGTTTGCGTGGGGAATGAGCTACGTTACCGGCGGGAAAACGCTGTGGCTCCTTCTCTCGACAATCTGGCTTCTGTACGGCATTCTGTTTACGTTCAACTACACTCAGGCCAAGGAGGGAAAGCACAGAGTATCGAAGAAGGATTGGCAGGATGATTTTCGGGTGAATCGATGAAATAATAAGACCTGCATCGGAGGAGATTCCGGTGCAGGTCCTTTTTGTCGGGTTCATCGGTGCTACGTTGCGCTTTCGCGGGAGACGTAGCGATATCCTTGCTTTACGACGGTCTCGATGCGCTCTCCGCAGGGGCCTAAGGCGCGGCGGAGTTTCTTGATGTGGGTGTCGACAACGCGGTCGCTGCCGTCGTAGTCAAAGCCCCAGATGCGGTCGAGGATCTGCTCCCGGGAGAGCACGCGTCCGCGGTTGGAGAGAAAATAACGGAGCAGATCGAAGTCCATGGCCTGCAGCTCCACCTCGCGGCCGGCGACAAGCACGGTGCGGGTCAGGAAGTTGACCGTCAGATCACCGTCCGTGCAGATATCCTCGGACATCGCGCGGCCGGCGGCCCGCTCCAGAATGGCCTTGCATTTGGCGGCGAGCACCGGGAGCGAGAAGGGCTTCACAATGTATTCGTCGGCGCCTAGGGAGTAGCCGAGCAGCTGGTCCTGCTCCTGCGCGCGTGCGGTCAGAAAAAGGATCGGGACGTCCTCCTTTGCGCGGATCCGGCGGCACACGTCGAAGCCGTTCATCTTCGGCATCATCACATCCAGAAGGACCAGTTGATACCGGTTTTCGTAAAATGCCTCCAGCGCGCTTGCGCCGTCCGGCCTTCCGTCCACGGTGTATCCGCAGTCCGTGAGATAGTCCGTCACGACCTCGCGGAGATTGTCATTGTCCTCAGCCAGAAGTATGCGATACATGAAATGACTCCTTTCTGCAATCCGCTGCCCGATCCGGGCGAAATCATCGTATCGCAGTCTTGTGTACTCCGTGTGTCACGGGGGTCAGCGCTTGATTTCGGTGTAATAGTAGACGGCGAGCTGTGTGCGGTCTCGAAGCGAGAGCTTTTCCAGCAGTGTGCTTAAGTAGTTGCGCACCGTGCCTTCGCTGAGAAACAGCTCGGTAGCGATCTCGCGGTTGGAGCGGCCTGCGGCAACAAGCTCGAGGATCTCGCGCTCCTTGTCGGTGATGCCGTGGGCCTCGTAATCGAACGCCTCGGGGGCTTTCATGAGCTCCGGCAGCTTCCCGATGATCTTCTCACCGAAGACGGTCTGTCCCCGCATCACGGCCGTGAGAGCCGGCGCGATGCCCTCGAAATCCTGCTTGAGAATGTATCCCTTCGCGCCCATGTTGAGGGCGTTGATGATGTATTCGTCATCGGAAAATGTGGTCAGATACAGGATCTTCGCGTCTGCGTGCTGCGAGAGGATAATCTTTCCGGCCTCGATCCCGCTCATGCCCTCCATTCGGATGTCCATGAGAATCACGTCGGGCCGATGCGCCTCGTAAAGCGCGACCGCATCCTCGCCGCTGTGCCCGGTTGCCACGACGGAGATGTTGCCGTCATTTTCCAAAATGGTCTTGAGAGACATCGCCACGAGGCGGTCGTCGTCGATCACTACGATGTTCATATGTTGCGTCCTTTCGTCAGGATTGTTTCGGTATTGTCAAAAAGATCCGGAAGCCCTGCTCCGAGGCGGTGAAGGAGATGCGTCCGCCGACGCCGGTTGCCCGGTCCTCCATGTTGCGAAGCCCGATGCCGCGGGAGCCCGGTTCACGGGCGTTCACGACGGTTTCCGTGTCGGCGGCATGGCCGTTGTCCGACAGCAGCAACTGGTAGAAGGCGGGATGTTCCCGGAAAATGATCTCGATCCGGTCTCCGCGGGAGTGCTTGACGGCGTTGGAAATGCCTTCCTTCACGATGCCCGCCACGCACAGTTTGATCTCGCCGGGGATGTACTCACCGGCGTCGTAGGAGAGAGACGTCTCAAACCGCTTGTCCACGGAGTACGCCATCTCCCGAAGCACGTGCCGCAGGTCGACGGAGTCGTCATGCAGGTCGTGGACGCTCGCGCGGATGCTCGTCATCGCGCCGTCGAGGGTGTTTTTGAGTTCGGAGAGAGGCTCCTTGAGTTTTTCGTCCTTGTTGATGATCTGAAGAGCGCCGGTCTGCAGGATCGAGCGGGTGAGCATGTGTCCGACGTTGTCGTGGATCTCGCGGGCGATCCGGTTGCGCTCGGTCAGGGTGGCGACGTGAATCTCATTGTCCTGGGCCTCGAAAAGGCGCCGGTTCTGTTCCGCAAGCTGCAGGTTCCGCTCGGTGATGTCGTCGCGCATCGTGGTCAGACGGTTTACCGACTGCGACAGGCCTTCCACCCGCAGAAACAGGATCACCGTAACCGCGATGCCCGTCAGCACGCACAAAAGCTGGTGCGTCGTGAGGGTACCGAGGTTGGCCGCGACGGACACGGCGGGCACCGTAAGCCACCATTTGCGCTCCTGCAGCGCGTCATACAGAAACAGCGGCAGCGCGCACAAAAGGATCGGTAGGAGACCGCAGGCCGCGGAGCCGACAAACAGAAGAATCCATGCGATCTTGCGACCGGAGAGAAGCTGCACCGCAGACGAGAGACACACGGCCAACAGCAGCGCCAAAACCGGCACGGCAACGGAGCCTGCCATGAGAAAGGCCGGCAGGCACAGAAGAAAGATCGCACATTTTTCGAGAAGTCGGTACATTCGGACGCTCCTTTGGAAATCTACTGTTGATTATAAACGATAATCCGGAAAATGACAAATGTCACCTTGAACTGGTGACAACCGACACTTGGCGCGGAAAGTTACCTGCGCTATGCTTATGTCAGAACGAAACGACCGGCAGTGTGGACGGTCGACGAAATACGAAAGCGAGGATACACATGAAACCTACGGTAGTAAAAATCGACAATCTGGTGAAGCGGTACGGCGAGCTGGTGGCGCTCGATCATTTTTCGCTGGAGATTAAGGAAGGCGAGATCTTCGGTCTGCTCGGGCCCAACGGCTCCGGCAAAACGACGACGATCAACTGCCTGCTGTCGCTTCTGTCGTTCGACAAGGGTGAGATCGAGGTGTTCGGTAAGGAGATGACGCCGACGAGCTATGACATCAAGCGCGAGATCGGCGTGATCATGCAAAATGTCGCCGTCATGGACGAGCTCACGGTGCGCGAGAACATCGACTATTTCTGCGGTCTGTATATCGCGGATAAAGAGAAGCGCAAAGCTTGTGTGGAGGAAGCGATCAAGTTCGTCGGGCTGGAGGATTTCGTGAATTTCCGCCCGAAGAAACTCTCGGGAGGTCTGCTGCGGAGACTGAACATTGCGTGCGGTATCGCGCACAAGCCGAAGCTGATCATTCTCGATGAGCCTACGGTGGCGGTGGATCCGCAGAGCCGCAACCGCATCCTCGAGGGAATTCAGGAGTTAAATCGCGAAGGCGCGACGGTCATCTACACCTCGCACTACATGGAGGAGGTCGAGCAGATCTGCACGCGCATCGCCATCATGGACAAGGGCCGTAAGATCGCGGAGGGCACGAAGGACGAGCTCAAGGGCATGATCCGCAACACGGAGAGCGTGTCGATCGAGATCCTCGAGCTGCCGGAGGATGTCCGCGAGAAGATCGCGCATTTGCCGCACGTGTATGAGACAGATTACGACGGAACGAAGCTGACGGTGCGCTGCTCGGGCGGCCGCCACAACCTGATCCGCATCCTCGCGGTGCTGCAGGAGGCGGAGCTCGGTTTCGGACGCGTGTACTCGGAACTGCCGACGCTCAATGACGTGTTCCTGGAGATCACGGGAACGGCACTTCGCGATTCCAAGGAGTAAGAGGTGACACTATGTTTAGACATAATCTGGCGTATGAACTGAAAGAGGTTCTTCGCGTTCGGGAGTTCATCCTGTGGCTGATGCTGTTCCCGATCATCCTCGGAACGCTGTTCAAGGTCGCGTTCGGCTCCATCTACAGCAAGGAAGTCTTCGACACGATCCCGGTTGCGGTCGTGAGGACATCGGACAATCAAGTGGCGGAGGAGTTCCTCAAGGGTCTTTCCGAAGAGGAAAAACCGATGCTTGCGACGACATATACCGATGCGGAAAATGCGAAGCAGCTGCTTCTGGACGGCGATGTGGAGGGAATCCTCACCATCGGTGAGAGCATAGAATTGACCGTATCCCGCACGGGTATCCTCCCGACGATGCTCCAGGAGCTCGTGTCCCGCTACAAGCTGTATGAGACGGTCATCCGCGATACGATCGCGACGGATCCGGCATCCCTGCAGACCGTGCTCGCGAAGCTTTCCGCGGAGGTGAACGCGTGCCGGGATACCTCGCCGAAGGCGGACAATCCCGATGTGTATGTGCAGTATTTTTACAACCTGATCGCAATGGTTGCCATCTGCGGCAACATGACCGGTCTGCATGTCTCAACCAACAATCAGGCGAACCAGTCGATCCTCGGAGCCCGCAAGAACTGCTCGGCGACACCGAAGGGAATCTACCTCACGGCGGGCCTTCTCGGAAGCTGCATCGCGCAGTCCGTCAGCATGGTCCTGTGTGTGACCTTCCTGCGGTTCGTGCTTCAGGTGAACTTCGGAGGAAGCCTTCTGTTGCTGTATCTGGCGGCAATCCTGAGCGGCTGTCTCGGCGTGGCGTTCGGTTTCTTTATCGGTTCGATCGGGAAAATGAAGCACGAGGGCAAGAGCGCCATCGCGATCACCGTATCCATGGTGCTGTGTTTTCTGAGCGGCCTCATGATGGGCAACATCAAAGGAATCCTGGCGGTGAAAGCGCCGTGGGTGAACCGGTTCAACCCGGTGGCCATCATCTCGGACAGCTTCTACTGTCTGAACATGTACAGCGATTACCGTCGTTTCATCTCCAAGGTTATCGCAATGCTTATCTACACGGCGGTGTTTACGGCGCTTGGTGTGCTGTTTACAAGGAGGAAGAAGTATGAAAGTATTTAAGGCATTTTTGAAGGTGCTCCGGAGCAAATTCGGCGCCGCGATCATTTACATCGTGCTGTTCTTCCTGGTCGGCGTGCTTATGACAAAAAGCGGCTCCGATGAAAATGTGTGGGAGAAATCAAAGATGGACCTGGTCATCGAGGACCTCGATGACACGCCGGAGAGCCGGGCGCTTGCGGAGTACATCGGCAAGGGCAACAACATTGTTCCGGCATTTGCGAACGAGGACGATCTGACCGATGCGTTGTATTACACGACCGTGGATTACGCGGTGACGATCCCAAAGGGATTTTCCGAGCGGCTTGCTGCGGGGGAGACCGAAGGAATCTTCGAGTGCCGCAACATCCATGTGAGCTATGCGGCGGCCAACATCGAGATGCAGCTTGAGAAATTCGTCAACACCGTGGCGGCGTATCAGGCTCTCGGAAAGACCACGCAGGAGGCCTCGTTGGCAGCGGTTACGGCGCTTTCGAAGGAGGCTGAGGTGGAGCTTCTTCAGAAGGAGGACGATAAGAAGGGCGAGAACAGTGAGCTTCTGACGTTCTTTAGGTACATGCCCTACATTTTACTCAGCGTGATCATGAACACGCTCTGCCCGGCAATGATCGCGATGAACAAAAAGGATTTCCGCTACCGCACCGACTGCTCGGGCATTCGCCCGCACTCCTACACGATGCAGATCTTCGGAGCGAGCGCTCTGTATGTCGGCGGCATCTGGGCAGTGTTCATGCTGGCCGGCGGGATCATCAACAGCACCATGTACACCGGACGGCTCTGGCTGTCGGTTGTCAACGCGCTTTTGTTCGCGCTGTTCTCGGCGGTGCTTGCGATCTTCGTGTCGGAATTCTCTCCGAGCGACAACGTCGTGAGCGTTCTGACGCAGGTCGCCACCTTAGGTATGTGCTTCCTGTGCGGCGTGTTCATCGACCAGTCGCTCCTCGGAAGCGGAGTGCTCTCGGCAGCGAAATTTCTTCCCGCGTACTGGTATGTCCGGGTGATCCGTATGCTTGACGGAAGTCTTGTGTATGACGGTGGAGAGGTCGCGCTTGCGCTCGGGATTCAGGCCGGTTTTATCGCAATGTTCATCCTGCTCACTCTGCTGGTACGTCGCGCACGCCTCACGTCCGCGGTGAGCCGCAGGGCAATGGCCTAAATTTCATATCGCTTATGACGGCGGCTGCCCCTTGGGGCGGTCGTCGTTTTTGCGTTCGGAAAAATGCCCCGGAACCCGAATGGGACTTGTCACGGAGTGCGGGGATTGATACAATGAAACAGTGCACAACACCGTGCCGGGGGGAGGAGAGAACCATGAGGTTTTATATTGCCGATCAGCATTTCTTTCATAACAACCTAAACACCGCGATGGACCATCGGGGCTTTCCGGATTCGGAGACCATGAACGAGTACATGATCGAGCGGTGGAACGCGCGCGTCAAAAAGAAGGATGAAGTGATCATCCTCGGGGATTTTTCGGTCGGAAACGTCGAGCAGACGACGGAGGTTCTTAAGAGGCTCGCCGGCAAGAAATATCTGGTCGCCGGCAACCATGACCGCTTCGCGAAGAATACGCGGTTTGATACGAGCCTGTTCGGCTGGATTCACGCGTACAAGGAGATGAGCGACGACGGCCGCAAGGTTGTGCTGTGCCACTATCCGATCATGTGCTACAACGGGCAGTATCGAGTGAACGGGGAGGGCGAGGCGAAGACGTACATGCTCTACGGGCATGTGCATAACACCTTTGACGAGGAACTGATCCGGAGGTTTGTGCGGGAGACCCGGGAGTCCGTCCGCACGGTCCGCGGCGAGACCGGGCCGACGCCGATCCCGTGCCGCATGATCAACTGTTTTTGCATGCGCTCGGATTACACTCCGCTCACGCTCGACGAGTGGATTGCCTTGGAAAATGAATAGGCCCGGAAGTCGGGAAATCTTTACTTTTTGCGGCTTGCGAAGTATAATATAAAGCAACATTTGCAACCGTCACGCGCAGTCGGGACGAAAGCTGTGAAAACCTGAGGCGCCGCGGGCGCAGAAATGATCGGAATACGGTGCCTTGCGGGCGCCGTGATCGGAGGTATCGTGGGATCGAGATCGGAAAAACAGGGGATGAAAATCATCATCGTAGGCGCCGGAAATGTTGGTTCTACTCTTGTAGAACAGCTGGCGCACGAAGGTCATGACATCACCATTATCGATATTGTTGCCCGTAAGATTCAGGCAATCACGGACAACTACGATGTCATGGGCATCGTAGGAAACGGAGCGAGCTACAGCGTGCTGATGGAGGCCGGTATCGAGCAGGCGGATCTGATGATCGCGGTGACGGAGGCCGATGAGCTGAACCTTCTGTGCTGCACGGTCGCGAAGAGAGTCGGTCGCTGCGCGGCGATCGCACGTGTCCGTATGCCGGACTACAGCAAAGAGGTCCGATATCTTCAGGAGCAGTTGGGACTGGCCCTTGTCATCAACCCGGAGATGGAGACGGCAAAGGAAGCCGCGCGCATCCTCGCGATGCCGACGGCGCTCGAGGTCATGGCCTTTGCACACGGGCAGGCGGAGATGATCAAGCTTGTGGTTCCCGAGGGCAACACCATCGTGGGAATGACGCTTGCGGAGATGACCAAAAAACTGTCGGTGAGTGCTCTGGTGTGCGCTGTCGAGAGAAAGGGAGAGGTGTACATCCCGTCCGGTTCCTTCCGCTTGGAGAGCGGCGATACGCTCACGTTCGTTGCGTCCCGCCGAAACATCCGCACATTTATGGACACCTTCGGCTTTAAGACCAAGAGGGTTCGCAATACATTGATCGTCGGAGGGAGCAAAGCGTCGTACTATCTTGCGCAGGAACTGCTGCACTCCGGCGTTGCGGTGAAGATCATCGAGCAAAATCAGGCCCGGTGCGAGGAGCTCAGCGTTCTTCTTCCGAAGGCGGTCATCATCAACGGCGACGGTACGGACGAGGCGCTTCTCAAGGAGGAGGGCATCGAGCGCGCGGAGTCGTTTGTTCCGCTCACGGGTATCGACGAAGTCAACATCATTTTGACGCTGTATGCGAAGAAGATTTCCGAGGCCAAAGTGATCACGAAGATCAACCGAATGAATTTCAAGAGCGTCGTGAACAGCCTGGAGCTGGGCAGTGTTATCTATCCCCGATACATCACGGCGGAGGCGATTATCGCGTATGTGCGAGCCCGCAGCGAGGCGAGAAACAACAATATCGAGACGCTGTATCACCTGTTCGATCATCGTGTCGAAGCGATCGAATTTGAGGTTAACGAACCGTCGGAGATCACCGGCAAACCGCTCGTGGAGATGCGTCAGAGCATCAAGAAAGAGTTGCTGATCGCGTTTATCAATCGCAACGGACACATCATCATCCCCAGCGGTCACGACAGCATCGAAGTCGGGGATACGGTCATGATCGTGACCAAGCATACGGGCCTTCAGAGCCTGACGGAGATATTGAACTAACGGGGGACCAGGGAACGCATGAACAATGCAATGATCAGTTTCATCATCGGGTCGGTACTCAAGATCGAGGGTATCCTTTTGCTCGGTCCCTGCGCTGCAGCGGTGTGGTACAGGGAGCAAGTCGGATGGTACTATCTTTGCGTGGCCCTTTTTTGCATTGTATGCGGCTGGCTGATGACGTTCCGCAAGCCGGCGAATCCTGTCTTTTACCTCAAGGAGGGCTGCGTTGCCACCGCCCTCAGCTGGCTGGTGCTCTCATTTTTCGGCGGACTGCCGATGTACATCAGCCATCAGATCCCGAGCTTCATCGACGCGATGTTTGAGTCGGCGTCCGGTTTTACGACCACCGGAGCGACCATCCTCGGCGACGTGGAGCATCTCGCCAGAGCGACGCTTCTGTGGCGAAGCATGACGCACTGGATCGGCGGCATGGGAATCCTCGTGTTCCTGCTTGCCATCATCCCGCTGAGCGGCGGCTCCAACATGAATATCATGCGCGCGGAAAGCCCCGGCCCGTCCGTCGGAAAATTAGTCCCGCGGGTTCGGCATACGGCGCGTATCCTATACCTGATCTACATCGGAATGACTGCCCTTGAGCTCATTTTCCTGCTCTGCGGCGGAATGTCTTTGTTCGAGTCGGTCAACACTTCGATGGCGACGGCCGGCACCGGCGGCTTCGGTGTCCGCAACGACAGCCTTGCGTCGTACTCGCCGTACATCCAATGGGTTGTCACGGTGTTCATGATCCTGTTCGGCGTGAACTTTAACGCGTACTATTTCATCGTCTTCCGCCAGTTCCGCAAAGCCTTCGGAATGGAGGAAGTGAGGAATTACCTGCTGATCGTACTGGTGGCGATCCTCTTCGTGTTCTGCAACATCTATCCGCTGTACAGTGCGGCGGACGGCTTGCGGCACGCGGCGTTTCAGGTCGGCTCGATCATGTCGACCACGGGATTTTCCACGGTGGATTTCAACCTCTGGCCGCAGGCGACCAGGGCGATACTTGTTCTTTTGATGTTTATCGGGGCCTGCGCCGGCAGCACGGCCGGCGGACTCAAGGTGTCGCGTATCGTGATCGGTTTTAAGACCGTGAAGAAGGAACTGACCGCGTACCTTCACCCCAAGAGTATCAAGAAGATCCAGTATGAGGGCAAGCCGGTGGAGCACGATGTGGTGCGTTCCATCAATGTGTATTTCATCACCTTTGTGTTGCTGTTCGCGGGTTCGGTTTTGTTGATCTCCTTCAACGGATACGGCCTCGAGACCAATTTTACGGCCGTTGCGGCCACCATCAACAATGTCGGTCCCGGTCTTGAAAAGGTCGGTCCGGCAGTGAACTTCGGACATTTCAGCGTCCTCAGCAAATGCGTCCTGATCTTCGACATGATCGCGGGGCGTCTGGAGCTCTTCCCGCTTCTGATGCTGTTCCATCCGGGTATCTGGAAGGAAGCCGGACGAAGCAGCCGGTTGGGGCGTTATCTTTCAAAGAAAAATTTGCAGTAAACCGATCCGGGCAGAAAGGAGGACACGATGAAGGCGGCCAAGAAAAGAGTGTTTCACGTCATTCAGATCGGGGATCGAAGCGACATTGAAAGCAAATCCTTTGACATTTTCATCGTCGTCGTCATCCTTGTAAACCTGTTCATCACGTTCGCGGACACCTTCGACGAGCTGGAGCGTTTCCGCGGAATGTTTGACGTGATCGAGCTGATCACGATCATCATCTTCACAATCGAATATCTGCTGCGGCTGTGGACGTCGGATCTGTTGTACCCGGACAAATCGTTCTGGGGCTCCAAAGTGGCGTTCATATTCTCGTTCTACGGTTTGATCGACCTGCTGACATTCTTCCCGTACTACCTGCCGATCGTGTTTCCGGGTGGTTTCGTCGCGTTCCGGATCCTGCGGGTATTCCGCATTTTCCGACTCTTCAAGATCAACGCCCAGTACGATGCGTTCAACGTCATCACCGATGTCCTCTACGAGAAGAAAAATCAATTGTTCTCCTCCGTGTGCCTCGTTTTGATGCTCATGGTTGCCTCGTCTTTGGGGATGTACACGCTGGAGCATAAGGCGCAGCCCGAAGTGTTCAGCAACGCGTTCTCGGGCATCTGGTGGTCGACATCGACGCTTCTGACGGTCGGCTACGGGGACATTTATCCGGTCACGTACGCGGGCAAGATGCTCGCGATCATCATATCGTTCCTGGGTGTCGGCATGGTTGCCATCCCTACAGGTATTATTTCCGCAGGCTTCGTCGAAAAATACACCCGCATCAAGACGCTGACGGCGCAGGGTGAGGAGCGCGATGTGCGGTTCATCACTTCGGCTGTCACGGACGGCCATGTGTGGTGCGGCAAGAAACTGTGCAATATCGTATTGCCGCCGCAGCTGCTGCTGGTGGTCGTCCTGCGGGATGAGGACCAGATCGTGCCAAGCGGCGACACGGTCATCGAGGCGGGAGATGTTTTGGTGCTTGCCGGGCAGCATTTTGCGGATAGAAATGACATGAATTTGCGGGAGATCTTCGTTGGCGACGAGCATCCGTGGGTCGGCGACCGGATCCGCGAGCTGGATATCAGCCGGCAGGAGCTGATCGTCTCCATCGAGCGCAAGGGGAAAATGCTGATCCCCAACGGCGACAGCGAGATCCGTCGCGGCGACGTCGTGCTGGTGTACCGCAAGGGTGCGAACACCGGAAAGAGCCGGCAGGACACCCCGCATCGCAAAAAACACAAGAAGTGAGGGAGAGTGTAAATGGCCGGACATAAAGTACGGCGAAGGCTGTCTTCGTTTCAGATCATCATCCTCGGGTTTGCCGGGTTTATCCTGCTGGGGGCATTGCTTCTGATGCTTCCGATCGCGTCGCAGAGCAGGACGGTGACATCGTTCGGGGATGCAATGTTTACGTCCACGTCCGCAGTGTGCGTGACGGGACTGGTGGTGCAGGACACCGCCACATACTGGTCGTATTTCGGTCAGGGGGTCATTCTGTTTTTAATCCAGATCGGCGGAATCGGTGTCATCGCCGTCGCCATGTTCATCGCATCCATCTCCGGCAAGAAGTTGTCGCTGATGCAGCGAAGCACTCTGCAGGACAGTATTTCCGCGCCGCAGATCGGCGGCGTCGTTCATCTGGCGGGTTTCGCGATCCGCGCGATTTTTTTGTTTGAGCTGATCGGAGCGCTTTTGATGCTCCCGTCATTTTGCAGCGAATTCGGCGCTGCCGGGATCTGGATGTCGGTGTTCCACTCGATCTCCGCATTTTGCAACGCCGGGTTTGACCTTATGGGAAGCCGCTCCGGGCAGTTTTCGTCGCTCACCGGGCTGGCCGGACATCTGGGCATTGTGATCCCGATCTGTCTGCTGATCATCATCGGCGGTATCGGGTTCCTCACCTGGGGCGATATCCGTGAGCACAAGTTTCATTTCAAGCGCTATCGCATGCAGAGTAAGGTTGTCTTGGTGACGTCGGCCGTCCTGATCCTAGGACCGATGCTCTGGTTCTTCTTCGGGGAGTACGCAGGCGAGCCGTTGAAGGATCGATTCTGTCTGGCGCTGTTTCAGGCGACGACGCCGCGTACGGCGGGCTTTAACACGTCGGATCTGGCGGCACTTACGGGCGTCGGGCGCATGCTGGTGATTATCCTGATGCTGATCGGCGGGTCCCCGGGATCCACCGCCGGCGGTATGAAGACGACGACGGTGGCCGTTTTGTTCGCCAACGCGACGACGGTGTTCCGCCGCAGGAAAAATGCCGAAATGTTCGGCAGGCGCATTGACGACGGAACCGTGAAGAGCGCGTCCACGATCCTGGTGCTGTATTTGACGCTGGCGCTGTTTGCGGCCGGCGTGATCAGCGTGATCGAGGGCATTTCCCTCGAAAAATGCATCTTCGAGACCGGCTCGGCCGTGGCTACGGTCGGGTTGTCTCTGGGGCTCACGCCGACGCTCGGGATTGTATCACGGATCCTGCTGATGATATTGATGTTCTTCGGCCGCGTCGGAGGCCTGACATTGATCTATGCGGCGCTTTCCAGCCGCGGGGTGGAGGTTTCCAAGAGCCCCGAAGAAAAGATTGTTGTGGGTTAGGTAAGGAGGAAAATGAATGAAATCCATTTTGTTGATCGGAGTCAATAATTTCGGCTTCATGATGGCCCGGAAGCTGAATGAGTTAGGCCATCAGATCATGGCCGTTGACCGGAACGAGGCACGCGTGAACAGCATTTTGCCCTTCGTCACGGACGCGCAGATCGGCGACAGCACGAACGAGGCGTTTCTTCGCTCGCTGGGCGTTTCGAACTACGATGTCTGCATCGTCGCGATCGGCGGAGACTTCCAGAGTTCGCTGGAGACGACGTCGCTTTTAAAAGAGCTCGGAGCCAAGGTCGTAGTCTCCCGGGCGGACCGCGAAGTTCAGGCAAAATTCCTTCTTCGCAACGGCGCGGACGATGTGATCAACCCCGAGAAGCAGATTGCCGAGTGGGCGGCGATCCGGTACGCTTCCGACCACATTCGCGACTACATCAAACTCGACGGCAGCCACGCAATCTTCGAAGTGACGGTGCCGGAGGGCTGGGTCGGCCGCACGGTCGGCAATATCGACATCCGTAAGAAATACGGGATCAGCATCCTGGCGATCAAGAGGGACGGCAAGATGAGCATGCTGATCACCCCGGAAACGCAGCTGGATGCCGATATGACTATGCTGGTCCTCGGCGACCAGAAGGCGATCCAGAAGTGTTTCAAAATCTGAGAGAACAAACAACACACGGGCGTGTTACCGTGTGTTTTGTGCGTAATATAAAACTTTGACAGGCAGGGATTCACGATGAGCGAACGACGCGACAAATCCAACAAGAAATTTATGCTGTTGTCGGCAATCGGCATTTTCATGGTTGTCGATCACCACACATTCACGGCATTCAATGTGCTGGGAGACTTCCTTCCGTACAATTCATTTTTCATGCCCATGTTTGTGTTCATCTCCGGATACTTCAACAAAGTGGACGGCTCGACCAATCTGTGGGCGTATCTGTACAAGAAGGTCAAAACGCTGCTGCTCCCTTACGCGGGGCTGTCGCTGACGGTCTTCGGGCTCCAGCAGCTGGTCAACTATATCAAGCTCGGCGGTAAGACGGATGCGCTTCCGGACGGCTATCTGACGTATGTGCTCAAGCGGGTGGTAACCACCGGCTCCTACGGCGCGATCGCCGAGCCGATGTGGTTCGTCATCGCCCTGTTTGCCACCCTGACGGTCTACGCGGTGCTCAAGAAGCTTTTGTGCAAGGCAAAGCTGTGGAACAGTTACGTCATGCTTGTGTTGTTCTGCGGACTGCATCTTTTCGTGATCTATCTTGCGAAAAATACGGCGTTCGAATCGCTGGAGAACTGGCTGGTTCCGCTCAAGTGCCTGTTTTTCCTTCCCTTCCTCGAGCTGGGTATCATTTACAAAGAGCATCTCGAGAAAAAGCATACGGCGATGTCCGGCACGAGCAAAATCGCCGTTATGTTCTTCCTGCTCATCCTGAATGCCGTCCGCACAAGCTACATGCCGATGCCTTACGACATTGCCTTTGACAGCATCGACGTGCTCGGCGGCTTTACAAGCCCGTACATTGTCACACCCATGGTATCGTCGCTGATCGGTATCCTGTTCTGGCTGACGTTGACGGAGCTGGTCGGAAAGCAGGTCAGCGAGAGCAGATTCGTCAACTTCATGTCCTGCAATACCTTCTGGATCATGGGGCTTCACATCACGTTCTACAACATCCTGAACTGTGTGTTGATGGCGATCGACAAGAGCATTGTCAGGTTGCCGCATTTCGATGCGGAGGCCTTCCAAGAAACCGAGTGGTATTTCTGGGAACTCGGCGGCAATATTAAAATTCTGTATGTCGTTGTCGGCGTTCTCGGCCCGTTAGGGCTGAAATGGCTCTACGACAGACTGTGCACGGCTGCGGATCGCAAGATCAAGAGCATCGGCGCCGAGTCGGAACAAAAGGTTAAGACGCTCACCGTTCTTTCGAAGTTTGTTTTTGCGGCAGTGTTTGTCGCCGTCATCGGTTTGATCGTCATTTTGACCAAGCCGAAGGCGATCGTGGACGAACCGTACGGCGAGGAACCCGGGACGGAAGCAGGCGTCAACGGACAAACCGACACAACTCCGACCGGAATATCGGGCGAGAACGATCCCGATCCGCAGGTGACCGTCGAGCCGCTTCCGGCAGACCTCTCGCCGGTGTATGCATATCTTGATCTGGCTTACGAACACGGCGGAGAATCCGCCGACTATCTCGTCGGACCCGGTCCGGTCAACGGCAACGGAACGTTCTCAGTTTCCGTAAAGCGCGGGGACGATAACGAGGCGCCGCTCGCCATCGACGGGCTCTCCTATATGGGCATACGTATTCTGGATGACGACCATTCGGATCTGGACATCACCGGGGCATCCGTCACCGACGTGGCGGTCGTCTGTGACGGCGTTTCGCTTCGTGTTGACATCAGCGGAACTGTTCCGTACGAGGACGGAGTGATCCTCATATTCTTTGATTGCTATGACCCGAAGGTCTATCCGGAGGGCACGGACCTGACCGGCGCCGCATCCTATGATTTCGGCGGAAAGAGTGAGATTCAGGTTTCGTTCACCGTGGCGGGAGCGAAAGCGAAGTAAAGAAACTGTTAAAAAGAAGTTTGATTCAATACAAAAGGATCCCCGTCCGATGACGAGGATCCTTTTGTATTGCTGATGACAGCAGTTATTTTTTCTTTTTCCAAACCGCATACAAAACAGTATCTTCGCAGACCGAAATGGAAGAGCCGGTTTTGTAGGTTCCGCTTGTTGCTGTGCTTGATGTTGACCAGCCAAGGAAATAATAGCCTTCTCGTGACATTTTACAGGAACCTATTGTTCCGGTTTTTCCTGTTGCGACAGAGAAAGAATTCGGAAGAGTCCCTTTGCCTTCGTTGGCATCAAAGGTAATTTTATTCAAGCGAGGTTTCCACACTGCGTACAGCTTTGTGTCTTCCGAAACAGAGATGGTCGATCCGGTCTTATACGTTGCCGCTGTTGCGTCACTGCTTGTTGCCCAACCCAAGAAATAGTAACCTAATCTTGAGACATTGGCTTTTCCGATTGTTCCTGTTGCGCCGGTCTTAACATTAAGTGTGCTGGGAACAGTTCCTTCACCTTCGTTCAGATCAAAAGTAATCTTGTTAAGTTTGGCTTGCCATACTGCATAGAGAGTTACATTCCCGGTCATGACTATAGAGGCGCCCGACTTGTATTGCGCGGATGTTGCGGAAGCGGTGGTAGCCCATCCCAAGAAATAGTAACCTTTGCGTGTAACCTGAACACGTTCAACCGTTACTGTTTCGTTGTAGTTTACTGTCACTGTGGCGGGAAGTGTCCCGGTACCTCCGTTTGCGTTATACTGTAGTTTGTAGGTATCTATTTTCCATACTGCATACAATGTCGCGTTGGCATTGGCTGTATACTTCGCTCCTGCAGCATATTTTACGGTTGTTGCAGAAGCGGTTGTTGCCCATCCCTGGAACGAGTATCCCTTTTTGGAAGGTTTTACCGAACTCAAGGTCAGATCCGTTCCGTATGTTTTGATCTGTGAACCGGGAGCTCCGGTGCCACCATTAGCATTAAATGCAATTGTGTATTTTTGGATTTCCCAAACTGCATACAGCGTTGTGTTTGCATTTGCCGTAAACGTTGCGCCAGCTGTATATTGCGCGGTTTTCGCACTGCTGGACGTTGCCCATCCCAGGAAATTATAGCCTGTTCGGGTAGGTTCCTTTGAGCTCAGCGTTAAGTTCGTTCCGTGTATTTTGGTTTGCGGGTCGGGAATTCCACCGCCGCCGTTAGCGTCATACTTAATGGTATATTGAATCGGTTTCCATACGGCGTACAGCGTGATTGCCGCATCCTTGGTATACTTTCCGCCGGGAGAATACTGCGCAGTCGTTGCCGAATTGGACGTTGCCCATCCAAGAAAACTAAATCCGGTCTTTGTCGGCTTTGCGGATGTTAATGTCAGATCAACTCCTTGGATTTTCTTTTGCGGATTGATCGTTCCGGTTCCGCCGTTCGAATTGAATGTTACCGTGTATTCTTTGGGGGTTATTTTCAGCGTGACTACATTGCTCATAACATAGTTGTAGTAGTTGACTGAATCTACATAGACCTCGTATGTTCCGGCCGGAAGTGTTACGCTTACTCCGGAGGAAACATTTCTAAGATCTTTATACAGTTCACCGTCCCATTTTTTGTCTTTCCAGATTTTCAGGTTGTAATTGGCACCGTAAACTTTTGCCCAACTGAATGTTACTTTTGCGCCGTCTGTACTTGCGGAAAGACTTACCGGTCGTAACTGAATATCATTACCTTTATATACGTCGAAAATCTGATTTCGCTTTCCAGTCTGTTTATTAATTTGAATGGCCGTTCCGTAGGCTGTATTTCCGCCTTTCAACTCCATTACCCAATCGTTGAATGCGTAATGTTTGGATTTGAAAATGTAACCGTCTCCGCTTGGAATTATATACCATTGTTGGTAAAAGCCTCCCCAATACTCGGCGCAAGCCTCAAGCTGGGTACCGGCTGTTCTGGTACCGTAATACATTTCCAATGCCAAACCATTATTACAGGAGGAGATTACATAGGCTCCGTCACTTTGCCGTTTAAATTTCCACAACTGCTTGGAGGTTCCGCTTTCGTATTCCAATGTTATCTTGTGAGTATCCGGATCTGCATTGATCGGTTTCCAGCTGTCTTTGTGAAGGATAACTCCGTAAAATTCATCGCCGAGATTGGCATGATCCAGATAAATAAAACCTTGTAACCCTTTAGCGTTCCACGTGCGAGCTGGCTGGTTGGGCTGGTAATGACGGGCTTTATCAGCGTGACCACCATCAATAATGTCCATGTGTTCTCCGTCTTCGCTTACTGCGGTGACATATTGTACATGTCCGTAAGTGGCATAGGCGTCAGTTCCGTAACAGGCGATTGAATTTGGTAACGGAATGTCTCCTGTCGGATATCCGGCTTTTTTTGCGTTTTCAAACCAATCTTTGGCATCGTGAAATTGGGGTAATTCAATTCCAAGTCGTTCTTTTGCCTCTATCCAAGCTACCCAGGTACAATTGTATGTTGCGTATTGATAATAGGGTTCGGCATATGCAATGCCTATTAAAAGCAAAAAAAGCGGAATAAACAAAAGTAGCCACTTTGTGCGTCGACCAAATGAATGCATGATGAGTTCCTCCTTGATATTGTTTTTTGTGGTTTTATGATCACGGTACACCTTCTAGGTGTACCGTGATCATAACCTGTCAATGTAATTATATCACAATTGTCATGCTGCAAGAAGTCCGGAGTATCAGATGGAGGATAAGTTTGAGAGAATTCTCGATTTATAGTGATTAAACTCTATACAAAGCTGTTACTTGAAAGCGAAGGTTGACCATTATAGATTGGTGTTTTACCTATCAGAAACTTTCTGAAAGACGGTTTCCTTCGATTTTTCAAGTGAATTTGTCCAAACGGAACCATTCCCTTGTAAATTGTACCTGTCTGAAAAACCGGAAAAGAGTGAGCTTTCGGAGATTTTCAAGGGAATTGTTTGATAGGGCAATAATCCCTTGTAAATCCATCGGAGCAGAGGTTCGCGAGACAGATACATTTTTTTGGATTTTCAAGGGAAATGACAAGAAAAGACTATTTCCCTTGAAGAAACCGGAAAAAGTGACTTTTAGGACAGGTAAGGAACACCAAACGGGCAGAAATTGAGCTTTCCGCCCGACACAACAAGGCCCCGGCGTCTGCCGGGGCCTTGTTGGTGCAATAAAGCGTGAGATTACTTCTGTTTTTCCATAGCTTTCTCGATTGCATCGATCCGCTGCGACAGCGGCGGATGGCTGAATTCCAGAGCTACCGAGAGCGGAACCGGCGAGACATCGCCGAAGTCGGTCTGCGTCAGTTTCTTGAGAGCGGAGATCAGGTGTTCGCCGTAGCCCTCCGAAACGGCAAAGCGGTCGGCACGGTACTCGTGGCGGCGTGACAGCGCATTCGCGAACAGGCTGTACAGAGGGGACAACAGCGCGAACTCGATCGTGAGAAGCAGGATGACCGCGAAACCGTAGTTGATGCCGTTGAAGCCGAATTGCGCGAACAGCGACTCCGAGCGAAGCGTCAGCCAGGCGAGAACGGAGAGCGCGATCATCTGGCCGAAGGAAGCGATCTGGCCGGTGAGCGTATCGTGGTGAACACCGTGGCCGAGTTCGTGGGCAAAGACTGCGCAGATTTCGTCCGGCGTGAGTTTGTCGATCAAAGTGTCATATAAGACGATGGATTTGCTCTTGCCGAAGCCCGCAAAATAAGCGTTGGCTTTGGTGGAGCGGCGCGAGCCGTCCATCACTTCGATGGCGCGGACCTTGTAGCCGTGCTTTGTGAGCAGAGCCGTGAGTTTGTCGCGCAGCTCGCCTTCCTCCAGCGGAGTGAATTTGTTGTTAATGCGCGAGAGCAGCGGGTACAGGAACACGATGATGAGGATCAACACGCACAGCACGCCGGCAAATGCAACGATCATCCAGTCGCCGAGGGCGCGATGCAGCAGTGAGAGGATCCAGGTGAGCAGGAAAAGAATTCCCAGAGAAATGATGAACTCCTTGATCTGGTCGGCCCAGAACGTCTTCGCGGAGGATTTGTTGAAACCGTATTTCTCCTCGATCTTCATCGTGTCGTAATAGGTGAAAGGAAGCGTGAGGATTGCGGTGAGCGTCGAGAGAAGGAGCACCGCGAAAAGCTGAATTTCAACGCCTTTCGGGAACAGACTCGCAAAGGAGGCGTAGGCGTCGGTGGTGAACAGGACAACGTCGACGACGAACCCCGCGAAGGACTCGAGGACGGTGAGACGGTTCTTTTCGCTGCGGTAGGCGCACCATTTTTCGTAGGTTTCGGCGTCATAGATGTCGGCGACGTTCGCCGGGATCGGATTTTGCGTCGAGAGCTGGCGCAGGTATGTCAGAAGCAGTTTGTAAGCAAAGATCACCATCAGGAAAATGATGGCAAGGATTTTGTAAACCATAGAACACCCCTCCGAAAAAAATACGGCCGACAGTCGCGAGGCTGCCGGCCGTTAGAATGTATTATATTACAGCGAAGTGTAATTGTCAAAATAGCCCTGGATCAGGATAATCGGCGTTCCCTTATCGCCGGAGCCAGACGTCAGGTCGCACAGGGAACCGATGAGATCCGTGAGCTGGCGGGGCGTCGTGCCCTGGGAGGCCATGTTGCCTACGAGGCTGCCTTCCTTGGCCTTGATGCTTGCGGAAATGGCGTCGCGCAGCGCCTCACCGGAGAGATTCGCAAAATCATTGTCCGCAAGATACTTTAATTTCAGTTCGTTCGGCGTACCAATGAGGCCGGCGGTGAAGGCCGGGCTGACAACCGGATCGGCGAGCTCCCAGATCTTGCCCTGGGGATCCTTGAATGCGCCGTCACCGTATACCATGACTTCGACATGCTTGCCGGTTGCGGCAAGGATCTGCGCCTGGATTGCTTCCACGAGTTTCTGAGCGTCCTCCGCCTGCGGGAAAAGCTTGACCTTGTCCTCCGTCGACTTGTTAGAGCCGAGGAGACCGTAGCGCTCGTTGTATCCGCTGCCGTTGACCGGCGCGGTCATCAGGTCGGCGAGACTGCAGACAACTTTCGCGCCTGCGGCCAAAAGGACGCGCTTCGTGCGCTCTCTTGTGTGAATGTCGCAGTTGATGACGCAGTCCGTGTAGTTGAGAATCGTCTTCGGCTGGTTGGCGAAAACGACTTCTACCTCAGCGCCGCAATCCCTGATCAGGTCGGAATAGTACTGCACGTAGTCCACGCCGGTGAACTCGTGCTTGCGATAGCCGAAGAGCTCGCGGTATTTGGCAAGGTCCAACACGTCGGAGTAGGGGTTGACGCCGGATTCGTCGATCTGGTCGAGCGTGACAAGCGCGTTGCCGACTTCGTCGCTCGGATAGCTGAGCATGAGGAAGATCTTCTTGCAGCCCTTGGCGATACCGCGAAGCACGATCGCGAAGCGGTTGCGGGAGAGAATGGGGAAAATGACGCCTACCGTGCCGCCGCCGAGTTTTGCCTTGACGTCTGCGGCAATGTCATCGACGCTCACATAGTTGCCCTGTGCTCTTGCAACGATGGACTCCGTAAGGGCGATGACGTCGCGGTCGCGAAGTTCAAACCCCTCGCTTTTGGCGGCTTCGAGCACGCTCTCAACGGCGATGTCAACAAGGTTGTCGCCCTCGCGGATGATTCCGCAGCGAATGCCTCGGGATACGGTACCGACTCTACGTTCCATAGTGTGGACTCCTTTTGTTTAGTGATTAAGATTGTTTCCGGCATTTTCCGAAGCGGGGGTGTCAGATGACGTTCCGCCTCAAAAAGCCAACAGAAATCATACCATATTCAGAGGCCAAACACAAGAAAAAACGCGGAGATTGTCGGGAAGTTACTCGAGAATCGGCAGACCTTCGGCCAGAAGCTGTTCGTTGATATTGTAGACGGACCAATTGGACTGGCTTATGTTGAAAATGACGATCGCGTCAAAGGGATTGTCGGGAAAGAGAATGGCATTTTTCGAGATCGAGAGAGAGCGCTGCGTCTGCGCAAGGGTCATGCGGCAGGCGATCGCCAGCGCGAGAACTTTGATGCGGGAGGGATTGCACTTGTTGCCGTTGATGATCTGGTACGCATAGTGCTGCTCGAGATTGCACTCCGCCACGACATTGCGCAGGAGAAGCCCTTTTTCGTGCATGATGCAGTTCAGATAATTGCTCAAAGAAACCGCATTTCCGGCTTTGCGAAGGTTCTCAAGGTAGTTGCTCAGATCCTGAGGGCACCGCACGGTGTTTAGAAAACGTGACAATTCATCTGTCGAATGTTCAGCCATGAGCTACCTCCTTTACCTGAGAATTTTTGACCTCTGACAGGATATGTGATAAAATATTTTTGCGATGAATCGCAGCCGGAAACCGGCGAAACGACGCAAAATCCCTAATAACTTTACTGAAATCGGAGTGATTGTTCAATGAGCCCGCAGGATAAATGTATATTGTCACTTTATCGCGAAACGGAGCCTCTCGGGGACTCCGATAAAGTCATGCTCGTGCGTCACTTGCAGACCGGTCGTCTCTATGTGAAAAAGACGCTTTCCGCCTACAGCAGGGACGTCTGTCGGTTTCTCGAGCAGGCTGAGATCAAGGGCGTTCCGCACATATACAACTGCTTCGAGGACGGCGACCGGATCATCGTGATCGAGGAGTACATCCGCGGGCAGACGCTGCGCGATTATATGACGGACTGCGGCATACTCCCGGAGAAGACGGCCTGCCGTATCGTCATCAATCTCTGCAATGTTTTGGAGCGCCTTCACAAGGCCTCGCTCCCGATCGTCTGCCGGGATCTGAAGCCGGAAAATATCATCCTCTCCGAGGACGGGCAGATCTACGTCATCGATTTCGACTCCGCCAAATTCGTTCGCCGCGAGACAAGCGACACGGTACTGCTCGGAACCCCGGGCTACGCCGCTCCGGAGCAGTTCGGCTTTGCCGCTTCGGACGAGCGCACCGACGTCTACGCGGTCGGCGTGATCCTCAACGAGATGCTAACGGGGCATTTGCCGCAGGAGCAGACGGCGAAAGGCAGCATCGGCAAAGCAATCACCCGCTGCGTCAGCCTCGACCCGAAAGCGCGCCCGAAAACCATCGGCGAAGTCCGCTATCTCTTAGGGGGACGGCGTCTCCTGCCGCCGGGATTCCGAACCGGATCACCAGTCAATATGTTCATCGGGACGGTGGGGTATATCCTTGCAATAGCGTGGGTGATTTACGTTTATGTAACCGAGAGTCAAAACGAATGGTCTTCATCTGCGAAAACCAGGATTTCTATGCCGCTATTGTTTCTTGCGATCATAATATGGTCCATAGCTTATGGGTTTGACTACGCGGGAATCCGCCGAAATACAATAATCGGCAGAAAGATCCGGAAACGGTCGACTCGAGCAGTTCTCTATGGGATAATCTGGATCCTCGGACTGATTCTGATTTCCTGGATTTGGGGATTGATTATGGTATCGCTCAGATAGTTCGGAGAACCGTGTTTGGTTATAGGATAGCTCGAAAGCAGAAAAATGCATTGTGCCGCCAGCACGAGATTTCCGCTCCCCGATTTTGTCATGCTAATATAGGGTATTGAACAACTTGCAATTTACGTAAAATCCGGCATTTTAGACACCTTTGTACGGGCTTTAAGATTGTGCTGACAGCACAATAAAAATGTGTCAAACCATATGTATAATGTAGGTATCCTAAGAGGAAATCATTAGCATACGGGAGGAAAATCTATGAGCGATCATACAAATATGAACAACGCTACACAGGAGCAGCAAGGATCAGTTCAGCAATCGACGATTTCGGTGTCGGGCAATCAGTTGGTAGGTATAATTGTTGCGGTATTGGGAATTGCGGCAGCAATAGCAGGATCTTTTATGCCTTTGTTTAAGATCGGGATTCTTATGAATATGACTGCTTTTGAGGGCGATTTTCGAATCGGCTCAATTGTTGCGATTGCGGCATTGGCAATTGTTCTTGTTATGATTCTTAGAAATGACGGTGGAATGAAGGGATATTGCTTTGCCGGTGCGTTAGCAGCTTGCGGAGAAGCGTTGGTTCATTACCTTTACGCCAATGAAAGAATGGCGACTGTCAGCGTTCTCGGTGTCAGCATGGACAATTTTGTAACGATGGAAAGCGGTTTCTACGTTATGATGGCCGGGGGCATTTTACTGTTGATCGGTGGCTGTTGCATGCCGAAGATGACAAAAAAGGTTCAACCGACAGTTATGATTTGTATTGTAATTGCACTGATCATAGCGGGAGTCGTAATCACATATGCGTTCAGTTCTTCCGATTCTAAGAATGAAACAAGCAGTAAGAAGACTGCTGCAAAAGCCAAAGACGAGAAGCAGGCGAAATCGGATGATATTACTGCTATTTCGGCCATGATGTCCGGCGCAGATATTTGTGCGATAGATCCAGAGTTGATAGTTCCGTGTAACGCAAAGTTCACTATTGCAATTTCTCAAGGAAGTGTGACCTTATCGTATTCAGCGGGATCGGGGTCTTTGAGTGAAGTTATAATCCAAAACTGGAAAGATACCATCAAGCAGAGAGATGACTTGGACATGAGCAGAGGGTATGAGATACAATCAGAACAATTCGGCAGTGTAAATGGAACTATTGTAGGAACCGTAACAGACTACGGTGATGTGATTTGGCAAGGCGAGGGAGTGTCTGCCCTTACTTCGTTTTCATCCTGGCTCAGAAGTGAGTTGCGATAGATAATTGCCGTTTCCTTTTGAACTCTTTTTTGTTAATCAGCCAGCGCAATTTGCAACCTCCCCCGAAATATGTTATCATAATTCCACGGAGCATGCGGCGGCATATATCGGGGAGGTGATCGGATGGCGAAGAAGTTTGACCGTTCCACACAGGAACTGAGCCGGATCCTCAGTGAGGCGAACAAGAAAGAGGCGCTTGAGAACTACCTTAAGGAGCTTAAGGAGGAGGGAGACTGCCTCAATCTCCAAAACTACCTGAACGAAATGATGGCAAAGAAAGGGCGGCCGCTCAATGAGGTCGCGCGTGACAGCGAGCTCTCGCCGAACTATGTGTACAACATCGTCAACGGCAGCCGGAAAAATCCGAGCCGAATGAAGATCATCGGGATATGCATCGCGTGTCATATGACGCTTGACGAGACGCAGCGCGCGCTGGAGATCGCGGGCAAGGGAATCCTTTATCCGAGAGACCCGGCGGACGCCATTATCATATTCAATATCAACGCGGAAAACCGGTCCGTGGCGGACATCAACGATCAGCTTCACGAGCATGGCTACGAGATCATACAGTAACGGCCAAAAACTGCATAATGACAAATGGGCTGTCATTTTTCGAACAAATTGCTTGGAAAATGACAGTCTTTTTGTGCCCGGGAAAACTGCGCCGGTGCGTGTTCTTTACATGCCCGTGAGGGTATGATAGATTGAAAGTGTGATTACGATGACGATATAAAAATACCGTTGCGGACAGCGGATTCGATAACGGAAAGTGCGACCGCTGTGAGAATCGGAACGTCCCAAGGGACAGAAGGGAGAGCCTATGAAGATACGGAGATGGCGCAATATGATATGCATGGCGATGTTGTTGCTTGCGGTTGCGATGCTGACCGGTTGCGGCGATGACGACCACCATTCGGGCGGCAGCGGCAACTCTGCCGATGACAAAGAACCCGTCGACGAACAGGGAAACGGCAACAACCTCCTGACCCAGGGAGATTACCTGTATAAGTTGTTCCTCAACGCGAAATCCGGGCTCAGCGAAAACGCGGTTCCGAAGGCGTTGACGATCCGTACGACAGTCGACGGCAACAATCACACGTATGTGACGACCAATGAACAGATCTGCTCGGTATTTGCATCGCGGCTTCGTGAGGTTACGATCGGAAAACGCAACGATAAGGCGGCGGGTGATTTTTCTACCGTGACGCTGCAGTGGGAAAATGATTCCGAGTCGGTTCTCACACTCAACGCGAAGGGAATCCAGGTCAGCGGACAGACATACGAACTGTCCGGCTACGGGAATGTATGGGCGATGGTTGACGGACTTCCGAAGGGTACGATCAGCGAGAATGATCTCTATGAGCTTGCATACTGCGCGGAGCAGGATTTTTCCTTCCGCTATCCGGCGGGAGCAAGCCTGGAGTGGCAGGACGGCGAGGGCTACTACGTCGGTCTCGACGGTGGTTCCTATATTCCGTACGTTCTGCTGTATCGCTACAAAGGCGTTTCGGACAGCCCGAAGGACTATCTGGAGAAAACCATAGTTCCCCGTATGCAAAAGAACTACGGTTCCGACATGATCTCCGTCGGAGAGACGCAGGAGATACAATTTGAAAACCAGACCCTGTACGGTGTGCTTTTCAACTATCGCTCCGGCGAATACTCCGTCTACTCGTTCCGCGTGGTCGGGCGTTACGGCGATGACCTTGTCAACTTTACCGGCAAATTCAACGAAGGCGGCGACGAGGAAGTGTACGAGGCGATGGAACTCATCATCGATACGTTTACACTCGGCAAGGTCAAAGATACCGGGAACGGCGGCAGCGGCAACGACAACGGCGGCGGAAACGGCGGAAATGGCGGAAACGGCGGCGGTAAGACGACCGGCAGCAAGGATTTTGAGTTCAAACCGAGCGAGGCTGCGATGGTGACGTACGAGAAGTATGACAACGGGTTATTTTCCGCGGAAATCCCCAAGGGCTGGGTCGTGAAGGTGCTGGAAACGTCGGACTACATCAGCTACACGTTCCAGATTTACAATCCGGACAATCCGGACCTGCGCGTATATTTTCGAATGAAGACGGAGGGTGGCTTCTCCACCCAAGAGGATTATGATTTCTATGCAAGCCTGTATCCGACGTCTCTCATGGCACAGCTCCCGGTGATCAACCCGCAGACGACCGAGTCGTACTTCAAAGTGTTCTCGAGAGTCATGGACAAGTTCAACACGAAGAATTTCGCCTCGCCGACGATCAAGAACTTCGAGCAGACGGCATCCCTCGGCAAGGGACTTCTGGGCGCGGAGATCATCCGAGGCCGCTACACCAACGAGGCTGGGCGGAACATTGAGGGCGTGTTCTCATGCTCGCTCATGCCGTATGACATCTACTATTTCGTGATGCAGATGGTGTATGAAGTGACATTTTTCACGGCTCCGGAAAATGAGCTCGTCAACTGGTACGGCGTCCTTTCGCACACGCTCAACAGCATTGAGTTCTCGGAGTTGTACAACAGAAAACTGAACGAGGAGCTGATCGCACTCGGGCAGCAGACCATGGAGATCGCACAGATCTGTTCGCAGATGACCGACATCGTGAACAGTGGTTGGGAGTCGCGGCAGGCAGCGTACGATCGGATCTCACAGAAGCAGAGCGATGCGACGCTCGGATATGAGCGCGTTTACGACACCGACACCAAAGAGATTTACGAGGCGCCGCTGGACTTCTTCGATTACTATCACGGCGATCGTTACCAGGCGGTTACCGACAACATGTACCTTCTGCCGATTGACGGCTACATCGAGTGGAAGTAAGTTACCGATAGCTACGATCTTTCATATTTTTATCCCCTTTCGGAGGAGGCGCCGATTCGTCGGCGTTTCCTCTTTTTTGCCAAGAAATTCTATGAAACGTAGAAAAAATATTTGACAAATTATACGAACTGGGTGTTCAATTTCAATTGAAGTCGAGATATCATGATTGCAGAACAAACAAGCAGCTGTGTGGGGAACGCGGCAGCGGGAGGAGGCAATTATGACACAGACAGCAACTATCGGGAACAAGCAGGTTAAGGTCGGAGGGAATGTATGGAACGCAGTCTGGCGGAAAATATCCGCGATGCCCGGAAACGTATGCGGCTTACTCAGGAGCAGCTTGCCGAGCGGCTCGGTGTCACGCTGGGAACAATCTCCAAATGGGAACGCGGAGCCTCTGAGCCGGAAATTGGCTACCTCATGGGACTCGCCGAAGTGTTTCGAGTATCGGTGGATGCGCTGATCGGATTTTCGCTTCGCGGCGGGGATCCGGATTCGGAAGCCGAGCGGATCGAGGAGCTCATGGATGATCAAAACGGCTTGTGGGCGTGCGAGGAGTATGAGAAGGCGCTGCGGCGTTTTCCGAATCATTTTCGGCTTGTGCTGGGGGCGGCAAAGTGCAATACCTGGTTCGGGACGGTGTACAAGAACGATGACAAAATGCGGGAGGCGATTGAGTTGTACCGTCACGCAATCGAACTTCTTTCGCAGAACACGGACGAGTCGGTCAGCGAGGTCAGCCTGCGCAATGAGATCGCGCAGTGCTATTCGCATTTGAAGGAGCACCGGCGCGCGATCGAGGAGTATAAGCAAAATAACGTCTGCGGGATCAACAACGCAAAGATCGGACTGGCCCTGATCCAGGATGAGAAGAAGGACAAGGAAGGCATCGTCTATATGGTGACGGCCTTTATCAACAATCTGGCTGAGATCATGACCATCATGGCCGGATACATGCAGTATTATCTGCATACCGGTGAATATGCGAACGGAATCCGTTCGGTGACGTGGACGCTCGATTATCTCTACAGCATGAAGGAACGGCCTGACAAACGAGCCTATGTCGACAAGATGATCAGCATTCATCTGCTCATACTTGCCTTGGCGTATGATCTCACGGGGCGTAAGCAGGAATCCGAGCAGAAGCTCGACGAGGCGGTTCGGCTGGCGAAAGAGTTTGACGCGGAACCGATGTATGTCCTTGAGAATACCGTATTTGCCGAATTTGTCCGGTCGTCCTACGTCTATGACAATACCGGTCCGACGGCGGTCAGCGGTCTTATTTCGGTGCTCGACACGATCGGAGAAGTGGTGCCGGCGGATTTTCGGAAGAGACTGGATGCGAAACTTGCAGAGTGAAACAAAGGCGGTGTCTGCTGAGATGCTGCTTTTTTTCATTTTTTTTCATTTTCCGAAAAATAAGAACGGTAAATGTGATTGACAAGCCGCGGCCCGATATAGTATACTTTCGAAAAAGGTGTCTATGAGGGGGATGTATGAAAAGGCGAACGCTTGTGGAAATCATGCTCGATGAATGCCCGAATTGCGGGGCGGCCAGAAAAGGCGAAGAGGAAGTCTGCACATTTTGCGGAAGTTCCATGATCCAAAAGCAGCGAGTGACTGAGGATGTGGAAGAGACGCAAGTGCAGGGGGAGAGCAAGATTGATAACCGGAAAGTGGATATTGTCTCGGAAGTGGTACCGCTCGAAAGCGGCGGCGGGTTTGTTGCCGTGGTGATTTTCCTCGTTGTGTGGTGTGTCATGGCTTTCGGAATCGGAGTGGTGGCAGCCGGCATCGGTGCCCCCGGGATTTTTGCGATCATGCCCTTTCTGATCGGAGGAATCGGTGTCGTAGCGATGTGGAGCGGCCTGATCGGGCCTGCACTTCGCACGAAGCGTGTGCTGAGTGAAGGAAAGGAATACAGTGCCGAAGTGCTAGGTTACAGCCGGAAAACGGTGGAGCGCAGATACGGAAGTAACGAGCGCACGGAGCGCGAGGAGCAGATTACCGTCAAAGTTCTTGCGACGATCGACGGCCGCGAACAATGCATTCTGTTGAACGCGCCGGATTCGGTTTCGGAATTGTCACATCCGGTCGGATGCAGGATCACGATCGTCGGTTACGACAATGATTTCCTGATGAAAGTTTAACGAAAGAAAACAATAAGCCCTCGGCGTTTGCGTGTTATCCCAAGGGGAAAATTCAAATTCTTATGTAACCCGGAAGGCTTTGTGCCTTCCGGGCTTTGCATTTATCCGGCATTCTTGACGGGCAGCAGTTCAATGCACTCGCCTTTTATGACTGTCGCAGCGTCCGGCAGGAACGTGAACTTGATGTCAATGCGGTTCCCGCAGGTTCGGGAGTATTTGACCTCCTTCTCCCAGACGTCGATGCGCCTGATGAATACCCTCAAAAGCTCCGGCGTTACCTTCGGCATCTCAACATATTCCCTTGCCTTCGCTATGAATTCATTAACGCAGTCCTCACGCAGCTTTTCTGTGTCGATCTGAGCTTCAAGCTCTGAAAGCTTATCCTTGATGTCCGTCTGCTCCTGCTCATAGCCTGCCGCAAGCTGGTCGTAGCGCTCGGACGTTATCCTGCCAACGACCCTGTCCTCATAGAGTGTGCGGATAATGCTGTCAAGCTGTCCAAGCCTTGAGTTGTATTCCGCCTTGAGCTTCTCAGACTCCTTCAGGCGCTTCTTTGCTTCTGCTTCACCGTTTGACATTACCCTCGCATAGAACTCATCGGTGTGTTCCCTGGCGTAAGCGGTCATCTGCCTGAGTGCTGTCAGCACTATCTCGTCAAGCACAGCCGCACGGATATAATGTGCCGAGCAGTCAGTGGTGCGCTTGCTGTGACCCGAGCAGGAGTAGTTGTTGGTCGCAGGGTCAATGTTTCTGCCTTGCCGAAGATAGAGCCTTGCTCCGCACTCCCCGCAGTAAAGGTAACCTGCATACTTATCGACCTCGCCCATTTTGTCAGGCCGCTTTCTGCCTTCAAAATGCTTCTGCACCACATCAAAGGTCTTGCGGTCAATGATCGCCTCGTGCGTGTTTTCAAATATCAGAATGTTCTCGGGGCTGTTCTTGATACGCTTCTTCAGCTTGTTGGACTTGCTGTAGGTCTTGAAGTTGACTGTGTCGCCGCAGTATATCTGATTGGCGAGCATTTTCCTCACCGTAGTGTGAGCCCAATGGTAAGGTCTGTCAGGGTTAGGGTTTCCTGAACGGTTTCCTGTATTTCTGAATGCATACACGCTCGGGCAGATTATCCTTTCCGAAGTCAGTATATCACATATTCTGTTTACACCCAAACCGCCTGCACACATTTCAAAGATACGCCTGACTGTCGGCGCAGTCTCCGGGTCGGGAATGAGCTTCTTCGGGTCATTCGGGCCCTTCATATATCCGTAGGGTATGGTCGTCCCGACACGCTCGCCTCGCTCACCCTTTGCTCGCTGAACAGCTCTTATCTTCTTACTGGTATCCCTTGCAAAGAAGTCATTGAACCAGTTGCGCATAGTGGTCATATCGTTGAACCCGTTAGCGCTGTCCACGCCGTCCGTGACTGCAATAAAGCGCACATTGTAGGTCGGGAATACCAGCTCCATCAGCTTGTCGCTCTCAAGGTGGTCACGGCTAAGCCTACTTTGATCCTTGACTATGACCGTTCCGATTTTATCATCGTAAATGTCATTCAGCATTTCAACATAGGCAGGGCGGCTGTTGTTTGTTCCGCTGTAGCCGTCATCAATATACAGCTTGATATTCTTGAATCCACGCTGCTGCGCAAACTCGGTCAGCATAAGACGCTGGTTTTCGATAGACATCGACTCACCCATGCGCATATCCTCGACAGACAGTCTGCAATAAAGCGCAGTAATTAAATTGTTATTCGTGTTTGATCCTTTCATCGTATTCCTCCATTCCGAACAAGTCTGTTCTGAAATCAAACCGAATAGGATCACCAAAGAGTATATCACTATCCGGCTTGAAAATCCAGAAAACTTTTTGTTAACTTACCTTTTTGCCTTCTGCAAGATACATCAGCTTGTCCGAAACAGAATCGGCATTTTCCTTCGGGAAATATATATTTACCTCAAAGCTCATGCCGTCGATCTCAAGCTGCATATCTGTGTATAACAATGTTTCCATCGTAAAGCTGGTATCGTTTGTCTTTTCAGCCATTTTGTTATCACTCTCCTTGTTGTCTCGGTCGTTACGCTTGTGATAATTGCATTGTTCATTTTTTCATCTGTCCTTTCTGTAATTGTTTATTTAGGGTCTTGACTCCATCGAAACAGTCCGCACCTACGCCGTTTCAGCCCTGTTTTCAGAATTTTGACGCCGCCATTTTTCGCATTTTGGGATTTTGACACCATTGTGCTGAACTCTGCAAACGGCGTATTTTCGGCGGGCTTTGCCCGTCCGAGGTGGTTGTGCAGGCGGCTTTGACGCCTGCACTTTAACCCGCAAACTGTCAAGTCGGCGGAAATTCAGCCTTGCGGTGTATAGTCCATTTTCCTCACCTCTCTCCTTTTTCTCATCTGAACTCCTTTCCGACCACTCCCTCGTTTCGGGGGAGTGGTCTTTTTCTTTTCGTCATAAAGGGGGTCCGGGGTTCTCCCCGAGCCAGCTGCCTCGGCGGCCGCCAGCCCGCTTTTACGGAGCAGGTGGACAGCCAGAGGCGATGCTGGCTTTGACCGAGTGATGCGCAGCATCACTCTGACCCCAACGCTTTTGCCCTCGTAAACGGACTGCCAAAAACTCCCGATATTCAGCACACAATCATTGGCGGAAAGAGAAACGGTGCGCTCTGCCTTGTGCGCCCCACAGCCGCCCACAAATCGCTTGTGAGGGGTTTTGTGAGTGCTCTCGGCTGTTTACCCGACCTCGGAGGAGGGCGGGCTTAAATCGGCTCACGGCGCGAGTTTGAACTCCGGCACAAGGATACCCCGCTCTTGATAGATCTGCGCCCTGATCTTGGCGGCGCTACGGTTAAGCAGGTCGTCGAGCGAGAACCTCACGATAGGTACTTGCTTGCCGTCGATGAGAACATACTCAGGGTCGGCAGCACCGTCAGCAGGGACAGCAGTTGCGGGCTCAGGGTCAGTAAAATCATCTGCGCTTGTACTGACATCATCAACCGCAGATGCCGCATTTTCAACGGTTTCCGAACAGTCTGCATCGTCAGAAGTGACGGTAGGGTCAGCAGTTTGCGGCTGCTCGGACATCAGTATTTTACCGTCACTACTGTCACTGTTTTTATCATAGCGAAGCAGCAGGAGCCGCTGACCGTTGCTGCGTTTCGGCTCGAAGATCACACCCAGGTCACGGAGTTCGTAGGCGTGTTTGAACATATCTCTCGTCAGTCGGTTGACAAAATACTCACCGCCGAACCTGTCTTTCAGCAGACCGCACAGCTCCGTTGCCGAGCCTCTGAACGAACACAGCTTCGCCATCAAGTCATGTATGGCGAAAGGGAAAGTGTCCGGCGGCTTTTCAGTATGCTCGTCGGCAAGCACCCACCTTGCTCCCTGTTTGGTAAGCGACAGTTCCTGATCTTCTATGTCACGCCCGGTGACATAGAGCACAGCTTGCGTACCACCTCTCTTATCTTTTTTCAGCACCAGCTGGCCGTCAGTCGCACCGCTTAACCCTGTACTCCCCGATATCATATTGAACGGGTCGCTGTCCGCAGCTTTGCGCAGGTGGTGGACAAGCACTATCGTTATCCCAAGCCGCTCCGCCAAATTTTTCAGTGGGACTATCTCAGCATAGTCGCTGCCGTAGCTGGACTCCGTTTCGTTACGGACCATTTGCAGCGTGTCGATGACCACCAGTCGCAGGTCGTCATGCTCAGACTTGAACTTGATGATCTGCTCCTCCAGACCGTTGCCGATAGTGTCAGCCCTGAGCGCAAAGAACAGCTTGTCCGAGGGCTCATCAGTCAGTTCATAGAGCCGAGACTGAATGCGTGGGTAGCTGTCCTCCAAACAGAAGTACAGCGCCGAGCCTTGCTGTGTAGGGCGGTCGAGCAACGGCTCGCCCTTTGCGACAGAAAGGCACAACTCCAATGCCAGCCACGACTTGCCCACCTTCGGTGAGCCTGCGAGGATGAATAGCCCTTGAGCCAGCAAGCCGTCCACGGTGAACACCGTAGGTTGGTATAGCGTGGTCATGATCTCCTCGCTTGTCTTTGTGATCAGATCTCTCAATCTATCAACTCCCTTCAAAATTTATGTAAACAGAACAGCCCTCATATATACTACCGTTGGCGAGTGCCGAAAAAGGACACGCCGTTTCAGCCGTTTGTAGGCGCACAGTTTTTTCGAGACTGGGTGCTGCCCGAATCAGACTGCGCTGTTGGCTGTGTTCGGCTGTTTTTTGCCGTCAGCAGGCGCCAGCCCTTGAGGGTAGGAGGGAAACTCCTACCCGGCAAGGACAGCGCAAAGCACGTTTTGTTACGCACCATAGGTGCTGACGAATTATGTAGTCCACATACAGTACCGTTCCTCTGATCTGCCTTAGCGTGACAGAACAGGTATTGCCTTACCCGGCGCGCTAGCCCCTCCTTAAGGTATCGTGGCACACTCTTACTGAGGTAAGGTATCACTCCTGCTGTGGGATTCAATTTTCAAGATTCTAAGGGCAAAACAAAAAGACCCTCTACATATCATCACGAACAGCAAAGCTAACAGCACACTGGGGTGTACTGCCTGAATTGCATATTCGTGCCGATATGTAAAGAGCCTTGTGGCTTAAGTTGTCGGCTTGAGCCGACTATGGGTGGCACGGTTTTATTGAAAAATAATTATGTGGCCTTTAAGCCT